>NZ_MAOC01000101.1 GCF_001884135.1 Bacillus nitratireducens | reverse complement strand
TCTGGAAAATCGTGTATTTATATTAATAAAATAGCAGATATTGATAGTAATGTTCTAAAAGCGCTAATCAAACAATCTGTAAGTTTTTTGAAGGAAACGTATCAAAATCATTAATGAAATTTATAGAATTACTTTGAATATTTTCTAGAATGCCCCTTCATACTCAGAATCGTGTCCGTATTCCTTCAGGCGCGGGTATCAATATAAGTAGACAATAAAAACGTTATGTAAATAATGTAAGGTGTCACAAACTATTAATATATTATTGTGATTGAATAAAGTAACACTGGAGTACAAGATTAGAAACGCTAAATTAGAGAAATAAAAAAGTCCCACATATTTATATGAGGGATTTTTTACTAACTGGAAAAAAATGCAGATTAAGAATTATGAAACGTTTTAATTGAAGGAGACACGTGCAAATATATGTTAGATTACTTACGTATCTCTTGATGGTATGTTCTTATTTTCGTAGTGTTAGTAGAGAATAATAATTCGGATATTAAAAGAAATAGGCGCTCATTTGAGTGTCTTTTCTTTATGGGATAGCACCATAGGTCATCAAGTTAAAGTTTTAATGTACCAGCAATTAGAGGGATTTTATTTTGTTAGCTTGATAGTGATAGGATACAGCCAACATTTCGGAAGTTTTGTATGCTAGACGAATTTTAACCTAAAAAAGTCGAATTCCTGTACGTTAAGTGCAGTGATATTTCATTCACATAATCCGTATTATCTGAAGTTAATAAAGTCTGTTACACTCTCTTCTGTAGGAACGTTTCCATAATATCCTTCTTGAATCTTTCATAATCAAACTGAAAAGCTACATTATGCGTTTTATAGCCTGGATTAGTAACAAAACGAAAGTCTGCAATACTTTGACCAAATCCTTCTCCTTGATCAGGAATTACTTTAATGGGTACTCTTGAAAGGCCAATGGCCTCTTGATTCAGCAAATACCACACTGTTACAAAATCATGCATAGGACTTCCACTGATACCAGGATTAGACTTGGAGTAGAAATTATAATAATAATCTAACATAGGTTTGATGATGAGTCCTACAGGATCCTGTGTATTCCGATGAAATGCATCGATTTGCTGGACCATTTCGGGTGTAACAATTGCATGTTGAGTCACATTTAAAGGAATAATTGTCAAGTTCTTTGCATGCTGCAGAATTAAATTTGCTGCATAAGGGTCTGCGTAAAAGTTAGCTTCAGCCACAGCAGTTACGTTACCTGGATAGAAAAAAGCTCCTCCCATGCAAATGCATTCTCTTACGTTTCGCATTGTTTCTAAATTCAATACAAAAGTCGTAGCTAGCGAAGAAAGTCTTCCTAAATTGATAATTGTAAGATCTTCTAAATTTGATTCTATAATTTGATAAATATCATTTAAGGGATAAACTGGATATGGAATTTCAGGGGGAATAATAGGACCTAATCCGACTTTTCCATGTACCTCAGGGAAATACTGAATCAATATACCTGTCAACGGTACAGAAGCACCAAGGAATACAGGTATCTCTTCTCTTCCCGCAATGTACTTCAAATAGTTAATATTTCTTATTACATTTTCTCTTGATACATTTCCATAATCAGCTACGATTCCTACAAGTTGAATGTCTTTACGAAAAAAGGTGTACAGTATAGCAAACGCATCATCAATCCCCAAATCTGTAAACAGGAGAACCTTTTTTTGCATATCTCTTCCTCCCAAATCTATAGAATCCTACTATCACTAATGATGTAGTGATTAGACTAAGCTTGTATGTATATATTTTATGTATTCTTAAAGAGTGGATTCTATTCACTTGAAATAGCTTTGCTCATCTCAATTTGATATTATGTCAAGCGTAAGTTTCTGTTCTTAAGTTGAAGGGTATGGGGTTCCACCACACATCCATCAACTTAAGGTATCCTTTTATACAAAATGTGGTTTTTTCACGTAGTCTTTTATAGATAGCATAAAAGTAGGCACATCAAATAAACCCTGACGGGTTTCAAATTTTTAGCTATG
>NZ_MAOC01000100.1 GCF_001884135.1 Bacillus nitratireducens | reverse complement strand
TTTCACTTCGTTTAGAAGAGGGGGATTCCTAAGTAAAGAGTTCTATCGAACTCTAATTTATTAGGCTATCTCCACAGTCCTTGCGGTTAGAAGCCTTATCGCTTCATTCTTTAGATTGATACTTGCGTTAATATCCCTATCATGGTGTGTAAGGCAAGAAGGGCAGTCCCATTTACGTAGGTTTAGATTTTTAACGTCTTTGTTTTGATATCCACAACAAGAACATAATTGGCTTGAAGCAAATGTTTTC
>NZ_MAOC01000099.1 GCF_001884135.1 Bacillus nitratireducens | reverse complement strand
TTATGGGGCTATTGAATATATAGAAAATGATCCATCAAAGTTGACGATTCCAAGGTGGGAAGCTAATGTCGATAATTATCCATTTACTGCAAGAGGGTTCACAGGAAGTAAAAATATTGTATTACCGGAATTTTCATATGAGAGGGGTTATACAAGAGCTTTCCAGAATGGAGATGTATTGAATATTATAGATTCAGAAACTGGCAATGTAGCAACAAAATTTGAATTTAATAAAAAATTCGGATGGGCTCCAGAGGGGTTAAGTAATGCTGAGCTAAATACCAGTGATAGTGTTAAAAACCTTATTAATAATAGT
>NZ_MAOC01000098.1 GCF_001884135.1 Bacillus nitratireducens | reverse complement strand
AGCTTTTTAAAAAAAGAAACAACCTCTACTATAATTAACGTTGTATGGGCTTAGCTTGATAGCGATGTGGCGGTACCCCATGCCCATCAAGCTAAGGTTGGGTATTTCATGAACTTCCGTTCTTGCTGCCTATATGCTTGATATTTTGTTTATTTGTTTCTAAAAATACGCATTCCAAATAAACCTTGATAAGGTGTATTTTTAAAGGTTATGCAGTTTTCTGCTTTAAATTGGATACAGTGCACTGATAAACAACACCTAAAATATCAAAGACTGTCTTTTTCTCATATCGATGGGATTTCCGTCCGTTTTTCTGTAAGAGGTCAAACAGACGAATAAAAATTTTTGATGCTTCTTGGGTGTCTTGTTGTATAGCTTCATATACTAAGTACAGATGATCTTGAATCATATAAATTGCTTTATATTCACTTAATTCTTTTTGTTTTTTCTGTAGTAACAACTGTCGCATTTTGAACATAGTGGAAGAACAAAGAAAAATAGCGATTAACTGTCCATAAAGATGACATTCTAGACGCTCTCGCTTAATATTGTGACAATGATTGATACCAAAAAGAGATTTCCATGTTTTAAATACAATCTCTATTTGCCAACGTAGAGAGTAAATCTCGTGAACATGTTCCATCGGAACAATTTCCCATGGGATGTTGGTAATATAAACATTGATTTCTGTTAAACGTTTACTTTTTTCAGAGTATGTAACCCCTTTTTTCTTTTCAACATAAGTTTGCTGTTTCCTACGTTTATGAACTTGAGTTGATGTGAGTCTGTATATTACAACTCGTGAGGGTAATTTTTGTTGTCCAACATAGGCATTTCGAATTTCATAAGTATCTCCTGGTTTTATCTGATGCATGATATGTTCAAGGTCAAGTAAAGCATATAAAGATTGTTTTTTTACTGTCCCATCTCGAAAGAATTCTGGAGATTCATTTTTCACATATACTCTATTATTTAATTTCAACCGTGAAACATAGAACACCCCTCGTTGATCCATCTGGTCTAAATCTTTTAGAGAAAAGTATCCTAAATCTCGAATACATAAATCTCCTGGTCGTAAAGTATCCAAACATTCTGTACCAAAGGTTTTATCATTATTTTTACCTGGTTCCATTTGAAAATTGAGGAATTTTCCACTATGTAAATCATACTCTAGCTGAATCTTAATACCGGCTGTTTGTGCACATCCTCCTGAACCAGGATAAATAGGAGCCAAATGATTGGGTACTTGAAAAATAGTAGCATCTAAAATACGTATACGTTGAAAATAAGAAGTGTATTGGTTTGAGATTCGAGACGAATCGTTTAGTTTGCTTTTGATTAAAAGGGAGAATACACGCTGTAGAAATAAAACAGCGCATCGGTTAAAACGTTGATTAAGTCCTTCTGGACTCATAAGTGTAGCTGTATTTGCATAAAGCTGGCTACATAATCGAGTAAGAGAATCGCTTGCTACCTGTTGACTAATCCAGATACATAAAGCAGCCAAATCTCGTGCGCCATACTTACTTTTACGTTTTACAAAACCTGTCTCTTGTGCGAGTTGTTGAAGAATATGTGGAGATAGATATCGCTGTAGTTCTTCAGCGAACAAATGAAACTCATCCTGAATCGATAGATTCATACAAAAACGCCATCCTTTCTGTATATTTCTACAAAAAGAATAACGTCTTTTTTACTTAATGGATAGTGTAAAACTTTAGCTTTATGGCGATGGGACGGTACCTCATATAGTCGTTTGATAACTTTATATATTTCCATGATTTTTGTTAGCGGAAGTTAATTTCATTTTTAGCTTTCTGAATAATATCTGTTATAAATGGCGCTTTTTCATTTGTGTATGCGACTCTATCATGATGATGTTTTTCAGCTAATTTTTGTTTTAATTGATAATACTGTTGGAGTGTATCAGGATGGTTTTTTAGATAATCTCTAAATAAGATATTACTGTTCCATTCTTCACTCCCTAGTTCATAAACATGCAAATGATGTGTTCCAGCTCTCCATAATCCCTTTCTAAAAAACCTTCTGTTTGGAAACTCTTTATGAAATACATATTCATATGCAATCTTTTTTAAAGGTTCAATAAACTCATCTACTTCTTTTAAATTATGAACTCCAATCATAATATCTAATATTGGTTTAGCTCCTAATCCTTCAACAGATGTACTTCCAATATGTTCAATTGTAATAGCTTTATCTCCCATTATACCTTTTAGAAGCCTTTGTTCTTCTTTAAATTGTAGTGCCCAATCCGGTGTATACCCCTCAATAACAACTGGTCTTTCCATATTCCTAATCCCCCTTATGTATTTTGCGCTTGAACATAATATCAAATTTAGATGAGCAAAGCTACTTCAAATCAATAGAATTTTCGTTATGGGGGGATTGTGATTCCTTAGCTTGATGGGCATGTATGGTTACCCCTATAAGGGGTAACATCTCGAAAATAATAATCTGATTATAAATATATATAGCTATATGCAATGTTGCATATGGCATAGCATATTATACCAAAATATGGAACAATTGGAATTGTTATTTATACAATATAAAATTTGGAGGAATTATCTATGTTAAACTTAAAATCTAAATTTAAGAAAATTATCCCAGCTTCAATGGCATTTGCTGCATTATTAACAGTTGCACCACTTTCTTCTTTTGCTGCTGAAACAGATGCACCTATCAAAAATAATGTTGTGAATTTCCCACAAACGAATTACAACGTTACTGACTTAAACCAAACAGTTTCTTTAGATGAAGACGGTGAAGTGTCTGCCCAAGGTTGGAAAAAACAACTTTTAATTAATGGTTTAAAATGGGGCGGTGAAGCTTTAGAAAGTCTCCTTGGATATTTAGGGAAAACATCATATAAAAACATTATTAAAGAAAATCGTTTATCACTTGCACATTATTTAGAACGAACAGAAGCGTTAGCACACAGAGGATTAAAAAACTTCTTCATTGACGAATGTGGAGCATCTGCGTCTACAGCAGATGTATTAGCAGATGCAGTTTTAGCAATTGCTCTTTAAAAATTTGAAAATCTAATTTAGGATAGATATGTACACTAATAATATATAGAACGGAGATATCTTAAATGGATGACAAACAATATGAATTATTAAAATATCAAATTGAACTACTCAAAAAGATGGTTAATGTTGATGAAAATCCCCTTTATGATTATATGATTGATTATAATATCTCTAGAGAACAACATAATATTTTTATAGATATTTTAAGTGTTTTTTCTCTTCAATTAAAACGCCAATCAGAACAATTAGCAAAAGATGGGGTTAAATATTTCGAAGCTCATAAAGAATCTATGCTATCTAAATACTCTCATTTAGATACTACAGTTTTAAAAGAATTATCTCTAGAAAATGCTCCTACTTATGAAGCATTTTCATCTCTCATCAATAAATTTTTACCTGAAGATGTAGAATCTTTAACCTTATTAAAGCGTACTAATCGACAAGGGATATATACAGATGTTTGTGATTATTTAATTTCAGAATCACAAAAATAAGGCGCACATTGCGCCTTATTTTTACGTTTGAAAGGACTAGAAATCAATGAAAAAAATAACTATTCTCATTTTATCCTTATGTGTTTTTATTATTAGTGGATTAAATGAAAAAAGCGTATTTGCTGCAGAAAATATAAAGAAAGACTACCTGATTATGTTTAATAAAACAATTGACGAACAACTTATTATTAAACACGGTGGTATTATTAAAGAAACATTTACAAATTTACCTATTATTAAAGCCGAATTCCCTTATAACCCCGAAAAGGTTTTAAAACATGACAGTGATGTTATTGAAGTCGAAGAAGATCAAACTATTAAAGCACATGGAGAAAATAATAATATTCAAACTTCAATAACAAAACAAAACTCCATTAACACTATTCCCTTCACTGGAAAAGGGGTTTCTGTTGCTGTATTAGATACGGGAATTGATACAGAACATACAGATTTAAAAATAAAAGATGGTATTTCATTTGTAGAAAATCACCCAGATTTTGATGATGATAACGGTCATGGTACACATTTAGCAGGGATTGTCGCGGCACAAGATAATGAAGTAGGAATGACAGGTATAGCACCTAATGTAGATTTATATGCTGTAAAAGTATTAGATAAGTACACAAATGGGAAATACAGTACAGTTGTAAAGGGAATTGACTGGGCTATTGAACATAATATAAATATTGTTTTAATGAGCTTAGGAGGAAAGAAAGAATCAACCTTTTTCGAAGAAGCTATGAATAAAGCTTATCAAAAAGGTATTTTACTAATTTCTTCAGCTGGAAACGAAGGATACAAAGAGGGAAATACAATTACTTATCCCGCGAAATATCCCTCAGTAGTCGCTGTTGGAGCATTAAATAAAAATGACACAAGGGGGTTTCTTTCAAGCAGAGGAGACGAACTTGAGTTAATGGCACTTGGTGTCGATATACTAAGCACCTGGAAAGATGGAGATTATAGATTAGATAGTGGAACATCTATGGCAGCCGCTCACGTTGCAGGTGTTGCTTCATTAATTCTTGAAAAAAATCCTTATTTATCAAATCAGAAAGTTAGAGAGATTATGAATCAAACTGCTATCCCACTAGGAGCTCCTTTTGAATACGGCAATGGCAAGGTAAACATAAATGATGCTCTGAAAATGGCGAATTAAACTCCAAATACTAATTTTATAAATCCGACTCCTTAAGAGTCGGATTTTGTTTCACTTTATATATAAGCTCCCGAAAAAGGAGAATAAGCAAAAAGTGACCTTCTTTTTTAAGAAAGATTGCTTTCTTGTAAGTTATATTCGTATTCTTTGACTCTTCTATAAAATGTATTGCTCTTCATCCCTACTTTTTGCATTGCTTCTACTGCAGTAATTTTATGATTTTTCCATTCTTGATAAGTTTTTATAAAATTAGCATCAATTTCAACTTTTTTGCGGCCAAATTTAACTCCTTTTTGAAGTGCAATTGTAATCCCTTCTTTTTGTCGTTCACGGATCCTTTTTCTTTCATCTTCAGCCATATAGCTTAATAACTGTAAAATTAAATCTGAAATAAGGGTTTCAATTCCATTTAAATCTTTATATCTCATTGTGTTAAGAAGGGGCATATCTAACACAACGATATCAATTTCCTTATCCTTAATTAATTCTTGCCATTCGTCTAAGATCATTTGTTTATTTCTTCCCAAACGATCTAGTGATTGAATGTATAAAACATCTCCATTTCTCAGCATACGCTTCATAAGTTGATATTCAGGACGTTTAAAATCTTTTCCACTAGCTTTTTCAATAAAGATATACTCTTCAAGAATACCTATTTCTGATGCAGTCGCAAGTTGTCTCTCAAAAGATTGATCTTTACTACTTACTCTAATAGGGGTCACCATACATGCTCATCAATTTAAGAAAAATAAACGCCCCCAAAACGAAAAAATGAGCTGACTTTTCAAAGTAACTACCTGTAGAGAAAGAAAATTTTCGTTTTGGGGGTACTTTAAAATCTTAGCTTGATAGCGATGTGGCGGTACCCCTAATACTAATAACTGAGTTTCTTCAATAAGCAAAAGAAAAACAACACAATATAAGCCGTAAGGGCAACAAAACCACCAAGTAAAATAAACTTGGTGGTTTTAATATTTTATGTAGTGTTTCCTTTACTTTTTGTAATGTTTTATATACTTTTTGTAAATGTATATTTACATTTTTACTTAAATTGGATAAAGTAAATGTAACAAATTTACAAAAAGGAGAATTAGTGAATTTGGTTATAAACAAAGTAAAACAATACCGTGTTATTAGAGACATCACCCAAGAGCAATTAGCTTCCTCTGTTAATATCACCAGGCAATCCCTCATCGCCATCGAGAAGAATAAATACAACCCCAGCTTAGAATTAGCCCTAAAATTATGTGAGTTTTTTGATTGTAAAGTGGAGGACTTATTTCAATTAGATAAAACTGGGGAGGAATAACAATGAGAAATAAAAATATGGAAAGAATGACGTCTTATACTGTTCTTTGTTTAATAGGAGCTGTACTTCTCTATTTTGAAGGCGGGATTGAATTGAGTCTTCAGTATGTAATAGGATTTATTATCTTCTCAGCAATTTTCGGGCTTATAGGAAGATTGTTTTTTAAGAAGAAAAATGAATCTGGTGCTTATCCACTACCAGAAACGGACGAACGAATTGATAGTTTAACTTTTAGAATTGTTTCTCAAATTTTCGCCCTTAGTCTTTTTATCGCCTTTGTCGTACTGTTTGTTTTGTATTTTATGAATAGAGAAGCTGTAATCCGAGTAGATTATGTTCTTGGTTATGTGTTCCTAGTTTTCTTTGTCGGGTTAACTTTTGGTCCAAGAATCGCAAAGAAAAGGGATCAATGATTAAAAAAAGGAACTATTCTTTTTATAATGATTCAAATAGTGAGGTGTTGATATTATGACTAAAATTCAAATAAGCGAACTTCCTAAATCTGTTCAGCGCGTACTTAGAGTAATGCGTGGCGAAGAAAAATTAACACAACGACAACGGATTAAGCCAGTAGACTTTCACTCTTATAAAGCTGAAGAGATATTTCCAAATAGTCCCGAAATGCAAAAATTCTTTAATAAACAAAAGAAAATAACCGCAAAATTATAAAGAAAAGGGACCTGCTCAATTAATGCCTAAAAACATAAGGTAAAGTGAACCCGTTAAAATACATGAATGACCCCGTGTTTTCCCCTCCTATCTAAAGGAGGAACTATTATGGGATTTGGTGGTAGTTGTAGTAGTTGTGGGGGCGGCTTTGCTTTATTAGTTGTATTATTTATTTTATTAATCATCGTTGGAGCTAGCTGCTTCTGCTAAAAAGCTATTGGGAAAGACACTCTTATATGGGTGTCTTTTCTTTATGCGTTAAAAAGCCCACCTATTTCCGTAGGTGGGCTTTATCTTTATTACACAATACCAAAGTATACTCTCATTTTCTCGTAAACTTAATGCAATTATACATATTCGGTAAAATTACACCAAATAAATATTACATGTAGTAAAATATAACTTGTGGACACGTTCTATAAAGCAGATTCCTCGATTAGAAGGCGTAACACATCTCAACCATATAGATGTGGCGTTGCTTTAATCTAGCCAAACAAATGATCTCGATTCTCTTGTATTTGTACACTAACAATCTGATGAAAATAAATGATTCTGTTTTATAGGATGTGTTTGCTTAATGTCCAATACATATTATTAAAATTAAAGTGGTTCAAGTCGGAGGAAGGCACCTTAGGGTGTCTTTTCTTTATTACTTCAATTTGTAAATTAATAAAAAAAGACTAGCAGCATATACTAGTCTTCTAAATGAGGTACCGCCACACCGCTATCAAGTTAAGAAATACATTCTTCCCCAAAATGAAAAAAATGAACTAAATTTCTATGGACAATTATGAAAAGATGAAATTTTCATTTTGGGGATACTTCAAAATCTTAGGTTGATGGGCATGTGGTACTACCCCAAATAACAATAAAATCCTTCGAAAATTAATATAGTTTTTTAAAAATAGAGATGATATGATGGATAATCATACCATTTTTCACTTCATGTATGATTTTACAGTAGGATACCTCTATATTAAGATGATATAAATAAGGGGATATATTAATAACAGGGGGAGAATAATGAAAAATTTATTACAAGAAATTATAAATTGGATTAGTATGACCGATGAACAGATTGTTATTGGCATTTCAGGACACGGTGCTGCCGGAAAAACAACGTTCGCCAATAAGCTCATAAACCAATTAAATCAAAATAAAGTGAGTTATATTAATACAGATCCATACATTATTAGTTCAAATGTACGAAAGTATACAAATATCCACTATACATATCAGAATGAAAATCATTATGATAAAATGACAGCTTGTCATCCATCAGCCCATCATTTGTCTGCGTTAGAAAGAGATGTTCAAATGGTAAGAGCTCGTTTAGATTTTTATACAATGGATACACATTATATGAAAAGTGAGTTAATTTCTTCGAAAAATAAGGTGACGATTGTAGAAGGAATGAGTGTCGCATTTATTAATCCAAATTTATTTGATTTGAAAATTTACTTCTATACAGATGGAGAAACAGAATTAATGAGAAGGTCTAGCCGTGATATTATTGAAAGAGGAGCCGATATTAATTACTTAAGGAAGTCTCATGAAGAACGTCGGATTCAGTATGAAGTGTTTATGCATCCGTATAGTCAACGTTTTGATATTATTATCAAAAATTCCAATGAAACAATATGTTTAGAAAAAAATACATTTGATTTTTATAAAGTTTAAATGCAAATACTTTATTTACTAAAATAGCAAGTTATTGAATAAATTGTTCATATTTTTTCGAGAGGAGGTTAAGCAATGAGAGCACCGTATCAAGTATTGATATTTCCTTATATAAAAACTGATGATTCCATTCAATATGCCATTTTTAATCGAAGTGATTATGGTTATTGGCAAGGAATAGCTGGTGGTGGAGAAGATGGTGAGACTCCTATTGAATCAGCAAAACGAGAAGCGTTTGAAGAGGCTGGTATTACAAGAGAAAGTCCATATATAAAACTAGATTCTGTGTCTTCACTACCAGTAGAGGATGTAGTTGGTGAATTTCTTTGGGGCGAAGATGTTTATGTAATAAAAGAATTTTCTTTTGGAGTTAAAGTTCCTACAAAAAATATTAAATTATCTAAAGAACACTTCAATTATAAATGGCTGTGCTTTGAGGAAGCCGTAACGCTTTTAAAATGGGATAGTAACAAAACGGCTTTGTGGGAATTAAACAAAAGGCTGTTAAAATAATTAAAGTGTTAGTTAACAAAGCCGATCGTGGAGCGAGAATTAAACAACTTAAAAAGCCTTGCTACATTACCTATGTAGCAAGGCTTTTTTCTTAGCGTGCGAAATCGCGTTTTGTTGGTGGTCCCCCGCTAAGAGCATGCAAGATTTTATACAGTTTTTCTGCTAATCCAGTAACTTAAAAACCATGCCAGGATAGGAATGGATAAAAAAATGCATAGATCCATAGAACAAAAAAAGGTGATTTACTTGTGAGATTAGGGTTCCGCCTTATTCTTGCTACTGATAATGTTACGTTATGTCAACCTCACATGTATAGAGTATACAGTCAAAAAGGTACAATACATCGCTTCTTCTAAATGGTACAATTAGGAAAAGGGGGGAAGAATATGTACGATTACAAATTCGTGAAAGTCGAAATTGGTGGATGGAAAGGGCAACCTAAAGAAGATTATAAACGTATTATTACCGAACATGCTGAAGATGGTTGGGAATTTGTTCAAGTCCTTACTCTAACAATGGCAGGATACACGAGTTCTTTGGAGATTATCTTCAAACGAACCAAATAACTCCTTTCAAAAACAAGAGAGGTTTGCTTTAAATAACATACAAAAAGAACTGGAATATTTGGGGATCTAATTGTTCTCAATTTAACTTATAAGACAAATAAGCTAATATTAATCAACTTCTAATAACAAAAATTATGTGAACACTAAAGTCCTCCAGTTAAACAATCTGGAGGACTTTTAATAGTCTTCTAAATACATTGAATCCCGATAATGAGACGTTATGTTAACCTCATATGTATAGAATATACAATTAACTAAAAATGTAAATTATTTAAATTCTTGTCTATATAATTTAAACGAATAAATAGCTCCAACGAAGAATACAAAGGCTTCAAATAATATAAAGATTTGACGGAAATTCTCGATATCTTTACCAACTAAAGAAATAAATATGCAATTCATTAGAATTTGAGTAGTAAACATACAAGAAATAATTTTAAAATAAATAGGATTTGTTCTTTCATCTGGTTTACCAATTTTTTTGTAAATAATAATAAGTGCAATTACTGAACCCAAAAATAGAAGTGCTGTAAGTCCTACAACGATATTGAAATTGCCTGTACTTTCTAACATCCATTTATTTAATAGATCAATCATTATTATCTTCCTTTCCTACATAAGAGAATATTTCGTTCTTCTTTTTCACTATAATAAAAAATGAAAAAGGAAAACATCGAACTTTCTTACAAACATTCGTGCATTCTTACAGTTTTGTCACTTTGTAAATGTATTCATCGTCTTGCCTTTCGCTATTTTCTTTGAAAAACATAGTTCTCCAGTAAGTTGGGAACACATTAACTTTCTAGGAGAATACCGATTTAGCAAAAGAGAAAGTGCACCAGTAGACTTTCTACAACCACTAGAAACAACTAAACAGTAAGAAACCGATGATCTCTTAGCGTACGAAATTCGCGTTTTGTTGGTGCTCCCCCATGCACATCAACTTAAGAATTTAGAACTCCCCCAAAAAATTATGAGTTTTTTGTTACAAGTTATCACAAAATTTTCGTTTTTTGGGTAGTTTTATTTTCTTAGCTTGATTGCGATGAGCGGTACCCCATAAAGGCCCCTGATACATAATTGATGTTCTGCCATTTGTAGAAAACAATCCACTTATACCATTTTAACAAGAAGAAATATCTCGTCCATGTTGTAATATTGGCTTACGTTAAGCTTGTGAAAAAAACATATTAATGTATAATACAATTGATGTATGATACATTAATTGTAGGAGGGTGACCTTTTTGAAAAGAGAAGATGCCTTAAAACTAAGAACAGATATTAAGAAAATGATTATAATAACTGGGGTTTTTGAATCTCAAAATTTGCCCAATGGACCATTTGAAAAACCTTTACCAACTTCTCAAATGATGGCGTTAGAGGAACTAGAGGTGGAAAAATTAACTGTTTGGCAACTAGCCAATAAACTTAGATTAGAGACTTCAACTGTAAGTAGATTGGTAGATAAGTTAGTAAAAAAGGGGCTTATTTATCGTGAAGTAAATGAAAAAAATAGAAGAGAACTTTTTCTGCACCTCACAGAAAAAGGTCACATAACTGTTAATTGCTTAAGAGAGCAATCCATTACATTTTATCAAAGTATTCTCAATAATTTATCAAAATCAGAACAAAAAATAGTTGTGGATGGTTTTGAATTATTTATTGATTCTATTTCTAAGCCTTTTGATTAGAGTGAGGTAAATCATAACATTTGGAGGGTAAAATGAGTTTGGATTTTGAACGTCCTATTATTGAATTAAAAGAGAAATTTGATGAATTAAAGAAAATTATGAAAGAAAATAATGTAGATTTATCGCCAGAAATTCATGTATTAGAAAAACGTTTAAATAAAATGCAAGATAAAATTTATTCTAATATTACACCTTTTCAACGAGTTCAAATTGCAAGGCTACGTAACCGGCCCACGACATTGGACTATATACCTTTATTGTTTACAAACTTTCTCGAACTTCATGGTGATCGATTATATGGTGATGATAAAGCAATGATAGGTGGTATTGCAAAATTTAAAGGGATGCCCGTTACGGTTATTGGTCATCAAAGAGGTAGAAATACAAAGGAAAATATAGAAAGAAATTTTGGAATGGCACATCCAGAAGGTTATAGAAAAGCGCTAAGACTTATGAAACAAGCTGATAAATTTAATCGCCCTATTATTACATTTATTGATACAATAGGCGCCTATCCAGGGAAAGGGTCTGAAGAACGTGGAATTTCTGAAGCGATAGCTCGAAATCTATTTGAAATGGCTACACTTAAAGTGCCAATTGTTTGTATTGTAATTGGAGAGGCATCAAGTGGTGGAGCTCTTGGCATTAGTGTCGGTAACCATATCCATATGTTAGAGTATTCATGGTACTCGGTAATTTCGCCAGAAGGAGCAGCATCTATCCTATGGAAGGACGCTAAGTATGCTCCAGAAGCTGCTGAACATATGAAAATTTCAGCAAAAGATTTAAAACATTTAGGAATTATTGATGAAATCATTCCTGAAATTAAAGGTGGAGCACAAAATGATATAAAATCACAGGCAAAAGTGATTGAATCTGTAATCGAATCATCTCTAAAAAAATTGATACTATTATCATCGGAAGAGCTTATACAACAGCGGTATGAAAAGTATAGACAAATAGAGAATTATAAATGAAAATATTTAAAGTCCGTATTACATTTCGAAGGATTCTCGCAAAAAAATTCTAAATATTTTGTAAGTAACCTCTTAAACTGGGATATGCTGATACTATTACTCTACAAAGGGTGTGTGATCGGTATGGAAAAGGAAAATTTGTTCAAATGGAAGCATTATCACATACCCATCAACTTAAGAAATTGATTGTTCCCCAAAACGAAAAAATGAGCTGAATTCTCATAAATAACTGTAAAAAGGTGAAAATTTCGGTATGGGGGTATCTCAAAAGCTTAGGTTGATGGCAATGTGGTGCTCCCCCTGTTAGTAGTAATTTTAATATCACTATGGATAAATTACTTTTAAAACTTTACTTCCAATAACGATAATTATATAAATAAGCTGTCCATATGGGCAGCTTATTTTATTTTTTGTTTAGCACGGGGATTTTTTCATGAAGAAAAGACACTAACATGAGTGTCTTTTCCGATAGTTTTTTAGCAGAAGCAGCTAGCTCCAACGATGATTAATAAAATAAACAATACAACTAATAAAGCAAATCCTCCAGCGAAGCCACAGCCGCCACAACTACCACCAAAGCCCATAACAGTTCCTCCTTTAGATAGGAGGGGGAAAACAAAGGTTCACTCATGTGTTTTAACGGATTCAATTTATTTTATACTTTTACGAATAAATGGAGCAGGTCCTTTTGAAAATAAAGAAAAGACACCTTATAAGGTGTCTTCCTTCAATTTGAAACATTTTAAGTTTAATAATATACGGTCTCGCCACTTACCTATTAGGCTGAAATTTTATAGTATTTCTGAACAAAATTTTGTGCTAAGTTTGAATCCTTAAGTTGATGGGGATCCTTTTATGTTTGATCATTTTTAAAAAAATCCTTCATTATTTTAGCGCCTTTAATATTCACCGTCACAGCTTCTACTTTATCTTTCTTCTCATCTTTAGCAATCGTAATTTGTTCCTTAGTATCAACCCACACAAGAAACTCTTCTTTTGCGTCATCTTTATATGTAACGGTTATAGTAGAATGCGCAGATTGTTTCTTTTTTTGATCTAGTGTGATTGTTTTCGGTGTTCCGTTTTGGACTGCTGAAGCGATTGATTGTATCATTTCCTCGTTATCTGTTTGAGATTTGGAAGTAGTATTACTTGTTGTTCTAAATAACTCAATATTTGTAATGTCTGCAGAGTTTAATTGAATGGCATTTTTCGTATTTTCTTGCTTAGTTTTTGGAGTATTATTTGTAGTAGAAGTGCTTGTACAACCTATTAAAGTGAAAGATAGAACACTTAGAGCACATATGTAAGTGATTTTTTTCATTTTATCTCCTCCTCTAATTTTAATTATAACAATATTCTGCTAATTTAGGTAGTTATTGTAAGGAGATAACTTTGTAAATCGTAGGGAGACATGTTTACTAGTTTTAATGATGTTCGTATGAATAATATGAAGCGTATATATGAAAAATATGCGGTTCATTCTCTATCAAAATCAAAATTCACATAATTTTTTTCATATTTTATGTTTAACATTTCGAAAATGGGTGTATTACATATAATATAACAAATAATTCATTTTAGAGGAGGAAGTTAAAGATGGAAACGAAGTATAGTAAACCTTTTGTATATGAATTTATTACGGAGAAAGAGGTCATGAATGCGGCGAATGATCTAGTGAAGAAAGGAATAGACCAAAAAGATATTTACGTATTAACACATGAGAAAGATAGGACAGATAGAATCGCAGACAATGCAGACGTGAATACAATTGGAATAAAAGAGGAGGGACTTGGGACAAGCATTATTAACGTCTTTCAAAAAACGGGAGATCAGTTAAGAAATAAGATGCAAGAGTTAGGACTTAATGAGGAAGAAGCTAACTTCTATGAAGAAAAACTGGATGAAGGAAAAATCTTGTTATTCGTTAAGGATTTAGAAAGAGTTGGTGAATGGTTACAAGAAAGAAGATGCATGTATACCCTTTAAATCTATAAATCTATTACGAAAAGGAGATTGTAAATATGAGTGAGAACGGGCTGAAAGAACAAATTACGGGTAAGGTTGAAAAGAAAAAAGGACAAATAAAAGAAGGAATTGGTGAAGTTACAGAGGATAGAAAGTTGAAAAATGAAGGGAAGTGGGAGAAGACGAAGGGAACGATAAAAGAAAAAGTCGGAAAAGTGAAACAAAAGGTAAGTGATGGATTGGATAATAAAGAATAATACATGTTTATCAAGCTTTGGTTACATACCAAAGCTTGATAAATCCAATATAAAAATAATATAGGAGGTTTAATTGTGGGACTTATTATTACGTGTATTGTAGGTGGACTTATTGGTGCGTTAGCTGGAATGATTACAGGAAAAGACTTTCCTTTAGGTATAGTTGGTAATGTTATTGCCGGATTAATCGGATCTTGGGTAGGTAGTGCGTTATTTGGTCATTGGGGTCCTGAATGGGGAGGCATCTTTATTCTTCCAGCTTTATTAGGTGCAATCGTCTTTATTTTAATCGTTACATTCTTTTCTAGAATGCTACGGAAAGCGTAAGTATGATAATGAATAGTAATCTTAAGTTTATTATATATAGCTATAAAGTGAATGAACTAATAAATATACATAAAAAAGCATCCAATTAAAATAATTTGGATGCTTTTTTAATGTAATCTGCATAGGAATGAGTGGAGGATGAAGAACCCCCACTCATTAAAATTATACTTTCTATTATGTATTAAACCATCGTTACTTTTTCACAATTATTTATTCTTACGACTTGCCTTGGTTCTATATGAGATAAGTCCTCATCATTACCTATATCAACCACAATTGTATTCGTTAGTATGTTAATAATGGAACCAATTAATTTTGTAGCATGATCGTGTCGATAAGAAAATTGAACGAAATCTCCCTTTTTAAAGTTGTGCTCTTCCATAGATAGATCCCCCTAAAAATAATGTTTATACATTATACATACACAAATTTACAAGGTTTAAACATTTGGTAGTATTTTTTAAGCATGAAGCTGGGAAAGGTGTAGAAAATTTATTTATAATTAAAATGAAAAAATATGTTTAAAACTAATTTTTATGGGTAATTACATAGTAGAAGTTTTAGATAAGGGGGCGGAAATGATGAATTTGGCAGTAAATATTTTGCAAAATGATTTAGGTTATACGGTACAACTTAATGGTGAGATTGATGCGTATACGGCATCAGATTTTAAAAATAAGATTATGCCTATTGCAAGCGAAAAAGAGGTTCATATTGTAGTAGATTTTACTGAGGTAGAGTATATGGATAGTACAGGTTTAGGCGTTTTTATAGCTCTATTAAAAGCAATTAAGAAAAATGATGGAAAACTAGAGTTTATTGGTGTATCTAAAAGACTAAAAAGATTATTTGATATTACAGGACTAACAGAAATATTAAATTTGAATTCAGATATTGAAAAAGTAGAAAGAAGGTGACTAGGGATGATGGAGAAATTTGAAAAGATAGAAATGAAAATTCCTGCAAAAGCAGAATATGTGGCTATTATTCGTTTAACAATGGCTGGTGTTGCGAATCGAATGGACTTTGCTTATGACGATATAGAAGATATGAAAATTGCTATTAGTGAAGCATGTACAAACATTGTACAGCATGCATATAAAGAAGACGTTGGAGAAATTACAATTGTCTTTGGTCTATATGAAGATCGATTAGAAATTATGGTTGCGGATAATGGAGTTAGCTTTGATTTTAGCACTTTAAAAAGGAAAGTTGGTCCGTATGATATTAATAAACCAGTAGAACATTTGCCGGAAAATGGTTTAGGTTTATATTTAATAAATACGTTAATGGATGATATACAAATTATGCATGATGAGGGCATGACAGTTTTAATGACAAAATATATACAAAGAGAGCAGGTGGAGAATGATGGAAATCCAATCTCAACCTACAAATCTTACTAAAGAAGACGTTATTAAACTAATTGCAGAATTCCAACAAAACCAATGTGATGAAGCGCAGGAAAGGTTGGTTGATCACTATAAAAACCTCGTACATTCCATTGCATATCGTTATTCAAAAGGTGGGCCGATGCATGAGGATATTATACAAGTAGGGATGTTAGGGCTCTTAGGCGCAATAAGAAGGTATGATTATTCGATAGGGAATGCTTTTGAGCCGTTTGCAATACCTACGATAGTAGGAGAAATAAAGAAGTATTTACGTGATAAAACTTGGGGTATTCATGTTCCAAGGCGAATTAAAGATTTAGGTGGGAAGATTAAACTTGCGATAGAGGAGCTAACAGATCGTTTGCAACGTTCACCGAAGATTATAGAGATTGCGGATCATTTAGGACTATCCGAAGAAGAAGTGCTAGAAATTATGGATGCAAAAAATAATTATCGAGTATCTTCCTTAGATGATGTAGTTGAAAATTCATCTGATGGAAGTTCGGTAGCGAGAATTGAATCTGTAGGTGAGGTAGAGCAAGGATATGAACAGACAGAAAGGCGCCTTATTTTAGATGATATTTTTAACGTATTAAATGATACGGAAAAGAGTGTTATTCATTATATATTTGGAGAAAATTTAAATCAAAAGGATACAGGGGAACGGTTAGGTATTTCACAAATGCACGTTTCTCGTATTAAAAGACAAGCGATAAGTAAATTGAAGCAAGCGGCGTTTTTAGATACATAAAAATTTTAAAAAATTATGTTTAAAACATGAGAAAAGGGGTAGTTATTAAGTATAGGAGGAGATATTAAAATGTCACACGATGTGAAAGAACTAATCAAAGGATTGAATGAAGATTTAGCAGGAGAATACTCGGCAATTATTATGTATAACCATAATGCAGCTACAGTTTCTGGTATATATAGACAAGTGTTAAAACCTTTCTTTGAATCTGAAATTAGTGATGAACAAGGACATGCCCTATATTTAGCGGAGAAAATTAAGACGCTAGGTGGTACACCTACTACGATCCCTTTACCAGTGAAACAAGTAGAAGATGTTAGAGAAATGTTAGAAGAAGCTAGACAATCAGAATATGAAACAATTAAGCGCTATGAAACGAGAAAAGAACAGGCAGCGAAATTAAATATGACAGAGTTAGTTGTAAAGTTAGAAGATATGATCGCAGATGAAACAAATCATATGGAAGAATTAGATCGGCTTTTAAGTGACAAGGCAATGGTGTTAAATTAATAGTGGGAATTTATAGAGTGAAAGAACAAACTCTCATTTCTAGGGGGTTTGTTCTTTTGCTGTATAAATATGTTTGAGTAGGAAATTTTCATTTTGTAACTGAGTATGCAATACTAGAAAAATAGAAAATGATAATAGATTTACATTTTAAATAAGAAAAGGGGAAATAACTTGTGTCCATTTTAATTGTCGATGATAATCCGGTTAACATCTTTGTAATTGAAAAAATTTTAAAACAAGCCGGATATCAGGATCTTGTATCGCTTAATTCTGCACAAGAGCTTTTCGAATACATCCATTTTGGAAAAGATTCTTCCAGGCATAATGAAATTGATTTAATACTATTAGATATTATGATGCCTGAAATTGATGGACTTGAAGTTTGTAGGCGATTACAAAAAGAGGAGAAGTTTAAAGATATTCCTATTATTTTTGTAACAGCTTTAGAAGATGCGAATAAATTAGCTGAAGCGCTTGATATAGGCGCAATGGATTATATTACGAAACCTATAAATAAAGTTGAATTGTTAGCGCGTATGCGTGTAGCATTACGCTTGAAATCAGAATTAAATTGGCATAAAGAACAAGAGGAAAATCTTCGTAATGAATTAGATTTAGCTACACAAGTACAAAGAAACTTATTAAGTAGCCCATTAAGAGAAGATCATATAAAAATTGAAGCAAGTTACCTACCTTCATTCAAACTAGCTGGAGATATGTATTATTGGTATAAAATCGATGAAAACCGCTACGGTATTATATTATTAGATGTGATGGGACATGGTATATCTGCTTCATTAGTTTGTATGTTTATCTCGTCTGTATTACGTGAATCGATTAAATGTTTAATCGATCCAGAACTTGTCATTAAAGACTTAAATAAATATATGACTCTTTTACATAATGAGAATGACAATATCCCATATTATTTTACAGCGATATACTTAGTAGTTGATACAGAAAAGAGAACAATTGAATATGTAAATGCAGGACATCCTTCTGGATACGTTTTAGTTGATGAAGCGAATGTAGTGGAACTAAATCGCGGGAGTTGTGCAGTAGGATTTTTTGATGAAATAAAAGTTGAAAAGACAGTTATACCTTTTGAGAAGAACGCTCAAATCGTATTGTTTACAGATGGTGTTCTTGAAGCAATTGCAAATGATGAATTTGAATCTGAAGAGAAATTACGTGCTTTTACCGAAAGAAAATGGGGAGATTTAGAAGGAGAGATAGAAGGGTTTTATAAGGAAGAACAGAAGAAAGCACAATCAGATGATATGTGTCTAATTATGATACAAACGAATGCGAAATAAAAAGCGTATGAAATCCAAACAGAGGATTTCATACGCTTTTTATTGTATTTTTTGATAGATTTGTTCGTTCGGATTAAATTGGATATAATGCGGCATTATATGTGAAAAACGAAGAGTTTCTTTATTTCCTAAACATAGGAATCCATTGTGACCTAAACTTTCATAAAATAGTTGCTGTACTTGGTTTTGAAGTTTACTCGTAAAGTAAATTAAAACGTTACGGCAAAGTATAATATGAAATTCGTTAAAAGATTGATCGGTTACTAAATTATGCTGTGCAAAAATAATGTTTTGTAAAAGAGAGGGATTAAAATAAGCGAAACGATTATCTGTTGAATAATAGTTAGAAAATGCTTGTGTACCACCAGCTTGTAAATAATTTTTCGTATAAGTTTGCATTTTATTTAACGGAAGGATAGCTTGTTTTGCTTTTTCTAACACATCGGTATTCATATCTGTTGCGTAAATAACAGCTTTTTCACTTAATCCTTCTTCGTGAAGTAAGATGGACATTGATAATACTTCTTCACCGGTTGCGCATCCAGCATGCCAAATTCTAATTTCAGGATACTTTTTTAATTCAGGAATCACATGCTCTCTTAGCGCTTTAAAAAAGTTAGGGTTACGGAACATTTCAGTTACATTAATGGAGAAATCATTTAATAACTGTTCTAAAAACCCTTCCTCATGAATTACTTTTTCAATTAACTTTGAAATGGTCGGGATATTAGAGAGCTGCATTCGATTACAAATTCTTCTATAAATAGATGTGCGAGCATATTGGCGAAAATCGAAGCCAGATAGTTTAAATACCGCTTCCAACAGTAATTCAATTTCTAAGTTCGTGCGCTTATCCATATCTACGGATGGATCAAAATTATAATACTTATTTTCCACTTAAACTAAACCTCACTTATTTTATTAACCATACACTCATTACCGAATAAAGTTGATGTAAATTTAATGGTTTACTTATATAATCTGAAGCGCCAGCAGATAAACATTTTTCTTTATCATTTGGCATTGCTTTAGCAGTTAATGCGATAATAGGTACTTCATGTAACCCTAAGTTCATTCGGATATGTTCCATCGTTTCATAACCGTCCATATTCGGCATCATAATATCCATTAAAATAAGGTCAATATTTGTATTGTTTTTTAGTATTTCTAAACACTCTATGCCGTTTTGTGCAGTAATAATATTGGCATGTTGTTTTTCTAATGCGTTTTGTAATGCAAATATATTTCGATGATCATCATCGACAATTAAAATAGTTTTCTCTTGGAAGACGTTATTTGTTTCTGGCGTCACGATAGTTTCCTCAATAACTTCAGCAGGAATAACATCTTCTATCGTTGCTGCAACTTCTAAATTGGATACTTGTATATCAGTTAACCCATTTGGAAGGTTAGGGATATATACGGTGAAAGTACTGCCTTCTCCTACGTTACTCTCTAACGTAATCCAACCACCTAATAATCTAGCAAACTCTTTACAAATAGATAACCCTAATCCTGTACCACCATATTTTCGAATCGTTGCGCCATCTGCCTGTTGAAAGGCTTCGAAAATGAGTTGATGCTGTTCTGTAGCGATACCAATACCAGTATCTTTTACCGAAATTGTAATCCAATCTTTACTTATAGACTGCATATCATGACTCAAATTGGTTGTTTCTATCGAATCGAAATGTAAAGAAACGGATCCTTTTTCTGTGAATTTAAATGCATTGGATAATAAGTTTTTAATAATTTGCTCAATCCGTTTTGCATCTGTATAAAACAGATCAGGAATCGTATCACTGTCTTCAATCATAAATTCAACATTTTTCTGTGCAGCTATATGTAAAAAGTTTTGATGCATATTTGCTGCCATATCACTTATGTTCGTTGCTTCAAAAATGATGTCTAGTTTGCCTGCTTCTACTTTAGATAAATCTAGTATGTCATTAATTAGAGTAAGTAAATCTTTCCCTGATGAATGAATGACAGTTGCTAATTCAATTTCATCATCGGATAAATGATTATCATGATTTTCTCTTAACATTTCAGATAATAGTAAAATACTATTTAATGGTGTGCGTAATTCATGTGACATATTTGCTAGGAATTCTGATTTGTATTTTGAGCTACGTAATAACTCACTTGCTTTTTCTTCTAATTCTGATTTAGTAATTTGTAAGTCAGCTGTCTTTTGCTCGGCCTCTTCCGTTCTAGACTCTAATTGTTCATTCGTTGTTCTTAATTCTTCGGCTTGCATTTGTAGTTCCTCAGCTTGCGTTTGCAATTCTTCTGATTGAACTTGCAACTCTTCTGTCATTGCTTGTGATTCATGTAAAAGAGTTTGAATTCGCATACGTCCCATAATACTATGGATTGTTAAACCTAGGTTATCAACAGTTTGTTGAATTAAATCTTGATGCAAGTCTGAAATCTCAGTTACACTTACTAACTCCATTACTGCAATCACTTCATCTTCAAATAAGATAGGGATGACTAGTAGGTTTTGAGGGCGTATTTCTAATAAGCCGCTAGTGACATAACGAAATTCTTCTGGAATTTCTCGAAGAATAAAGCTTTGTTTTTCTAAAGCACATTGCCCAATTAAACCTTCACCCATTTTAATGGATTGTTTTCCAACATCAGAACCTTGATCGGCGAAAGAAGCTTTCTTCACATAGTAGACAGTGTCTTCAATTTCTTCACGTACATAGAATGCACCGCAAGAAGTTTGCGTTTTTTGTATCATTCCACTAAGAATTTTGTTACCTAACATCTCAATAGAAGGTACACCTTGATACATTAAAATTAATTCTGCAAGCTCGGTTTGTAACCACTCCCTTTTAGATATTTCGTCTAGTAGATGGTTCGTTGTATGAGCAAGATCTTTTATTTCATCATGTGTGTTTACATGAATTCTTTCAGTAATTTTTTCTTTAGAAGAAATAGATTTAATAGCTTGAATTACATTTTTAATCGTTTTTGTAATGGAATTAGAAATATAAAGTGAAACGATAATGGAAATACAAGAAAGTAAGAACAATAAACTGTATAACCAAAGCTCTAATTTATTATTTTCAGTATCTAATTGTGCAGCTCTTTTTTTCGTTAGTTGCTCCTCTACACCACGGAAGCTAGTTAGCTGCGATTGTAATGATTGAATTTGAGTCGTATCGATTGCTTGTATGTTATTACTATTGTGATTTGTAATTAATGGGTGAATCTCTTTATTAATCCAACTATTGATGTTTTCATTAATCTGTTTTAATTTTTCTTGCTGAGAGGGGTTATCCTCTAATAGAGCAAAAAGATCTTGATAATGTTTTTCGTAATCCTTTTCTGCAGCGTTAAGGGATTGAACGTAATTTGCATCATTAGAAGTAATAAATCCTTTCGCTTTATTTTCAATTGTTAGCAATTCTTTCTCCACTTGATTCGTTAAATTAAGAACTTTAAAATCGTGATCAATAATAAAATTACGAGATTTTTGTAAATTAGAAATCTCATTGTTTAACATAATGAAAGAGATAAGTAAGAACAAAATGATAACTAAATAACCAGCCATAATTTTGTAGCGAATACTAAATTTTGCTTTCGATTTCATTAAAAATTCCTACCTTCAAGGTTATTCAAAGTTTTCAATTGTAAGGAATGAAAAACGTAATATATATTATATCAGTTTTTATAAGGCCAAACTAGAAATCCCCCTATTGTATTAGGGGGTTCTTTTTTAATAGAGGAAATCATTTTGAAATATAAAAACATATATGAAAAGTAACGATCGAGGGAATAGGGGGATAATAAAACTTTTAAGAAGGAAAGAGTGTTCTTAAAGCTTTTTTTGCATCTATTCCTTCAAAGATAAATAATACAAGCTCTCTCTTTTTTACAGTAAGGAAAAAGGATATTAATGTGCTTAAGCTTTTAATAGAAGTAAGTGTTCCATGTTTACTTATAAATAAATTAGTTTGAAATGTTGTCATTAAAGCATAAAAATGATGCATCTGCGTTATTGTAGGTGTTTCATTATAAAGAATAGTAGTAGATTGGATTGCATTCATCGAAATATTCCTTTCCATATAGTAAGCATAACAATATAAACATACCCGTTTTAAAAAATGTTAAACATATAAATAAGAAAAAATATAATTATAGTATTTTTACGTTTAGAAAGGGTTACGAAGGGTATACATATACTACAAAGAGATTGACTGAAGATGAATCATAAAATTTCTAGCCTATAAAAATATACTTTTACTTTAAATAAAAAGGAGTCTGGTATACATGAATGAAATGATGATTGATATTACATTTGATTTAATTTACTTGTTAAGTAGTTCGCTTGTAATCCTTTTATTATTCGCTTTTTTCGTAAATGGTTATGTTAATAAGAAGATTAGTGTATACAGAAATGAAGAAAGATAAAGATACATTATATAAAACTTTAGGAGGTTAATAGTTATGAATGTAGACAGAAAAATAGTAGGTGTTTTTAGAACAATTGATGATGCGGCATGTGTTATTAATGAATTAAATGATAAAGGATACTCGGCGGATAATATTTCAGCTATTGCAAAGGATCAAAAGGAAATTGAACATCTGGAAGAAAAATCGGGTGAAAAAGTGAATCATGAAACTGCACATAAAGCGGATATCTTTTCAGCGACAGGGCTTGTGGCAGGAGGAGTAGCAGGCGGACTCGGTGGTTTATTAACAGGTCTTGGTATACTTGCCGTTTCTGGAATGGGTCCAATCGTAGCGGCAGGACCTATCGCAGCAGCTATTGGAGGAGCCGGTATTGGCGGAGGAGCTGGAAGTTTAATAGGAGCATTTATCGGATTAGGAATTCCTGAAGAACATGCTAAGAAATATGAAGAATACATTTACGATGGAAATATATTAATTTTAGTAGATGCAAAATTAGATGATAAGTTAGAAATCTATAAAATATTTGATAAACATAATGCTTATAACTCTGATTTCTTTAAATAATATGTACGTCACATATTAAACATAGTGAATATCGTTTTTGATCTTACAACTTTGGCGCGGCCGAGGAGTCGTATGACTATAAGAGAGGAAGGGCTTATAGTAAAAGATCAAGTTCTATTCTGTTATTGAAAAGGGAAGGAGCGTCTTTTCGTGATTGTAAAAATAGTAAAGGATAGTAGTAATAGTTTCCTTTGTACGGTTCAAAGGAAAAATGGAGATCAGTATGTGAAGAAATGGTTTCGTAAACAGAAAAACAATGAAGAATTAGGGCGACCAACCTTTAAAGAAGTAGAAAAGGACTGGAGAGAAAATAGAGAATCATTTATGTATCCAAATGTTAAAGCTCTTTATTAAAAATAATAGGCGTTTCATCCTTACAAAATTGTCACACTCCTGTAAGGTAATTCAATAGATTAGATACTTTTTCCATGTCATAATAAAGACATAAGAAAGCTTATTAAAACTACAACTTATTAGGAGAGTGTCAGTCATGATTGTAACAACAACGTCTGGAATCCAAGGTAAAGAAATTATTGAGTATATTGATATTGTAAATGGTGAAGCTATTATGGGTGCAAATATTGTTCGTGATTTATTTGCTTCAGTTCGTGATGTTGTCGGTGGCCGTGCTGGTTCTTATGAAAGCAAGCTAAAAGAAGCTCGTGATATCGCGATGGATGAAATGAAAGAACTTGCAAAACAAAAAGGTGCGAACGCTATCGTTGGTATTGACGTAGATTATGAAGTTGTTCGTGATGGAATGTTAATGGTTGCTGTAAGTGGTACAGCTGTACGTATATAAGTAAATAAAAAACAGGCTCACCCCTTGAAGCGTATGCTTTGAGGGGCTTTTTTTGTTTTCAAGTAGTAGAAGTAAAAAGAATGAGCTTGCTCCTTTAGGAAAAAGCTCATTCTTTTTATTTAAGCTATAAGATCTTTTACTTCTATTTTCTTTTTGTTCATGACTAAAGTTAATAGGAACAAAATTAAGCTTAAAAGTGCCATTATAATAAAAACTTGCGTATAACCATCAAAATAGTCACGAGCGATTCCTGCTAAGACTGGAATAAATCCGCCCATAATATATCCTCCTGACTGCATCATAGCAGTCCATGCACTCGCATCTTCTGAAGTTTTTGTTTCATATAGCGGCAGCATAAGAGCGAGTGGAAATACGCCGCCGAGCCCGATACCTAGTAAAATAGAAGGGATCCATGGTGTAGTTAGTGGGTAAATCATAAGCGATAAACCTACGAGTACAAAGCATATACTACCTAATAACCAAAGTGCTCGGTTTTTATAAATATCGGCTAATGTTGGAATTAAAAAGCTACATATCATTTGAACAACTGTAAAAACAGTTATAAGAGTACCAGCTTGCTCGCCGCTGACACCCATACTTTGATTTGCGGGCGCAAGCCAAGTCGTAATGGAGTAAAAGATTCCTGATTGTAGTCCGAAAAAGATTGTGAACAACCATGCTTTCGTATTTCTTAAAGGTAAGCTATTATTCTTTTTATTTTGTGTGCTCGTATTCTTTTTTTGTTTCATAACCGGATACCAAAATATAATAGCGATAATAGTAAGCACACCCCAAAAAGCGAGTGCCATATTCCAATCGTCTTTTAATACATGTTGTAAAGGAATCGTTAATCCTGCACTTAAAGAAGCGCCAGTTCCCATGCCTACTGAATATATTCCAATCATTAAGCCGATTTTCGTAGGGAATTTCTCTTTAATAAACCCTGATAGTAACGGACCTGCAAGTGCAATTCCAATGCCGATAAATAAAGAGCTCGCGAATAATGTGGAAATGGAAGAAGTAAAAGCCCTCATACATGTAGCAAACCCAATTAAAATAAGACAAGCCATAATTGCTTTTTCTGCCCCATATTTTTTAATGACCTTCCCAGTCAGTAAGGCGAATGTCCCCATACAAAAAACCGGAATAGCTGTTAAAAAACTAACGGAAAAATTGCTTATATTTAAATCTTGTCGGATTGTTTCTAATAAAGGTGAAACAGATGTGATTCCGATACGTAAATTAATGGAAACAAAAAATAGTGCTAGTATATACAAATAAGTTCGTTCTTGATGCTTCAATTTGATTTTCTCCTCTCTTAAACATCAGATGTTATTGAGTATATCATCTGATGTTTAAATGCATTATATAAGGAGCTTATTTCAGCTCCAAATTTTGAACAGCGTATGTTCGTGCCTCTTCGGTATTTTGTTTTAAAATAGCTTGGAATAACTTTTCATGAATGTCAGAGTTATCTTCATAGTTCACTGTATTTAATATTAATTGGCTTAAAATGTGGCGAAGGGCAGGTACGAAAGATTGATACAAATCAAGTAGAACTTCGTTTTTGCTCGCCTTTGCAATTGCTAGATGAAACTGAATGTCTGCATCTATGTATGCTACATAATTTCCTTCATGAAGGGCATTTTTTCGTTTATTCAAATGTCCTTTTAAGTATAAAAGATCCTCTTCACTTCGGCGCTGTGCCGCTAACATCGCTACTTCTTTATCTAACATATTTCTTGCTTCATACACATGATTAATATTAGCTGCTTGCAATCGTTTTTCAAATGAATCTTGTGTTGTATTTAGTGAGACAATACGAGTACCTTGTCCTTGTCGAACTTCTAAGATGCCAGCATGTACTAATATCTTTATGCTTTCTCGCAGCGTCGAACGCCCTACACCTAACTCTTCCATTAATTGCGGCTCTGTAGGGAGTCGATCACCAACTTCATACTCGCCAGAAAAGATTTTTTCTTGTAAACGTTCCAACACTTCATCGACTAATTTCCGCCGAGAAACTTTTGAAAAAGATTTCTTTTCGTTTATATTCATCTGCTCATCTCCTGTTACATTCGCTTTTATGATAACCAATTTAAGTTCTGTTGACAATGTTATTTTTTAGGTAGTTGAGGTGGGAGGGGATAACGTTGATGAAATAATTGAAGGGCCAGTACATATTTTATATGACTCATATGTACTGACCTCACTTATTCTACAATTGTGTTTGTTTTTAGATTATGAAAAATCGTTTCCTGTCTTGCTATAAATTTCATAGGCAAAAAATCCAAATAAATAGCCTATTCCAGCTCCTAAACCAACTATAAACAGTGAATAATCCGGGAAAAATATGTCGACAATTATACCGATTAAACAGCCTAAAAGCATTCCCATTGGTATTAAACTATCTAATAAAACTTGAGCATTTTTTGATTTTTTTTTTACCTAAGTTACCGTTGTTATATTTATGTTTAAGCCTTCTAATCACATATACTACAATTCCTCCAACTATTACAACAGGCGCAATTGCCGAAATTAACCACATGTTAAAATCTCCTTTCACCTTTTAATAGAATCATACCAGATAATTACAATTGTAAGCCGCTAAACGTACTGTCTAGTCTATTTAAAAGGTCAATCAAAAGGACTTGTTCCATTGTATTTAATAACTCGTCAAAAATACTTTCCCTTTTGTTTTCTCAGCAGATTGAACGACATCAACCGCAGTTTTCAAATCTGTTAAGTCATACGTAGAATGTACTTTCATGAAACGTAATTGCTTATTTTCCACTAGGCGAATTAAGTGACGAAACGTCTCTTGCCATTTATATGGTGATACTTCTTTATTCCAATGTCGTAAATGAAATATATTCGCGTGCACCTTTGCTTTCGTAACAATCTCTGCCCAGTTTACTTGTATCCCAGATAGAAGACCGATAGTTAAAAAGTGCCCATTTGGACGTAAGGAGAAAGCTAATGCATTTCCATCCGGTCCCCCGATAGAATCAATCGCAGCATCCGCACCGAGCCCGTTTGTTAATTCCATAACTGTTTCATAAAGTGGGGCAGTGGAGGTATCAATTACATACTCAGCACCAAGGCGTAGTAATTCTTCTGTATGCTTATTATTTCTTGTAATAGCAATTAATCGGAAGTTTAAAATTTGTGATAACTGCGCAAATAGATGACCAATAGCGGATCCGCAAGCATTCACTAATAAAACGTCATTACTCTGTAAGTTTAACGCTTCTGTACATGTGACCCACGCCGTAAGGGGATTAATATACATTTGTGCCGCTGTAAAATCATCGATTGAATCAGGAATAGGGACTACAAAATCAGCTGATGTTGTAACGAACTCTTGCCAAGTACCTTCTCCGCGTAAAGGTAAAACACGTTTACCGATAAGGTCTCTAGAAACGCCCGCGCCTATATCTTCTACAATACCAACACCTTCATAACCAGGTATGTTAGGTAAAGGGATTCTATGCGCATACGCTCCGGTTATGGGAATTAAGTCAGATGGATTAATCGGTCTAACTAACATACGAACTAAAACTTCATTATCTTTTAATGGTTCTATATTTTTATATTCAACTTGTAATACATCTTTTGGGTTACCAAACTTGTGAAATTGAATGTGTTTTCCGTGCAAGATAAACGTTCCCCCTTAGTGTAGTTAAATGTATTATAACATCTGCGGTTCAATTGCTTGTTTCATTTACATGTAGGAGGGGATATGCGCAAAATAAAAAGGAAGCAACCGTAGTTGCTTCCTACATCTATTAAGCCGAAGCTTTCTTCATTCTCTCAAGTAAACTAGATAAAATATGTGTACGATAAGATTCTAGTTTTTTACCTTCATAAGTACGAATACCTAATTTTTTAAGTTCTTTTACATACCAACCTTTGCTTCCGAAATACATGTGATCGCTCCCCTTCAACTTTGTTTTTACCCCGCATTAACGGGCAGTAAGACTCCCACCTTGAAATTGGGCTATGAAGCAAAGCGGTTAGGTGGGAGATCAACTGCCCGTAAATGCCCGATTGGTTCAACTAATAATCATTTGGGATGAAAAGATTCCCCAATGATTAAAGTTTCACTTTAGTTGTTCTGATTGTACTTGGAGGTACAGGTAATATAATGAAGGAAATGAATTTCGCGCGAAAATGGTTAACTTTGTTGCAAAAGACATATATACTAAGGATAGTATATAACGAGGTGGGCAAGACGTGATTATAGAGAAGCACGAAATTCAAATTGACCAAATTACGAGCGGTAAAGTGAATATCTTTACTTTCTATAGGAATAGAAAGCAAGTTGATGATCATTTTTTACGATTACAAGAACCATCGCTTACAGCAAACTACTTCTTCCATTTTCATTTTGATGCAGAGAGCTTGCATCTACTGCAGGAAGAGTTTCCGAGCGTATATCCGTACGCCGGTAGTGAAACGATTCACGACTGGACGGAAAAGATGAAAGCAGAATTGCAACATCAGATCCAAACAGGAAAATGGAATAAGCGCGTACGTATCGGTAATCGCATTCTAGATGTGGTGTTTACGTGGTGTGACGAAGATATAGTAGAGTAAAAAGAAGCGGATAACGCTTCTTTTTTTTAGCGCTGGAATAAAACGAGCTTACCTGCAGAAGATGTGCAGCGATGTGTTTTTTCATACAATCCTTTTTCTTGTAAAATAGATTCACCTTTTGCTTTCGCTTCCTTTTCAGTTGCCGCCTCGAATGATTCATCTAATGCTTTAGAACCATCTTTTTCAAAGACTGTTAGAACGTATACTCCCATGAAAATCCCCTCCAATAATAAAAATCAGAATCTTATAACTATTTTGGCATAAATCACTAGAATATGCAAAGAAATATATGACATTGCGTGTTACAATAAGGTGAAACTTTAACTAATGGGGAGTCTTTTCATCCCCACTAGTTATTAGTTGAATCAATCGGGTATTTATGGGCAGTTTACTTTCAGATTGGCTTCTTTGCCTACTGCCCGTTAATACGGGGTAAAGTGACACCTTAATCAGTGGGGAGTTTTTTATTTCCTGCTTATTACTAGTTTTGACCAATTGAGCATGTATTGTTTGTGTTCATGCGGATAAAATGAAACTTTTGAACTATAGAAAGGATCGTTATTTGTGAAACAAGTGAAGTTTATACATGCGGCTGATTTGCATTTGGATAGTCCGTTTAAAGGGATGGAGATGAATGTTGCGCAGTCTGTTTGGGAGAGAATGAAGCAGAGTACGTTTGAATCGTTCGAGCGTATTGTTGATAAAGCGATTCAAGAGCGCGTTGATTTCGTATTGCTAGCCGGGGATTTGTATGATGCGGAGACGAGAAGTTTGAGGGCGCAAGTGTTTGTGCGCGAGCAAATGAAGAGACTTTCGCAATACGATATCCCTGTTTTTATTATTCATGGTAATCATGATCATTTAGGGGGAAGCTGGGCAGCAATTGAGTTTCCGGAAAATGTTCATGTGTTTACAGAGCCTTATGTAGAAGAGAAATCATTTTATAAAAATGGTGAGCTGTTAGCTTCTATTTATGGGTTTAGTTATTTGCAGCAAGCGGTAACGGATAATATGACAGCGCAGTATACGAAAATGAGTGATGCGCCTTTTCATATTGGAATGCTTCACGGAAGTGTGGAAGGGGATGCAGAGCATAATCGCTATGCACCGTTTCAAATTCGTGAGCTGAAAGAAAAGCAGTTTGATTATTGGGCTCTTGGCCATATACATAAACGTGAAATTTTATCAGAAGAGCCGTATATTATTTATCCAGGTAATATACAAGGGCGTCATCGTAAGGAGGCCGGCGAGAAAGGGGCATACCTTATTGAACTCACGAAACAAGGATCGCAGTGTTCATTTTTCCATACGGCGGATGTTGTATGGGATGAGATAGAAGTGAGTATCGATGGGCTTGAAACTGTTGATGATCTTATGACGAGCGCGTCAAGTGCGATGAATGAATGCCGAAGAGAAGAGGAAGGCACGCTTTTAACTGTCGTATTTACAGGACAAGGCCCACTTTCTCCTTATTTGCGTGAAGACAAGCGCGTGGAAGAGATTTTTCATATTTTAGCAGCGGGAGAAGAGCGAAAAGACTTTGTATATGCGATGAAGTGGAAAAATGAGACGGTTTCTTTTGCGGAAATTGAACGTCTGAAAGAGGAAAATCATTTCGTCGGTAGTGTGCTAAAAGAGTTAGAAGCTTTTACAAATATGGACGGAGTGTTGCGCACCATTTGGACATCTCCTGTAGCGCGTAATAGCATTGAAGCTTTTACGGAAGAAGAGAAGAAAGAGATTCAAATGGAAGCGGAAAATATTATTTTAGAGCAATTATTCCAGCAAGAGAGGGATAAGAAATGAGAATTGAAAAACTCCATATTTATGGGTACGGAAAATTAGAAAATGTGGAAATGGATCTGTCAATGCTGACGGTACTGTACGGTGAAAATGAAGCGGGGAAATCGACAATTCGCTCATTTATGAAAAGTATTTTATTCGGTTTTCCAACGAGAGGACAACGCCGTTATGAGCCGAAAGAAGGAGGCAAGTATGGCGGAGCAGTTACTGTTCAAACAGAAAAGTACGGCCGTTTGAAAATTGAACGATTGCCAAAGACGGCAGCTGGCGAGGTGACCGTTTATTTTGAAGACGGGAAAACGGGCGGCGAGGAAATTTTACACGATATATTAAGTGGTGTGAATGAAAGCTTATTTGATTCTGTTTTTTCATTTGATATGCATGGTTTGCAAAATATTCATCAATTGGGCGAAGCGGATATCGGTAATTATTTATTTTCGGCAAGTGCAGTCGGAAGCGATGCGTTATTGCAGTTAGATAAAAAATTAGAAAAAGAAATGAATCAGCGCTTTAAGCCGAGTGGTCGTAATCCTGAAATTAATGTGTCACTGCAAGAGATGAAGAAAATTGAAGAAAAGATGAAAGAGTGGCAAGGGAAGATTGGCACGTATGAAAAACAGGTCGAGCAGTTAAAAGAAAGTGAAGAGAAACTTGCTTTTGTTCGTGCGGAGAAAGAGAGTGCCGAAAGACGAAAGCAAGACTATGAAATATTAGCAGCGCTTGAGCCTCTCGTTATTGAAAAGAGTGCGCACGAGAAAGTGTTAGAAAACGAGAACGGGCAGTTTCCTGTAAACGGAATGGCGCGCTATGAGGCGGTAAAGGCAAAGGTAGAACCGCTCCAAGTACAAGTAGATTCACTTCAAAAAAAGATAGAAGCAGTGCAATCAGAAATTGATTCCACAGAAATAGATGAAGCATTTTTACAAAAAGAAAGTCACGTAGAAGAACTTCGTATGCAGCACATGTCTTATGAAAATGCACGCCAAGAAATGCGTGATATGACGGGAAGTATTGCGAATATAAAAGAAGAAATCGCAGAACTAGAGCAACAAATTGGAGCCACTTTTGAACAAGAGACGGTTCTTTCATTTGATATAAGTTTAGCGACGAAAGAATTAATTACGCAAACTGTGCAAAAGGCGCGTGAATTAGAATCGCAAAAAGCACAACTAGATGAACGTTTTAAAACGGCTCAGGAGCAATTAGAAGAGCAAGAAGAAAATATAAGACAGATTCAGAAACAAATGTTAGCGGATGAAGAACGAAATACGTTAGTGGAGAAAGAAAAGTCATTTCAAGATGCGGCGTTTATCGGTATGGGCGCAGAGAGAATGAAGCGTAAGTATGAAGAGAAAGCAGGGACAGCTCAGCAAAAGAAAAAACAGTGGCAAAGAGTTTGTCTTCTTTTACTTCTTATTAACACGCTTGTTTTATTCACGAGTCTATTTATAGATAACCGCGTGCTATTATTTATTAGTGTCATTGCTTTTGTAGGGATTGTTGTAGCACTCGTTTTATATAAAGATCCATCAAGCGGATTACAAGAAGAACTCCTTACTCTTCAGCAAAGTGCTGGCGGTCGTCAAAGTGAAGAAGCGATGTCCGTTCGTTATCAGTTAGAAAAGGATGAAGAGATTCGAAAGTTATTTGAGCGGGAGTCTTATAAATTGCAGCAAATGGAACGAGCTTATGATAAAGTCGTTTCATCGTATGAAGAATGGGAGCGAGAAACTTTCCAAATAGGAGAACAAGTAGATGCATATAAAACGCGCTATATGTTCCCTGAATTTTTTACGTATGCACACATGTTGCCAGCGTTTGAGCGTATTGAAAAAATACAGCAATTATATCGTGAGCTAGATAAACAAGGCGAGCGGAAATCTTCATTATATGAAATGATTACGCAATTTGAACATAAACTAGAAACTGTTATCGGTAGCACGGAGTATGGTAATTTGCATGAGGCGCAAAGTCGTATGCAAAATGAGAAAGAGAAGCGCCAAACTTGTAAGCAGCTGAAAGAGAAGCTGGCGGAATGGCGAGAAGAATATGAGTTCATGCAAGAGCAATTAAAACAACTTTTAGTAGAACGAGATAACTTATGGCATATTGCAGATTCTACTGATGAAGAGATGTTTTTAGAAGCAGGTAAGCGGGCAGAAAAACGTGAAGATGCGGATAAGCAAATGGGGCGTTTATTACCTCAAATTGATCTTTTAGAACAGCGCTTAACGAGTTTGTCATTAGCTGAGCATTATGAGGCTGACGGTTATGATGAAAAGTTAAAGCAAGAACTGACAGCCGTGCAAAACTGTCTTACAAAGGAAAAAGAACTGACAGAGCGTATTGCGAAACATCGTATGGAAATTGCGAATTTAGAAGAAGGCAGTACGTATGGTGATTTAATGCACGAGTGGGAAATGAAGAATGCGCAAGTACGTGAACAAGTGAAGAAGTGGGCTGCATATGCGGCGGCAAAGACAGTATTAACGAAAACGAAGCAATATTATCATGAAGTGCATCTTCCGCGTATTTTACAAAAATCGGAAGAGTATTTCGTCTATTTAACAGGCGGACGATATAGTAAAATATTTTCACCGTCAGAGGCGGAACCGTTCATCGTTGAGCGTAACGACGGTATGCGTTTTTACAGTCATGAACTAAGCCAAGCGACAGCAGAGCAGTTATATTTATCGTTACGATTTGCGTTAGCGAAAACGTTTGAGCATGATTATCCATTTATTATTGATGATAGTTTCGTACATTTTGATGCGGTAAGGACGAATCGTACGATTGAACTAATAAAGGAAATTGCGAAAGATAGACAAGTCATCTTCTTTACATGTCATGCGCATTTATTAACGTATTTTACAGAAAAACAGATTATAAAATTAACGCATAAGCGTAAAGAAAATGAGTTGTAGTATGCTATACTAAAAGTAATTGATTTGGTGGAGGAATTCGAATGAAAAAGAAAATTGCAGAATATGAAGTTGGTGAACAAGTCGATGTTTTCTTGTTAATTAAAACAGCGACAAAAGGTCTAGCAAGCAATGGGAAACCATTTTTAACAGTAATCTTACAAGATCCAAGTGGAGATATTGAAGCGAAGCTATGGGACGTATCGCCAGAAGTTGAGAAACAATATGTAGCGGAAACAATCGTTAAAGTAGCTGGAGATATTTTAAACTACAAAGGACGTATTCAATTACGTGTGAAACAAATCCGTGTTGCAAATGAAAATGAAGTAACAGATATCTCGGATTTCGTAGAAAAAGCACCAGTGAAAAAAGAAGATATGGTTGAAAAAATTACGCAATACATATTTGAAATGAGAAACCCGAACATTCAGCGTCTAACGAGACATTTGTTAAATAAGCACCAAAACGAATTTTTAGAATATCCAGCAGCGACGAAAAATCATCATGAGTTCGTATCTGGACTAGCTTATCATGTCGTATCGATGTTAGATTTAGCGAAAGCTATCTCGGCTCTATACCCATCGTTAGATAAAGACTTACTATATGCGGGCGTTATTTTACACGACCTTGGTAAAGTAATTGAGCTATCTGGCCCAATCTCTACAACTTATACGTTAGAGGGGAATTTACTTGGCCACATTTCAATTATGGTGAACGAAATTGGTAAAGCAGCAGACGAGCTGAACATCGATGCAGAAGAAGTATTAATCCTTCAGCACATCGTCCTTTCCCATCACGGAAAAGCAGAATGGGGTAGCCCAAAACCACCGTTAGTAAAAGAAGCAGAAATTCTGCACTACATCGATAACTTAGATGCAAAAATGAATATGATGGACCGTGCATTAGGACGCACAAAACCAGGCGAATACACTGAGCGTGTCTTTGCGCTTGATAATCGTTCGTTCTATAAACCGACGTTCCATAATTAATAATGTGAATCAAATGGCCTCATTAAGTGTTAAAAGCTTAGTGGGGCTGTTTTCTTTATTAAAAATGAAATGAAATAGTTAAAAGGAAATAATTGAAGAAGAATCATTGAAAAGGGTAGGTTCTAAACATGCAAAAAAATGAGTTAGAACAGAAATTATTACAAGAAGAGGTGCCAAAGGATTTATATAGTTTAAAGGGTGGATTACCAAACGAATCGTATTGTTTAAATGAACAGAGTGGAGTATGGGAAGTATATTATAGTGAGCGAGGAACAAAGAGTAATCTTAAGACACTTAATTCTGAGACAGAAGCATGTGAATACTTCTATACTAGTTTAATTGAGATGTTAAGAAGAAGGTGCAATGTGCGGTAAACCATCTTCTGAAGAGAAAGGCTTTGATGGTAAAAAATTAGCTAGAGATATTGCCGGTGAAGTCAGTGGTGAATACGATGTTCGTCGTGCTTGGGATGGTATTGATCCATCTACTGGCGAAAAACTTTCGGGGTGGGAACGTGCTGGGGCAGGTGTCATGGCTGTAGCCGGCCTTACACCATTTGGAAAGATAGCTAAAGTAGGAAAAGGAGTTAAAATGACTGCTAAGGCTACTGAGGCTGTAAATACAGCTAAAAAAGTACCTGTTGGAGGAGCCGATGTAGTTAAGGGTACGGGTAATAATTCTTCGAGTAAGGATGTTTATGGACTTTATTATGATGAGGCAAAAAAATTACACGAAACTAACCCTGATTGGTATCCTAATCCTGATGAATCTACAATAGTAAAGGGTAAAGAACTAAAGGAAGCAAGAGCAGACTATCAAGCATTAGTTAGAAGAGGGGAACTTGAAAAAGGTCACCATGTACAAGGTTTATCTTTTGGGGGAGAGAATGTAAGTTCAAATATAAAGAATACAGGAGAATCGACTATTCGTCGAGAGCAAATTGATGATTTGAATTTGGATTTTTATCATGAAATGGGTTATGGTAAAGAAAATGCTAAGGTACTAAAAATACATGAGAATGAAAAGGGGATTATTGTATTTGGTAATAATCCACAACATACTGAGGTTACTGTTTTTCAAAATAAAGTTCTGAAATGGCAACGAGAAAATGGAAAGAGATAATTTAATGAAAGTAGGTGCATTTATGGGAGAAACGAGAAATCTTATGAATAGTATATGGTTTGGAGAAAAAACAATTTTAGCTAAATCGGAAATAAAAGAAAAAATTTTAAAATCTGTAACAGAAACGGAAGTTTTATTTAACTTAATAGAATTATTTAAAACGGGGGATTTTACTCAAAAACCACTATTAGTTCAATTAATGAATCAGACTAAAGATGAAGCGGTTCTGAATTTATGTATTAGAGTATTTTTATCTGTCGCAACACATGAAGACTTAAGGGATTCAAATAATCTCCGTTTTCTTAGTGAGGTAACTGAAGAAACAGTAGACACTTTTGCATCAGCAGCCACAACCTCACTTTCTCTTGAGGTAATTCCATATTTATTGGCTTTACTTGAAGAGTGGGAGGAATTCAGTGATACAGCTACTATTATAAGAGACTCTATTGATTCCTTTATTAATTTTGAAGCTCAAATTGGTGAAGATGCAACTATAGATGAAATTGGAAATTTTTATTTTAAGTATTGTCAGGAGAAGGATACAAATAATTATTATTTTCAACAGAATTTAGCTTTTCCTGGAGACTTAGCTAAAAAATTGATTCAGCGGGTTATGATTGCTGCTAATAATGAGGAACAATTAAAAATGGAATTAATACCATCTTTATTATCAATTTGGACTGGTGAAAGAGTACCTGCGGATTACAACACTATTATTAGTGAAAATAATTATAAAGATTTTATTGACTATATAAACGAACTTTCAAGTGAAAACTGGGAAAAGGGACAAAAATATTTTTACGGATATAAGCTTTAACTATAACCTATGAAAAACAAAGTATATGTGAAGTGGATAGGAAAAAATAATAGGGCGTTTGAAAATAGATACTCCATGATGGTTGTACCATCATAGAGTGTTATGTGCAATGATAGAATAGAAAATAAAGTACGAGCTTAGGCGAGATGACATTTTACTGTGCGACGAATATAAAGACATGGAATGGACATAAAACTAACAAACTCGTACAAACTCGTAAGTTTTAACATAGTAGTTGTCATGACATACAATAGGTGTCATACTGTTATTACAAAACTTACAAATTTAATGCTACTTAAAAACATATGAATTTAAAGCACTTGATTGTCAATTAAAGGCAACAAGTGCTTTTTGCGTTTTAGCGTAGAAATTTAAAAGAGCACTATAATTTTATAAGTGCATTAAGTGTTAAATTTTTATTGTTATTTTATAGATTGTAATGGCTATGTACAGTGTACGATGATAGTAGAGGGAAAAATAAAGGGTTGTGTTATTTTTTGAAGTCATCGTAAAGTACGTTTTAACGGATGGACGTTATGCATACGTTATCCGCAAAAAACGGGTAAACGTTACAGGGACTTTAATTGCTGTAACGGGAAGGGACTCAATATGGAAGAGAAAGTAGTTGGTTATGTACGAGTTTCAACAGAAGGACAAGTACGTGAAGGGTACAGCTTGGCGTATCAAGTAGAAGAAATTGAACGGTACTGTAACGAGAATGAATTACAACTGCTTCACATATACGAAGATAAAGGAATTAGCGGGGCGACAGTAGATGAAGATGGATTAACAGTTGAACGTGAAGGATTACAAGAGCTATTGTCAGATTTGGCGTATCAACAAGTGAGCCACGTGATTGTACTAAATACATCTAGGTTATGGCGCTCTGATATGGCAAAAGTGTTAATACAAAGAGAACTAAAGAAACATGAGGTTGATGTAAAAGCAATTGAACAACCGAATTACAGTATATATACACATGATCCCAATGACTTTTTAGTAAATGGCATGTTAGAGCTATTAGACCAATATCAACGTCTTGAAATTGCATTAAAGCTAAGTAGAGGCAGAAAGAAGAAAGCGGAACGACTTAATGTAGAGGGCTATCGTACAGAGAAAGGAAAGCTGTTTACGAAAGTACAAGTAAAACGCATGTTAGACCGAGAGAACTTTTATCGAGGGGTATATACATACGGGCAAATACAAACAAACGGTAAATATTCAGAAATTTTATAACAGTCGTACTTAAAAAAATCGCTCATTTTACTATATGTACTTATGAAGTTACGAAAATGGATAGGCTTGCGTACCTATGCGCATCGGAAGATGAACGCTCGAACTAAGGTTGCCGACATTTTTATATATGACTAAATTATTGAATAGAGGGATGAGTTATGCATAATAGGCAGAACTATTTGTATGTAGGAGTAGATTTACATAAGGAGCATCATACGGCTGTTATGATTAATTGCTGGCAAGAGAAATTAGGAGAAATACAATTTGAGAATAAACCATCTGCATTTTCGAAGTTTTTATTAGAAGTAGAGACATATGTGAGTGATGGTTTATCAGTTGTATTTGGTTTAGAAGATGTTGGTGGTTATGGAAGAGCGTTAGCGAAATATTTAGTAGATCACGAAAAGGTAGTAAAAGAGGGCTAGTCATTTTCCACAACTTCAAACTAGAAATCAGGAAATTATTTTTCTCAGACAACTCCAAACATGAAATTCAATATAAATAAAGGGGGCCTTATTTATGGCAATATGTTTATTAATGACTAAAGAATTTGAGAATGAAGAGATAGTTGTTTATCAATACTATCCTTCTGAATCACCCGCTAAAATAGGTAAGATGCACTATAATAAAAAGGAACGAATGTTTTATGACATAGAGCAAGCTCCAGTGGATTCATTAAATATGAGAGAACATTATTTTAATTGTGCGTGTATTAGGATTGTGCGATGTCTTAGAAAGAACGAGGAATTTCCAGATAGCATGGCATATCAAGCATAATGAAACGAACATAAAAAAAGCCACCCAACAGGAAGGATCTTATCTTACTTAACCTCATACCACCAACATCTACGATCAAGGTATCTTTTCATTCCATTAAGTTGCCCATCAGGTGTTTCATAGGGTGAGAAAGCTCCTGATTTGATGATGTTTTGTTTTGCTGATGGCGTTGCAACTTTAATCTAGATTGACGGTTCTTCTCTCCACTAATGTTTTTTTATTTACTAAATCATTCTCTAGTCCAAAATATTATGCAATAAAAAAATATCTCGAACTTGAGATAAATTACTTGCTTTTTAATCACTTGAGTTGTAAAGTGATAGTAACGAAAGCGATTGAGTCATATGAAAAACATACACTCACTTGCTTTCGATTAAAAAACAAAGTAACTTATTCAGTAAAAACTAAGATGAATTTACAAAAATATAATGAGAATAAATTAAAAAACTAAGAAGCATATTATTTTTTAGTTATCACTTGACTAGTAAAATGAAAAGGAGGAATTATCAATGTATGAAATTAAAGGGCATCATCACATTTCAATGGTCACAAAAAACGCGAGTGAGAATAACCATTTTTATAAAAATGTACTTGGTTTACGTCGTGTAAAAATGACAGTAAACCAAGATGATCCGTCCATGTATCACTTGTTTTACGGAGATAGAACAGGAAGTCCCGGTACAGAATTATCATTTTTTGAAATGCCTTTAGTAGGGAAAACATACCGTGGTACAAATGCAATTACTCGAATCGGATTACTCGTTCCTTCAGAGGAAAGCTTACATTACTGGAAAGAACGATTTGAGAAACTTGGTGTGGAACATAGTGAAATGACAACATATGCAAATCGTCCTGCTTTGCAATTTGAGGATGCGGAAGGTCTTCGCCTCGTGTTACTCGTTTCAAACGGAGAAAAAGTAGAGCACTGGGAAACGTGGGAGAAATCCGAAGTTCCTGCACAGCATCAAATTCAAGGAATGGGTTCTGTGGAAATGACAGTGCGTAGGCTTGATAAACTGGCGAGTACACTTACAGACATATTTGGTTATACAGAGATTAGCCGAAGCGATGAAGAAGCGGTTTTCCAGTCTATTAAAGGGGAAGCCTTCGGAGAAATGGTTGTGAAATATTTAGATGGTCCTACTGAAAAGCCGGGCCGCGGTAGCATTCACCATTTAGCAATTCGTGTAAAAAACGATGCAGAGCTAGCTTATTGGGAAGAACAGGTGATACAAAAAGGTTTCCATTCTTCAGGCATTATCGACCGTTTCTACTTTAAAAGCTTATACTTCCGCGAATCAAACGGAATCCTATTTGAAATTGCGACAGATGGACCAGGATTTACAGTTGATGGCGATGTAGAACATTTAGGAGAAAAACTTGATTTACCGCCGTTCTTAGAAGATCAGCGAGCAGAAATTGAAGCGAAATTAGCACCTATTGAAGAGAAGTAATAGAAGAGAAAATATAAAATTTAAAACCACTGGAGGAATATAAAATGAACCAATTAAAAGGAATTCACCACGTTACAGCAATTACAAGTAGTGCAGAAAAGAACTATGAATTTTTCACTCATGTTTTAGGAATGCGTTTAGTTAAAAAAACAGTAAACCAAGATGATATTCAAACGTATCATTTATTCTTCGCAGATGATAAAGGTAGTGCAGGAACAGATATGACATTCTTTGACTTCCCAGGTGTTCCTAAAGGAGTGCACGGTACAAATGAAATTTCAAAAACTTCATTCCGTGTTCCAACTGATGCAGCATTAGCATATTGGGTGAAACGTTTTGACCGTCTTGAAGTGGAACATACAGGAATTAAAGAGCAATTTGGTAAGAAAACTCTTTCTTTCGTTGATTTTGATGATCAACACTATCAATTAATCTCAGATGAACTTGATAAAGGTGTGGAATCAGGTACACCGTGGCAAAACGGTCCAGTTCCATTAGAATATGCAATTACTGGCTTAGGACCTGTATTTATTCGTATCGCGAACTTTAGTTATTTCAAAGAGGTGCTAGAAAAAGTTCTATTATTTAAAGAGATTGCTCAAGAAGGAGAGTTCTACTTATTTGAAGTAGGTGAAGGTGGAAACGGTGCCTCTGTCATTGTAGAACATAATACAGTTCTTCCTGAAGCACAACAAGGTTTTGGTACAGTGCATCATGCCGCATTCCGCGTAGAGGATCGCGCTGTATTAGAAGAGTGGATTGAGCGACTAAGCCGAGTTGGACTCCCTTCATCTGGTTATGTAAATCGCCACTTCTTTGAGTCATTATACGCAAGAGTTGCGCCGCAAATTTTATTCGAGTTCGCAACAGATGGCCCAGGATTTATGGGAGATGAGCCATACGAAACACTTGGCGAAAAGTTATCATTACCTCCGTTCCTAGAGCCAAAACGTGAAGAAATTGAAAAATTAGTTCGTCCAATTGATACAGTGAGAAGTACGAAGGAATTTATTAAAGAGTAAAAATAATAAGTAGGAGAGCAAGTAGTTTTAGCGAATCGCTGGAATTGCTTGTTTTTTTTTGTTTTCGCTTTATAAGTATTTTGCTAAAAGGTATGTAAAACTGATGGAGGAATAGAATGACGAAAATTAATGGGTATACTTGTAGATGCTGCGGTACATATCATGAAGAAATTCCAACGAGCTATGGATCATCGGCTCCTGTTTATTATTATGACGCTGAACCTGAAGAGCGAGAAGATAGATTTGAAATGAACGATGATTTATGCGTGATGGATGGAGAACACTTCTTTATGCGAGGGAGTATTGAAATTCCTATCGTTGGTACAGGTGAACATTTCATATGGGGTGTATGGGTTTCATTAAGTGAAGCGAATTTTGATAAGGTGAATGAATTTTGGGATAAGCAACAATTATTAGAGCCGATGTTTGGGTGGCTTTCGACTGATTTACCATATGAGCTGGAAACAGTAAGTTTAAAAACAATGGTTCATCCGAGAGCGGATGGTATTCGTCCCTATATTGAACTGGAGCCGACAGACCATCCTCTAGCAGTGGAGTTTAGAGAAGGAATAACGATGGAACGGGTACAAGAAATAGCGGAACAACTTTGTGTAAATAACGAGGATGATGAAAAAGAGTGCTGATGTTTGTTCAGCGCTCTTTTTATTATATAGAATAAAATAATTGACTTACTTTTTATATGTAACTATAATAGTTACAAAATAACCATCATTAATAGAAATGAGTTATATTTTTTTAATATAATTGTAACTAAATCGGTTACAATCAAAAAGAGAACATAAAACAACCAAATAATGTAAAACCTTTAAATAGCAACTTGAGAAAGGAGACGGGAATGTTGAAACGGTTTAAGTTTTATATGATTAGCGGTATTGTTCTTGTTGTATTAGTAGTATGTAACTTCGTTGATAAGCCGATTGCGAAGGTTGAAGAAGTGAAAGATACTGTTATGATGAAGTTCAATACGAAAGAGAAGATGGCGCAAATTGATGGGCAGACGATTTATTTTAAGCAACTTGGTGAGGGGAAACCGCCCTTACTTATGCTTCACGGATTTGGCGGTTCTTCAGATGGGTTTAGTGATATTTATCCGGAACTCGTAAAGGATCATACGATTATCGCTGTTGATATTTTAGGATTTGGGCGTTCTTCTAAGCCAATTGATTTTCAGTATTCGTTTCCCACGCAAGTGAATTTATATTATAAATTAATGAAGAAACTCGGATATGATCAATTTGCAGTACTTGGTCATTCGATGGGGGGAGAGATGTCCCTTAATTTAGCGTATCTATATCCAGACGCGGTTACCCATCTCATTTTAGCGGATTCTACAGGGATCGAATCTTTCCAGAAAAAGGAAAGTCATGAACTACCACAGTTATCAATGGACCCACAAACTGTGACTGCGATTACGGATTATAATAAAAATGCAGTGAAAAATAGCCGCGACGATAAAGAGCATTATGATCAGCTTACAAAAATGAGAGAGCGCCGCATTGCGATGGAAGCCGATAAAATTAAGGTGCCGACTTTAATTATATGGGGCCGACACGATAAGAGCGTCTCTTGGAAAAATGGTGAACTGTATCATCAGCTATTTGTAAATAGCACGTTTCATATCATTGAAAAAGGATACCACGCACCGTTTCGTCAGGAGCCAATCGAGTTTATGGAATATGTACAAGCGTTCTTCGCGGAGAATCCACAATGAAATTTTAAGCATAAATCCACTTCCTTCCTCATAGAGTGAAACTAATAAGGCTTGTCTAAGGAAAGGAATGAAGTGATTTGGAAACTTTACCATGGTGGATTTATCTTGTGATCATTGGGATTGTATTGAGTGGCTACATGGTTTTATATACTTCAAAAAAAGAGCAAGAGATGGATAATGATTTTATCGAAAAAGAAGGCGAAGTATATATGAAGCGCTTAGAAGAAGAACGAGAGAAACGGAATCAGGATAGTGATAAGGATTCAGTGTTGCTTTAATAGAAACTTTTGAAGAAGAGAAAAGGATTTTGTTTCTCTTCTTTTTTGTTGTATGAAATATTTGTATAAAAGTATAGGTTACGTTTAGTAGCTGTTATTTTAAAATTGAAGACTTATTAAATGAAAAGATAATTGATTATTGCTGGGGGATACTTTACATTTAAAATATTTAATATATAGTTTTATTGTTTTTGGAGGAGGATGAGAACTAACATGAATACAAAAAAAATTCAAACCTATGTGGCGTTGTCAACAAAAGACTGGAGTGCTGAAACATTTGTAAGAACCTTAGAAGAGATTGTAGCTTCGGCAAAAGAATATGAAAATGATTATGTTGAGATTCATCAAGTTTTAGAAACGGTAGTAACAGAAGTTGAAGTTGAGTATGTAATCATTTTAAATCATACGAGAAACTTAGATGATTTGGGGAAATGCCTTAAATAACAAAGTCCAAATACTGTTTATAAAAAGAGACGTAATCAGTATGACAGAGGAAAAATTTTCGGTTTTACTTTAATAGAAACTTTTGAAGAAGAGAAAAGGATTTTGTTTCTCTTCTTTTTATTGTTCGGGAAATTATTATAGAAGAAAAACATATAAAATATGCACGACATAAAATACAAAATGGCGCCATTATAAGCTGTAACGCACAAGTTGCACAGGCTATGCAACGATAACTAGCTTTACTCTTCATCATTTATTTGACCATACTAGACATAGAGAGGTGATAAACACAGTATGATTTTTAGTGAGCGTTTAAAAGAAGAAAGGGAAAAAAGAAATTGGTCGCAAAATGATTTGGCTGAAAAAATTCATGTAAGTAGACAATCTGTTTCGAAATGGGAGACGGGAAAGAACTATCCGAGCATTGAAATTATTATTCATTTAAGTGATCTGTTCGGTATTACAATTGATGAACTGCTAAGGAGTGATGAAGAGTTGACGCAGAAAGTAATTGCAGATAGTAAACAATTAGCGTATCCAAAATGGAAGGTGTTCTTTGATGGTCTATTCATGCTGGGGGTATTTTTGTTTATTACAAAAATCGTTGTATGGGCGTTAAATAAGTTTGCAGGAGCAAGCATTACAATTGTCGCAGATGCACCATATGTAATGAATTTTTTACCGCTCCTATTAATGATTATAGGTGGTACGGTTTCTGATAAGTTGAAGAAAATATATAGATAAGAGAAAGATTTGTAAGAAATCCCCTACACTAGCTGTTCTTTTCACCCAAATTGTGTACTATAAAGGATAGATAGGAAGGGGACGTTTAGAATGGAATTTCATGAGCAAAAGATTTTGCCGGCAGTGAGACAAATTAAAGATTTGGAGAAGCTATTACATAGTTCGTATGAATATATTGTTATTTTAGATATTCATGTCGGTCAATTGAAGAGTGTTGTGTCGCTCGCGAAGCAGCATAATAAAAAAGTATTTTTACATGTGGATTTGATCCATGGATTACAAAGTGATGGGCATGCGACGGAGTTTTTATGCCAAGAATATAAACCGTATGGGTTATTATCGACAAAGGCGAGTGTAATTATGAAGGCGAAGCAAAAAGGTGTCGTCTCAATTCAACGCATCTTTTTAATTGATTCTAGTGCGATGGAAAAGAGCTGTAATTTGCTAGAAAAGACGAAGCCGGATTATATAGAGGTGCTTCCTGGTGCGTTAACGGATGTGATCGCTGAAGTGAAAGAGCGTACAGGTGTACCGATTTTAGCGGGTGGTTTCATTCGAACTGTCGAGGACGTTGAAAGAGCGTTAAATGCTGGTGCGACAGCAATTACGACATCGAAAAAAGAACTATGGAAACATTACCAAAAAAAGTGACGAAAATGTGAAAAAATTCTGTTGACACCGCTTTCATTAGAGGTTAACATTATAGACAAGTTAATAAACGTGACGGAGAAAAGAAGAGATCCACATTTTATTGTTTCTATATATTATATAGAAGCATGTAAGCTGTGGATCTTTTTCTTTTGAAAAAAACGAATGGCCATTCATTTTACCTCTATCACATTTGAACGCATTTAAATTGATTGTGGAGGGATTTTATGTCAGCATTTTTAGGGGAATTAATAGGGACAGCGTTGTTAATCGTACTTGGTGGCGGCGTTTGTGCTGGTGTAAGTTTAAAGAAATCGTTTGCGAAAGATTCGGGTTGGATTGTAATTACAATGGGCTGGGGCTTAGCGGTAGCGGTTGCAGCATATGCAGTTGGATCAATTAGTGGGGCACATTTGAATCCGGCTTTAACAATAGGACTTGCTTTTAAGGGAGCGTTCCCATGGAGTGACGTACCAGGTTATATCGCAGCACAAATGATTGGGGCAATTATCGGGGCAGTTATCGTATATTTACACTACTTACCACATTGGAAAGAAACAGAAGATCCAGGAACGAAGTTAGGTGTATTTGCAACAGGTCCAGCAATTCCGAACACATTTGCAAACCTTTTAAGTGAAATGATTGGAACATTCGTTTTAGTATTTGGTATATTAGCAATTGGAGCAAATAAATTTGCAGATGGATTAAATCCATTTATCGTAGGTTTCTTAATTGTAAGTATTGGTTTATCATTAGGTGGAACAACAGGATACGCGATCAACCCGGCTCGTGATTTAGGTCCGCGTATTGCACACTTCTTCCTTCCGATTGCAGGAAAAGGCGGTTCAAATTGGAAGTATGCATGGATTCCGGTAGTTGGTCCAATTTTAGGTGGATCACTTGCAGGATTATTCCATCAAGTTGTATTTGAAGGAAAACAAAATTCAGCACTTATTTATGTGATTATTGCAACTGTGATTGTACTAGCAATCTCTTATATGACAAGTAAAAAAAGTGGAACTACTACAAAAAGTAGAAAAGTAGCATAGGGGGAAACCGATATGAAAAAATATATTCTTTCATTAGACCAAGGAACAACAAGCTCACGCGCAATTCTTTTCAATAAAGAAGGAAAAATCGTTCATTCAGCTCAAAAAGAGTTTACACAACATTTTCCGAAGCCAGGCTGGGTAGAACATAACGCACAAGAAATTTGGGGATCTATTTTAGCAGTTATCGCAACTTGCTTAAGTGAAGCGGATGTAAAACCAGAACAAATCGCTGGTATCGGTATTACGAACCAACGTGAAACAGCGGTTGTATGGGATAAAACAACTGGAAAACCAATTTATAACGCAATCGTATGGCAATCTCGTCAAACAGTTGAAATTTGTGATGAGTTAAAAGAAAAAGGTTATAGCGAGATGGTTCGCGAAAAAACAGGTCTTTTAATTGATGCATACTTCTCTGGTACGAAAGTAAAATGGATTTTAGATAACGTTGAAGGTGCAAGAGAAAAAGCGGAAAACGGCGAGCTATTATTCGGAACAATTGATACATGGCTTGTATGGAAATTGTCTGGCGGTAAAGCGCACGTAACAGATTACTCAAATGCATCACGTACATTAATGTTTAACATTCACGACTTACAGTGGGATGATGAGCTTCTAGACATGTTAACAGTACCAAAGAGCATGCTTCCAGAAGTACGTCCATCATCTGAAATATATGGAGAAACAATTGATTATCACTTCTTCGGTCAAAATGTACCGATTGCAGGTGTAGCTGGTGACCAGCAAGCAGCATTATTTGGACAAGCTTGTTTCGGTGAAGGTATGGCGAAAAATACTTACGGAACTGGTTGCTTCATGTTAATGAACACAGGCGAAAAAGCAGTTGCTTCTGAGCATGGCCTATTAACAACAATTGCATGGGGTTTAGATGGTAAAGTAAATTACGCATTAGAAGGAAGTATTTTCGTAGCAGGTTCTGCAATTCAATGGTTACGTGACGGAATGCGCATGTTTAAAGATGCAAGTGAGAGTGAAGTGTACGCTTCTCGCGTTGCATCAACTGACGGCGTATACGTTGTACCAGCATTCGTAGGATTAGGTACACCGTATTGGGATAGTGAAGTGCGCGGCGCTATGTTTGGAGTAACACGCGGTACGACGAAAGAGCACTTCATTCGTGCAACGCTAGAATCTTTAGCATACCAAACGAAAGATGTATTATGTGCAATGGAAGCTGATTCAGGTATTAAACTGAACACATTACGCGTTGATGGCGGAGCAGTTAAGAATAACTTCTTAATGCAGTTCCAAAGCGATATGTTAGACGTTCCTGTAGAGCGTCCAGTGATCAATGAAACGACAGCTTTAGGAGCAGCGTACTTAGCGGGTCTTGCAGTTGGATATTGGAAAAACCAAGACGAAATTAAAGAGCAGTGGCATATGGATAAACGCTTTACACCAGTAATGGAAGCGGAAACAAGCGAAGAGCTATATGCTGGATGGAAAAAGGCAATTGAAGCAACAAAAGCTTTCAAATAATCATAAACAGTGTTATAATGATGACAAGTTAATAATTCGGTAGGAGATTTGGAGAGACCACAACACGCTATAGAGGCGAAATCTATAGCGGAGTTCGTGGTCTCTTTTTTCGTTATCAAAGGGAGGAATTACCATGAAATTTTCAAGTAAACAACGTAAAGACGTATTAAATGGAGTAAATAAACAAGAGTTAGATGTGATCGTAATTGGTGGAGGTATTACTGGTTCTGGTATTGCATTAGATGGGGCAACACGCGGTTTATCAACGATTGTGTTTGAAATGCAGGACTTTGCAGCAGGTACATCAAGTCGTTCAACGAAACTTGTACATGGCGGTTTACGTTATTTAAAACAACTTGAAGTGAAAATGGTAGCAGAGGTGGGGAAAGAGCGTGCGATCGTATATGAGAACGGTCCCCATGTAACAACACCGGAGTGGATGTTACTTCCGTTCCATACAGGCGGCACGTTCGGGTCATTCAGTACATCAATTGGTCTTCGTGTATACGACTTCTTAGCGGGCGTAAAACGAAGCGAGCGCAGAAAAATGTTTAACCGTGAAGAAACATTAAACAAAGAGCCTCTTGTAAAAAAAGAGGGATTAAAAGGCGGCGGTTACTACGTAGAATATCGTACAGATGATGCGCGTCTTACAATTGAAGTAATGAAAGAAGCGATTGAACACGGTGCGAAAGCTGTTAACTACGCAAAAGTAGACAGTTTCTTATATAAAGATGGAAAAGTATGCGGTGTACGTGTAATCGATTTACTAGACGGAGAAGTGTATGAAGTTTACGGTAAGAAAATTGTAAACGCAGCTGGTCCTTGGGTAGATACACTTCGTGAAAAAGATAACTCTAAAAAAGGGAAAGTACTACAGTTATCAAAAGGTGTTCACTTAGTAATTGATCAAAAACGTTTCCCATTAGGTCAAGCGATTTACTTCGATACACCAGATAAACGTATGGTGTTCGCGATTCCGCGCGGAGGAAAAACGTACGTAGGTACAACAGATACGTTCTATGATAAAGACGCAGCTGTACCACACATGACAACAGAAGATCGCACATATATCATTAATGCGATTAACTACATGTTCCCAAGCGTGAAAATTACAGAAAAAGATGTGGAGTCAAGCTGGGCTGGTGTACGTCCGTTAATTTATGAAGAAGGTAAGAATGCATCTGAAATTTCTCGTAAAGATGAAATTTGGACTTCTGAATCTGGTTTAATTACAATCGCAGGTGGTAAATTAACAGGATACCGCAAAATGGCTGAAATGGTAGTAGACTACGTAACGAATCTATTACAAAAAGAAGGTCATGGTGCATATAAGAAGAGTGACACGAAACATATGCCAATCTCTGGTGGACATGTAAGTGGTTCACACGGATTCCCAGCATTCGTTGCGAAAAAAGCAGGCGAAGGTACGAAATACGGTTTAACGACAGCACAAGCTGAGGAATTCGCGAAATTCTACGGATCTAACGTTGATGTACTATTCGACTTAGCGAAAAAACATAAAGACGAAGCGAAAGAATACAACATGCCGCTAGACGTTCTAATCCCGCTTGTATACGCAATGGATTACGAAATGACAGCTAAACCAGTTGACTTCTTCGTACGCCGTAGAGGCGCTGTATTCTTCAACATCCACTGGGTATATGAGTGGAAAGAAGCAGTAATCAACTACATGGCTGCGAAACTAGGCTGGAGCAAAGAAGAGCAAATGAAATACACAGCAGAACTAGAAAAAGCGTTAAGAGATGCTGTAATTCCTGTAGATCAACAAGAGCAAGCAGCTGCGTTAGCGTAAAATAGAGAACCACCTGAAGGGGAGCCTTTAGGTGGTTTTTATCTTGACTAAAAATAAATAGAATGTGTTACAATGATGATAGAGTATATAGTATGAATTTTGCATAAAATAAAGAAGACAGAAGCCTGAGAAACTTCTGCCTTGTGTAACCTAACTTGCTATTGTGGTGGTAGTAGGTGCGGTTATAAGACAACTACATTAACGTTTTAGCCGAGAACCGCCCTTACCTTTTCCACGAAGCAGGGTGGTTCTCGCTTTTTTGTATACAGAAATTAGCCACGGACCGACGTATCTTCTACCGATGACAACGCCAGCTCCAGTTAGGATACCATACACTAATTTAATTACAAACATCGCGATCATTTTATCACCTCCCCCCTTTTTTCAAAATGGAAGAGATGATTACCACACCTACTAGTTATAGCTTATTAAGTTACGTATTAATTGTATTATTTTTCAGAATGGGGAACAAGACATATGGATGAAAATTCCTGTCTTTAAGCAGAGCATTAGTGCGAGGGGACAATAAGTAAATAAGCATTCATAAAAAACGGTATGGACATTGCCATCCGTATTTTTTTATGAATTTATAAAACTTTTCCATACAGTGCGTCCTCTAATATATGGGAAGGAGGAAACAATAAGTCCTGCATAAAAAAGAAACACCTTGAATTATCAAGGTGTTTTCGTTATAAGCTCAAAACTTTCCGTATCAGCCCCAAGTACAAAAGGACTAACCTCACCAACACTATAAAGTTGCAATTCATGCATCGCGCGCGTACAAGCGGTGTAGAACAATCTACGTAGGCTCTCATCGCTGTACACATCTTTAGAAGCATCATAAATAATAACAGCATCAAATTCGATACCTTTCGCTAAGTAAGCAGGGATCACGACAATGCCTTGTTCATACTCGGCTGAGTTACTTTTGACAAGTTTAATATTCTCGATATGACAGAGTGCTTCGTATGCAGCGGCGCTTTCAGCTGCGGATTTACATATAATTGCGATCGTATTGTGCTGTTGTTTTTGTAGTTCAGCAACTTTGGCAGTAATATGCTCGTGCAGTTCGCTGTAATCAGTCACTTTAGTCACTGTAGGTTTCTCACCGTCACGTTCAAAAGCATTAATGTTCTTTCCTTCTGGTACGAGAGCACGTGTAAATTCAATAATTGGTTTTGTTGAGCGATAGCTACGAGTTAAGTTGATGCCGTTCGTTTCATCTGGTCCGTATAAGCTAGTAAGTGTGTTGAAATTCACTGCTTCACTCGCATGGGCAAATATCGCTTGGTTAAAGTCCCCGAGTACAGTCATTCTTGCAGCAGGGAAGAGACGTTTTAAAAACTCGAACTGAAACGGCGAATAATCTTGCGCTTCGTCTACGAGTATGTGTTTAATCGATCTGTTCGTTTGGAAGCCTTCAATTAACTCTTTTAAAAGTAAAAATGGAGTCGCATCCTCGTAATATAACTTACCTTCATCAAGCATGTTCACTGTCAGTGAGCAAATGTCATCCCATTCTTTCGGCTTTTCTCCAGTAACCCATGATGCATCTGTGAAGAGTTGTTTATATATGCCTGTGAAATTGATGAAACGCAATGTTTGAACGCCTTTACGAAGTGGCTTCAATTTTTTACGGACAATCATACGTCCAAGTACTTTCGTTTCTTTCTCATAATCATTAAAGGAGTTGTCGTCAAACTCGCCTTTTTTCTGTAAATATTTATAAGCCTTTTGGTATTCATCTTTACTAAGCAGTTCAATTTCTTCTTCTACCCAAGGTTTTTTCAGTTCTGTTTTTTCGATTGCATCTATTTGTTTGTTTAGCCAATCCGTTAACTTCTCGATTCTATTATGGAAGCGGAGGGAGGAATCAGTATTATAAAATTGCTCTGTAATTTCTTTAGCAGAGGCAATCAGTTTTCCTCTAAATTTCATTCCTCTAAATAGCATGCCTGAAGATTCGAGAGATTGTCTGTACGTTCTAATCATCTCGAAAAATTGAGTAGATGCTTTGAATCGAATGCTCGCATTTCTCGTTTTATAGGCAGGGCTATTCGTTTCAGTTAACATATATTCCAATTGCTCATAAGGGTCTTCAACGTCAAATGATTTGCTTAGTCTATGGTTTAAATATTCCTGGAATGTAACTTGCTGCATATTTTCTTCACCTAGTTCAGGTAGTACGTTAGAAACGTAACTGTTGAACATAGAGTTAGGGGAGAAGAGGATGATTTGATCTGCTTTTAGCCATTCGCGATATTTATATAGTAAGTAGGCGATTCGTTGCAGGGCAGCTGACGTTTTACCGCTACCAGCAGCTCCTTGCACGATAAGTAATCGGCCTTCATCGTGACGAATAATTTCATTTTGCTCGCGCTGAATCGTAGCAACGATACTTTGCATATGTTTGTTTGTACCTTTTCCGAGCGCTTGTTGCAGGATTTCATCGCCAATTGTAAGGCTCGTATCGAACATAGAATCAATCTCGCCATTTTGAATAATGTATTGCAATTTCTTTTCCACATTACCGTGGATTACGCCTCCTGGTGTACTGTACTCAGCTGGTCCTGGTGGATAATCGTAGTAGACACTCGAAATGGGTGCGCGCCAGTCATATATAAGAAAGTTTTCTCCGCTTGCATCAGTAAGGGTAGCTACGCCGATATAAATTTGCTCTGCAGCAGATTCTCCTTCTTCTTTGAAATCAATTCGCCCGAAGTAAGGTGCTTTATGCATACGTCTTAATGCAGCAAGTCGATTAAAGGTGTGCTTATGGGTAATTTGTGTGACAGCTAGTGACTGAGCTTGTTGTCTTAAGTTGATAACTGTTTCAAGATAATCATCGAAAGTATCAGTATTCACTTTAACGTCATCCCAGAAGTGTTTACGAATATTGATTACTTCTGCCCGGCGTCTGCCAGTTTCGTTTTCCAGTTTATCAATTTGCTCCGTAATCGTTTCAATTACGGTATCCAATCGTTTTTGCTCTAAATCAAGTTTTTTGTTCATACGTAAGCACTCCTTTAAAAGTGAAAAATAGAGGTTGACTGAAGATGTGTTTTGGTGTACAATTAAGATACGGATAAATACGTTCTTTGTGTTTATGGAAACGTGTTTCTGTACTAATTTACCATAGTTTTTTAATTTAATCAATGATAATAAGATAAACCTTGGTTCCGTGTGTGATGGAACTGAGGTTTTTTTGTTTTCCTTTTTACAAGGGGAGAGGGGACTCCTATCTGATTTTGTCGGTAAGTCGATATAATTTCATTTAACGTAAAATAGGTCTACTTCTTATATAAAAAGTATTTGGACAAACAAAAAAGCTCGGGCTAAGCCCGAGCTTTTCATTATTTTTTAGCGTCAGCTTTTGGTTCTTCGAAAAGATCTTTCAAATCTTTATCATCAACTTTTACGTCAGCTTTTTTGATTTCTTTCATCATAAGATCGTTCATAAATTGAGCGTCTTGTGTTTTTTCTTGAACTACTTCTTTTTTGATGTCAGCTTTTGCTTGATCGAAAGTTTTGTCAGCATGAGTATCAGTTACTTTAATGATATGGTAACCATGCTGTGTTTTTACTGGTTCACTTACTTCGTCTTTTTTCAGCTTACGAGCAGCTTCATCGAATTCTTTAACCATTTTATCTGGTCCGAAGAATCCTAAGTCGCCACCTTTTTCTTTTGAACCTGGATCTTCAGAGTACTTTTTCGCTAACTCTTCGAAAGATTTACCTTGTGCAAGTTCTTCTTTCACTTTTTTAGCAGTCTCTTCATCTTTTACAAGAATATGGCTTGCTTTAATTTCTTGCTTATAGTCTTCATATTTTGCTTTTAAGTCTTTATCAGTGATTGATTTTTCAATTGCTTGTTCTTGAGCTAATGAAGCGCGAACACCGTTTTTAACTGTTTCTTCTTTAAGGCCTTGTTGTTTCAATAGTGTATCGAATTGATCACCGACTTGCTTTTTCATTTCATCGTACTTTTTGTCTACTTCTTTGTCATCGACTTTGTAGTTTTTGATAAGTACTTTTTCCATAACCATGTTATTTAGTACTTGTTTACCAGCTTGTGTCTTCATTTGATTGTAGAACTCTTCTTTTGTAATGTCACCAGCTTTAGATGTAACAATTTTGTCTGATGATGATGATGTTCCACATGCTGATAATGCGATTACACTTGTTGCGGCTAAGGCAAGCATAGCTTTCTTCATTCGATAAACACTCCTACTATTATGTATTTTTAATTTATCCTACACCGATGAATTTTGGTTCATAAGAGCCCGATTAAGTCTCACTGATACTTTTGCTTTTTATCTTGGTAAAGCGCGCTTAACAGGGCTTACCGAGGCTGAGGATAAAGTTTAGATGCGTGTCGTTTATTTCATAGTATAAGCAATATGTACAAAATTTAATATATCATATTTCGACCTGTTTTCCTATTGATAAAGAAATTTTAACCAGTTTGTGTCAGATTTTGAAGGGGTGCCATATTGGGCGCATGTCGCATATATAGAAAAGAGGAGGGGATGGGGGATGAATTCAAAACTTATTTTATTACTTGTACTGTTTATTTTATTAGTTATAGTAGGTATAATTTGCTTATAGAGGAAAAAAATGAGGAAGGGGCTTTCCTTCCTCACTTTCCATGAAATATAATTTCTACATAACTAGAAATTAATAGAATGGTAATACATACATTAATAACTCGAAAGACACCTGGCTGGCGGCTCGCAGATATTTGTTTTCGCTCACACAGTGTATGTGTCATGAAATTCGTGTAAAATATAACAAGAAGTGCAAATGCGACAAAAACAACGGTTATAAGAGTCATGAGGCGAGACCTCCTTTTGGCTAAAATACATATACTTTATATATTGTATCATACGATATTTTGTTCGTGTTACAAAATTCAGAAATAGAAGACTTTGTGTTAGGAAGTGAGGGAGAAAATGGACGTTGTAAGAAGACTAGAACAAGCTGAATATTACGTAGACCTACTATTTAAAATGATTGATGAAGAAAAGTGTCCATTTTATTCTTTAATCATAAAGAAAAAAGCTCGTAAAAAAGATATTGAACGTATACTAAATCTTTGTGAAAAGCTGAACGAACAATACGTAAAGGAGAAAGCAGAAGGCTTTCTATTGTTCGACGCGTTGTTAGATCAATTTGAAAAAGCGCTTCCACATCAGCTCGAAGTAAACGAAACTGCGGAAGCGCTAGTAAAACAAGGTTTATTTGTACCACTTATGAATGAATTCTTACGCATGATTGCGAAAGGATAAATAGATTATTTCTTAACTAATTTTTGATCGGTCTCCGTAAAGTTCTCCTCAATATTTTCTAATGATTTCTCAAAAATATCGATGAAGTCTTGTCCGTAAATATTGCGAAGGATCGCGATAAGTTCGATATTTTCTGGGAACTTACCATAAAAATTACGAAGTGCAAGTGCCCCATTAAACACAGAATTATTTTCAGGATCATACTCCTCCATTAAGCGAAGTAGTAATTCTTCCCCTTTGTCTGTAATTTCAATGTACGTATTTCGTTTATCATCTTCTTTTTTCGAGAATACAAGATAGCCGCGTTCTTCTAGCTTTTTAGAGAAGTTAAACGCCGTTGATACGTGCATAACTCCAAACTTAGCAATCTCAGAAATAGAAGCCCCTTTTAAATGATAAGCGATTGATAAAATATGGTGCTCGTTAATGTTTAAATCGTAAGGTTTAATCCACTGTTGCCAATCTTTCTCTACGCATTTCCATAACGCTTTCGATAATTGAGCAATGCGTTGGCTGAAAATCATCGCTTCTTTTACCGAGTAATCTTTTTCTCCACTTTTCATTTACTCACCCACTTTAACATTCTTTTTCATTACTATCTATTATGCCAGTAAAATAAAAATTAATAAAGTCTTTTTGTGAGAATTGTGAAAATTTTTTGGAAAAATGACATTCTATACAAATCATGCATAACTATGGAAGCGTTTTATGAGTCAAGAATACATGTGTTGTCTGTACATGTTAAGGGATAACAGATATTGTAAATGCATAAAAACACGGCATATCTATGTGATATGCCGTGTCAAGGTCAATTTGTATAAAAAATATTTGTTATATGCAAAAAACTAAGCAGGAATATGTTTACGCTTTTTCTGGAACCGCTTCTTGTAGTTTCTCAATTGACTTTTGAATGTCTAAAATTTCTTTTTCAATATGTCGTTTGTTTTGAGAAATATCTTGTTTCCAGTTAGAAAGCGTGTCTTGCATATCGTCTTTTAGTTCTTGAAATACTTCTTTACCTTCTGAAGCAGTTTCGACGATTTGGCGCTTTAACAACTTCGTATCAGCTGTAATATCAGCTAATGTCTTTTTAATATCAGTTCCTTTTTCTTTCAGCTTACCGCGCATAGCTTTACCAGAAGAAGGAGTTGAGAAAAGAACGGCTAGTCCAGCAACTGCTCCGCCGCAAATTACACCTGTAATAAAGGATTTAGCTTTTGACATAAAAGGAAACCTCCTTATTTTTCGTTCGTATTCATGATGTATAAAACTGTGCATATCTTTAAGACAAGGGGAAGAAAAGTGAACTTTTCTCTCTTGTACGTGCTATGCACAAAAAATCATATCCTTGGCATTTTTTGTGAAGAAACAAGCCATAGGGTATATATGCCAAAGGGATAGGCTTGTTATGTATTACTTCTTATTATAGTGGCACTATTTCACACTATTTGCAATTGTACTTGCGATGTTTTGTAAATTTTCCATAGTGTATTCATTTTGGTGTGATTTCCAAACAGCACCGAAACCATCGTTTTCACCGTAGCGTGGAATTAAATGAAGGTGGAAGTGGAATACAGTTTGTCCAGCTTTCTCGCCGTTATTGTTAAGCAAGTTGAAGCCAACTGGATTAAATTCTGCTTTCATTGCATTTGCGATTTTTGGAACGACAGCAAAAATGTGTGATGCGATTTCTGGCGTTAACGCAAAAATGTCTTGTTTGTGAACTTTTGGAATAACAAGAGTATGTCCTTTTGTTACTTGACTAATATCTAAAAATGCAAGCACATGTTCATCTTCGTATACTTTTGAACAAGGGATTTGCCCGTCAATAATTTTACAAAAAATACAATTGTCCGCTGTATGATTCATCGATCTCATCCTTTCAAATATCCTTAGCCGTATTTTACCATAATTACATAGGAGAACAAACACGAAAAACAGGAAGCTGACTCAGCTTCCTGTTTTCTGAAGAGGGATTGAAAAAGCATTTTTTATAATTTACGGTTCGCAGACACCTCATTTATTTAAGAAATGCACGGTAAATCGGCTAAAGTTTCTGCCGTAGACACCCCATTTTCAAGTGAAATGAATTGCAATCTTTTTTAAAAATGAAATTGTTTATTTTTTAAAACAGTATATGCTCTTTCGGAGACACCCCGTTTCGAAAATGAAACAAATTATCTGGTTATGTGTAAATTTCATTGTCCAATTTGGACACCCCATTTCATGATGACTTCACTGTGTTGTTATACTCATCAATTGGTGGTTGCTTTTTCAATGTGTTCCTTCCTCACTAATTATGATGTCCGCTTTCGTAAAAATATATGCCAAGAAATTTAAATTTTTTTTTGAAGGCATCGATACTATGTAGTGCACCATGATTTTTGGTAAGATGAATATATACATTTCTTACAAAAGTGAATGAATATCAATGAAGAAAGTGGTGTCGTATGAGCGAGTTATTGCGTGTAGAAAATGTTACAGGAGGATATACGAAACGACCTGTACTGCAAAATGTTTCGTTCTCTGTTAATAAAGGCGAGCTTGTCGGCTTAATCGGTTTAAATGGAGCCGGGAAGAGTACGACAATTAAACATATCATCGGTTTAATGGAGCCGAAAAAAGGAACTGTCACAATTAACGGGAAAACAATTCGTGATGATATGACAGCGTACCGTTCTAGTTTCTCCTTCATTCCAGAAACGCCAGTATTATATGATGAGTTAACGTTAGAAGAGCATTTGAAATTAACAGCGATGGCGTACGGTGTAGATGAAAAACAATATGAAGAACGCGTAGGACAACTATTACAAGAGTTTCGCATGAAAAATCGTTTGAAATGGTTTCCGTCTCATTTCTCAAAAGGGATGAAACAAAAAGTAATGATTATGAGTGCATTTTTAGTTGAACCATCTCTTTACATTGTGGACGAACCTTTCGTTGGTCTTGATCCGTTAGCGATTCAATCGCTTCTTCAAATGATGGATCAAATGAAAAAGAGTGGTGCAGGTATTTTAATGAGTACACATATTTTAGCGACAGCAGAGCGCTATTGTGATTCATTTATTATTTTGCATCAAGGTGAAGTGAGAGCGATGGGAACATTATCAGAACTTCAATCTGGGTTTAACATGCCTGGTGCAACGTTAGATGATATTTATATTGCATTAACAAAGGAAGAAGATTATGAATAGCACAGCGTTATGGAAAGAACGATTTCGGCACTTTCTAAAAGAAGTTCGTACATATAGTAAATACGTATTTAATGATCATTTGAAATTTATTTTCGTATTCATCATCGGCGCAGGAGCGTATTATTACCAGCAATGGTTACAAACGTTAACACCTTCGTTTCCGACAGCGCTCGTTATGGCAGTCTTACTTGGCCTCGTATTAACAGCTGGATCCATCCAAACGTTATTAAAAGAAGCGGACCTCGTTTATTTGCTGCCAGTTGAAGAAAAGTTAAAGCTTTATTTTACAAAGGCATTTCTCTTTACGTTTATGATTCAGTTATACATAATCGCAATGGTAGCGGCTGCGCTTGCCCCGTTATATTTCCAGCAAATGAAACAAACAGGAGCGGCTTACATATGGATTGTACTCGCGTTTGTCATTGTAAAAGCGTGGAACTTATTCGTCGCATGGGAAAAATCATTTTTAACAGACCAAAATATACAAAGAGCCGATTGGTTCATTCGTTTTATTTTAAACGGCTTATTTGTGTACTTCCTTGTAGAACGTACTTCAGTCATTTTTACCGGTGTAATTGTCTTTTTAATGGTGCTATACCTTGCTGTTATGCATCAAAAGGTGAAGGGAAAGCCGCTGAACTGGGAGTATTTAATTTCTGAAGAAGGTAAAAAAATGATGCTGCTGTACCGCATCGCGAACATGTTCGTTGATGTACCAGCATTAAAAGAGAGAGTATCACGTAGGAAATGGCTTGATTTCATCCTTTCGATGATCGGTGAGAAACGTACATATTTATACTTATATACGAGAACATTTTTAAGATCGGGTAACTATTTCGGCTTATATGTGCGTTTACTCGCTCTTGGAGGAGTTATTCTTTACTTTATTCCATTTTTATATGGACGTTTTATCGTAAGCCTTGTTTTCTTATACTTAATCGGCTACCAGCTCTTAACCCTTTGGAAACATCACCGTATGAAAGTTTGGCTTGATTTATATCCGGTAGGGGGAGACGAGAAGAAGAACGATTTTCTTACTTTATTAAATGCGATTCTTATTATCGGCAGTGTTGTATTTACGGTTATATTCGCCCTTGCGACGAAAGATTTCATGATGACGGGAATTTTACTAGTCGTAAGCATAGTATTTAGTATCGGTTTCGTTTATCAATACGGGGCGAAACGTATTGAGCGTTTAAATTGAAGGGAATGAACCTATGATTACATATGAAGAGAAGGTTATAAAAGAATTGGAGCAGTGGAAAGCTACATTCATGAAGGATTCTTCTATGATGACACGGTTCTCTAAAAAAGTGCAGGTGAAAGTACAACAGCTCATTCCGGCGAAAGTGCAAAAGGTACTAACAGAAACGATTCGGATGATGGTACAAACGATTAGCGCCGGATCAAACTTTATAAAGCCGAAACTAAAAGAAACGACTTGGTCGCTGCAAAGACGTGATGATGAAGTTCGTAAAAAAATGGACGAATATAAAAAAGTAGCAGCGGCAGAAGGAGCGGGAACAGGAGCTGGTGGTATTCTTCTCGGTCTTGCTGACTTTCCGCTACTACTTACAATTAAAATTAAATTTTTATTCGATGCAGCAACATTGTACGGATTTGATACGAGTAAACAAGAAGAGCGCCTCTTTATCCTTCACGTTTTCCAACTTGCTTTTTCAAGTGACGATCACCGAAAAGAAGTATGGAAAGCGATTGAAACGTGGGATACAGAAGAAGAAAATCATATGGACTGGGAAAAGTTCCAAACAGAGTACCGAGACTATATCGATTTAGCAAAAATGCTTCAGCTCGTACCAATCATAGGTGCCCCGGTTGGCGCATATGCGAATTATCAATTGTTGCAAAGGCTTGGGGAAGTGACGATGAATTGTTATCGTATGCGATTGCTTAATAGAAATTGATTTGCGTTAAAAAAAGCATCCTAAATTACACATTTAGGATGCTTTTTTTATTTTTATTCATATTTTTAAACTTTTTACCAATAATATACAAATAAAGTTACTTGAGCTTACTTTACTGTATTTAGGGGTGCAAAATATGAAAGTATCAATATTTATTACTTGTGTTGCAGATGTTTTTTATCCAGAAGTAGGGAAAGATGTTGTGGAAATTCTTGAAGATTTAGGGTGTGAAGTTGATTTTCCAAAAACTCAAACTTGCTGCGGACAACCTGCTTATAATAGCGGGTATGTGAAAGAAACAAAAACAGCTGCAAAACATATGATTGAAGCCTTTGCCGGTTCGGAATATGTTGTGGCACCATCGGGGTCTTGCGCTATGATGGTTCACGAGTTTTCTAGCTTATTTTCTGAAAGTGAAGCGGAGTGGAAGAAAAAGGCTACGGAACTTGGAAATAAAACGTATGAATTCACACAATTTCTTGTTGAAGTATTAGGGAAAGAAGACTTAGGTGCGGAGCTTCATAAAAAAGCAACGGTTCATACATCTTGTCATATGAGCCGGTTAATGGGGATTAAGGAACCACCGCAAAAATTATTGAAATGTGTAAAGGGACTGGAAGTTGTTTCACTGCCACATAATTATGATTGCTGCGGATTTGGAGGGACATTCTCGGTGAAAATGCCAGAAATCTCTGAGCAAATGGTTGAGGAAAAAGTAAAGCATATTATGGAAACCGGTGCGGAATTGTTAATTGGGATGGATTGTAGCTGCTTAATGAATATAAAAGGACGTTTAACACGCAATGGCTATCCAATTGATGTAAAACATATTGCTCAAGTATTAAATGAAGATCGAAAATAAGAGGGGGATATAGAGATGGGAATGAGAATTGGGAACGATCCCTTTCATAAGCGTACTGAAACAGGCATTGGGGATAAATTTATGCGACAGGCTGTCAGGAAAGCGCAAGATGGTCTTAGAGTTAAGAAATTAAAAGCTACTGAGAGTCTTGGGAATTGGGAGGAATGGCGAGCTTTAGGAGAAGAAATTCGAAAGCATACATTAGAAAACCTTGATTATTATTTACATCAGCTAAGTGAAAATATTGAGAAAAACGGTGGTTTCGTTTATTTCGCAAAGACTGCAGAAGACGCAAGGGAATATGTAAAAGAGATTGTAAAAAAGAAAAATGCGAAAAAAATTGTGAAATCAAAATCGATGGTAACAGAAGAGATTAGTTTAAATGAAGCGATTGAAGAAGCTGGGGCGGAAGTGTTAGAAACAGATCTTGCTGAATTTATTCTACAAGTGAACGACCACGATCCTCCCTCGCATATTGTTGTTCCGTGCCTTCACAAAGATAAAGAACACATTTGTGAAATATTTAAAACAAAGTTAAATTACACTGGAACATCTGACCCTACGGAAATGGCGAGGTTTGTAAGAGATTATTTACGTGATGATTTTTTTGCAGCGGATATAGGGGTGACTGGATGTAACTTTGCTGTTGCAGAGTCTGGGTCAATTTCTATTGTAGCAAACGAAGGAAATGCAAGACTTACTACGACACTTCCAAAAACGTTGATTACAGTTATGGGGATGGAACGTATTGTTCCGACGTGGGAAGAGCTTGATGTTTTAGTCGCACTTCTATGCCGAAGTTCTGTAGGACAAAAGTTAACAAGTTATATTACAGGATTAACTGAGCCTGGCGGGACAGATGGACCTGAGGAATTTCATTTAGTCATTGTTGATAACGGTCGTTCCGATATTGTAGGAACAGAATTCCAAAGTGTTCTTCAGTGTATTCGTTGCGCAGCATGTATTAATGTGTGTCCTGTATACAGGCATATTGGTGGACATGCGTACGGCTCTATTTATCCAGGGCCAATTGGAGCTGTGTTAACACCGCTTTTAGGAGGATATGATGAATATAAGGATTTACCTTATGCATCTAGCCTTTGTGGTGCTTGTACAGAAGCGTGTCCAGTGAAAATCCCGTTACACGACTTATTAATTAAACATCGCAGCCGCATCGTAGAAGAAAAACAATCACCCGTAGCTTGGAACGTGGCTATGAAAGGTTTTGAAAAAGCGGTGAAGAGTCCTAGACTATTTTCTTTTGCTGCGAAGAGCGCTCCGTATGCATTAAAACCTCTCGCAAAAGGAGATAAGATTGAGCGCGGCATTGGACCGTTAAAAGCTTGGACGGACGCGAGAGATTTTCCGGTTCCGAAAAAACAACCGTTTCGAGAGTGGTTTGAAAAACACGTAAAGGAGAACGATGATGGCCATTCAAAATCGTGAGGAATTTTTACTCCAATTATCAGAAAAGCTTGGTAGGAAACGTCCAGAAGCGGTGGAAAAACCGAAATGGTCTTTTTCCCCGCAGTGGAATGTTTTTGATGGACTGGCGCAAGACGAACTTGTATTACAGTTAATGGAGCACTGCGAAGTGATTCATACAGAAGTAAAGCGAACAACAAAGGAAAATCTTGTTGAAACATTGGGGTCTTTAATAAAAGAATGGAATATCAAATCTGCTATGTATTCGAACGATGAGCGCTTTAATGAGTACGGTCTTACTTCATGTTTCAACAATGAAGGCACAACACATTTTCGTGCATGGGGATTAGGTGATAAAGAAGAGGACATAAAATTTGCGAAAGCTGCTGACCTTGGCATTACGTTCAGTGATATGACTCTGGCGGAATCAGGAACCGTTGTGCTATTTAATGATGGGTTAAAAGGAAGGCATGTTAGTTTGCTTCCAGAGTCATATATTGCAATCGTTCCTAAAAGTACGATCGTACCAAGATTAACCCAAGCTACAAAAATGATTCATGATCAAAGTAAAGCGGGAGAAAACTTGCCGGCTTGTGTGAACTTTGTTTCTGGTCCATCAAATAGCGCGGATATTGAAATGAACCTTGTCGTAGGTGTGCATGGGCCGATCCGGACAGCGTATATTATTGTGGATGATCAATAATGATTTACGGTTACGAGTTGGAAATATAGATGAAACTTTTTACCGTTTATCTAAATAGGAATTGATTTGTTTTATAAAGAAGACATCCTAATCACACATTTAGGATGTCTTTTTGTTCTAATGATTAATGTTTAAAAGGAAATTTTCAGATTGTCTTTTCAGTGTTTTAGGCTGAAATTAGTGGTAGAGATAGAACCGATATTATAATCATCTTTATAATCAATTGAAGTAGTAAATTTCTTATTTGTATCATCTTTGATATGACCCGTTATAAAAATAGTTTCGATATCATTAGAAGGAAATCTATGATTTGTAATAGTCACTTCTAAATTCTCTTTTTCTTTGAAATACTGAATGGTTTCTTCTGTTGCTTTATTAACGATTTGTTGTTCAGTATTTTTTTGATCTATCGCACATCCTCCTAAAAGGATAAGTGTGAAAGTAAAGAATAATCTTATAGCATATTTTTTCACGAATAATCACTCCATGAATGTTGCGTTATATTCCTCTTCAATAAATTTTATATTTACTGAACATTGTGTGGTGAAGCATAAAGAAAAGGCAATCTAAAGTGCCTGGATTATTAGTTTTTAAGCTCTAAATTTTTGGAGTGAGACATAGATCTTATATGATATTCTCCTCCATCATATTCTGCGTCCATAGAAAAAATCTTATTTTTGTTATCTTTCACATGTCAGTTTATAAAAACTATTTGAAAATCATTGGGAGCATATAGGAATGATTTAGATGAAAATTATGGGAAGTGTTAGTATTTTAATTTTAAACTTTTACTTTTAGAAATTGAACCTATCGTGTATTTATCTCCGCTATATTGAATAGTTATATTAAATGTTTTGGCTCTATCATCTTTGACATGCCCAGAGATATAAATGGATTGTAGGTCTTTAGGACCAAACTCATGCCCAGTAATTACTACGTCCAAATCTTGCTTTTCCTTAAAGTATGTAATGGTTGTCGCTTTTGCTTCTTTTACTACTTTTTCTTCATTGTTTTTTTGATCCATAGTACATCCTCCTAAAAGGATAAGTGTAAAAATAAAGAATAATCTTATAGCATACTTTTTCACGAATAATCACTCCATGAATGTTGCGTTATATTCCTCTTCAATAAATTTTATATTCACTGAATATTGTGTGGTGAAGTATAAAGAAAAGGCACTCTAAAGTGCCAGGATTATTAGTTTTTAAGCTCTAAATTTTTGGTGGTTGAAATAGCGCCGATATGATAATTATTTGCGTATTCAACTGAAGCAGTAAATTCTTTAGTTTTATCATTAGTCACATAGCCTGATATAGAGATAGTTTGAAAGTCTTTTGGTCCAAATTCATGACCAGTAATTGTTACATCTAAGCCCTCTGTTTTTGTGAAATATTGAATGGTTTCTTCTTTTGCTTTATTAATGATTTCTTCCTCGGTATTATTTTCATTATTACAGCCTCCTAAGGTAGTAATAATGAAAATGAAAACTAAATAAAAAAACAATCTTTTATGCAACATAATTCTCCTCCAATCATTGGTTCCTAAATTAGGGATATATCAAATGTTGTAGAAGAGAAACTTTAAAATGTTTTAATAGGTTCAAATCAATCTAGGTTTTTAAGAATTATTTGAGGGGCTCCTTTTGAAAATAAAAATAGACACCTTATTGTTAGGTGCCCAAAAGTTTGATACATTGCTTCTAAATTTTTAATGTTAGAAGTTGAGCTTATTGAATATTGATCTCATCCTTTATATACATATGAAATAATTGGAATTAATATAAAGGGCCAACAAAAATATATTTTATTTTCATATTAATTTCAGTCATCATAACTAATACTTTCAACCTTATTTTTATAATTTATATCTGCAGTTATTTTACGGTTTGGATTATTTGTTACATGACCTGATACAAAAATCACCCAAAAATCTGAGGGGGCGAATTCCACTCTTGTCACTGTGACACCTAGCTTTTTATCTTCTTTAAAATGTTGGATTGCGATCTTTTCTGCTTTTTCTTTTAATGCTATTTCCTCATTTTTTTATCCATATTGTATTATTTTTTTAGAGAAAAATTCGTTGAAACAGAACCAACATTATAATTATTATTGTAATCTATTGTAGCAGTGAATTCCTTGCTTTCATCATCTTTGATATGACCAGTTATGAAGACTGATTCTAGATCATTAGAAGGGAACCTGTAATCAGTAATAGTTACATCTAAATTTTGTTTCTCTTTAAAGTAATTAATTGTTTTTTCTGTTGCTTTATCTACTATTTGTTTTTCTTTATTATTTTCCTGCATATTACATCCCCCAATTATTGTACTTACAAAGATAAAAAAGACAAAAAAGGTAAATTTTCGGATTTTAATTCTCATGTTTACCCTCCGTTAATGTTGTTCTATAATTTAGAATATACTAAATATCCCGAGGAGGGAATACTTTGGATAGCAAAAATACACAAGAAGTGTTAGATTTAAGCTTTTATCGAATGGCTAAAGATGCGTATAAATCAGATAAAGAGTTAAGAAATGAAATTACAGTGAATAATGCGAATGATGATACTTTACAAACATGGAAGGTCCGTGAAACATTCCACGACAAACAAACCGGAATGGACGCAGTAGCCTTTGAACGAGATGTGGATGGCAAAAAGCAAGTTATGGTAGCTTTCCGAGGTACAGAAGGGGACAAAATTATAGAGAAAAACTCTTTAGGCATTCCGATGAAGCCAGGGGAAGGTATGAAGGATTTAAAAACGGATACCAATCATTTTGTATTACGAGAAGGTGTTCATGAACCAGCAGCACCTCCTGTAGCAGGGACTGAGAATGAAGGTTCAAAGAAATATTGGAATGAAGAGAATCAGCGCTGGGAAACACACAATCAATTCGAACAGGCTGAAAGGGTCATGAAACAAGTAACGGATACATACAAGGACAGGGATGATGTGGAGATATATACGACGGGTCATTCGTTAGGGGGAGCTTTAGCGGAATATGCAGCGGCATCTAATGATAATGTAAGATGTATGTCATGGAATGCGCCGAGTGCAAAACATTTGTTACCGCCTGATTTACAAGAAAAAGCAAATAATGGTGAGTTTAATAATAGAATTGTAAGTGTTGTTCACGGAAATGATTCAATTGGCTATGGACCATTTGGTGCATATGAAAGTCATATAGGCTCTACTTATGCGGTAACCCCACCAATTTCGAAAGAAGAAATGTCAAAGCTATCATTACAGCAAAAGATTGGGATGGATGTTACTCGATTTTTGAATTCGATAAGTGGCCCTGGTTATCATTATCAAACAGATCAGAACTTCCGGTTTGGAGAGAATGGGTCTTTATCCAATAAATACTTGTTAAATGTAGACACGAATGAAAGAGTTTATGATTCACCAGGCGCGTTATTAGGCGGGGGAGAAATTCGTGTAGTGGTAGAGAATTTAGAACAAGCTGTAAGAGATATGAAGCGAAACGCGCAAGAATTTCAAGATAGAGTACCGAGGTTAATTTCTAATATGATGACATTATTAGAAACGGCTGAAAGTAGACGGGTAGAAGCTAAAGTAAATAATATACGTGCACATGTAGAGCATTTAAGTTTTTGGTACATAAGAACAGCAACGGAAATTTCAGATTTTATTGAGAAGAAAGCCGATGATTATAAGAAGACAGATCAACAATATTAAGGGAGAAGATTAGGATGCCGAGAATTTACTTAAATGAAGAAGCATTGAACCAAGCCTTACAACAATTTGACCATATGATTCAAGACTTAAATCATAATAAAAGAGTTGTAAGTAATGTACATAATTTACTCTTATCAAGCTGGTCTCAACTTGGAGTGGGGAAGAAGGCCATTAGTGATTTAGAATCTTTTAAAAAAGATATTGAAAGAAGGATGGAAGAATTAGAGTCTGATAAAAGGGAGTTAAAGGGTGCGATTGATTTATTAAAAGCGCTAGATCAAAGTTATGATTACATGGGGCCTAAATATTAAATTACAAGAAGCACTCACAAAGGTGCTTTTTGTAGTTTAACTGGATTAAAGATTATTGTAGTCATTATTAAGGAATATGATCCCAGATCCATAATGTAGATTGAAAAAGTAATATACAGTTTTGAATCAAACTTGCAAACGATGATTTTTTATTTTACAATTTACTTACCGACCGGTAAGTAAAAATAAGTGAGGTACAGTATGACAAAGAATTTACAAACATCGCAAAACATTGTAGAGGCATCATTTAAACTCATGGCAGAGCACGGTATTGAGAAGATGAGCCTTTCTATGATTGCGAAAGAGGTAGGTATTTCAAAACCGGCTATTTATTATCATTTTTCTTCTAAAGAAGCGTTAGTTGATTTTTTATTTGAAGAAATTTTTTCTGGGTACCATTTTGCAAGTTACTTCGATAAAGAGCAATATACGAAAGAAAACTTTGCAGAAAAATTAATTGCCGATGGTTTACATATGCTCTCTGAGTATGAAGGACAAGAAGGCATACTACGCGTCATAAATGAATTCATCGTAACTGCATCGCGAAATGAAAAGTATCAGAAACGCTTATTTGAAATACAAGAAGATTTCTTAAATGGTTTCCACGATTTATTGAAAAAAGGTGTGGAACTTGACGTTGTGTCACAACATGCAACTGAAGAAAACGCGCATACGTTAGCGCTCGTGATCGATAATATGAGTAATTACATGTTAATGGGACTCCAGTTAAAGTATAAAGAAATTTGGATTCGAAATGTGAAAAACGTCATGAAGGAGGGGGAATAAAAATGAAAATGCAGAAAAACTGGTGGCTCGGTTTTCTGGGGTTAATTGGAATTTATAAAATTCCAGGTATGATTGAAGCTTTCCAAGCGGATAAAGGTTGGCTCGCATTAATTAGTTTAGTTTGGCTCGCATTAATTAGTTTAGTTTGGCTCCTTTGGTTCGGATATTTTATTCCTGAGACAAAAACGGATAAATAATAAATTTTCAATTTTATGTAAAGTTATGTAAAATATAGATTGAGAGTATTCATATATTAGATTACTAGATTTGGAGTGGTTACATGGATCCATTGAAAAATGAAATTCACCCTGACATGGTCAAGGTGTGGAAAGTTCGTGCTGTAATTGAAGAAGGGATAGGTATTCTCGTCATCTTAGTATACCTTTTCCTCATGATAAAGTTTGATTGGTGGGCGTGGATTTTGTATGTGATGGTTGGGTTAACAGTTGCGCTAGCACCATTTTCGTACTTTTTATTCCCGAAACTACGTCAGCGTTATTATAGCTATCAATTAAATGAAGAAGAGCTTGAAATTCAGCACGGTCTTTTCGTTGTAAAGCGCGTATTAGTACCGATGATTCGTGTACAGCACGTTACAATTGAACAAGGACCAATTATGAGAAAATATGGATTAGCAGAATTACATATTTCAACAGCGGCAACTTCTCACAGCATCCCAGGTTTAACGATGTATGAAGCAGAAATGTTGAAAACGAAAATCGCAGAATTAGCGAAAGTGAGTGATGAGGATGTATAAGAGGCAGCATCCCATTACGATGTTATTAGAATTAAAAATAACAGACTTTATACCACTACTTATTTTCATGTTTAGTTTAAATGGAAAGTTTCCATTTTGGTATTTAATTCCCGCTGGATTCGGTTTACTCACCGTCTTTTCAGCGTTTGAAAAATGGTATTACACAACATACTGGGTTGAAAATAACGTATTACATGTGAAACAAGGGCTCTTTGTGAAGAAGGAGAGCTACTTAAATAAAGAACGTGTTCAAACGATTAATACAAGTTCAAACGTGTTATATCAAATGCTTGGTTTAAAGAAAATTCAAATCGAAACAGCTGGTGGAGGCGATGATGCAGAAGTAAGCCTAGCTGGTATTACGGAAGATGAGGCGAAGGAGCTTATTTCCTTACTAAATGAGCCAACTCCAGAAGTGAAAGCAGAAGAAGTAGTAGAAAAAGAAGTTATGACAGAGGAAAAGCAAGCGACAGAGTACAAATTAACTTTGAAAGAAATTTTATTAGCATCTATTACATCTGGTCAATTTGGATTGTTATTCTCTTTAATATTTTTCGTTTATAACCAAGTAGATGAATACATTCCGAAATGGATAAAAAATAGCGTAGAGTCGTATGTAATGGATCATGATATATACGGCTGGATTTACATGGTAGCTATTTTACTTGTTGTTTCTTGGATGATATCCACAATCGGTTATGCGTTAAAACATGGCGATTTCACAGTGAATCGAAGAAATGATGAAGTCCGCATTTCGCAAGGATTACTTGAGAAAAAAGAACTTGTACTAAAATTGCACCGTATTCAAGGTATTACGATAAAAGAAGGTATTTTCCGTCAGATGTTCGGTTATTGTGCTGTGCAAGTCGACGTCATTCAAAGTAAGGGATTGGGAGAAGAGAAAGACAAAGTTACGCTGCATCCGATTATTCGAAAAGATCGCGTGCAACAGTTACTTGCTCATTTACAATTGCCATATGAACTGAATACAAACATTATTGCATTACCAAAAGCGGCATTGCGCCGTTACTTAATTGATAGTTTTATATTCTTCGCAATGCTAGCAATCCCGCTTACTGGAATCAGCATATACTTTGAAAAGTATTACATCATGTGGGCGTTGTTACCGCTCGCTATCCTCATCTTTACACTTGGATACGCAACATTTAAAACAAATGGTTACGGCGTAAACGGAGAACAAATTACGATCATACATCGTAGTATTGGGAAACATACAGGACTTGTAAGAAGAAGACACGTCCAATCAATTGAAAAAACACAATCATATTTCCAGCGCCGGGCGGATTTATGTACCTATAATTTTTCTAGTGCATCATCGAATTATAAATTAGAACATACGAGAGTTGAAGATGCGGAGAGAATGCAGGATTGGTATAAGAAGAGAATAAGTGAGGATTAACTTGAAAAAGCTTGCCTATTATGAAAGGCAGGCTTTTTTGTTATAGGAAAATGAGTGACTTAATCCATGTATTAGTACAGCGACAGCACACATATATCAATACATATCAAAAAAGTAGTATACTTCTATTTAAGGAAAATCTATGGAATTTTTGATATAAATGGTATACTAATATAGAAAAAGTATTAGGAGGCTATATATGATAAGTCAGTTAAAAAGAGAAGCACTTGATGCATTAAAAGGAAAATGGGGATTAGCGGTAGGGGCAACCTTATTAGTCGGAATCCTTATTGGAGCTGTTGAAATTCTAACCACAGGTATTTTCTCGATGTTTTGGGGTTGGGAAGAAGCAAATGAGTCGCTTACAGTAACTATTATTGCAATGTTTATTATCGGTCCGTTAACAATAGGTGCTTCTTATTTTGTTTTAAATGTAATTCGTGGGAATAATGCTCGTATTGGTCATATATTTAGATGGTTTAACGATGGAAGTAAGTTTATGAAATCGTTTTTAACATATTTACTAATGAATGTGTACTTGATTCTATGGACATTACTTCTTATTATTCCAGGTATTATTAAATCATTTTCTTATTCTATGACATATTTTATTTTGAACGATCATCCAGAATATACAGCAAATCAAGCGATTACTGAAAGTCGTCGTATGATGAATGGACATAAAATGGATTACTTTTTACTATGCTTAAGTTTCTTAGGTTGGTTCATTTTAAGTATTCTTACTTTAGGAATCGGTTTCTTATGGTTAGTACCTTATTTCTATTCGACATCGGCAGCGTTTTATGAAGAGGTTTCAAAAGAATATTACAAAAAAGAAGGTACTACTTTCTAATAACCACCTATCCCCTAAAGAATATAGGGCACAGATAGTTTAGAGGTTCTGTTTACGGGGGGCACTTCAGGATAAGGTATAGGTTTTTATATAGAAATTCTTCCCTCTATGTTTTATCATAGAGGGTTATTTTTTTATGTAAAAATGATAGAAAATAATGAATAATATATGTAAAGGAAAAAGTGAGGTGAATGAGATTGAGCAAATTTTTAATACCGTATTCATTTGCTATATTAAGTTTCTTTATTTCAGCAACGGCACTTGATTTATATGATAGGATGGGGAAAAATGATGAGATGACTTCGCCGAACATAATTGGAAAGATAATTCAATCTACTGCGCAAATGGGAGTCCTTACATTGTATTTTGGAGTACCTATCATTTTAGGTGGCTGTCTTCTTGGTGAGCTATTGTTTAGAGGTATCATTTTACGATTTAAACTAAGCTATATCATATCTTTATTAGTATATTTACTTTTAGCTTTTAGTATTGTTTTCGTAACGGTAGGAATTCCAACTACATATGAAGATTCTAATGTTTTTTTCATGGTAATAACTATGATTTGCGCTGTTACATTCTTTGTGGGCCGGAATATATGGGAGAAAAAATAAATTAATAATGGAGTGACAGAATGAAATACACTTGTCCATGCTGCGGATATAAAACAATAGAAGAAGAACCACCAGGTACATATGAAATTTGTAATATATGTTATTGGGAAGATGATCCTGTTCAGTTTAATGATCATGACTTTGAAGGCGGGGCAAATAAGCCCTCGTTAAGGCAAGCACAGAAAAATTTCATTGCATTTGGTGCTTGCGAGGAATCTTGTGTTGGATCAGTTAGAAAGCCGACTAGTGAAGATGTGAAGGATTCTAGTTGGAAGCAAATTTGTTAAGTGGTTTATAGGGAGAAAATGTTATTACTTATAGAAAGAGAAGTAATAACATTTTTTATTTAGTGATTAAAGAATTGGCACCGTCTTATAAAATAAAACAATAACGCTGATAGGGTGGTAGGAAGACCAGCTTCGAAAAATGCTAGAAAACTAAAGGATAGGAAATCAACTCGTTAAAATGACATTTCATGTTTATGGGTATATTAGGAATTAATATAAATGTATAGATGTATAGTCAACGTAGTGTATTTAATGTTATCATATTGGATGATATGGAAATTTTTAATAGAAGAAGCAACTCACAATTCAAAAATAATGAGGCCTATATTGAATAAAAAAATACCTAGTAGTACTCAACGATATTAAAGATAAAATACGTATTTAGATAGAATTAGTAGAAATGAGGGTTTAAAAAGGAATGAACACGAGCATAACACGGCAAAAAATTTTAGCCGCCGCTTCTCAAATTGTTCAATTTAAAGGAGTAGCTAAGTTAACTTTAGAAGCAGTAGCAAAAGAGGCAGGTGTAAGTAAAGGGGGATTATTGTATCACTTTTCAAATAAAGAAGCTTTAATAGAAGGCATGATACTTAAAGGGACAGAGGAGTATCATGGTGCTATTCATAATAGGGTAACGGAAGACACAGAGAAGAAAGGAAGGTGGGTTCGTTCTTTTGTAGAGGAAAGATTAAGTAATGAGAACAGAACAGAAGAGTTGTGTAGTAGTATGATGGCAGCATTAATGCTAAAACCTGAATTACTTGAGCCATTACAACAAGCATTTCAGCAATTGCAAACTAAAATAGAAAATGATGAAATGGATTCTGTTTGTGCCACAATTATTAGATTAGCAGCTGATGGATTATGGTATTCGGAATATTTAGGGATCGGAAGACTAAGTCCTGAATTAAGAGAAAAAGTGATTCAAGCCCTTATTAATGCTTCTTATAAATAGAATATATAAACTATAGAATGAAAAAATTCCCCATTGGTTTGTTTAATCCGGCGGGGAATTATTTTTTTTATTAGAATAATAGAACAATTGTATAGATGTTGAATTATAACCGTCCAGACGGTATAGTAATATTTGGTACAAGTGGGAAATGAAACAAAAAAAGAATAAAACATATTTTTAGCACACTATTCGAAAGGATAGGCCGCAAAGCTTAGAGTCTACGGTAATATATATTGGTTACTAAGATCGTCTGGTTGCACTTTTGATGCAATTGGATGATCTTTTTTATTATATAAATATAATATTCAAGGAGGAAAATATGCAAGCAAAAAGTACTAAAAGGCACATTTCAATGGTTTCATTAGTTTTTCTAGTATTATTTTCAGTGCTGAATGTGTGGGCTCCAGTTATTCAAGCTGCTGTGATGAAAAGTCCGGTGGATGATATTAGCATTTCCCGTACTGATGGCACGATATCTGAACCATATCAGGCTTCAGATGGTATGAAAGTAGAAGTGAAGTGGTCAGCTAAAGAACAGATAAAAAGTGGAGATCAATTCACAATTGATATGCCAAAAGAATTTCGAAAAGATCTTATGAATATGAGTTTTCCTTTAAAAGATGCTGAAGGAAAAACAGTTGGTACATGTGAGATGAAAAATGGTCTATTGACGTGTACTATGGGTGATTATGTAGAAGGAAAGAATAACATTAAAGGTTCTTTATTCGTAGAATTCTATTTTGCTCTAGAAGCATATGATGGTGTTCAAAAAATCCCATTAGAATTTAACGTTGATGGTCAAATCGTAGATAAAGAAGTAAGTGTAAATAATACGACAGAGAGACCGAAGCCACAGCCCAATACAGATAATCTATTGAAATGGGGTTCTTATAATCAGGAAGATCCTTCAATTGCAGACTGGACGGTATATGTAAATGCAACTGGAACAGAAATGCAAGATCTTAAATTAACAGACACATTAGGACCTGGGCATGAATTAATTACAGATAGCTTAGTATTAGAAGAGGCTGTATTTGAAGATGGCTATGCAGCAACAAATATTAAGCCAGCAGATTTATCTAAAATTAAAATCAATACAACGAAGGCTGGATTTACAATTGAATTTCCAGACAGCTCAAAAGGTTATATTTTAAGATATAAAACAAAAATTACAAATCCTGCTGCAAAGCCTCATAAAAATACAGTGAAATTAGAAGGCAAAAATATTGAAACTGAAGAAAAAGTAGGACAAGTATTTGTAAGTGGTGGGGGAGGAACCGGTTCAGGTGACAATAATCCACCTAGCATTGAAAAAAATATAGTTAATGAGAATGGTAAGCTTGTAGAGAATCAGCAGTTAACACAAATGGATCAAACAATTCAATATCAAGTTGGTACGCATATACCACAAGATCCGCCTAATTATACATCAATGGTAATTAGTGATGATTTAGAAGATGTATTAGACGTTATAGATGCGAAAGTATTTGATCAAAGTGGTCAAGATATTACGTCTAAAGGAAAGCTAACGATAGATAAACAAACAAGTAAAGTAACATTTACGTTCGGTGAGAGCTTTGACTATAAGTCATATGAAGACCAGATAATTAACTTGAATATTAAGGCGAAAATTAAAGCTGATGCAGACTTATCTTCTTATGTAGATAAGAAGATTCCTAATAAAGCAGAGTTACATTATGATGATAAGAAATTAACATCGAATGAAGTAACGGTTACGCCGCCGGAACCTCCAAAAGAAGGTACAGTAGCTATTCATAAAATAGATGCTGAGGATCCGAATAAAGAGTTAACAGGTGCCGAATTTGAAGTTCGAAATAGTGAAGATAAGGTTGTTGCAGTACTGAAAACAGGCGAAAAAGGTTTTTCAGCTCCTCAAACTTTAACACCTGGAACGTATAAAATTTATGAAAAAGTAGCACCTGAAGGATATCAAAAATTAACAAGTCCGGTAGAGGTTACACTTCAAGCTGGAGAAACAAAAACAATTGAAATTAAAAATACCATGCAAAAGGGTCAAATTGAATTAAAGAAAATTGATTCGGAAAATGGTGGCAAAGCATTAGCAAATGCAGAGTTTGATATAGTAAAAGACGGTGTAGTAGTTGAACATATTATTACAGATAAAGACGGTAAGGCAATTTCTAAACCGTTAGCACCAGGAAAATATATTTTAAAAGAAACGAAAGCGCCTGAAGGATACCAATTAAAAGCAAAAGAGTTCGAAGTAAATGTAGCAGGGGACGGCATATTCCCAATAACAGTAGAAAATGCAATGGTAGACAAAGGTAATGTAGAAATTACAAAAGTGGACAAAGAAAGCGGTGCAGTATTAGCAGGTGTCGAATTTGAAGTCCAAGATGAGAAAGGTGAAGTAGTAAGAAAAGTAACAACAGATAAAGATGGAAAAGCAAACGTTTCAGATCTATCAGTAGGAAAATACAAATTAGTAGAGACGAAAAGCTTACCAGGTTACAAAAAACTAACAGAGCCAGTATCATTTGAAATTAAAAAAGGCATGACAAAAGTTTTATCATTGAAAGTAGAAAATGAGCAGTTAGACAAAGGCTCAGTAGAAATTACAAAAGTAGAT
>NZ_MAOC01000097.1 GCF_001884135.1 Bacillus nitratireducens | reverse complement strand
AAAAATCTTTCAAATAGCTCTAACTTGCACAATGCTTCCCGTTAATATAATACGCTGATTCTGTGAAAACCGTAAATACAACCTCTACTTCTGGAAGTCCAAAATCCATTACATATGTAGTAATGGCCTTGGCAAATCGATCACGAATTTCCTGTCCACGCTCGAACCATTTCACTTCAATAAGAGGAAACGCTTCTATTTCTTCTCCATTGAATACAAACGTAGAACTTGGTAGTTCCAA
>NZ_MAOC01000096.1 GCF_001884135.1 Bacillus nitratireducens | reverse complement strand
TACGCCTGCTAATGCTTTTTGGCTCTCTTTATCTACTTTTGTAATTTCTACTGAACCTTTATCTAGCAGTTCGTTCTCTACTTTTATTGATAAAACTTCCGTCATACCTTTTTTAATTTCGAACGATACTGGTTTTGCTAGTTTTTTATATCCTGGTAAGCTTTCTACCTCTACTAGCTTATATTTCCCTACTGATAAATCTGAAATTGT
>NZ_MAOC01000095.1 GCF_001884135.1 Bacillus nitratireducens | reverse complement strand
TAGCTTTTTAAAAAAAGAAACAACCTCTACTATAATTAACGTTGTATGGGCTTAGCTTGATAGCGATGGGGTAGCGTCACATATCCATCAACTTAAGAAAAATAAATGCACCAAAAATGCAAAAATGAGCTGAACTCTCAGAGTAACTTTCTGTAGAGAATGAAAATTTTAATTTAGGGGATATATGAAAACCTTAGCTTAATAGTGATATGGCGAAACCCTTAGAATGGGTGGCGATTTTTTTGTTATTTGTGAAAACGTTTCCTTTTGAACACCATAAGAAGGAACGAACAAAAATCGGTATAACTGTGCACAAGGAAGCCTCACTAATGAAACAACAGGTGTGGAAATTACTGAAACGATTCTTTTACAAAAGGATCAATTGGTAGTTAAAGGCCAGACAATCATGACTCAGGGAGAAGATTTCCTGAACAACAAGAAAAGAGGAATAAAGCTATGTCTATCATTAATGAAGATGTGAGCATGAAGAAAACTCAGGAATATAGTACTAAGAAAGCAGTACCCGTAATCTTACTGTTATTTCTATTATGTTTGGTAATTGACAATTCGTTTAAGATTATTTCTGTTGACATGGCAAAGGATTTTCACATTTCAGTGACAACAGTTAGCTGGCAAGCAACACTAGCTGGTCTTGTAATTGGAATAGGGGCAGTGGTTTACGCAACTTTAGCGGATTCCGTTAGTATCAGAAAACTTTTTAGCATTGGTATTATTTTAATATGTACCGGTTCAGCCATGGGATATATTTTTCAACACTCGTTTTTACTAGTTGTTATCTCACGAATTATCCAAACTGCCGGTCTAGCATCAGCTGAAACCTTATACGTGATATTTGTAACAAAACATTTACCTGCAAATGAACAAAAGAAATTTTTAGGATTAAGTACAAGCAGTTTTGCTCTTTCACAGCTTATAGGTGCATTAACTGGAGGTTATGTTTCAACATATTTCCATTGGACAACTCTGTTTTTACTTTCTTTTGTAACACTTTTCATCCTTCCTTTTATTTTAAAGTATCTTCCTAAGGATGAAGCGAAAAACAGTAATGTAGATGTATTAGGATTATTTCTAGTTGGAGCTATTTCAGCATCCCTACTACTATACATTACCGATTTCAATTGGATTTACCTTATCTTGTTTATTGTTGCAATTACCTTGTTCCTTACTTATATCAGCAAGAACTCAAAAGCTTTTATCGGAATATCATTCTTTCAAAATAAACAGTTTATCTCATTGCTTGGAGTTGCTTTTATAATTTACTCTGTACAGTTAGCATATATTTTCTTATTTCCATTTTTGCTTGAAAAGATTTATGATTTGAAGCTAGATACCATTTCACTATTATTGATTCCAGGCTATATAGCAGGTGCGATAGTCGGGGCTCTTTCTGGAAAAATTGCGAAGGTTTTGGGAAGCAAGCAATGTATTACAATCGCTATGTCTAGTATTATAGTCAGCTTACTATTAGGTGGATTCTTTGTAAAAACTTCTGTTGTTGTATTCATAATATCCATGGTTTTATTCTCTAGTTCATTTGCACTCATGTATGCACCATTACTTGATTCTTGCATTGGTACGATTGAGAAAGAAAAAACAGGAACAGCAATCGGATTTTATAATTTAACACTTAGTGTCGCTATGTCAATCGGAATTGCCTATACAGCCGCAATGATGGACCATTCCGCAATGAGAACAAATTTCCTAGGGGTTATAAGCAATCCAGATGCTTCCATGTTTAGTAACATCCTATTCATTCTCGCACTAATTACCCTTTTTAGTTTATCTCTGTACTGGGTATTAGTAGGACGAAAAGCGACAAAATAAATTTATAAAAAACCTAAAATGATTATTTCATGTTGGAATTCCATATCCCATTGCTATCAGGCTAAGCATTGGTGAAAAAAGGTTTACCTGATGTATACGCAGCTATTGATGCTTATACATTTAAGCCTGCCAAATCATTAGGTCTTGAAAGTATAACTGGTTCAATCGAGGTAGGAAAATCAGTTAAAGCTAAACTACTTTGTTTAGAGCATGGAGAAACTATCTAATTGAAAAAAGAGAGTGCCTTTTGGGGAAAGGGACTCTCTTTTCTTGTTTATTTCATTGTAGCTTTGAAATAATGGTTAATCAAAAACATCCCACAATCCAGCATTTTACAACAAAAATAAAGCATCCACTTTGAAAAAAGATTGATAAAAATAGATGCTTTTTTAGTAGGGGTAGCACCACATCGCCATCAAGCTAATATTTTGAAGCACCACCAAAACAAAAATTTTATCTCTCGACAGTTATATATGAGAATTAAGCTCATTTTTTCGTTTTGGGGTGAATCTGTTTTCTTAAGTTGATAGGCATGTGACGCTACCCCACATCCATCAACTTAAGAATTTTATAACACCCCAAAACAAAAAATATACATTTATTTGTTTTGGGGTGTTTGCTTTTCTTAGCTTGATGGTCATGGGGGACTCCTATTAAAGGAAATTCCCATTCTAAAATTGAAGATACTTGTCAATTTAGTACGAATCTAAGTTGAACTCCTTTTACTTAATTGTCCCCATCGCACCAATTTCTACATTTACCTTGACGTTTACATCGCCCTTTGCTAATGCATTATTCCATTTGTTTTGGACTTTTTTCCATTCTGGATATGTATAAGTTCTTGCGTATCCCCCAAGCCCAATAGGATCAATATTTGCATCTTGTATTTTCTTTATTACTTGCTTGAAATCTTCTTCTAATTCCGTTTCAATTGCCTTCTGTAATTTCGCTGCATCTTTTCTTATATTGAACGTAAAAAGCCGTTCTGTTATGCCAACTCTCATCTTTATATCTGTATCAAATATAAATTTATTGTCATACCTTGCCTTTGTTTTCACTTTAATACTATAGACGGAAAAGCTCATCCAATCCTTTTCCTTACTATCAGACTTTAATTTAATTGGAATTGTAAATGAAAACTCACCGGTAGTTCTTTGTTGCAAAATACGTAATAGTTTATTTTCATCGGGATTTAGAGTTAATTTATACTTCCCCTTTTCATCCAATAAAGCTGTACCTGTTACAATTATTTTATTTGTTTTTTTTATCTCAGTAATATTTGCTGTTTTCCCTTTGTCCGCCATTTGTTCATGTAGTTCTTGAAGATTTGTTTTTACTGTGATATTTCTTAAAGCTGCCGTCTCGATTAGCTTTGTTAAATATAAAGGAAGCCGTGGCTTATCTTTTTGTTTATGAAAAAAAATGTTCGAAACAGGCCCATCTACAGCAATAACTTTTGTGGTAACTGTATTTTTAGGATCTCGATAAAATGGATCAAGATTCTTTACCCAGTTTTTCTTTTTCAGTAACCGTTTTCCAACTAAAATAACTTGCATTTTGCTTCCCGATGTAAGTGCGAAAACAGTAGCATCAAATTTGTCTCTAGAATTTCGAATCGTTGTAGCTTTTACACCGACAATTTCTTCTTTGAGCTTTGCTTCTTTATTAAAAATCGGGCTTGACTTGTAAACCAACAAATTATTATTACGATCTAAGTCGATGCCAATAGCAAGTGAAAGGGAAACATCTTCAATATTGGTTTGGTCATAGCATCCAGTCATCATAAATACCGATATCAAAATACAACATAATACTTTTCTTTTCAATGCGTTCTCCCCCGATGCAGCTTCTCATATAACCAGCCATACATCAATAAAATGATAGGCAACATATAGGATAATACTACCCCCGCATTCGAAAATACTTGTTGCCAAATTTCAGCTTCATTCCAACTTGGACGAGTCCAAAATATGAAACCGATAATAAGCAATAAGAGAACAACTACATGAGAACTGTGATCTTGTTTCCCAAGTAATTGACTCGAACAAAATACTGAGCAGTATAGGGCAGGAATCCAAGATGTGGAAACAATTGTTAAGTATACAGCCAATAAAATCATGTCAAAGCGTTCTAAAAAACGAAATTCAATTACTTTAAGTAAATTTAGTACTGGTTGATTAAATTGAGTAATACTATCTGGACTAAAATAAGCAAAACAAACAATAGTAGCAAATAAATAGAATAACATCGTTAAAGTGTTTGCAATAACCATTCCATGAACTGCATACTGCTTTTTTTGTAAAAATGGATATAAAAAGAAAGCAATATCAAACCCTAAATATGCAAAAATAGTGGTCGGTACAGCCGTGAATACAGATGTCCACCCTTCTTTTAATATCGGAAAGAATGGCATCCAACTTCCGCTCTCTTTTAGAGGTATTAAAAAGAATAATGGCATCCAAATCATCATATAAAAATTAAGTTCGGAATACCGTCCTATAATACGTGGGCCTTTACGTGCAACAAGTAAAGTAGGAATCGTAAACAAAAAGATAACAAGATAATCTGGTGTTTTCGGAAGAAGCCATCCCTTAAGATAAAGCATAGCGTTCACTAAAACGATGCAAGAATAAAAAGCAAAGTATATCATATAAGCAACAACGAATGCTTTCCCTACTATATTTCCAAAGAATCGTATAAGAATTTCATAAATTGTGTCATCGGGGTATTTTGCAGCTGTTTTTACTATAAAAACACCTGACATCGTAGAGAATAGCCAACCAATCAATATAGCTATCCAACCATCTGTTCCAGCTTTTTCTGCAAGAACACGCGGAAGAGATAGAACACCAGTGGCGACCTGCATTCCATTAATTAAAAAAATATACTGCATAAGCGTGATGTCATTAGAGGCATATTTTTTCATAGTTTCACCTTTTATTGTGATTCTTTCCTTGTCGAATAGATTGAGTAGCTCCTGTACCGTTCGATCGTTTTCTTATCGCCCATAAAGGAAAACGCACAAAAGTATCTTTCATATCTCCAAAGCGAAACGGTGCTAACGGTGTTCCATAAGGGGTTCCTAGCGATTCAAGAGTGATAAGATGCCCAAGTAATGTCATCCATCCGATTACCAATCCTACAATTCCAAATAATGCAGCTAAGATCATCATTGGAAATCGTAAAAGTCTAACTGCGGAGCCCATATCATAGTTAGGGATAATAAAAGATGATATGGCTGTAACGGCAACGACAATAATCATAATGTTACTTACAATTCCCGCCTGAACAGCTGCTTGTCCAATGATAATACCTCCTACAATTCCAACTGTCTGACCAATCGGGGTAGGCAAGCGTAAGGCCCCTTCTCTCATCGTTTCCAAAGTTATTTCCATAAGTAATGCTTCCATTACTGGCACAAAAGGTACGCGTGTCCTTGACTCTGCAATAGATAAATAAAGTTCTACAGGAATCACTTCAAAATTAAAAGAAATAAACGCAACATAACTCGCAGGCAAAAATAAAGCAACTATAAAGGCGATAAAACGAAGTATACGAATAAACGAAGCAACTAGCCATCTTGTACCATAGTCATCCACACCTTGAAAAAAGGAGATGAAATTTGTTGGAGCAATTAATACGTTAGGCGAATGATCCATTACAGTTACAAATCTACCCTGTAGTATGTGAGAGACTGCCAAATCTGGTCTTTCAGTTAATATAAATTGCGGAAACGGTGAATACGGGTTATCTTCAATGAATTCAATTAGCTCACTATTATTAGCTACTGCATCTACCGTAATATTTTGAATCCTTCTTTCCAATTCATGTAGTACATCTTCAGAAGCTATATCTTGCAAATATAAAATAGAAATCTTAGTTTTACTTCGCACACCTATTACTAATTCTTTTATCATTAATTCACGATGCGGAATGTACCTTCGAATCATCGCAACATTTTGAGCTCCCGTTTCTATAAACCCTTGATGTGCACCTTTTAAAGCTATTTCGTTATGAGCATCTTCAATGTTCCTTTGTGGCCATCCTTTCGTGTCCAATTGACGAACCGTCGTTTGGCCGTTAATCAGTAGTACACTATCCCCTGTTAAAATAGCCGTTTCAATCTCATTCCACGTACTAATCATTTTAACTTGACCTAAAGTAATGGGAAGTTCCGTATTAGTATTAAAATCACTGTTCATTAAAGGACTTAAAACGATATTTTGAATTAATTGTTTATCTGTTAATCCAGACAAATATACTAAAGCGGCTTCTAATCCAGATTCTGTTATTTGAAACCGCCGAATCACTAGATCAGGTGATTGACGGAATACATTCTGAAGCTCAGCTATGTTTTTCGATAAACTAGCTTCTAAGAGAGAGTCCTCAATATTTTTTTGGGGAACAGGAGTATCGTTTCGTATTGAAAATGATTTAGGGTTTTCTCTATATTTTAACCATTTCAGAAATTTAGTCATGACTTCCTCACCTTCTATGCACCTTCTATAGTATGTTTAGTATGCATATATGAAGAAAAAATATCCTAATAATTAGAGAGGTAACACCAGACTTATTACTATAAAGTTTTGGTGCATATTTCTTAAAAATCACGTTGCTATTCTCATTAACATAAGAGAATAGCAACGTGATTTCAACTTAATGTATATTTTTATACAAAATGTGGTCTTTTCACGTAGTATTTTATTATCTTTTATAGATGTTATAAAAGTAGGCATATCAAATAAACCCTGACGGATTTGAATTTTTTCACTAAGCTACCTGATGAGTAGAAGTGGTATACTCATACACAACACCCAAAATATCAAAGACTGTCTTTTTCTCGTATCGATGAGATTTTCGTCCGTTGCGCTGTAGGAGGTTAAATAGACGAAGAAGAACCTTTGATAGCTCTTGAGTATTTTTTTGTAATGCTTGGTGAAAAAGTAAAAAATAATCTTTAATTATATACATCGCTTTATATTCACTTAACTCTTTCTGTTTCTTACTTAACAGGAGTTCTCTCATCTTAATCATTGTAGAAGAACATAATAGGATGCTAATGAGTTGTCCATAAAGGTGTCATTCTAATCGCTCTTGTTTAATAGATTTACATCGATGAATTTGAAACCAGGATTTCCATATTTTAAATAACAGTTCGATTGGTTCTGGTGCAAAAAATACTCGATAGAAACATAGAGTGTCAATTTCCTTTAAATTGCTAGCTTATGAATCTAGGACAAACAAATACCCCAAAACAAGAAAACTGACATCTTCAGGTGAAAATGGGCAATTTTTTTGTTTTGGGGGCATTATAAAATTCTTAAGTTGATGGGCATGGGGAACAATCAATTTCTTAAGTTGATGGCGATGTGGCGGTACCCCAAAGAGGATTCATTAGTTTGTATGCATCCTCTTTATATTTTTAATTATATATTTATAATGATAAATAGTTTAAAATACAAAGAGGATTCGTGTTAAGTATTTTTATATTTTAATTGAAAAGGAAAGATAATAAGTGATAAAAAAAATACATCGATTATTTGTGAATTTGCACCCAATATCATTTATATTAGTTATGGTAATTTTAAGCTATTTAATTACCAGACCATTTATTTTATTATTACCAGAAATACAAAGTAATCCTTCTCAGAATGAACCTATATATCTTCAAATTTTATCAGTTTTAATTATAGCTCCTATAGTAGAAACTTTAATTTTCCAAGTTTTTTTATTCTGGATTCTTCGTTGTATTCCCTGGATTCGTGAACATGATTTATTAATAATTTTAATTGCAGCATTAATGTTTGGTTTATATCATCCATTTGGGATAACTTATATAATATGTATTACAGTAACAGGAATTCTTTATAATTATGCTTATTTGATTTATTATAAAAAAAATGAAAAAGCATATGTTACAGTATCTGGATTTTGGATTGTGTTTTGGATACATGAGATAGATAATATAATTTCTCTTACAATACAAAATCTGTATTTTTAATAAATTAGGCCTAGTAGGGGGCAATCTATCTAGAAACCTATACCCCTCCTTCAGATTCCACTAATGAAGCTTCTTATTCACATAAGTTGGATAAGAAGTTAGCTTTTCGTTTTGGGGGTATCTCGTTTTCCTTAGCTTGATGGTGATGTGGTGGAACCCCATCGCTATCAAGCTAAGCTCATACAACGTCAATTATAGTAGAGGTTATTTCTTCTTTTCTAAAGGCTACATATAGGGAATTTAAAGATTTTCATACGAAATAAACCCTAACGGGTTTATTTTTTTTGAATTAAGCCGCTTGATTATCAGACATGGTACAATTGTAAATGACACCTAATATATCAAAGACTGTTTTCTTCTCATAACGATGTGATTTTCGCCCGTTTTGCTGTAGGAGGTTGAACAGGCGAATTAGAATCTTTGATAGCTCTTGGGTGTCTTTTTGTATAGCTTGGAAAAGAAGAAGAAGAAAGTAATCTTTAATCATGTATATGGCCTTATATTCACTCAGTTCTCGTTTCTTTTTCATAAGAAGTAATTGCCGCATTTGAAACATGGTAGAAGAACAGAGTAGAATAGCAATCAGTTGCCCATACAAATGGCATTCCAATCGTTCTCGTTTTATCTTTTTACAATGATGAATATGGAAGAATGATTTCCATGTTTTAAATAAAATCTCGATTTGCCAACGTAAAGAATACCAATCATGTACTTGTCCCATCGGGACAACATCTATAGGGGTATTTGTCATATATACATTGATACCGCTAAGTCGTTTACTACGAGAAGAATACTTCATTCCTTTCTTTTTTTCTCTTACATTTTGATCTTGTAATCGTTTTTTTTGTTGTTCTTTTGTTAGTCGATGAACAATCACACGAGTTGGGACTTTATCAGTCATTCCTACATAAGCGTTGGATATTTCGCATGTTTGTCCTGGCTGAAGAGAGTTCATTAAAACCTCCATATCTATCTGTATATACTCTGTACCTTTCTTGATTCTTCCATCCTGAAAATAATCAGGTGTGAGATTTTCTTGATAAATACGTGTATTCGACTTGATACGAGAGATATAGTAGGCCTTATTGTCTTGTATATGTTGAAGATCTTTCAAATGAAAATACCCTAAATCTCGGATACATAAATCATTCGCTGCCACAGTTGGAACACACAGAGAACCGTAGGTTCGATCATGTTGTTTACCTGGACCTGTATGAATATGAAGGAACTGTCCACTTAATAGATCATACTCAAGCTGAATCTTTACCCCGCTGTATGGCTGCATCCTCCTGCACCTGGATAAATAGATGAAAATACATCGGGAAGTTGAAACGCGGTTGAATCTAAAATACGAATACGTTTGAAAACAGAAATATATGGAGAAGAAATCGGCATAGATGAGGCTGATTTTTGGGTTAGTAGTTCAGCTAATAGGTGTTGTAAAAATTGGACAGCCGCTTGATTAAATCGTTGATTCAGTCCCTCAGGGCTGATGAGCACTTCTGTTGATGATTCCAAACAGCTAGATAACTGAGTTAAAGAAGTCGTAGCGACATTTTGGCTCATCCATACACATAAAGCGACTAAATCTTTTGCTTGGTATTTACTTGTTCGTTGTACAAAACCAACATCTTTAGCAAGATCTCGTAAGATATTTGGAGATAAAAAGCTTTGAATCTCTTGAGCAAATAGTTGTAATTCATCAGATACAGAAATAGACATACAAAAAACGCCATCCTTTCCTATGATTCTACAGAAAGAATAACGTATTTTTTTCATTTTGAGGCTATTAAATATAAGTTAATCTGTTATTAATTTTGAATAAATACTTAAATCAATAAACTTTTCATTAGATTTTTCACACATTCTCATTGTCCCTTCGAATGTAAAGTTTAACTTTTGTAAGACTTTTATTGAATTGATGTTTTTAGATTCAACTTTTGCTTCTATTCTATTGAATTCTAAAGTACTAAACGCATAATCCATTAAAGAGAGAATGGCTTCTGGCGCATATCCCTTACCCCAAAAAGCTTTACTAATATCGTAACCAATTTCTGCTTTGGCGTTTTTGAAATCAAATGAATTATAACCACAAGAACCGATAATTTCATTTGATTCTAATTCAATTATTGAATAACGAATAGCTCTGTTTTCCCGAGATAACTTATCAAGCATTTCAATCATATCTACCGCTTGGCTTTCATCAGTAAAACTATTGATATTCATAAATTTTGTAACTTCTGGATCAGACCAAATTGTAAACATGCTAGTTGAGTCTGATACTTTCATTTTTCTTAAAACTAATCTTTCGGTTTGTAGTTCTGTAATCAATATTTTTACCTCCATTATGTTTTTATTTTGGGGTCAAGATATTGATATCTGCGCATAGTTCAGTCCCTTCGTATTTCAAGATATTATTATAAAAGCTATAAAGGATGAAATAATAAATTTCAAAAATTTGGTTATGTCACAGTTTATGATAACTGCGTAATAAAGAAAAATGAAACAATTGTATTGTGATTTTTAAACACCTTTAATTTTATTCTTATTTACCGTTCGTTGAGAGCAATTATTTTTTAGTTGCTGTATTTCCCATTGCAATAGAAATTCTATTCCAACTGTTGATTTGATTAATTACCAGAACAAGGTCAACATATTGTTTCTCGTCATAGTGTTCACGTACTCGCTTATATAGGTCTTCAGGAACTCTTTTAGTGGGAATTAGAGTAATATGCTCAGATAGTTCAAGAGCAACTTTCTCTTCAGGTGTATAAAAATCACATTCATTCCAAGCATTCAAGCAATAAATTCGTTGTTCGGTTTCACCTATCTTACGAGCATCGGATGTATGCATATCCATGCAGAAAGCACAACTGTTAATTTGAGAGACTCTAATCTTTATAAGTTCTCTAGTAATTCGATTAATTGTAGACTTCTTAGTGTACTTCTCCATATCCATCATAATTTTCATGCCATCAGGTGCAACATCATAGTAGGAAATTCTTTGACTCATAAGGCAAGACCTCCTTTGATTTTAAGATACTTATAATTATACCTTAATACGAACATTCGTGCTATTTTTTTGTTTGTAAGGCATTCGAAATCAAAGAGAATGTCAGTTGTAGACAGTGTAATTAGTTGTTTCATGGTACGTAAATATCGCAAATGAGTAACAGTATTTTCCAAACAAATATTTTCACTTTTTAATTACTTTATTATTACCGTCAGAATAAATTGAATAACTTTATTAATTTTTTAAATGATTTTATTATAAATGAAACAATTTTATTATCACCAAACAACTACATAATTTTGATCAAACTTTATTCGAAAGCTACAGAGTTTTTATCTTCCTATAGTTATTTATAGGGATTTAGTTAATTTTTTGTTACAAGTTAACACAAAATTTCATTCTGGGGGTACTATAAAATTTTAGCTTGAAGGGCATGTGGTTCTACCCCACATCCATCAACTTAAGGATTTAGACTATTCTTAAACTTAAAAGCACGTTACTATTCTCTTATGTTA
>NZ_MAOC01000094.1 GCF_001884135.1 Bacillus nitratireducens | reverse complement strand
GAAAAAAACCTTTTTGATTTAGATGTTCAAGTAACAACAGCTTCAGGTGATGTAGATCCACAAATTACAAGTATTTCAGCTTGTACGCCTGGTTGTGGAAACACAGGTTCATTCAATAGCTTCTGTTGCTAATTGCTATATAAGATATATTATCTTAAAAAAATTTAGGGGGAAAAGAAAATGATTAATGAAAAAAACCTTTTTGATTTAGATGTTCAAGTAACAACAGCTTCAGGTGATGTAGATCCACAAATTAC
>NZ_MAOC01000093.1 GCF_001884135.1 Bacillus nitratireducens | reverse complement strand
TTTGTCTAGCATCTAAAAATAAAAATTGACGTTCACGTTGTTTGTTTCGTTCAGTTTTCAAAGAACTTGTCCGCCGCTTCAGAAGCGACTTCATCATATTAACATCTTCATTTTTCGATGTCAACTATGTTTTTTAATTTCTTTTTGTCGTTTTCTGCGTTTCCGCATCAGCGACGTTTATTAATATACCATCATGGTTTTTAAATAACAAGTGTTTTTTTATAAAAAAACACAAAAAATTATCTAGCCTACTTTCTTCTATAGAAAGAACCATTACCCTTTCTACTGAAAACATTCATTTTGATTGTAGACAACTTACTATACACTATCATCAACCAGACAGTATTCCACATAAATCCCTAATCTTTAGCCCTCTTCCTTTTAAATTTTACAATAACCGCAACTCTACTTAAGAAGGACAAAAAAACATTTAAATGTAGAGTAACAAAAAACGAGTCCACTACACTAGAGAAAAACTTTAATTAACGCTTCGCTTCAACAATCAGGAATTTCACTTTCATAAATAACGAACTTCCCTTCAAAATATTAGCTTAAGATTATTGTTAGAATTTTTTTACATTTAATTAATGAAAAATATCCATTTTTTGTTATATAGTAAGAAAGTGCCCACACAACTATAAATAAACTAATGGAGGAATTATCTTATGGATAGGTTAACAAAGTTTTCATTAAAAAACCGAGCTGCTATTATCATCATGGTTTTTCTCATTTCCATACTCGGCGTTTATTCCGGCTCTAAATTACCTATGGAATTTTTACCAAGCATCGATAACCCCGCAATAACTGTTACGACATTGTCTCAAGGGCTCGATGCTGAAACGATGACCAAGGACGTGACTGACCCTCTCGAAAAACAATTTCGTAATTTAGAACATATCGATGGCATCACCTCTTCTACACATGAAGGGTTATCACGCATCGACATCGCATATACATCCAAGGCAAATATGAAAGACGCGGCACGCGAAGTCGAGAAAGCAATTAATACAATTAAATTACCTAAAGATGTAACTAAGCCTGTAGTTAGTCAATTAAATACTTCTATGATTCCACTCGCTCAAATCACCATCCAGAAGCAAAACGGATTTTCAAAAGCTGACGAAAAACAAATCGAGAAAGAAATCGTACCACAACTCGAAAGCATTGATGGTGTTGCCAATGTTATGTTTTTCGGAAAATCAACTTCCGAATTATCCATCGTACTTGATCCTAACCAACTAAAAGATAAAAACGTAACATCACAGCAAGTATTAACAGTTTTACAAGGAAAAGAAACTTCCACTCCAGCCGGAGCAATTACCGTTAATAAAGAAGAATACAATCTTCGTGTCATCGGGGATATAAAAAATGTAAATGACATAAAAAACATCACCGTTACACCTCAAGTAAAATTACAAGATGTCGCTCAAATTGAACTAAAACAACATTACGATACAATCTCACACATAAACGGAGAAGAAGGAACAGGATTAGTCATCATGAAAGAGCCGAGTAAAAACGCGGTTGCAATTGGAAAAGAGATTGATAAAAAGATTAAAGATATAAGTAAGCAATATAAAGATCAGTATTCTATTAAACTTTTAGCTTCAACTCATGAGCAAGTTGAAAATGCCGTTACTAGTATGGGCAAAGAAGTAATCCTTGGGGCCATTGCCGCGACTCTCATTATCTTAATCTTTTTACGTAGCTTTCGAACAACACTCATCGCTGTCGTCAGTATCCCATTATCTATCCTATTAACACTATTTTTACTCCACCAATCTAACATCACACTTAACATTTTAACTCTAGGTGGCTTAGCCGTTGCAGTCGGACGCCTCGTCGATGATAGTATCGTTGTCATTGAGAACATTTTCCGTCGTTTACAAAAAGAACCTTTCTCTAAAGATATTATTCTCGATGCAACAAAAGAGGTCGCCGTCGCAATTACCTCTTCTACCTTAACGACAGTCGCCGTTTTTTTACCTATCGGTCTCGTATCGGGAGTAATCGGAAAACTAATGTTACCTATGGTGTTAGCAGTTGTATATTCTATACTTTCTTCCTTAATTGTGGCATTAACAGTCGTTCCACTTATGGCTTTTTTACTGCTCAAAAAAACAAAACGTCGCAATTCACATTCTTCACCGCGATATGTCGCTACATTAAAGTGGGCTCTTTCTCATAAGTTTATCATTCTACTCACTTCTTTTTTATTATTTGCAGGATCAATTGCAGCCTACATACTACTTCCGAAAGCGAACATAAAGTCTGAGGACGATACAATGCTTTCCGTTAACATGACGTTTCCAGCTGATTATGATTCTGAAGCTAAAAAACAAAAAGCCTTTAATTTCGAAAAGAAACTCCTCTCTAATTCTGATGTAACAGATGTTATTTTGCGAATGGGATCTAGCGCAGAAGATGCACAATGGGGACAGACCACTCAAAACAATCTTGCAACTATATTTGTAGTCTTTAAAAAAGGATCTGACATCGACCAATATATTAAAGAATTAAAAAAAGAACATACAGCTTTCGAACCAGCTGAACTTGATTATATAAAAACGAGTTACTCTGACTCCGGAGGCGGAAACAACTTACAATTTAATGTAACAGCTACTAACGAAACAAATTTACAAAAGACCGCTAACATCGTCGAAACAAAACTAAAAAGCATGGATTCTCTTTCCAAAGTAAAAACAAATATAGAAGAATCTAAAAAAGAATGGCAAATTCATATCGATCAAACAAAGGCTGAGCAACTAGGTTTAACACCTGAATTAGCAGCACAACAAGTATCATTCCTTATGAAGAAATCTCCTATTGGGGAAATCTCAATCAATAATGAAAAAACAACTATTATGATAGAACATAAAAAGGCATCCATTAACAAACAAGAAGATATTTTAAACACAAACATACTATCACCTATTAACGGACCAATTCCTTTAAAAGACATTGCAACTATTTCAGAAAAACAACTTCAAACGGAAATCTTCCATAAAGACGGGAAAGAAACGATTCAAATTACTGCAGAAGCTTCAAGTGACGATTTAAGTAAAGTAAGCGCAGAAGTAAACAAAGCGATAGCCGACTTAGATTTACCTAACGGGGCAAAAGTAAATATCGCAGGTGCTACTGAATCTATGCAAGAGAACTTCACTGATTTATTTAAAATTATGGGGATTGCAATCGGGATTGTATATTTAATTATGGTCATCACATTCGGGCAGGCGCGTGCTCCTTTTGCAATTTTATTCTCCTTGCCATTAGCTGCTGTCGGAGGTATTTTAGGATTAATCATTTCCAGAACACCAGTTGATGTAAATTCCTTGATTGGCGCATTAATGTTAATCGGAATTGTCGTTACAAATGCTATTGTATTAATAGAAAGAGTCCAACAAAATCGAGAAAACGGTATGGAAACAAGAGAAGCCCTATTAGAAGCCGGCTCCACTCGATTACGTCCAATTATTATGACAGCCATAACAACAATCGTCGCTATGCTACCACTACTATTCGGCCAATCTCAAGCGGGCAGCATGGTATCAAAAAGTCTAGCTGTCGTTGTAATTGGCGGCTTAGCCGTTTCAACCGTTCTTACATTAGTAGTTGTTCCTGTTATGTATGAACTATTAGATAAAATCGGGAGAAAAAGACGCTCCCGCAGAAAAATAAGTACTTCTACAGAAACACCTGATATTTAAACCAAAAGACGTTATCTTCATAATTGAAGATAACGTCTTTTGTATCCCTCTACCTATCCATAAAGTGAAACTTTAATCAGTGGGGGTTTATTATTAGCCCGCACCAATCGGGCGTTTACGGGCAGTTTAGCCCCCATCTAACTCCTTTGCTCCAGCTGAATTTTGAGGTGGGAGTTTTACTTCCCACAAATAGCGGGATAAATATAATCCATCACTTTTTTACCATACTTCTCTAGCGGCTCTCCAGAATCCACAATAAGATATTCACCATGTAAAGGCCTTTTACTGCCAGCCAGACATTTTTGAAATGCTACTTCTGATCCTACTTTTGTAATTTGACTTATCTTACGTTCACGCGTTTGTAACCTACGATTAATTTCTTCTATATTATTAAGATAACATTCAATATATTTATATGTAGCACCATGTTTCTGACATAAATCTATTCCTTTTTTAACCATCCCTTCGTAGAGACACGGACTATCTAATATCACACTGTGCTCTTGCTCCAACAAAAGATCGATCAGTTCCCACTCAATATCATAGGAGATTCCTCCAACCACTGTTGGTTCAACACCTTTTTCCTTTAATGATTTTAATAAAGCTGATTTCACGACGTCATGATCTACAATAACAGCACCTGTTAATTTAGCGATATACTTAGAAAGTGTCGATTTCCCAGACCCAGGAAACCCCGACATTTGCAGAAAAAACACTTCCAAATCCCTCCCTATTTTCATCCCAATTTCTATATATCAAGTACCTATTCGGTCACTCTTCTTCTTTTCCTGCCAACAACAAAATGACCGTAAAAAAACTCTCTGTTTTATAAACAGAGAGTTTTCATCTTCAACTTATGCCGCTTTTACCTTCTTCGTCGTTTTACTTTTTCTTTTCGTTCCCGTAAAGCGCTTATGCAATACAGATGCTACCAAGCGTGAAATGACATTGAATAGTAATACCATAATAATTAATACAGCTGCAGATTTTGTCGCAATTAACTTCGCATCTGGGATAATCCCTTCAGAATTCAACTTCCAAATATGAACCGCTAACGTTTCAGCTGGTCTAAATGGATTTAAAGGATGCGCAGGACTCGAGAAGTCCGCTGCTGAATTTAAAATTGGAGATGTTAAACCCGCTGTGTAAATTAATGCCGCTGCTTCACCAAATATACGGCCAGCCGCTAAAATAACACCTGTAATAATTTGTGGCAATGACGACGGGATAATAATACGCACGATCGTTTGCCACTTTGTCGCACCTAATCCAAGACTCGCCTCTTTTACATTATGAGGAACTTCTGAAATCGCATTTTCACAAACACGTGTTAAACCTGGTAAGTTTAAAATAGTTAAAGCAAGAGCACCACCCATTACCGTGTATCCCCAGCCTGTCATTGTAACAAACACTAACAAACCAAATAGTCCAACAACAATAGAAGGTAAAGACGCCATCGTCTCAATACATAAACGAACAAAACTTAAAAAACGACCTTGTCTTGCATACTCCGCTAAATATATTCCAGCACCTAATCCAAGAGGAATAGATATAACAAGCGTTATAACAAGCATGTAGAAGGAATTGAATAATTGCGGACCAATTCCACCACCAGCTCTTGTATTACTGGGTTCTCCAAATAAGAAACTAGGATCCCAAAATCCCCATCCCTTTTGCAGAATTTCAAACACTAAGAACACTAGCAAAGCCACAACTAAAGCCGCAACTGCATAAAAGATACCTGTCCAAACTTTATTTACCGTTCTTGCATTCATTATTATCGCTCACCTCTTTGCCCAATCGCTCGAATTACTAAAATAAACAGGAATGAAATAACAAGTAAAATCATCGCTAAAGTCCATAACGCATTGTTCCAAGCTGTTCCGTTCAATGTATTCGTCATATCCATTGTCAGAATACCCGTTAACGTTGCTGTCGGACTATATATTCCTTCTGGTAATTTAATCGTGTTCCCGATTACCATTTGAACCGCTAATGCTTCACCAAAAGCACGCGCTAAACCTAAAACTATACCTGTTAAAATCCCTTGTTTTGCAGCTGGAACAATCACTCGGCTAATCGCTTGCCATTTCGTTGATCCTAAACCGTAAGAAGCTTCCAAGTAATCAAATGGAACAGAGCGTATTGCATCAGAAGCGATACTAGCAATAGTAGGTAAAATCATAATACTTAGCACAATAATACCTGCAATCAAACTAAAGCCTACTCCACCAAACGAATCACGTAATAGAGGAACTAAAATTGTAACCCCCAATAATCCGTATACAACTGACGGAATACCAACTAATAATTCCAAAACAGGCTTCAATACTTTATTCCCAAACTTCGGCGAAATTAAATTCATGAATATAGCAAGAGCTATAGCAATCGGTGCACTAATAACGACCGCACCTAACGATACAAGCGTCGAACCTACAATAAAGATTACAGCACCATACGTGCCTTGATCAGCATTTGGATTCCATTTTGTCGATGTTAACACCTCAGTAAATGAGATACCACTTTGCGTGAATGATTGAATTCCTTTTCCGCAAATAAACGCAATAATAGCTAATGTAACAAGAACAATAAAAATACCGCAAAACGTAACAAGTGATCTTCCTATATATTCACTCTTTACGTAATTAATTTGTTTTTTCCCCTTCATCACAGGTCAGACCCCACTTCATAGATTGAAATGAACAGGACTGACCTTGCAGCCAGCCCCATAAATTTTATTACTTATTTAATTTAGACATCGGAATGTAACCCATATCTTCTACTTGTTTTTCAAAGTCTTTACCTTTTACATAGTCGATGTAAGCCTTAGTCGCTTCCTTCGCCTCACCTTTCGTTACCATGTACTCGTAAGACCAGAATGGATATTTACCAGACGAAATATTTTCAACTTTCGGTTCAGATCCATCAATTTTAACCGTCTGTAACGCACCTTTTTTCTCACCAACCATGTAAGACATTGCTAAGTAACTAACTGAACCTGGAGTAGAGTTAATCGCTTGCTCTACAGCACCATTAGAATCTTGTGTTGTACCAGTTCCATCATTAATTTTCGCGTCTTTCATAACTGTCTTTTCAAAAGTAGCACGTGTACCAGATGAAGCCGGACGGTTAATTACGTTGATTTTTTCATCTTTTCCGCCTACTTCTTTCCAGTTCGTTACTTTTCCAGTGAAGATATCTTGTACTTGTTGTACTGTTAAGTTATCAACTTTTACATCTTTATTTACGACAAGCGCGAATGCAATACCCGCAACTTTGTTATCTACTAATTCTTTTGCTTTTTCAGCATCTTTTATTTTATCTGCAGCCGGCACATCTGAATTCCCAATTTGCACTGCACCAGATGCTACTTGGTTAATCCCTGTTCCACTACCGCCACCTTGAACTTGAATAGAAACTTTTGAATTTTTCTCCATGAATTTCTTTCCAGCTTCCTCTGCAAGAGGTTGAAGCGCTGTAGAACCTGCAGCTGCAATCGTACCTGACAATTCTTGTTTTGCATTATCGCTTCCTTTAGCATTACCTTTACTAGCTGTATCTTCTGCTTTCCCACATCCAACTAATGCTCCTGCTACCACTAAAGCCGCTAAAGAAAATTTAATACCCTTTTTCATAACCATGTCTTGTACCCCCATTTGGATTATCACTTTTCACATTCGTCTACTTTTTTCGAACACAAATTCATTGTAGGACAACAATATTATGTGAGTGTTAAGCAATTTTTAATTTTAAGTAAATGGCGATAATAACCCTTAAAAGCTAGGAATCCCAACATTTATAGTTAAAGAACCCAACAAAATCCACACTAAACATGCATTATTGTAAATTTAATCTTAACAATGTAAAGCTAGTGTAAATAATTTTCTGCATTTTCCCCTTTAGATTAAAACTACATTTACAATCACCCTATATTTTTAAGGTTTTACACCCTTACTTTATTTACATTGCGAAGAATTTCAGTAATATTTTTTGGTACAACTAAATAAATTGGAACAATTCTAAAAATAATTGAATATTTTTAAAGTACTAATTGACAGCATCATTCAATGTGGTCTACTATATTACTAACAAAAAGTTTACCTTAGGAAACTTTTTAAACTTAAACTAACAATATAGAGATGGGGTAACTTTTATGGTATCGGCTAATACAAAACCACTTTCTGAATTTAAAACAGGAGAGTTTGTACAAATTGAGAAGATACAATTAGAAGGAACTATGAAACGACGTTTATTAGACTTAGGATTTATCCCTGGGGCAACGATTAAAGTATTACAACGCAGTCCACTTGGAGATCCGGTCGCTTATCAAGTAAGCAACACAACTATTGCACTACGTAAGGAAGAAAGTTCCCTTATTTTCGGGGTATTAATAGGAGATGATTTCAGATGAGCAAACATCGCATTGCTTTAGCTGGCAACCCGAATACCGGGAAAAGTACATTATTTAATACTTTAACAGGCTTAAAACAACATACTGGAAACTGGACGGGAAAAACTGTTTTAAAAGCTGAAGGGGAATATGAACATAACGGAAGTAAATATACATTAATAGATTTACCTGGCACTTACTCACTATATTCAAATTCTGCGGATGAAGAAGTAGCAAGAGATTATATTATATTTGAAAAACCAGAAGTAACTGTAGTTGTTATAGATGCAACTGCAATGGAAAGAAATTTAAATTTAGCCCTCCAAGTGATGGAAATGACAAGCAATGTAGTCATTTGTATTAATTTAATTGATGAAGCGGAGAAAAAAGGCATCGTTATTGATGAAAAGAAATTAGCAAAATCGCTCGGTGTACCTGTAGTTAAGATTTCTGCTCGTAACCGAGTAGGTATTGGACATTTGCTAAGTGTTATCGCTAAAGTAGCAAATAAAAAATTAATTCCAACACCAATTAAAATTTCTTACAGTGAAAAAATCGAAAGTATGATTCAGGAATTAGAACCACAAATTTATAAAGTGTTCGGTGATACGTATCCAGCACGTTGGATTGCGTTACGTATATTAGATGGAGATAAAAATTTCTTAACTACACTCCAAAAACACCATAATGAACCACTTGTAAGGGAGGTCGTAATGAATGGAATCTCACTCAGCCAGTAAAGCTCTTCCATTAGACTATATTATTCAACATGCACAAACACTCTCAAAAGAAGATATACGAGATGATATTGTCGGAGATATTTATCGAACATCTGCAAGCATATGTAAAGAGTCTGTTCAATATACAAATACTGATAAATTGTATCGTTCTGAAAAACTAGATAAAATTTTCACATCTCCCATCTGGGGATTCCCAATTATGCTCGGTATTTTATCTATTATTTTTTATCTTACAATTGCAGGCGCTAACGTACCATCTGATATGATTGCTGAATTCTTCGGATGGACCGAAGGATATTTAACATCTTGGTTCCAAGCAGCGCATGCACCCGAATGGTTACATGGCATTTTAATACTTGGTTTATTCCGTGGTATCGGTGCTGTTATTAGCGTTATGTTACCACCTATGGCAATCTTTTTCCCTATGTTCGCACTATTAGAAAACTACGGATACTTACCACGTGTCGCGTTTAATATGGATCGCTTATTCAAACGCTCCGGTGCACATGGCAAACAATCTTTAACAATGGCAATGGGCTTTGGTTGTAATGCAGCCGCTATTATGTCAACACGTATTATTGAATCACCACGTGAACGTATGCTTGCAATCTTAACAAACAACTTCGTTCCTTGTAACGGTCGCTGGCCTATGTTAATTTTAATGGCTTCATTATTTATGGCTGCTGGTTATACAGGTAGTATGCAAACATTAGTTACTGCAGGTGTCGTAGTTGGAATGGTTGTAATTGGTGTTATTATGACATTAACTGTTTCTTGGGTACTATCAAAAACAGCTTTAAAAGGTGTGCCAACTCACTACACCCTTGAGTTACCACCGTACCGTAAGCCAAAAGTTTGGAATACAATTGTACGTGCAACACTCGATAAATCTATTTATGTTTTAAAACGAGCTATCGTTGTAGCTGCACCTGCGGCTGCATTAACTTGGTTACTCGCTAACATTTTCATCGGTGACACAAGCTTACTTATGTATTTTGTAAACTTCCTAGATCCATTCGCTAAAATGTTAGGACTTGACGGGTTTATTTTAGCTGCATTCATTCTTGGACTACCAGCGAATGAAATTGTTATCCCGATTTTATTAATGTCTTATTTATCAACTGGAGCTTTAACTGAAATAGATGATTTTAACCAAATTAAAAATCTATTCTTAGAAAATGGTTGGACTTGGTTAACAGCGTTAAATACAATGTTGTTCTCACTCCTTCATTTCCCCTGTGGAACAACACTGGTTAACATATATAAAGAAACAAAAAGTGCAAAATGGACATTCTTATCGTTCGCAATCCCTACTGTTATTGCAATTGTTGTGACTTTCCTCTCTACACAATTGGTACATTGGTTAGGACTTTTATAAAAAACAAAGCATACATAGAAGGTATCCCCCTTCACATATGCTTTGCGCGAAAGAAACCTGAATTTATTCAGGTTTCTTTTTTTTCCATGGCTGCGCTCCATAATTTGAAATTTTTTTATGAAGGAAATATATAGCTCCCGGAAGAACCGCCATTAATATCGTACAAATAATCCCTAGGCCAGTAAACAACTTACATCACCTTATTTCACTCTTTTCGGTAAGGCTGAACCGGAATGCTCAATTGTCGGATGAACATGAACAGTAACCTCAGCATTACTAAAGTAATTTTCACCTTGATCCCAATTCTTATCTATCTTCTTCCATTCTTTATAATTATGCCGCTTATATACTTCCCCTAACGCTAATACATCTACCTTATATTTTTTTTGAACAAGCTTAATCGATTTTTGGATACGCTTCTCCATTTCCTCCGCAATGGTTTTCTTCAATCGATCTTCATTCATAATTTGTTTATGATCACTAAAGTGTAACTCAGCTAAAGTGCCTTCCAAAGATAAATAAATATCAAACTTCGGTTTTGTGGCATTTTCTGTAGATACTTTAATCTTTCGATGCATCTTATGAATTTCATATGTAATAAGCTGGTCTTTTTTACGAACGGTAAAGAACCCTCCAATTTTCTTACCTATTATATAATTCATTCCAAATGTTTCTTCTCCATTCAAACTACCTACACACTTATTATCCTTCCCTCGAAACAACGCTGCCCCGTTCATTTGTACCCCTTGTTTTGTTAGTTCGAGAATAGGTAATACGAAACTTTGGTTAGAAATCATTTTTTGCTGTACCTCACCAATTCTTGCAGCTTCAACCATTTGAGCATTTTTCGGAGGATGCTCAGCTAACATATCAATATACTGTGCCGGTAAGTTCTCAGGCTTGGCACTCTGCTTTAAAATAGCTTCTGCATTTTTCTCAGAAACGAACAAACGAATATTTCTTCTCATCTCATGATCGCGAATATATACATCTAATGTATTTTGTAAAACATATGGATTCGCTAGTAAATCTTTAGAAAAAATTATCACTTGTATATGCGGAAAGAATAATGAGCGACTAATTTTTTTAGCAATAATTCGTATTTGCTCAAAGACACTATCTGCTTTCGCACTAACGTTAATATAATTTTCACTATCTCCACCGCCTTGGCCACCTTGTTGCGCTAACTTACTGGGAAGTACCATCTGATACGTCCCTTTCATAATTGGATTTGATTTCTTTGCCTTCACAATATCGTAAGCTGCACCTACTACAAATCCTCTTTCTTCTATTTCTTCTAGCTCAGAGCATCCACTTATAGATCCAGCTAAAACCATAACCATTATAATTTTAAGAAGGTGTTTCATTTCTACCATTCCTTCTTTTTATTTTATATACAATAAAAACTAACAAAGGCGCTAGCACGACAAACCCCATATCTATCCAAGCTAAATAAGTCCCGTAACTTGACAAAGTATTCAAATTACTAGGTATCATATTCGCCATAAAAATAATCGGGGCACTTACAAAAATGAAAATATGTTTCTTCACTTTCGGAAACATAGCGCAAAATAATAAAGATGCGACGTCATAATACATTGCTGTAGTGTTATAAATAGTAATAATCCAAGTAGTAAAAAAAATGGCATCAAATCTTTCTAAAAAACCTCCACCAATTTCAATTTCTTTACCCAATTCAATTGTTGGATACGTTAATCCACGGGTTGTCATATACGTAAAAACGCTAATACAAGTTACATAAATTAAAATGTATGACAGCACATTTACCATCACTGCTTTTGCAACTGCCATTGGCGCTTTTTTCGCTGTCTTATCGTTCAACATCACAGCATAAAACAGAGCTACCTCAAATCCGATAAATGTGAAAATAGAATTTTTAACTCCTACAGCATACTGACTTGCGTTCGTTTGAAAAGCCGGTAGTAAATTGTTTATTTCCATTAAATTCACATTCAATAAAGAAAGCAACACTATCGCAATGAACACGATAGGTAAGAATAGAACATTTAACCTTACTAAAGCCGCTCTCGATCCTGCTACTCCATAAATAACAACTAATAAGAAGAAGAAAGAAAGTAGCTGTATTGGTGTATCACTAAATAAATACGTTTGTGAAATAATTGCAATCATTCGCGATTCATATGCGGTCAAAGCAGCAAATGTTAATACTAAAATGCTACTAATTGTGTATGCAACAGGCTTCGTCAAATGTGCACTTGTATATTGAACAAAGTTTTGTTTTGGGAATAAAATAGCTATCCTCGTTACAAACCAACCTAAAACCGCACATATCAATCCACCCAAAAGTAAAATAATCCAACCGTCTGAAAATAAAGTTTGCATAGCAATATCTCGAGGCATAGATAATGCACCTATACCGATAATTGTTGACGATACCGCAAAACCAAGTTCCCGAGATCCAATTTCTTCATCCCCATATTCAAATGGCTTCAATTACTCTCGCTCCTTTGGACGTAGTGTAGAGTCTTTCGTTTGTAAATATTCTGGCCTCTCTTTTAACATTGATTTTGGTAGGCGAACCAATTCTTCTTCCCAATCTTTATAAAAAGCAGGAGCAATAGGTGTTGTATACGGTACCCCAACACTCTTTAAATTTGTAATATGGATCGCAAGTGCAATAAGAGCTAAAATAATCCCGTACAATCCAAAAGCAGTCGCGGCTAATACAAAAACGAAAAGTAAAATCCTAAACGTAATCGTAATACTATACACAGGCAGTGAAAATGTAGCAATTGCGGTAACCGCAATAATAATTACTAAAAACGGATTTACAATCCCTGCATTTACTGCCGCTTCTCCAATTACAAGACCACCTACGATGCCAATTGTTTGCCCCATCGGTTTCGGAAGCCTAATCCCGGCTTCTCGTATTAATTCCATCGTTAATGCCATCATTAACGTTTCTATATAAGCAGGAAACGGCACCCCTTCTCTCGCTCCCGCAATGGAATAAGCTAGTTTAGATGGAATAAGCCCTTGATGATACGATACAAGCGCTACGTACATGGCAGGTAATAAAACAGCAGCGATACCTGATCCCATACGTAAAATTCTTAGTAACGTTCCAATTATCCAACGCTCATAATGATCTTCTACAGATTGAAAAATATCAACAAATACTAGTGGAGCTATAAGAGCAAATGGTGACCCATCTACTAAAATGGCCGCTTTCCCTTTCGCCAATGCAGCCACTATATTATCTGGTCTTTCTGTATTTAAAAACTGCGGAAACGGCGACAAATTATTATCTTGAATTAATTGCTCAATCGTTCCTGTCTCAAAAATGACATCTGTCACTATGGATTGAAGACGCCGATCTAGTTCTTTTACAATATAAGGGTTAATAATATCTTCTATATATACTAGGGTTACTTCTTTCTGCGATCGTTTCCCCATAATATAAGATTGAAACCGTAACTTCGGATCACGTAAACCACGGCGAATTAGCATTTTGTTCACATTAATATCTTCATTTAATCCAACTCTCGGTCCACGTATTAAATCTTCTGTCACTGGAGGCTCTAGACTTCTTTTCTCCCAAGCTCTACTGTTAACAACAATAGCCGTTTGAATATTATCAATTAATATGACTGTATCTCCTGCTAAAACCGCATTTATAATATCTGGAAAAGTCGTCTTCATACCGACTTCTGCAATAGAAATAAAACGATCCAATAATGTCTGAACCACAGCTGCTTCATTTGGTATTTCTTCATATTGAAGTGTACGAACTACATATTTATAAACATTATCCTTATCTGTCAATCCACATAAAAAAACAACCGCACAACGTGTAAAACTACCAGCAAGAGCAACTTCTCTAATTGTTAAATCATTAGGTGAACCTAACTCATCTCTAATTTCCTTCATAACTTCAAACAAGTTACCTTTTAGCTCTAACAATTTCCCCACCTAACTTCCTTTTCAACAAGTTTTTAGTTAGATTCCGCTAATAGAAGAAAATATATACAAAAAAGAGCTATCTCTTTTCGAAGATAGCTCTAACACACGAATTACTTTTCTACTATTATATTGTCGGTGTTTACAGATACATTTCTTGTGAATCCACTAACTACAAACATCACAATAATGTTAACTAATAACGCGACTATACCTACATTCAAATCTTTCATATACTGCGGGACACCCGGAAACATCGTAGCTATAGTAGAACCAGATAAAGTGATATATGCGACAATTAACAACCCAATTCCCATCCCCGCAATCGCACCTTGTTTCGTAATAATTTGACGAGGAAACAAACTACATACAAGCGCAGGGAAAAGTTGCGTAACTATACTGTACCCCATTAAAAGAAGAGCACCTATCGTTTCTCCTCCTTTAAATGTAAACAATACTGCAACAAACGTTACGACAGGTACAAATAACTTAGCTGCTTTTGCAACTTGTCTATCTGAAGCAGATGGCACCATTGTTCGGTAAATATTTTTTGCTAACAACGTAGATGCCGCCATAACAAGCATGGAACCTGGAACTAATGCCGTTAACACTCCTGCACTACCAATAATACCAATAAACCATGGATCAAACGTTTGAAGAGCCAGACGGAATAATGAAAGATCTACATCCGCTCCCTTTAACCCTGGAACTTGCAAGATAGCAGCAAACCCTGCAAAAAATACGAAAAGTAAAACTAAAGAATACAGTGGCATAATTGCCGCATTTTTACGAAATACTTTTTCATTTTTTGCCGAGAAAGCAGAAGCGAATGTATGGGGCCACATATAGAAACCAAGAGCCGTTAATATAATAGTAGAAACAAACCAAGAAATACTCATTCCTTCTTCAGGTAAAGATAAAAAACCTGGTTTCGCTGCTTCTACAGCTTCGAACATCGGCTGAAATCCTCCATAATAATGGTACGGTAAATATATACCTAAAAACATAACGATAAATAGTATCATAATATCCTTCAAAGCAGCTGTCCAAGCCGATCCATGTATACCTGAAACCATTACATATATAGTTATAACAATAGCACCAATCCATACTGCAATAACTGGTGATACTCTTCCATAAGATGCTTCCGAAACGATGATCCCTAATCCCTTTAGCTGTAAAACAAGATATGGGATGATAGAAATTACACCAATAATTGAAACAATTATCCCAAGCGTCTTACTGCTATATTTTTTCGCAAAAAAATCGGACTGTGAAACGAGGTTATGCTCTTTTGCATATTTCCAAATTGGAGGCAATAAGAAATACGATAAAATATAAGCTAATGCACCATACCCTAAAATATAAAAAGTAGGAGCTCCTTTACTATACGCCCAGCCACTTCCTCCTAAAAATGTGAATGTCGTATAAATTTCGCCTGCCATAAGGAGAAAAACAAAAATAGTTCCAAACCCTCTTCCTCCAACTGACCATTGCTCTAAATTCATATCTTTTCCACGTTGTGCTCGAATCCCTAAAAATAGTGCTAAAAATAAGAATAAAATAATGATAAGTAATGCTGTCATTTCACATCCCCCTTATTAGCAGGGTCGAATACGTACACAAGCCCCATACAAAGAGACGTAATGAGCACTGATAATAATACCCAAAATAATAGAAATGGCATTCCAAGTACATAAGGAGTGACCGAATTTGCAAATACTGGTCCAATCACTAAACAAAGAACTGGAATAAGTGCTAGCACGTGTATTTTCTTCATCTCATTCTCCTTTACTTATCAAATTCATAATGGATGATACAAAGACTTCCATTCCAATTGGTAATGCATCTTCGTCAATTGTAAAACGAGGATGGTGATGCGGATATATAATTCCCTTCTCTTCATTGCCTGCCCCTATAAAAAAGAACGTCCCTGGTGCCTTTTGTAAAAATGCCGAAAAATCTTCTCCTGCCATCGTTGGTTGTAAACGAACAACTCCTTCTCTTCCATACAGCTGTAATGCCGTATGTTCAATAAGCTCTGTAACTTCATAATCGTTCACAACTGGTCGATATCCATACTCATAAGAAAATGTATACTTAGCACCGTATGATTCTGTAATATGTTTGACAATCCGTTCAAGCTTCTCCTTTGTTTCCTCTCTTAATTCATGCCTTAAACTTCTCACTGTCCCCTCAATCTCCGCTTGTTCAGGGATAACATTATGGGTTGTCCCTGAATGAAATTGCGTAACAGATACTACGAGAGAATCTAACGGGTTCGTGAGGCGCGATACAATTTGCTGGACTTGCGAAACAACTTGTGCACCAATGGAGATACTATCAACTGTTTCGTGCGGAATTCCAGCATGCCCACCTTTTCCCTCTATCGTAATTTTAAAAACGTCCGGTGCCGCCATCGCAGGACCATAAATTACACCTATTTTCCCAACCTCTAATGACGCCCAAAGATGAGCACCAATAATGTAATCCACACCTTCCATCACTCCCGCTGCGACCATTTCTTCTGCACCACCCGGAAAGTTTTCTTCTGCATGTTGAAATAAAAAGCGAATCTCTCCTTTAACTTTCTCTCTTTCCTCTACCAACTTATGTACTACACCAAGCAATATTGCCATGTGACCATCGTGACCACACGCATGCATCACACCTGGATATGTAGAAATAAAATCAAATTTATTTTCTTCATGAATAGGAAGAGCATCCATATCAGCACGAACCGCGATGGTTTTACCAGGCTGCTTACCAATTAACCTTGCCATTACACTATATTTAGTAGGTCGTGAAACTTCTAAATACGGGATTTTCCGAAGTATGTCGAATACAAATTGAGATGTTTTTTCCTCTTGAAAAGATAACTCTGGATACTTATGAAAATGCCTTCTCCACTCAATCAACTGATTCTTTGATAAAACAAGTTCCTTTGCGACATCCATTTCTCTTCTCCCCTTCTTCATCAAGTTAAATGTTATTATAGCGTGAATTGTTAACTTTTAAAAGAATCTTCTGAATTTTCTATCTTAAGGGAATGAAAATAAAAAGCCATCCTCAAGATGACTTTTCACTTTTATAAAATAGTAATAGCTTGTTTCCCCATTTGCTCCCAAGCTTGCTCAAATTCTGCTCGTGGAACAGCGAAACGTGGATTGTTTTTTAGAGGATCATTTACATATACAAAGTTTTGATCGTATCCAACCACTACTACACTATGCTCAAAATATGTAATTTTCACTTTGCCAGAGCTTGTATTCCATGTTTCAAAACTACTCTCATCTAGTGGCTTAAACGTTGTATTAATAATGACCCATACTGGCGAACCGGAACTAACTACTTTATATGTATCTTGCACGTCTCTACCTGTTAAATTAACTACTTTTTCAGGAACATATTTTTCCGCTAAATTAAAAATGGGTTGATTATATACACCATAGCCTGGCTCTGCCTTAGTATAAATATTTCCAACGAACCCCTCATAAGGATTTCCACGTAAACCATTTTGTTTAAATGGAACACGATGAATTTCGCTAGCAAGTTGCATCTTATCTACTTGTATACCTTTGTATTGCAGCAACATAGCCAAACTTGTAACTTCACATCCACGAGGTAATTCTGGTAACTGCTTTATAAACGGAACATTTTCAATCATAGCCGCTTCTTTCATTTCAGATAGAAACTCTAAACGGAACACTTGCGCCTTTTGTATAATTTTATCTTTCCCTATAAAAAACGCGGCAGCAAATATAATTCCAAAAACAAAAACATATTTTAACTTTTTCATTTTAAACAAGACTCCATTAATTATTATTTTACAGATCTACCTCCTATCATTGTACCTTTCTTCTTACTAGTTTGCTAGAAAGATTCTGTGAATTATTATTCACAGATATCGTTTTAAAATTCTAATTATTTTTAATAAAAAGAAAAAACAATATACTTTTTCAGATTCTTTTGCTAAAATGGAAATTATTAACCTGGTGAAGTAACTGAATTTATTTCACTAGGTTAATAAACATTCTAAGGTATTTAGTCATAGTTATCTTTTACATACTCAGTTCACAACAAAATAAGCCGAGTATGTTTTTCATCCCCCACTAATGATTAAAAGCCCAGAATGAAATCAAGTTAACACATACAGGAAAATATGGGGTGAGGGGCATATGAATCAACAAGTAGAACAAACAGATTTAAAACGCACAATGAAAAGTAGACACCTATTTATGATTGCACTTGGTGGAGTTATCGGAACTGGGCTATTTATGGGCTCTGGTCAAATCGTCCATAACGCTGGACCTGGTGGTGCTATTCTTGCATTTTTAGTCGGTGGTTTCGTTATGTATTTAACGATGTTATGTCTTGGCGAATTGTCAGTAGCTATGCCAGAAGCGGGTTCCTTCCAAAGTTACGCAAGCAAATTTATTTCACCTGGTTTTGGATTTGTTGTCGGTTGGATGTATTGGTTAAATTGGGCTGTTACAGTTGGGGTAGAGTTAACGACTGTTAGCATTTTAATGAAACGGTGGTTTCCAGACGTTTCTTCTTGGATTTGGTGTGTTACTTTTGCAGTAGTACTCTTTCTTGTGAACGCTTTATCAGCAAAGGCATATGCAGAAGCTGAATTTTGGTTCGCTAGCGTAAAAGTGGCAACGATTGTTATCTTTATCGTTCTTGGAGGAGCGGTTATGTTTGGTCTCCTCGATTTTAATGGAAAGCCAGCTCCAATGCTTCACAATTTCACTGAAAATGGCGGGCTATTTCCAAACGGTGCATTAGCTGTTCTTCTTACGATGATCACAGTTAATTACTCATTCCAAGGAACAGAGCTTATCGGAATTGCTTCAGGAGAAAGTGAAAATCCTGAAAAAACAATTCCAAAAGCAATCAAAAATACAATTTGGCGAACTCTATTCTTCTTCGTCCTAGCGATATCAGTTGTTGTAGGTTTACTCCCGTGGCAAGAGGCTAATCTAGTTGAAAGTCCATTTGTACTTGTATTTGATGTGGCTGGTATCCCTTATGCAGCGGACATTATGAACTTTGTTATTATTACAGCTGTATTATCCGTAGCTAACTCTGGTCTATACGCAAATTCTCGTATGCTTTGGGCGATGGCAAAACAAGGAATGGCTAGTCCAGCTTTTACGAAGTTAACTAAAAGAGGTGTACCACTAAATGCGTTAATTTTCAGTCTGATTTTCGCAAGCCTTTCTTTATTAACAAGTATATTTGCAGCAGATACTGTCTTTTTAATTTTAACTTCTATTGCAGCAATGGCTGCTGTTGTTGTTTGGATGTCGATTGCAGCTTCACAGTTTTTCTTCCGTAGAAATTTCGTGAAAAATGGCGGCGACATAAATGATTTAAAATACCGTACACCACTTTATCCAATAGTTCCAATCGTAGCTTTCTCACTCAATTTCATTACATTTGTTAGTTTAGCTTTCATTCCAGATCAAAGAATTGCTCTCTATTGTGGGATTCCATTTATGATTATTTGTTACATTTTATACCAAGTGAAATATAAAAAAGCTGTCACATTTGAACAGAAAAAAAATATAACTCAGGGAATAAACTAAATATACAAAACATTCAGCTATCTTTCTTATGATAAGATAGCTTTTTTCTATTTCTTGGATATGTTGGTATAACTTTATTTATCTTAAAATTCCCACAATCACGTTTTTATCTGGAAAATAGTTTACAATGTTATCAAGTTACAAATGATATTCACCTTAAAAAGTGTGCATTTGTGTCTATTTTTTAACAATATGACAAAAACTATTGCCATCTATAAATTAATAGGTTTATATTGTTTTATTGGCATAGTTTCAATCCAAGGAGAAAGGAGATTTTCAATCGTGCAACTAAAGAAAGCATTTTGGAAGTTAGCTTCGCTTCTTCCGTTATCATTACTTCTGTTCCTCGGTGGCTGTGATAAGAAACTCGCAGTATTAAATCCGCAAGGACCCGTTGCAAAGGCACAGTATGATTTAATTGTTTGGTCATTCTTGCTTATGTCATTAATTATCGCAATTGTATTCATCTTGTTTACAGTCATCTTGATTCGTTATCGTGAAAAACCAGAGAATATGGACTATGAGCCACCTGATCAACATGGTAACACATTATTAGAAATCATTTGGACGGTTATTCCTGTTATTATCGTTATCGCATTATCGATTCCAACAGTTAAAGCAACTTATGCTTCGGAAGAGGTTCCGCAAGAGTCCAAACATATTAAACCAGTTGAAATTTATGTTACATCTGCGAACTGGAAATGGTTATTTAGTTACCCGGAGGAAAAAATTGAAACCGTTAACTATTTAAACATCCCAGCTGGTGTACCAATTCAATTTAAGCTTACTTCTGTAGGTCCAATGAATGCATTCTGGGTTCCAGAACTTGGTGGTATGAAGTACACTATGGATGGCATGATTATGGATTTATATTTACAAGCTGATAAGCCTGGTTCTTACCTAGGCCGTAGTGCGAACTTCTCTGGTGAAGGGTTCACTCATATGGAGTTCGAAGTTGAAGCAAAAACAAAAGAAAAGTATGACAAGTGGGTAAAAGAAGTACAAGAAACTGCTCCTAAACTAACAGAAAATAAGTACAACGAAATTGTTAAACCTGGTGTAGTTGGTCGTATGACATTCTCTAGTCATCACTTAAGTTATGTAGATCCAAAATCACTTGAATATTGTGATTACAACTACTACAAAAACAAAAAATAATAGCTATTATTCCAACAGATTGGAGTGAACACAGTGAAGCTTGATGAATTCTTTGTCACAGGTGACCCGATTATTTACGGTGCAGACGCTTCTATCGTTCTTGTGACATTAGCAATCATTTTCGTACTAACAAAGTATAAAAAATGGAAATGGCTTTGGGACGAATGGTTAACAACTGTTGACCACAAAAAAATCGGGGCCATGTATATTATCTCTGCGGTTATAATGTTATTCCGTGGTGGTATGGACGGTTTAATGATCCGTGCACAGTTAACATTCCCAGAAACAACTTATTTAAACGCTGAACACTATAACGGGATCTTTACAACACATGGTACAGTAATGATTCTTTTCATGGCAATGCCATTCGTTATGGGATTAATGAACCTTGTAGTACCATTACAAATTGGTGCTCGTGACGTTGCATATCCGTTCTTAAATGCTTTAAGTTTCTGGTTATTCTTTGTCGGAGCAATGTTATTCAACATCGCTTTCGTAATCGGTGGTTCTCCAGACGCTGGGTGGACTTCTTACTTCCCAATGGCAGGTACAGAGTTTACTTCTGGTGTAGGAAATAACTACTACGCAATTGCATTACAGATTTCAGGTCTCGGTACGCTAATGACCGGTATTAACTTCCTTGTTACTATCTTAAAAATGCGTACACCTGGTATGAAATTAATGAGAATGCCAATGTTTACTTGGTCAATCTTAATTACAACAATTATCATTATTTTCGCTTTCCCAGTATTAACAGTTGCTCTTGCATTAATGACATTTGACCGTCTATTCGATGCTCACTTCTTTACGATGGCGAGCGGCGGTATGCCGATGTTATGGGCCAACCTATTCTGGGTATGGGGTCACCCTGAAGTATATATCGTTATTTTACCGGCATTCGGTATTTTCTCTGAAATCATTAGTACATTCTCACGTAAACGTCTATTCGGTTACAGTGCGATGGTGTACTCGATGGTTGCAATTTCTTTACTAAGTTTCGTCGTATGGCTTCACCATTTCTTCACTATGGGTGCAGGTCCAGCGGTTAACTCATTCTTCTCGATTTCGACAATGGCGATTTCGATTCCAACCGGTGTTAAGATCTTTAACTGGTTGTTTACACTGTATAAAGGACGTATTCGTTTTACAGTTCCAATGCTTTGGTCATTGGCATTTATTCCAAACTTCGTAGTTGGTGGAGTTACAGGGGTTATGCTTGGAATGGCAGCAGCTGATTATCAATACCATAACAGCTACTTCCTAATTGCTCACTTCCACTACGTATTAATCGCAGGTACAGTATTCGCTATGCTTGCTGGATTCACATACTGGTATCCAAAAATGACAGGTCATATGTTAAATGAACGCCTAGGTAAATGGACATTCTGGATCTTTATGAGCGGATTTAACATCTGTTTCTTCCCAATGTACTTCTTAGGTTTAGACGGTATGACTCGTCGTATGTACACTTACTCTGAAAGTCTTGGATGGGGCTGGCTAAACCAAATCGCATCTGTTGGTGCTGTAATGATGGGTATTGGCTTCCTAATCCTTTGCTATAACGTAATTTGGAGTGCACGTCACGGTGAGCGTGACACAACTGGAGATCCATGGGACGGCCGTACACTTGAATGGGCAACTCAATCTCCTGTACAACATTACAACTTCGCGAAACTTCCTGAAATTAAAGAAGCTGATGCTTTCTGGTTCATGAAAAAACGCGGAGAAACAGTTACACCAGCTGCAGAAGAAATAAAACCAATTCACATGCCAAGTAACTCTGGCGTGCCTATTATTGCGTCTTTATTCTTCGGTCTTGCAGGTTTTGCATTAGTATTTAGTTGGTTCTGGCTTGCAGCAATCGGCGGAGTTGGTATTTTAGGTTGCTTAATCTATCGTTCATTCGATTATGACGATGGTTACTACGTAAGTGTTGATGAAATTAAAGAAACAGAACATATAGCATGAGAGGTGAAATGACATGGCGGCTTTAGATAAAAGCTTACCTTTGGAATATCAATCCGAGCAAAGCAGATTGAATATCCTAGGATTCTGGATTTTTCTTGGGGCTGAAATTATGCTGTTCGCAACACTTTTCGCCTCTTATCTAGTCCTAGCTGGTCGTACGGCTGATGGCCCAACACCAGCGCAATTGTTTGAAGTTAAAACACTTTTAATTCAAACACTGTTACTTTTAACAAGTAGTTTTACATGCGGTATCGCAATTCACGAAATGCGTAAACAAAATCAAAAAGGAATGTTAGCTTGGTTTATCCTAACTTTACTTTTAGGTGCAGGCTTCCTATTCTTTGAAATTGAAGAATTCATTTTGTACGTTGGCGAAGGCGCAACGATTCAAACAAGTGCTTTCTTATCGGCATTCTTCGTTCTTCTTGGAACGCATGGTGCCCACGTAACAGGTGGTATCATCTGGGCAACTTGTGTTATCATCCAAATTTTAAAACGAGGTTTAACACCAGTTACAGCTCGTAAAGTATTTATTATCAGCTTATACTGGCATTTCCTTGATCTTGTTTGGGTCTTTATTTACACACTAGTTTACTTGAACGGGATGGTGGCGTAAATGGGTCAAAATAACAATCAAGCAAACGGGCATGCGCATAGCGGATTCCCATGGTCACACGTTTTCGGATTTATTTTATCGCTTGCACTAACGTTTCTAGCGTTATACGTGGCACTTTATACTAACTTGCCACTTTCAACGATTTTAACAACTATCATCGTAATGGCAGTTGCGCAGGCGTTATTACAATTAATTATGTTCATGCATTTAAAAGAAGGAGAAGGAAGAATTCAAGTTCTTACAATGATATACAGTTTCTTCGTTGCAACTGCAACAGTTGGTTTAACTGTATGGATCTTCTTCTCAATGTAATTTGCATGAAAAAGACTGCTGAGATTCCTCAGCAGTCTTTTTTTATCCCGCATTAACGCGCAGTAAGACCTCCACTGATTAAAGTTTCACTTTATCCCCTCCCCTATTGCATCCACATTACGGAAGTTACAACAGAATCATGAAAAATATACTTATTATGACAAATGTTAAGAAAACTCTTTCTTTATGAAATCGAATCCATATGCGTTGCTTTTCTACCTATTATATGGCTAAATAGGTACTATATTTATTTGAAGGGAGAGAACGCAGTGGAACATCATTCTTCTGTTCTATCACTTATGGTTGTTGTCGCAATCGCGTTTTTCGTTCCCCTTTTGTTACAACGCTTTAAATTAAAAGCACTTCCTGTTGTTGTTGCAGAAATTATCGCAGGAATCTTTGTAGGTAAAAGTGGGTTTAACATCATTGAGCCAGATATGTGGCTTCAAGTCTTATCGACACTAGGATTTATCTTCCTAATGTTTTTAAGCGGGTTAGAAATTGACTTTTCGATTTTTAAACAAAAAGGGAAAAAGAATACGACAAACGAACCAAACACATTCCAAGCGGCAAGCATTATCTTCTTATTTATTTTCATATTATCTTATGCCCTATCATTACTATTCGTATGGCTAGGATTTGTAGACAATGCAATGTTCATGACTTTAATTATTTCAACTATTTCTTTAGGTGTTGTCGTGCCAACATTAAAAGAAAATAACTTAGGAAAGACTGCAATCGGGCAAATCATTTTATTAGTCGCTGTTATCGCAGACTTAGTTACAATGATTTTACTCGCTGTATTCGTCGGGCTAAATTCCGAAAGTGGCCAAAGCATGTGGCTTCTACTTCTTCTATTCGGCGCTGGTATTGTAATTTACTTTGTCGCAAGACGCTTTAAAAATATTCCATACCTAGAAAGCTTAAAAGCCGGTAGTGTACAAATTGATACACGAGCTGTTTTCGCACTCATCTTAATATTAGTTGGATTATCTGAATCTGTTGGGGCAGAAAACATTTTGGGAGCCTTTTTAGCAGGTGTACTCGTATCTTTATTATCACCAAATGAAGATATGGTTGAAAAACTTGATTCCATCGGATATGGTTTCTTCATCCCTATTTTCTTCGTAATGGTTGGTGTAAATCTAGAAGTATGGTCTATTTTTAAAGAGCCTTCTAGCATGCTAATGATCCCAATTTTAATTGTGGGACTCTTTATCTCAAAGCTGTTACCATCACTCGTCTTACGAAAATGGTACCCACGCAATATCGTACTCGGAAGTGCCATTTTGTTAACATCAACACTTTCTTTAGTTATTGCGGCTGCACAAATCGGTGAAAAACTAGGCATCATTAGCCCAAGTTTATCAGCATCCCTTATTTTAAGTGCAGTTATTACTTGTATTTTTGCACCTATATTATTTAAAAAGATGTTTCCAAAAGTGGAAATACCAAAACCGAAAGTATCTATTATTGGCGCAAGCAGAATTACTCTTCCGTTATCACTTGATTTAAAACGTGAAGACTATGACGTAACACTATATATGATACGTCAAAATAAAATAAATGATGATGAAGCGAAATCTCATGACTTCCCTATCGTAAAATTAGATGAGATTACTATTCAATCTTTAATGGAACAAAAAGCTTTCGAAGCAGACCGTGTTGTTGTTGCAACAAGTGATGATGAACAAAACTTATTATTAGCAGAACATGCAAAAGAATTAGGTGTTGAACACGTCATCGCAAGTGTAGAAGATCCCCTTCTACAAGAAAAAGCAACTCAAGAACATATCGCTGTATTCTCGACTATTAACTCTACACGTATTTTATTACGTGCACTTATTGATAAACCAAGTCTCGTTCGCTTAATTACAACAGCAAATGAAACAGTTCGTGAAGTCGAACTACGTAGCAATAAATATAACGGTGTTGCACTACGCCGCCTTCCGTTTTTAGGCGACGTACTCGTCATTCAAATTTACCGTGGTAATAAAGCACTAATACCGCATGGTGATACGAGACTACAACACGGTGATACATTGCTGGTCACAGGTTCAAAAGAACATATCGATACACTGAAAAGCATATTAGAATAGAAAAATGCCCCTCACATAATTGAGGGGCACTTTTTCATTTCCATATGGTAAAATGTTACTATCACATATTATGGGGATGAATAATATTATGTCTATTTCAACTTTAGCTCTCTTATTATTAGCAGAAGTACTCGTCGCCATTATTCTCATCGGTATTAGCATTGAAATTTGTAGCTACGGATGGAAAAAATCGAATGGAATTAAATACTTTTGTCTCTTACTTTCACTCCTTCTTGGAACTGCTAGCATACTAGGACTTCTCATTGCACCCGCATACTTCTTCTTACAACTTATAGAAAAGGGCTTATAAGAAAGGACGATATTATGATTACAGTGAAACATACTTATTACGTCAAAAATTTTTACGTCCTGATCAGTCATTAAAAAATTGTAAATACCCTTCCGACTACGAAATAGACTCCTTCCACTTAGGTGCGTTTCTAAACGATAAACTTATTAGTATCGCTTCCTTTTCAAAAGAACTATACCCAGGCTTACAAACTGGTATCCATTATCGTCTACGGGGAATGGCAACATTACCTAACTTCCGAAACCAGCGTGCCGGCTACTTTTTTAATCCGTAAAGCTGAACAAATCCTCCAAGAACGTGGTGCAAGCACTTTATGGTGTAATGGACGAACCACTGTAACAGACTATTACAAACGATTAGGTTTCCATGAGCATGGTGAAATCTTTGAAATTGATACACTTGGACTACATAAAGTAATGTATAAAGAAATATAAGAAAGGCTTTCCCTAATATGAGAAAGCCTTTCTTATATTTCAATCTTCACTTTTTATTTTTTTCATATATATGTATATAAACAAACTAGGAATTAAAAAGCAAGCCAACATAATCAGTCCTGTTATACTAATTTCCTTTATCGAAATATCCGGTGTTACAATGATACAAATAGCTAAAATCCCAATAACAATCCCTACTGGAATGAATAATAGCTTCATGAAATAATTACGCGATACTCCCCCCGTATGCTCATACACTTCCACAGAATTTTTTAAGTTTAAAAAGTTAATAACTATTATCCCACCCATAAATACCATTAATAAATCCGAAACACTTTCATATCCTGAACCTTGCAAAACATAGCGATAAAAAACAATACCTAGTATGATGATATTTTGTAAGATGAAAACTAGTCTAATATGTTTTAACCCCTCAATCATTAAACGTTCATCTTTCACGATTTTCACCCTATCACTCCTCTTCCTCCCAAAACAAATCATTTAATGTTTTATTTACCGCATAACAAATTTTCAAACATAAATCTAAAGATGGGTTGTATTTCCCCTTCTCAATTAAACTAATCGTTTGCCTTGTAACCCCTACTTTTTCTGCTAATTGTTGCTGTGTTAAATCTAACTGAACACGCGCGACTTTTATTTTACTTACAGCCATTCATGTTCCTCCTCTACATTTATTGTAACATATATATTCCATTAAGTAATTTATATTTTACGTAATTAATCTAATTTCTACCTTCCCTCGATTGGTGAAGGCTGATAAGCAGTGGGAATGAACAAAAGCCCCACTGTTTATAGTTTCACTTTATTATACACAAAAAGGGACCTCTCATAAGAAGCCCCCTTTCTATATCTATACTATAAGAATAAATGACATCCAAATAAAATTGTAAATAAGTATAGTAACGGATGTACTTCCATCCCTTTCCCTTTCACAATTTTTAAGACTGGATACACTAAAAATCCAATTGCAATTCCATTCGCAATACTAGACGTTAACGGAATACCAACGAAAATTAAAAATGCTGGTAATGCATCTTCAAATTCATTCCAATTAATATCACGAATGCTTTGTGCCATTAAGCTACCTACTATGATTAATGAAGGAGCTGTAATAGCTGCTACACTTGATAAAGAAGCAATAACAGGGCTAAAGAATGCCGTTATAATCGTTAAACAAACGACTACAATACCTGTCAATCCAGTTTTACCACCTGCAGCAATACCTGCTGACGATTCAATTGTTGCTGCTGTCGGGCTTGTCCCAAAGATGGAACCTGTCGTCCCGCCAATTGCATCCGCAATGAACGCCTTACCAAAGCGCTTTTCAGTATTATCTGTATTTAAACCTGCTTGTTTAATTAAACCGAGTAATGCACCTGTTGTATCAAATAACAGTACAAGTAAAAATGAAAATACAACACCATATAATCCGTATTCAATCACATCTGAAAAGGCGTTGATTGGGTTTGAAACGATAATACCCTCTGGTAAATGAGGCATCGCAACAATTTTATCCTCAAACTTCAGTTGCCCTGTAAAGAAGGCGATAACCCCTGTCACAATCATACTAATAAATAATGCACCGCTCACACGTAATGCCATTAATACCGCCGCTAATATTAAACCAATTAGAGTTAAAATAACGGCTGGAGAATGGAAGTCACCAATCGTAACTAAGTTAGATGGATGATCAACGATAATTCCAGATAGACGTAATCCAATAAAAGCAATAAATAACCCAATTCCACCTGCAATCGCATGTTTTAAACTGTCAGGAATTGCGACAATTAGCTTTTGCCTAAACGAGGTGAAAGATAATAAAAGAAAAATAATACCTGTTACAAATACTGCTGAAAACGCAATGACATATGTAATCCCCTCTGCCTGTTGAACAACAGAGTAAGCAAAATATGCATTCATTCCCATCGCTGGAGCAATAACAATTGGATAGTTAGCTAAAAACGCCATACATAGCGTCCCTACAACAGTCGCAATAATAGTTGCCGTAAAAGCTTGATCAAATGGTACACCTGCATCAGATAATATTTTCGGATTGATGACAAGAATATACGCAAATGTAAAAAAAGTTGTGATGCCAGCTAAAAGCTCTTGCTTCACAGAAGTGTTATATTTTTGTAATTGAAACATGGTTATGTACCCTTCCTACATCTGAATTATTATCACATATTCTTTTCTTACTAGTATGTGAGAAAATATAATACTTAATCTTAACAATCAATAAAAAGAAGAGTCAACATATTCTCTAATAGTTAGAATTTTAAGTTTAAGTCTGACAAGCTCAGATGTAGTACAGTGCATTATGATTATTTTTGTAGCATAACAGATAGAAATGTTTTATAATTTGAAATAGTTAAATATTTAGCAAACGCATTCAAATATCGTTCACTCTACAGGGGGTATTCTTCTTATGCAGCAAACAAACAAATCTGAAACTTTAAACCGTGGTTTAAAACAGCGCCATATTACTTTAATGTCTCTCGGTTCAGCAATTGGCGTTGGACTATTTTTAGGATCAGCTTCTGCTATTAAACTAGCTGGCCCATCCATTTTACTAGGCTATATGATTGCCGGACTCGTTATTTTTTTCATTATGCGCGCACTCGGGGAAATGGCAATTGAACAACCAGTTGCTGGCTCTTTTAGTAAATATGCAAATGATTACATCAGCCCACTAGCTGGGTATATTACAGGCTGGAATTACTGGTTTTTATGGGTTGTTACTTGTATGGCAGAAATTACAGCAGCAGGAATTTACATGCAATACTGGTTCCCAGATATCCCACGCTGGACTTGGGCATTACTCGCTCTTTTATTAATGAGTGCTTTCAACTTCTTATCTGTAAAGGTGTTTGGAGAACTTGAGTTTTGGTTTGCTCTCATCAAAATTGTCACAATTATCTGTATGATAGTAGTCGGTGCTGGTATTATTTTATTCGGATTTGGAAATGGCGGCGTTGCAACTGGTATTTCAAATCTTTGGGAACATGGCGGCTGGTTCCCAAATGGATTCTCTGGATTATTACTTTCCTTACAAATGGTATTATTCGCTTATTTAGGAGTCGAACTTATCGGCGTTACAGCTGGGGAAGCTCAAAATCCGAAAAAGACACTCGCAAAAGCAATTGATAACGTATTTTGGAGAATTTTATTATTCTATGTTGGAGCTCTATTCGTTATGATGGCAATTTATCCTTGGAACGAACTTGGTGAAAAAGGAAGTCCCTTCGTACTAACGTTCCAGCAAATCGGTATCGCAAAGGCAGCAGGCATTATTAACTTTGTTGTTTTAACAGCAGCTCTTTCTTCTTGTAACGGTGGTTTGTTTAGTACAGGCCGTATGCTATTTACATTAGCACAACAAAAGAAAGCTCCTGAACGATTCGGCCGTTTAAATAAAAACGGTATTCCAAGTCAAGGAATTGTAGCAACAGCAATCGTTTTACTCATTGGCGTTATATTAAACTATCTTGTTCCTGCAAAAGTGTTTACATGGCTAACTAGTATTTCAACTTTCGGTGCAATTTGGACTTGGGGAATTATATTAGTCGCGCAAATTAAATTCCGTAAAGGATTACAGACTAATAAAAAGGATAAGCTAGCATATAAAATGCCTTTATACCCATTAAGTTCATATTTCTCACTCGGCTTCCTTGTACTTGTACTAGGTATAATGGCCTATTCAGAAGATACACGAATCGCATTAATCGTCGGTCCAATTTGGCTTATCGGCTTGGCTATCGTGTATTATATGAAAGGTTTTCATAAGATTGATGAATCATCTAATTCAAAAATTAGTTAAGTCCACGATCTCTTCCTAATTTACTGGGGAGAGATTTTTTTATTATTCGCGCAAATATTTCTCAACTAAATTAACGTTATCTTTACACTATTTAATATTTTCTATCTTTATTTCCTAAAAAAAATAGATTACATTATTAAAGGCACATATATTTATTATTAGGGGGATTCTTCTATGAAGAATAAAAAATGGATTCAATTTTCTTTAGCAACAGCAATCACACTTAGTATAGGGAGTTCCTATATTCCGTCTACTTATGCCGAAAGCTCCGTAGACCCAGCTCCTGAAATTGCTGCAAAAGTTGTAAACCAAAACAATGGGAAGAAAGTATTATTTGATAATACTCACGGTCAAACGGCTGGGACAGCTGACTGGGTTATTGATGGCGGTTTTTCTGATTTCGGAAACGGTATTGCCCAAAACGGATATTATGTAAAAGAACTTCGTAAATCAACATCTATTACATACGACGATTTAAAAAATTACAATGTGTTTATCGTTCCCGAAGCAAATATTCCTTATAAAAAATCTGAGCAAGACGCAATGTTACAATACGTGAAAAATGGCGGCAGTATTTTCTTCATTGCCGATCATTATAATGCAGATCGTAATAAAAACCGCTGGGACTCCTCAGAAGTGTTCAATGGATATAGACGCGGGGCATGGGATAATCCAGCAAAGGGAATGTCTAATGAAGAAACAACTTCACAAGCTATGCAAGGAGTAGAAAGCTCTGATTGGCTATCCGATAATTTCGGTATTCGCTTCCGTTACAATGCACTTGGTGATGTTTCAGCTAAAAATATTGTCTCACCCGCGCAATCATTCGGAATTACAACTGGCGTTTCATCTGTAGCAATGCATGCCGGCTCTACTCTTGCGATTACAAATCCAAAACTAGCGAAAGGCCTTGTATATCTTCCAGAAAATCCATCAAAATGGAATAACGCTGTTGATAGCGGCGTTTATAATGGTGGTGGCGTTGCAGAGGGGCCTTATGCTGCTATTTCGAAAGTTGGCCTTGGAAAAGCAGCCTTTATTGGTGATTCTTCTCCTGTTGAAGATGCCTCGCCAAAATATGTTCGTGAAGATTCAGGTCAATCAAAGAAAACTTATGATGGTTATAAAGAAGAAAACGATGCTGTTCTATTAGAAAACATCGTGAATTGGTTAGCGAAGCAAGAAACATTTACAAGCTTAGATCAAGTGAGTGGTTTACAACTTGATGCACCTACAGCTCTACAAACATTTGAACAACCAAGATTATCAACAGAACCACAACCAGAACCTTGGAGCGCACCAAGTCAAGGTTACCAGTGGTTCAATACAAATACTTTCAAACCAGGTTCATACGGCTATAACGGTGCAGTGACAACGAGTGATTACGTAATTACGCACCCTAGCATTCTACCAAACAATGAAGTGTTCCAAATGAAGATTCAAGTAAATAACTTATTACCAAATACAACATACAATAATTATTCTTTAGGTATCTTCACAACTGGCGGAACACAGGTGGCAAAAGTTCAAAATACAAATGGCACTTGGCCATCTTCTTTCGGATATAGCAGTGCATTCTCTTTCATAACAAATAACCAAGGATCTGCTGAAAAAATTGTGAATGTACAACTTGATTCAAATACAACTGGACAAGCAACACTTCGTCTACGTCAAAATACGACAGCGAAATATAGTGAAACTGTAACGATTAATAAAAAATAATGAAAAAGGCAATCCGGATATGGATTGCCTTCTTTTCACTTCTCTTCTTTTGAGAAAAATATTCTTGAAATAACGATACCTATACTACCAACGATTAAGAATAACACCGCCCTAATCATCATCGACACCTCTGGTAGATCGAGAAGGAATAACTTCCCTACTGTTACTACTAATACGACTAGGCCAGCATATAATATTTCGTTCATCTGTCTATAACGGCCAAACCAAACTGCAAATAAAGCATATACCATCCATAATAATGATACAGATACGCTAATTATACTTCCATCTGTGGAAAGAACCTCACCGATCCTAGTAATTGTAATAAATACAATAACCATTAACGAGTAGAGCGCTATAGAATAAACATATTTACCTAAACTCGCTAACACTTCTTTTGCTTGTATCATGCAATAATAGAACGTTCCTATTAAAATAATATGAGCGACAAACCCTGCTGAAATGAACTCATCAAACGGGCTAAAAATCGTCTGTACCATTCCAATCGCATAAATCGTTGCACTTACATACAGTTTAATATTTTGCTTTACTTTAATAGCAGTAACCATACCGAGGAAACCTTGTAACATTAATACGATCGCTGCATTCACCAAACTATACTCGTATAAAATCGCTAAACTAAATGACCCCATTGCAAAGCCAAATATTAGATTTGTAAATACAGAATGTTTATTCTTCCTATATTCAAGTACGAACATAACAGCATGCACAAATGCACTTATAACTAATCCCCACGTTGTAAATTCAGGAATTTGGGAGATGGCTAAAATAAAGAAAACTGCATTTGCACTAAATATCGCCAATCGTGCTTCTTGTATAAAATTCCTCTCCGAAAACATATGCCAAAATAACAGCAAATGAATTATACCGTATACAACCGTTAACTGTACTTGCACATTCTCTACCAATATTGACATAACAACAAAGAAGACAAATAGGACAATTGCCGCAACAACATAAGAAATCATATACAAGTACTTATAACGGTTTCTCAATGCATACCATAATAAGCTAATTGTTAATATCGTCTCATAACTAAAGAAAATATACGTATTAGGAGTCGTACTATTTAACAAGAAAGGAACAAAAAATGCTCCAACCGCCACGAAAATAGCGAGGTATTCCGATCTATACCTTTTCGCTAAATAAATCCCTAAAATAACCCATACAATATTACAGATAAACGCAATACTTGCAGGAATAAACTCATATAAATAATGTGCCGCAAACGTTGTTAAAACAATTCCCGTAATACTTCCTCCAGCTAATACTAGCCCTAACGCTTGCCGCTCTCTTTTAATTTGTATATCTCCTACGTAATACAAACCGGCAGATAGTACTATACCAAACACAACCCGTATCGCTGGTGTTAATAATCCAGCATCTACTCCTGCTTTAAATAACCAAATAACGCCAAGTAGCATAATACCGACAAATATGCGTGGTAACCATGTTTGACAAAACTTTATAATATTAAATGGTTCTGGCTTAAATGCAGATATATCTACTTGTTTCACCTCTGGCTCTTGTATGGACTCACTCGTCTTAACTACATCTTCTTGTAACTTTTTATTACTTACCGCCTCAATGTATTCTTTCTTTTCCTTATTAACATTTTGTTGAACCTTTTCAATTTCCCTTTGCTTTGTTTTCAAATCATAAAGTGTCTCTTGCATCGTTTCAATTGCCGTTTCGAGTGCTTCTATTTTCTTATTTAAATCTCCCTTCATACGCTCCCCCCTCATTACCGATCATTATTAAACCTATATATTACCAATTATCCTTATCATACTATTAGTCTATTCATGTTCGATACCATTTTTCCAAAAAAAGAAAGGTGTTTTCCGAAATAGGAAAACACCTCTTACTTATTTCTTCTTATTTATAGCAATACTAGCAATCATACCGAGGCAGGAACCTACAAGTGCCGGAACGATCCAACCTACACCTTCTGTATAAAACGGAAGAATTTTTAGTAGTGGTGTCCACTTATTCATCAGTACACTTTTGTTTAAAACATCAATCGCACTAAATAACGCTACGATTCCAATCGTGACCGAATATACGTATACATACTTTCCAATATACTTATGGAATAACCCTAAAATAATAAGTGTTAATGCAACTGGATAAATAAATCCAAGAATCGGTACTGATACTTTTAAAATTTGCGTTAATCCTAAATTAGCTAAAATCATACTCACAAAACTTAATATAAATGCCCAAGATTTATAAGACACTTTCGGAAATACACTTGCAAAAAACTGACTACAAGACGTAACCAGTCCAATTGAAACACATAAACATGCGATAGTAAAAATAAGGCCTAATAATACTAATCCGCCTTGTCCAAATAATGTCGTCATAACTTGTGCTAACACTTTCGCACCGTTATCAAATGTGCCTAATGAACCACTAATTGAACCAACATATCCAAGGATGACATAAATAATAGATAGTAATAGTCCTGCCCCAATTCCAGCAATACTCATATATTTAGCTAAACCTTTATCATCTTCAATACCTTTTGCACGCAAAGCATTTGCAATAACAATCCCAAATATTAAAGCTGCTAACGCATCCATCGTTAAATATCCGTCTAAAAACCCTTGGAACATCGGAGCTTGTCCATAGTTCCCTATCGGCTCTTTCACATCTCCTACCGTTGTAAACATACTCTTTATAAAAATAAGTGCAATCATACATAATAATAACGGAGTCAATACTTTTCCGAACAAGCCCATTAATTTAGACGGGGATAAACTTAACCAGTAAACAATACTAAAGAAAATAGCCGTGTAACATAACAAAACTAAGCTACCTGCTTGTGGGAACAACTGACCTGGTCCCATTTCAAAAGCTAAACTTCCTGCACGTGGTATACCAAGACCTGGTCCAATAAATAAATACACGATACACGGAAAAATAATGGCGAATGAAGGATGAACTCTACCCGCTAATGTTTGAAAGCTTCCCGCTTTCGCAATAGCGATAACACCCAATATAGGAAGACCTGTTGCTGATATAATAAATCCTACTAATGAAATCCACACATGTTCTCCTGCTTCATACCCAAGGAAAGGTGGGAATATAAGATTCCCCGCTCCAAAGAACATCGAGAATAACATAAGGCTAATCAGTAAAATTTCTTTTTTCTGTAACAATTTCATTTCTTTCTCCTTCTTTAATTTCATCTTTTATGAAATCAATTTCACATATAAAAAAGTGCAATAACCCGCTTCCTTACAAAGAAAACATAGTCCATAGTCTATCACAAAAGAAACCCCCATTCTATAGCTATCTCTCTTTTCCAATTTCTTCTGAAAAATCAACCTTTATTGACTTATAATAGTTAATAAAGTAAAATATTAAATGTACAAAATTATTAACTTTGTTTTTGTTTGTGTCAGGAGGAAAATAACATGGAATCAACGATACAACTAGAAAGAGAACAACAAAGAAAAAAGAAACATCCTCCCGGTTTATACTTGCTCTTCTTTACAGAAATGTGGGAAAGATTTAGTTACTACGGATTACGAGGATTATTAACATTATATTTAACAACAGCTTTAGTAAGTGGTGGTCTTGGGTTTAGTCCCGCTTGGGCACTCTCTATTTACGGGTTTTATACTGGCGCTTGTTATTTCACACCATTAATCGGTGGATACTTAACAGACCGTTTTCTAGGTAGACGAAAAGCCATCACAATTGGTGGTATCACAATGGCGCTCGGTAACCTTACACTATTCGCCTTGCAAAACCAAGTCGGTCTATACCTCGGATTAGCGCTTATTATTATCGGTAATGGATTCTTCAAACCAAATATCTCTACACTTGTTGGAGAATTATACGAAGAGAACGATCCAAAACGTGATAGTGCATTTACAATTTTCTATATGGGTATTAACGTCGGTTCATTTTTAGCTCCACTCGTTTGTGGATTTTTATCAGAAAATTTATTCAAAACAACAGTTGATGGCGTTGTACATTACGGATTCCGTTACGGTTTCTTAGCTGCTTCAATCGGAATGATTATTGGACAAATTTTATTTACAACACTATCAAATCGCTTCCTTGGTGATATCGGTAAAAAACCATCTCGCGATTTGCAAACGGCTGCTGGACAACAAACAGTAGGAGATACACCGTTAACAAAAAAAGAAAAACAACGTACCGCAGTTATCGTCATTTTAACATGCTTTGTTGTCTTCTTCTGGGCTGGCTTTGAACAAGCTGGTAGTTCGTTAACATTGTATACAAACAAATTTGTAGACCGCTCTGTCTTCGGATGGGAAGTTCCAACATCTTGGTTCCAATCGGTCAATCCGTTATTTATTATTTTACTTGCTCCAGTCATTTCAGCATTATGGGCAAAACTTGCAACTAGAAAAAATGGTGACATGAAAATACCAACAAAAATGGGACTTGGTATGATCCTACTCGGTATCGGTTATATCATTCTCGTTATTGCTACATTAAAAACAGGTAGTGATGAACATAATATTACAGAAAAAGCAAACTTACTATTTATCGTCTTTACGTATCTTTTCCATACGTTAGGTGAGCTATTCTTATCACCTGTTGGACTATCAATGGTTAGCGCACTTGCTCCAGTAAAACTTGCTTCTTTATTAATGGGAGTATGGCTAGCAAGCTCGGGAATCGCCAACATTATAGGCGGACAACTTGCAAGCTTCACAACTTCACTTGGATATGCTGAAGTATTTACAGTAATCGGAGCTGCAGCGATTATTTTAGGTTTTGTTTTATTATTAATTTCTAAGAAATTAGTGAAATGGATGGATTAAAAAAGATGAGGAATTTCTCCTCATCTTTTTTTATGCTTTCTCGCCCTTTTCTATTGCTTGTTCATACAGATCTTTGTGCTCTTTATATTCACTTGGCACGAAGTTTTTATAGAAAAATGACAGCCAGCTATCTCCTTTGTTATATCCTTCTTCTCGGATTTCTGCTGCCTTTTTATTTGATTTAAACCCTTCAGTAAACCATTTCTTTAATGTTTCATTCTTTTCATACTTAGCAGGAACTTTTAAGTCATAGTTTTCAAATGCATATGTATATCCAGCTTTTTCCGCTCCCTTTTTAGCAGACTTATATCCCTTTTCATACGCGGTTTCATACGCTTTCACATATACATCCTTTTCAGTATTTCCAGGTTTCTTTTCAGCTAATTCTTTACCCGCCTTTTCACCAAGTTCCACTTGTTCTTTTTCAATCTTTTCGGTTCTCTCTTTATTACCTACTTGGAAACCTTCCGCAAAGTTCACCTTAAACTCAGGATTAATTTGACTATCGTCCATTGTCTCTTGTGCTAACCCTTGCTCTTTTCCTTTTTCAGAATGCATTTTTTTCTGCTCTTCTAAAGACCAAGCTGCAGTATAAGCAGTTGTAAATGCTTGTTTATATGTATCAGATTTTCCAGTTAAATGCCCTTCCGCATTATTTTTCCCTGCTTTAAAATCAGCCTCTCCACTTTTTTGACCTTCAAGCTGCCCTTTTTCCATGTCAGCTTGACGCTGGGCTTCCTCTTGCTTACGTGCCTCTTCTGCTTTTCTTTGCTCTTCTGCTACACGTTGTCTCTCTTCCTCTGCTTTACGTTGTTCTTCTGCAGCACGTTGTTTTTCAGCCTCAGCATTGCGCTGCGCTTCTGCTTGTCTTTCAGCTTCTACAGCACCATTATTATTTTGGCTAGGAGCTGGACTCGTTGCACCACTACTAGAAGCTGGTTTATTGTGATAATGATATTCCCCGTACTGCAATCCCCATTTTTCACAATTTGTACGACACGTATGTCCACCGTTAGCATCTGTACGCCCTGGATGTGCATAAGCAGAAATTGGTGCTACCAATAACGCTACACTTGTTGTTAAAAGAAGTTTTTTTACTTGCTGTTTCACTTTTGTTCCTCCCAAAATCTAGAATCATTACTTTATTATACAAAAATAGAAAAATACTTAAATACCAACTAAAATATTCTTTTATTTCTAAACATTGGATAAAAAAGAAGGTTCACTCTTTAAAGAGTGAACCTTCTTTTTTCTTTATTTCTTCGCCTTTGTTCCTACTAGATCACCCGTAATAACAAAACGCTTAGAATTATCCTTAACAGATACACATGTAATAAGTGTTATCTCATTTTTCCCATGATCCTCTACAACTTCCCACTTATCAGGAGTCACTTCAGATACACCGGTAACAGTATACTCATACTCATTTGCATTGTCATACAAATAAATTTTATCGTTCTTCTTTAAAGTTGATACGTCACTAAATAAAACACCTTTTTTTGACATATTATGCCCTGCAAGCGCATAATTCCCCTGTCCCATTACTTGATTTTCTCTTACAGTTGCCGCACCTGATAATAAATTCTTTTCAGTCGACGCTTTTAACACAGGAAGTTCTAATGAGATGCTCGGAATTGAAATACGGCCGATTACTTGTTTTTTATCTAACGATGCACTCGCCACTTCTGCCAAGTCTGGTTGATTAATTTTTGAAGCATCTACAAATTCTGTGTCATGCTTTTCATATTCCATCTTTTGAACAGCTTGTACATTGGCTGTCTGTTTCTTCTCTGCCTTATATCCATCATAAAATGGTTTTCCGATTAATACACCACCTACAACAAATAGAAGAATTGCTACTATACTATAAATTCTTTGCTTATTCATATACAATTCCTTTCCGTTACAAAATCTTACCCTATATAAAATGATAAGACAATATTGCTATATGTACAAGTATAAGCTGAAAAAGAACCCTTCTTGCTAATTGCAAGAAGGGTTCTTTTCAAGCCAATTTATTTCTATATAGGGATACGTGGAAGACTGTCATTTGAATAAAGAAAATGGAAAATATAATATACAGCGGGTATCCAGGAAGATATTCATTAATAATAGGCGAAAGAGTTAAAAATCCAACTGCACAAGGTAACACATACCATAACGAAACAAAAGTTGTTCGACAAGCTTTCTCCGTAATCGCTTTTTCACGTTCATCTTCTAGTGGAAATAATAATGGATACATCCAAAAGGATAAATTCTTGTATTTTTTCTTTTGAATTCTATAAAAAATTGTAATTATGATGCCACCAATGAATAATAGCACAATTGGTATACCATTAAACCATATTTCAAATGGCACCCTCTCATTTTTAATTATATCTGCTAGCTCTGTAGTAGCACTATAAAGTTCAACAAATGTCCAGCATGCTAACGCAGTATAAAGTACATTTACGATATAAGAAAAACCAATTCTATTCATTCTCTTCCCCCTCCTTATTTAAAACAAACACATCTTCCATCTTTAACTCGAATACATCACAAATCATCAATGCTAGTAACAATGAAGGAACGTAATCTCCTTTTTCAATTGCCGCGATTGTTTGCCTCGTCACTCCAACCTTTTCTGCTAGTACACTTTGCGAAAAATTAAAGCGAGCTCTTAATTCTTTTACCTTATTGCAAATGGACAAATTTACCACCTCTTACCATCATTGTATGCTAACCTTAACAAAATGTAAATCCAACTTAACATTATTTTGACAAAAAAATCCAACTTTACGTATTGTAAAGTTGGATTTCGTTTTAGTTTAAAATTGTAACTTTAACACTTCTTCTGCCCCAATTATTAGCTGTAGCTGAATCCGGCATTAATAAATCAATTATATGACCTTTAATGGCACTACCAGTATCTCCAGCAATCGCTGTTCCATAATTTTCTACATACACAGTAGAACCTAATGGAATCACAGCTGGATCTACAGCAATTAGTTTCATGTTTGGATTTGCAGTCAAATTATGTCCTAACTTAGATTTTACAGTTTCACCCGGTTTATAGCCATTTTCAGATGGATCAGCTGTATAAGCAGTTGCTGTTACATAAAATTCTTTTCCACCTTGAGCTGGTTTTGGATCCGGCTTAGCTGGTGCTGTATCTTTAGCTACAGGCTCTGCCGGCTTAGCTGCCTGTTCTTCTTTTTGCTTAGCTGCTGCTGCCTTCGCTTTTGCTAACTCTTCTTGCTCAGCCTTTGCAGCTGCTTCAGCTTTTGCGCGCTCTTCTGCTGCAATTCTTGCTGCTTCTTGTTCACGAGCAATTGTTTCTTGTACTGCTTTCATATTTGCTTCAACTTTTGCTTTTTCTTCTGCTGCCAAATTAATTTGGTTTGCAATCGCATTATATTTAGCTTGAACCGTTTGTAAGTTATCTTGACGTTTTTTCAAGTTATCTTGCAAATCAGCTTGTGCTTTTGCTAATTTTTGCTTATCTACTACTAAAGATGCTTCTTTTTCGTCAATCGCTTTTTTATCTTCTTCAATTTGACGAAGATCTTGTTCTTGTAGACGTAAAATTTCTTTATCTGCATCTAAAATTGTAGATACCGCGTTCATACGTTGTATGAAATCAGCAAAGTTTTTTGATTCTACAACAACTTCTACTACTAAACTCGTATTTGAGCTATTTTGAACAGAAACCATACGTTTTTTCATAATATCCTTACGAGCAAGGACTTTATCTTCTAAAACGATAATATCTGCTTTTTTTTGTTCAATCTGCTTATGTGTTTCATCGATTTTTCGTTGAATAGCAGCTTGATCCTCTTTATTTTTTGCAATTGTATTATTTAAATTATGTAGTTCGTTTTCGATACCTTTAATTTCTTTACTAACAGCTTGCTTCTCTTGCTCTTTCTTCTGCATTTCTGCATCGTTTTGTTGCAATTGCTGTTGCATGTTGTTAAGTTTCTCGTCGTTTGACTCTGCTTTTACAGCGACTGTACTAGAAAGACCGATAATTCCTGCTAATACTAGACTACTGATTCGCTTAAAATAGTTCATAATCCGACTCCCTTCTTATACAGTTATACATGATTTATTTTACAGTTTGTTTACAAAACCATTAAATACAGTTTATTTTTCATGACAAAAAAATGAGAATTATGAATAAAATGTAATAGATTCTTAAATATTTAAAAATTACTATATTTAAAAATTATAAAAAATGCTAAAATCCAAATATAGAAAAATTAAAAATCCTAAAGGCGGTTGAATTAGATAAAATGTTTACTCAAAAGAAATCACTCCAACATAAAATTGATCAACTAGAAACTCATATACATGAACTAGAAACAGAATTAAAACAAAAAGATGTGGAAAAACAAGAAATTATATCTTCTATCCATAATCGTGTAAAAAACGTTATGCAAGAGCATGAACTTGTAAATAGCCAACATCATACACTCCAAAACTTAATTCAACAATTGAACGCATGCTTTGAAAATGTTTCTATGCGTACTACACATTCCAACGAATTAAATGACGAAATGCTACAAAAAGAGCAAAACTTAATTCAATCTATTGAAGAAATTATCGATTGCTCTAACGAAGGAAAAGAATCCGTTCATCGCTTACTCATTGTAATTAATAAATTAGGCGAACAGTCTCAACGTACTTCTAATAGTATGAATCATTTAAGCGAACGCTCTAAAGAAATTGAACAAATTGTAGAAGTGATTCAAAACATTGCAGCACAAACAAATTTACTAGCGTTAAATGCAAGTATTGAAGCTGCACGTGCTGGAGAACACGGTAAAGGATTCGCTGTTGTTGCTAATGAAGTAAGAAAACTAGCAGAAAGCACAGCTGAAAGCACAAAAAATATCGGGAACTTAACGAAAAAAATTCAAGAAGAAATTGAAAAAGCATATGAAAATACAAAAGATAATTTACATTTAGTTGATGAAGGTGTAGAAATGAGCGCTGATACTAACGCTAGAATTGAAAATATTTTAATGATGATTCAAACATTACAAAGTGGCGCTACAAATGTTATTAAAGCTATCGAAAACCAAAAATCTTGTAACGATGATATATTACGCGAATTTGCAAACACACAACAAATGTTCCAAAATTTAAATACTACTATTATGAATCATATTAATGATGCTGAAAAAGTCGATGTCCAATTATCAAAAGTATTCAAGAAATAGTAGTTTCTCAGTGATGTGAAAAATCCCCTATGACATAATAGGGGATTTTTATTATATTTCGAATATTATTTTCTTCTCAATATTCGCTCTCTCTTTTGTTATAATAGAAAAGTTATTTCTTTCGACTAATACACAAGGAGGATGTTATGGAACAATTTTATTACATTTTGAAATATTTAATTCTTGGTCTATTCCAAGGACTAACAGAACCAATTCCGATTTCTTCAAGCGGTCACCTCGTTTTAGCACAGCATTTGCTAGGACTAAAAATAGAAGGGTTTAGCTTTGAGCTACTTGTTAATTCAGCTTCATTATTAGCTGTATTACTTATTTATAGAAAAGACTTAATTCGTCTAACAAAGAATGGTCTATCTTATATATTTACAAGAGCAGAAGATGCAAAATCAGATTTCTTCTTTATTATTTACCTTGTTATTGCAACGATTCCAGCAGGTGTAATTGGAGTTTTATTTAAAGATTATATCGACCAATATTTAAAAGGTGTTAAAATGGTTGGGATTTCCCTTCTTATTACTGCTATCGGTCTTTGGATTATTCGAAACTTGCGTGGACGTAAAAATGATGGCGATCTTTCTATGAAAGATGCAATCATTGTCGGTCTAGCACAAGCTTGCGCACTAATTCCTGGTATAAGCCGATCAGGTGCTACAATCGTAGCAGCAATGTTACTTGGTATGAAGCAAGAAACAGCTCTTCGCTTCTCATTCTTACTATACATTCCTGTTAGCTTAGGTGGTTTATTATTAAGTATTACAGACATTGCAAACGATCCAAATTTAGATACATTATTTGTACCTTATATTGTTGCTTTCATCGCAACATTCATCATGACATATATTTCATTAAAATGGTTTATGAACATTATGGCAAAAGGAAATTTAAAATATTTCTCTTTCTACTGTATTATCGTAGGTATACTAACTATCATTTTCTTATAAAGTGACCGTTAACATCTTTTAAAGTAAGCCATCCTATTCAAATAGGATGGCTTACTTTTTTACATTTCAATTTCGAATACGTTTTGTTATTTACTTTAAATTTTCTGAATAGTATAATATTAGTTATTCTCGTTACTTTTTCTTACTATAAAGAAAATAAAGTGAAACTTTATTTAGCCCTCACCAATCGAGATTTTACGGGACAAAACTTCTCTCTTCTATCCCATTTCTTTACTACTATCGAATAAGAGGTGTTCGTATGTTTATCGTTACTAAAATTATTCATATTAAATATGGCTATGAAAATGAACTATTTCATTCACTTAAACAGCATTCTCCATCATATGGAACACAAGGCTTTATTAACATAGAATTTTCACAGATGCATCGTATAAATAATAGAGCTGAATATATGGTTCGCATGCTATGGAAAACTCAACAAGATTATCACGAATGGCTTTCTCAAAGAAAGAATGATGAAACGTGGCAACACCAAATACAAAATTATATCCTTTCTTCAAAATCCAATGCTGTCTATATGCAATAAAAAACCTCTTACTGCCCTCGTACAGTAAGAGGTTTTTTATTGCATATACTTTCTTTTCCTGACAATACAAGCGAATAATAATAAAATTTCGTTTTGTATTATCATCATGAACAAAAATCTGTTCTCCCTCCTGAAAACGCCACGCGCTTTCAAAAGTTGTAATATGCCGAAAAAAGCTCATAATGTATACCATGTACCCTCCCTCAACTCATATCATCATAATATAAATATATTAAATTCAGCATAACTTAATATAAGTATAATTTGTATTTTTCCCCATTTAGAAACATTTTAACTTTGTTACAAAATCATTTTAGCGCTATAATGATAGACGTATTTTCACTGAAAGGAGCTTCATTTTGACTGCATATTTATTTCCAATAAAAACAGCATTTATTTTATTTCCTATTTTAGCAATGTTTCTATTAATCCCTTTTTTAATATTTAATTATCGGAAATACGGTTATTTAAATAAATGGCGTTCATTTATTTTATATTCATTATTACTTTACTTATTAAATGCCTATTTTCTTGTGATTTTGCCATTACCACAAACGTATGATACTTGTAGCCTACAACCGGCTAATACACAGCACATGCAACTCTCGCCATTTTATTTCATACAAGAGATTAGTAATCATACCTCGGCAATTTTAACGAAGCCAGCTACCTACTTCTATTTATTAAAGGAATCTGCGTTTTTACAAGTCGCTTTTAACGTTCTACTAACCGTTCCATTTGGTATGTACTTACGTTATTATTTCCGACGTAGCTTCTTACAAACAGTGTGCATTTCTTTTTGCCTTTCACTGTTCTTTGAATTAACACAAGTAACTGGATTATATGGTATTTATAATTGTGCATATCGCTTATTTGATATTGATGACCTATTTTTAAACACATTAGGAGGCGTCATTGGCTTTATTATTGCACCAATATTTACGTATTTCCTTCCGAAAACAAGTGAATTGGATAGTCATATTAATTTGGAAACAAAGCCAGTTGGTTTTGTACGTCGTTTGATTGCTATGCAAATTGATTGGATTTTCTTATCTATCGTTGTACCAGTCATTAAAAATAAAGGGAATTCTATATTTATTTCTAATATCCAATCTTACACAAATATATACGAACTCATTTTCATTACATGTTCGATCTTTATTTACTTTATTATCATTCCATACTTTACGAACGGAAAAACAATTGGGAAAGCATTACTTCGTATTTACGTTAAAGGGAAATCAGAGCGTATTACTATGAAGGAATTATTCATTCGTTACGGTATATTCTACTTTAGTTTAGGTGGAATCAATTATATTCTTTCTAGTAGTTCTATTTTAAATGATACAGAGCCTTTAGTATTACTAGTTATACTGTTATTCCAATTCGTAATTAACGGTCTATTTATCATTCATGTTTTATTACATGTATTTAGCCGTGATAAGTTACTATTTTACGAACACATTAGTCAAACAAGAAATGCGATCATACTAAAAAAAGCTGACAAGTAATACTTTGTCAGCTTTTTTTCATAATCGTAAATAATTTTTCAGTGTAAGGATTTGAAAACATTTCTGTTTCATCCAATGACTTCCTCACCTGTAGAAACGAATGCAATTCTGGATATATGTTTTGTAAATTTTCGTATGTTAATGTATGCATTTTCCCCCAATGTGGACGACCTTCATATTTCAGAAAAATTTTCTCCACTTCACCAAAATAAGCGGCATACTTCATACCTTTATACATATGAACGGCGATATATGCCGAGTCTCTTCCATACGCTGGACTGAGCCATATATCATCACCTCTCACATACCGGCATTCAATCGGGAAGTGCACCTTATACCTTTTCTTTTCAATAAGATTTGAAATTTCTTCTACAGCAGCCCTCATATACTTTGAAGGGACACTATACTCCATTTCATAAAATGGAACCGTACGTGATGTAGCGAACACTTCATAGCTCGGGCCTATTATTTTTGTGTTTGGCACAGCCTTAGCTGATAATCGACTTACTGCTTTACTTATAGAAGGAAACCATTTACACCCTTTAGATAACAAAGAGAACATCCTATTTTCAAGTAACTCCACCTTTAGTTTATGCCATTTCAAATCACTTTCTTTACTCATTGTTTCATTTGTAAATTTCACTTGCACCTCATCTGAATAAGGAAAAACGAAAAATTCAAAATGACGATTCTTCTTATATTCTTCTAGCTTGTTCATTACAGTAGATAATGACTGCTTTTCACTTTCATAAACGAGCGAATACGCTGGGATAACTTTCAATTTTATCTTTACAATGATACCTAGCATTCCAAGCGACAACTGAAATGCTTTCCAATATTCAACGTTTTCGGTTTCTGAACAAACTATACTCTCACCTGTTGATAAAACTGCCGTAATCTCTATAACTTGTGTTGATAAACTCCCAAATGTAACACCCGTCCCATGAGTACCCGTACTAATCGCTCCAGCAATAGATTGTGAATCAATATCTCCTAAATTCTCTTGCGCATAACCTTTTTCCTCAAGTAACTTCCCTAAATCATATAACTTTGTTCCTGCCCATACTTCGGCAACCATCTTCTCTGTATCAATATTTACAATGCCCTTCAATTCATCTAAAGAAACTAAAATTTCTTCCGTTTGCACGAGAGGTGTAAAAGAGTGCCCTGAACCGACAACACGAATTTTCTTTCCCTTTTTTCGTGCAAGCCCTACAACTTCTACTACATCTTGTATACTTTCTGGATACATCGTATAATGCGGCGTTCCTTCTACATTCCCTGTCCAATTTCTCCATTTTTGTCCCTTTATAGAAAGCATTGGCCATCCCCCCGATATGTTAAATACTCTCCAGCAATCTCTCCTTTTTTAACGCGATACAAAACAGGAAAGCGTTCACATAACTCTCCAGCTTTACTATGGCGAAACAAGATAGAATCTCCTATATCCACTCGTTCCTCACCGTTATAAAAAATTGGCGTTTGCACTTCACCAGCACCTTCTAACGCTAATAGTCTTGCACCACCCGGCCTCCAAATCTCAGGCTCTTTATCTTTACCAACTGAGCCTGAAGCAATATATCCACCACCGAGGCAAGTATAAATAAACGGTGCTGGTTTACGCACAACAGGTAAAGCAAATCCGACAGCTGGCTGAAATTGTACTTCTTTATAATAATCAAATAGTTTCGGGGAATAAAAAGCAGAACCTATTGTAATCTCTGAAACTGAGTTATCTTGCTCAGTTGTTTTTATACTTCCTGTTCCTCCCCCATTTACAAATCTTAGTTTAATACCTAGGTTTTGTATTTCTTTTACGATACGTCCTCTTCTTTCTTTAACCTCTAATACTGATTTCTTCTTTAAATACGAAACCACTTTACTTTTCATCCATTGATTAGGTATAAGATCTCCCACCCCAGCAATTTGAGCCTCATATCCCATTACACCATCTAGTATTAAATATGATGAGCCCTTCACCTTTCCTACTATTTTCAAAGCACTCTGCACATCTTTTACCGGTGATCTGTTTACCCCAAAATGAAATTGAAAAAAACGACTACTCATATCAATATCCAAACAAACACGAAAACACCCTTTAGACTTCTCAGCAATTTTTTCTAAATAAACAATATGGTCTTCACAATCCACCATACAAGTTATAATGAACCCTTGCTTTGTTAGCAAACTAATTTCATATAAAGCTCTTTCATCATAAGCAGGATATCCGAGCAATAAATCATTGAATCCTTGTTCAATTAAAAACAAAGCCTCTCTAGGGGAAAAACACATAATACCTTGAAATCGATCATTTGCCGCTAAAATCTTTTTCATAATTGGAACAGAGCGTAATGATTTACTCGCTATACGAATCTTCTTATCTCCACTTAACTCTATAATCGATTGAATATTTCTCTCTAAAGCCAGTTCATCTAAAAATGCACACGGTAATGGAACTTCCTTAAAAATTCCTCTATCCACATTTTTCTCTCCTCTTCTATATATGTCTTATACATATTGGAAAGAAAGTTTAAATTTCCTCTACAAAATAAAAAAGTTTCTTCCTATTTAAGAAGAAACTTTTTAGGACTATTTCATAGAAATAGTTGACTCTACTGGATAATGATCAGAATAATCATCATACGTATATTTTTTGAACCATGATGTAACAGTCCATTGTGGAGATTTCGGCTGTAACACTTTATTTTCTATATGCGATGGGTTCGCATGATCTTTACTTGCAATAATATAATCTAAATACTCGGCAGGGCTATCGGGGAAATTATATTTCGCAATACTGTTTGTCGTCGCATCCCAAGTCGCTGTATGTCCAGTATAAGATGGAATAGAAGCGTGTAATGTTTTAAACATAGATGCATACTCTGAATCACTATTATTCTCAGCGTTTATTTTATTTACGTTCATATCTCCACCAATTAACACATACTCGTTATTTGGTATATTTTTATTTTTAATAAACTCTTGAATTTCTTGTAGCTGTTTTGTACGTACAGATGCTGGCGAAGTGTTTCCACACATACTATCTTCAGCTTGTAAATGAGTCCCAATCACATGTACAAAACGATCATTTTTCTTAACTTTTGTGTATACAAATCCTTTATTTGATAAGTTATCTGGTCCACAGCCTTTTTCGAATACATATTGGATCTTTTCAACAATTGGCCATTTACTCAAAATCGCTACACCTCCATCTTCAGGAGTCGAAGATGAATAGTTTCCTAACGTCTTATCCCACTCGCTTCCACTACTACGACCTAATACTGCCGTTTGATTTGGATATTCTTTCTTCAAATTTCCTAATAAGCGATTTGAAGCACTATTATCAAACACTTCATTTAATATAACAACATCTTGATTCTTTATATAATCTGCCGCTCCAATTAAATCAGCACGCTGACTTTGTCCCCAGTTGGGATATAGGTTTGTTGATAGCATGTACACATTATGCGTCATAACTTTTAACGTATCATTTTGATTTGTGGACATTTCTGCTTGAACGGAAGATCCGCTATATAAAGCTGCTAGACTCATTCCAAAGCTAAGTACAACTTTTAACAATTTACTTTTCACGAGTCATACCCCCATGTATTGTATAGTGATAAAAAGGCCAAATTCTCTATTCTGAGATTTGACCTTTCCCCAATACTTAACGATTGCCGTACGTATCAAACCAAAGCTGAATATATCCAGCTGTTACACGTTGCGCTTCCGTTAATCGCTTACCAGTCATTGGTGTAACTTCAGCACGCCATTTGTCCGCATAACTTTGTGATACAGCAGCTTTTACAAACCAACTTTTCGTATTACTATTTACAATGCCAGGGTAATCTTGTTTCGCAGCCACTGCCGCCCCATGAATCCAATCTTCAGGGTTCGTACCTTTCCAGTTCCAATATCCATTTCCGTCCGTTACCTTGTAATTATCTTTAATTGTATCTACAAAGTTTTCATATTTAGAATGGAATCCTTGTGGATAAGAAATATTCGTAAAGTTTGCTGCATGCATCGGTTGATTTACATCTCCTAAATAATGAAGAGATAACCCTAAATAGAAGAATGCTTGTTTCATATCTTTATTTTTATAAGATTCACCAGCTAATTTAAAATACTTAGCTCCAGTTTCCTTCGCTTGCTTTGCAAGTGGAATGTATGTACTTCCATCGTCTGGATCATAGAAATGCGACGCAAATGTACTATTGTCATAATAAGGATTTTCATAATCAGCAGAATAAATACCATTTTCTAAATCTGTGCGCCATTCATTTAATAGTGCAACTTGATCTTGTTTTACAATTGTCGTATTACGGGACATAATATCAATTGCACGATTCACGATCCATAAATGAGAATTTACACCTTCTGAGTGTTTATCTTCAGCGGACCAATATTGAATAATCTGTACTCTATTCCCTCCATCATTTTCATGTGCAAAAGCTACATTTTGTAACGGAGCTGCTAACGTAATAGCTGCTGCTAAAGCAAGCACTTTCTTTTTCATATGAAATCCTCCATTTTATAGTTGAGTTATTGTAAACATTTTGTTTGGATCCTACGATGTCTTTCGGTTAACCTATGATTAGAATATCCCACCTTCCACCGAATTTCTATTATTTAATTGAAATATGCAAATGTTCATATCACTATAACTTTATACATAGTGAACGTAATGAATGAATGCACTTACATTGTAATAAAGTATTGTTAAGCTACTGCAAATACTTGTCTAAACTAATGTAAAAAAAGAGTAAAGCGATTAACCGCTTTACTCTTTTTTTCTTTTCGATAATATATTTGGCAGTTGCACATTAACTGCCAATTTGTGAATAAATCCAAACACTAATCCAATCCCAATAAATATGTATAAGATTGTAAATACCTTTCCGAAATCAGTTTGCGGACTAAAATTCCCATCACCGACAGTCGTCAACGTGACCACACTAAAATATAAAGCGTCAAGAGGACGTAATCCTTCAACTGTACTATAAAAAATCGTACCAGATGTTAATGTTAAAAATGTTAATACAAATAATACTTGAAATTCTTTATCTTTCCACGCTCGTAAACAAGCTTTTAGCATTCGTTTCAATGTCAACATAAATGAAAGCATTAGACTTCCCCTTCCAAACAAAATACCTGTAGTTAAAGGAAAGTCTATCACCTTTCTGTATAGAAAAAAAGTAGCCCTCTTCTATTTCTAGAAAAGAGCTACTTTTTACTATTCTCTATTATTTAGGTGAAACAAGAATTTTCACTTGTGTTTTATCTTTTACAAGTGCTTCAAATCCTTCTTCAACAACTTGATCCACTGTAATTTTTTTCGTAATTAATTTCTCTGCTTGAATTTGGCCAGAGCTAATTAATTTAATAACAGCTGGGAAGATATGACGGTATCCAAGAATACCGATAACTTCTTTTTCTTTTAATACAAGGTTGTTTGGAGTAATTGTCGCATCTTTTTCCCATACACTAACAATTACAGTTTGTCCTTCAAAGCTTGTACTTTCAATCGCTTGACGAAGTACTACTTCGACACCTGTTACTTCAAAGCTCACATTTACACCTAAACCATTTGTTAAGTTACGAATTTCTGCTAGTACATCTTGAGTTGCTGGGTTCAATACATAATCAGCCCCTGCTAATTTAGCTAACTCTTGACGTTCTTTAGAAAGTTCTACTGCAATAACAGGAGTTGCTCCTGCTGCTTTAGCTGCTTGAATGACAAGAAGTCCAATTGGACCACAACCAAATACTGCTACAGCTTCCCCTTCTTTTAATTTACTTTGACGTACTGCATGAACTGCTACCGCTGCTGGTTCTACAAGTGCACCTTGTTCATACGTCATTTCATCAGGAATATGGTGGACCATATCTTCTGGTACTACTGTATATTCAGAGAAACCGCCGCCGTCTCCGCCAAGACCGTGGAAAACAAGTTGTTCACAAACATTGTAATGTCCGTGTTTACAAGCTTCACATTTACCACAAGAATAAATTGGTTCTACAACGACGCGATCTCCCACTTTATGAGAAGTAACGCCTTCACCGATTTCAACTACCTCACCACTAAATTCATGACCTAAAATAACCGGTGCTTTTACGTGTGTTAATGGGTGCTCTTCTGTTGGAATAAAAATAGGTCCTGCTAAATATTCATGCAAGTCTGTTCCGCAGATACCACACCATTTAACTTTAATCTTAACTGCTCCTGGTCTTACAGTTGGTTCTGGTACTTCTTCTACTCGTACATCACGTTGATTATGCCAAAGTAGTGCTTTCATTTTATACATCCCTCTCTACGTATATACTTAACCTGGTGAAGTTTACAAATCTATTATAATACTTTTATCCATATATTTCAAAAAAACAATCTCATTTCCACTAAATTTTAACAAATAGCGTTCAATATTTTGTCACTTTGTACTTTTTTCCACATCTGTTAATGCTAATTTCATTGCGGTTGAAATTAGCATTATGCCATAATAGCAGAGGAGAGGTGAATATCGCTTGAAATATTTTATTTACTTTATTGTTATCGTAGCGTTTCTAGATACATTTTCACAATTACCTATTATGAGTACGTTCGCTCAAAGTCTTGGAGGATCTCCTCTTATTATTGGGCTAGTTGTCGGTATGTACTCATTCGCTAATATGATCGGTAATATTATTGCTGGCGCTGCTGTCGATAAATTTGGTGCAAAAAAAATACTTTATATAAGCATGGGACTTACGAGTTTCATAGTCTTGTTATACACCGTTGTTCAAAGTGGTGAACAACTATTAGTTGTGCGCTTTATGCACGGCTTTAGTGACGGCTTTTTAATTCCTGCTGCCTTTACGTTTTTATCAAAACAAACAAATTCAGCAAGACAAGGTAAGGCAATGGCTCTATCTGGTGCTGCTGTTGGAACAGCGGCAATTGTAGGACCGGCTTTCAGTGGAATTATGAAAGCAACTGCTGGTATAGAGTGGGTGTTCATTACCATTTCTATTTTAATGGTCCTTGGTACAATCGTATCTCTATTCTTCTTACCAAATAACGTATCAAGAAAAGATACATCAAGAACTCAAATGATGAACAAAGAAGATATGATTGAACTATTGAAATCAGAACCGTTATTACAAGCATATATTGGTGCTTTCACACTAATGTTTTCACAAGGAATTGTCACTTATATGTTACCAGTAAAAGTTGAGGCGTTAGCACTTAAAGCATCTACAACAGGCATGATGTTAAGTGTATTTGGAATTACCGCTATCCTCTTCTTCTTACTGCCAACAAATCGCATTTACGATCGATTTAATCGTTCAAAACTCATGCTAATTGGTATTGCAGTAATGGCATTCGCGTTATCTTTACTTGGATTATTCGCAACAAAAGGTATGCTCTTTATCGTTATGATGATTTATGGCATTGGATTCGCTATCCTTTTCCCATCGATAAATGCATTACTTGTTGAAAATACGACAGATGATAAGCGCGGAAAAGCATTCGGATTGTTTTATGCTTTCTTCTCATTAGGAGTTGTTGCTGGATCCTTTACAGTTGGTGCAATCGGGGCATCCCCTAGCGTCAGCTTCGTTATCGGAACTGTATTCTTATTAACATTCGCTGGAATGATTTATGTAAGAAGCAAAATAAAAAGTAAAGCAAAAAGCAAAGTAAAAAAGACAATGATGGGTTAATACCATCATTGTCTTTTTTTTAAATGCATATTGATATACCCCGTAATATAATGGCAGCGTTGGAATAATACCAATTAATTTGAATATAAAAGGTAACGGGGCATTCTTCTCTTCATATAAACGTAAAACAAAAACGGCACTCCAAGTCCAAATAACGCTAAATACGAAGATGCATTTCCACACGAGTGGGATTAATATCTCTACATCAAAGACAAAACCAAATAGCCCAATCCACGTAATTATAGTCAATACAAAATCAAACTTTTGAATTGGCGTTTGATACATACCTCTTACTAGCGAAGTAATAGTTAATATCGCTACAATGACTAAATAAACTTTCCACAACATAATGATAAACTCCTATTTAACTTTTAACTTTCAATAAGCCGTATTTAATAAACAATATGGCATTATATTTTTCATAGAGATAATACAATGGATAACAAAATAAGAAGAAAATAAGTACAGTTGGTACATCGTCTATAATAGAAAAATATTTTACTAGTAATTCCTTAATACTCTCTCCGATCATAATAAGCACTGGAATGATACAAATTGCCGCTAATATTAAACATGGTGTGATCCGCATTTCTTTTAATTTCACCTTACAGTGTGGACACCTGAATGAAAAAGGATGCGGGAGATCAATAATATGTTGCGTAGTAATATTCCCTTCACACTGTGGACATTCAATTATTTCTTTCATTTAACTCACTCCTTTCTATCCATAAAAAAGAGCCCTATCGAATAGAGCTCTTTTTTTGCCGAATATATTACTTTTGTGTCTAACTAAATAACAATGTAAATAAATTAAACTGTAAAGGCAACACTACATTTCTTCTTTTACAAAAAAAGTGTATAAATACCAACGATACTTCGACAATTTCCTCGGAAATATTTCTTTTCCCCACATAATTTGATACACTACATATGAACAGACACTTGTATTACATAAGCTAAAATAATAACTTACTGTACAAATTGAAAAGCACATTCTTCATATGAAGAATGTGCTTTTATGTTATTAACGTTTAATCCAAACAGCGCCTGCCGATTTATCCTCTGCCTGTCCAACAACTTGGAATTTAAGCCCAAGGTTTGGAACTTTTCTTCCCGCATCTGCAATTTGTTTGTTACTATATACTTTTGAATCATCAAACGTTGTAACACCTTGTAATCCAGTATAATTAAACTGTCCTCGTGTAAATGAATTTACACTCCATGAAGGTGTTTGATCAAATGAAAATGCAGCATCTGCAATTTGAATTCCAGTATTACCGTATGCTGGTTTCTCGCCTAAATTTCCAACAATCGCTTCTGGATGAGAATCTACAACACCAAGGAAGCCTTCACCTGGATGTAACCCAACCCAGTTATCTTTGAAACTATCATCTGCATACCAAACGACAAGACCTGTATTATACACCGGACCTTTTCCCGCTTTTAATCCATTATCTGATCCAGCATAGTTTCTCCACTCTAGATAATAATAATGGGGTTTCTGTTCTGTCCCATCAGAAACAACGAATCCATTTAACTTCATTTTAGACTGTCCTTCTGCGTCATCTGAAAATACTACTTGTCCATCAACTATTACATTTACATTATCCATTGCGAAACCTTTATATGTTAAAGCTGGATCTGTAATATAGTCGAATTGTAGTTTAACTTTCTTCCCTTTAAATTGACTTAAATCGTATGATTTATCAATCCATTTTCCATCTGTTGTATCTTTATCTTCTTGGACTATGTTTTCTCCCAATCTATCAATTAATGTTTTCGTTCCATCTTCAGTTACAGCATGTACTTCGATGAAATCACACTCTGCTTCTAGTTCATAATTCGCTTTATAATCAAATTTTGCATTTGTTCCTTTTGTTAAATCGAAGAATGGTGTTTCTAATGTCGTATGAATATCATCGCCTCTTGTACTATAGTATGCACGCTTTCCAAATCCAGGCTTAATTGTTTCAATACTCTTACCCGGTAAGTTGACACGTACAACACCTGGACGATTTGATTTCGTAACACTTTGATCAATATATGTAGGAACTCCTACACCACTCTTAATTTTATCGTAATCTACTTCTAAAATTTTCGCCCAGTTTCCACCCATATTCTTTTGTAAGAAATCTTTATTCTGTGGTGAAAAACTAGTTGGCTCTGTTCCTGCGATTTTTCCTGTCCAACTACCTCCACTCATTAATGACCAAGCTTCGACAGGTGATCCATTTCCAGTATAATTCGTATCATACTCATCTGGTAAACCAAGGTCATGTCCAAATTCGTGTGCAAACACACCTACTGCACCGTCTTCTGGTTCAATTGTGTAATCATGAGCCGCTACTTTTCCACCAAAGTAATCTACCTTTGATTTTGTACCTTCAATCGCTACTGGATCTCTTGCTAATTTTGAACGATGTGACCAAATCGCATCATCACCTAATTTACCACCACCAGCTTCTTGACCAACACCAGCATGGATTACCATTAAATGATCAATTACACCGTCAGATTCATTTTGATTACCATCACCATTTGTATCATATCTGTCAAATTGATCAAATTGAGATAAATCTAATCCCTTTTCAGCTGCCGCATTTAAAGCTTCCTTCACTAAATCACGTGCGCCTTTTGGTCCTTTATTATCATGACCGCTACTACCATCAGCACCGTAATCAGCAGCTTTACCTGGAACAGTTAACCACTCTGTTACGTATCCGTCTGTCGTATAACTACCACCAGACTGCTCTTCATAATATTGCTTAAATGTTTTTACTTTCGAACCATCAAATAATGTGTAAGGCTCATTACCGAATAACATCTTTTGATAATGTTCTCTACTAAAATCTTTCGAATACATATAACCTGGTGTTTGCTCAATATTATTATGTTTATAATCACTAAACTCAACGAGTAACACTAACACTTTATCATTGCGGACAGGTCCATTATATGGAGCTTGTTTCGCCTTAGAAGTTGGAACTTTCCCATCTAATTGTTTTTTATTTGGCTCTGGCTTTTGATCAGGGCTAACATTTTTTTCAGCTTTCTTTACTTTCTCCTTTTCTTCCATCTTTTTTTCTTTTACCTTTTTTACGAAATCAGATGCTTCTTTAGTTGCATCATCTGGAAGAATTTCTTTATTTGCCTGATCCCCTTGCTTCTTTTCAATATATTGCTCTACAGCCTTTTTCGTCTCTTCTTTAGAAGAGGCTGGATTAATCGTTCCTCTTTCTTTCAGCGCTTCTGCTAAACGATCTTCTTGAATTAAATTGTGATCAATTGGCGTTGTAGACACACTTTCTTTTGCTGGCGTTTCTGCGTATGCTAACGGAGCACTCATTACAGCTGAGCATCCAATGAGTGTTGCGATCGTTAGTGATGACAACACTTTAAATGGCGCTTTTTTTCTCATCTTAATCATCCCCTTGTATCAATCTTAACTCCAGATAAAAATACGTAATCTATCCTCCCTTGTATAATAAAAGACATGATTCTATAAGAAATAAGCTTTCTGTTATAGAATCATGCCCTCCAGTTTTCTGGTCAGACCCTCTATCTTTTTATATCGAAATATAAAAAATAAAGAGTGATTTGTTATATATTAAATAGCTTATATTAAAAATTTAAAAGTCAATATGCACAATTGCATGAAAATTCTTTCAAACCAAAAAAAGAACCCAAGTTAATTAAACTTGGGTTCTCCATTTCATATTATTTCTCTTGTGTTTTTTCCCAATCAGCTAAGAATTTCTCAATTCCTTGATCTGTTAATGGGTGCTTCACTAATGAAGCGATTACGTTTGCTGGGATTGTCGCAATATGTGAACCGTTTAATGCTGCTTCTGTTACGTGAACACTGTGACGTACAGATGCTGCAATGATTTCTGTTTCAATGCCGTGAATTGCAAAGATTTCTGCGATTTGGCGAATTAAGTCCATACCGTTATGACCGATATCATCTAGGCGACCTAAGAATGGTGAAACATATGTCGCACCAGCGCGAGCTGCAAGTAATGCTTGCACTGCTGAGAATACTAATGTAACGTTTGTACGAATTCCTAAATCTGAGAATGCTTTTACTGCTTTTAAGCCTTCTGTTGTCATTGGAACTTTTACAACAACGTTTGGAGCGATTTTTGCTAACTCTTTTCCTTCTTCAATCATTTTATCAGCTTCTAAGCTAATTACTTCTGCGCTTACAGGTCCTTCAATAAAGCTGCAAATTTCACGAATACGCTCATGGAAATCTACGCCTTCTTTTGCTACAAGTGATGGGTTTGTCGTTACTCCAGCTACTACACCTAATGCATTTGCCTCTTTAATTTCGTTAATGTTTGCTGTATCAATAAAAAATTTCATTTGTTATTCTTCCTTCCTAATTTTCATTTTATATTTATTTATTTTTTCTTAATAAGCTCTAATTCGATCGGAATAAATTTGTCCACTTTTTTACCTTGTGTTATCTCTTTCGCTGTTTCCATCGCCTTCTCTCCGATTAATTCCGGTTTTTGAGCGACTGTTGCTGCCATGCGCCCATCTTTAACCGCTTTTACAGCATCGTCTGTTGCATCAAATCCAACAACAACCACATCTGTTTTACCAGCAGATTTCAATGCCTCAAGTGCGCCCAATGCCATTTCATCGTTATGAGCAAACACTGCTTTTATATCGCTATTTGCTTGCAAAATATTTTCCATAACGGATAATCCTTTTGCACGATCGAAATCAGCTGCTTGTTTTGCTACTACTTTTAAAGACTTATCAGCTACGTTATGGAATCCTTTCCCACGCTCACGAGCAGCAGACGATCCAGGGATTCCTTCTAACTCAGCAACATTTGTTCCTTCACCAACTAACTCCCGAATGTAATCACTAGCCATTTGACCACCTTCGACATTGTTAGAAGCAATGTGAGAAACAACTTTACCCGAATTCGCAACTCGGTCTACTGTAATAACAGGAACATTAGCTGCATTAGCTGCACTTACCGCTGAAGCAACGGCATCTGAGTCAGTTGGATTAATAACAACTACATCGACACCTTTTTGAATTAAATCTTCAACATCGTTTGTTTGCTTCGCTGCATCATTTTGTGCATCAACAGCAATCAACTCAATGCCGCTTTCTTTCGCTTTCTTTTCTGCCCCTTTTTTCAAAGTGACGAAAAATGGATTGTTTAAAGTTGAAACAGAGAATCCAACTTTAATAGTTTTATTTCGACCTTTATCGCTAGAATCCTTTGCCCATTCTGGTGGTTCCATTGAACAACCAGCAGTAATGACCATAATACATGCAACGAGTATAAGTAACCATTTCTTCATGAACTGTCCCTCCATTACGCTTCTTTTCGACGATCAATTAATACAGCTAGTAAGATTACAAGTCCTTTTACAACTTGTTGGAAGAAAGAAGATACGCCTAATAAATTTAAACCGTTATTTAGTACACCGATAATAAGTACACCGATGAATGTACCAACAATCCAACCTCTTCCCCCAGAAAGACTTGTTCCACCTAATACAACTGCTGCAATTGCATCTAATTCGTAAGAAGTACCTGCAGTCGGCTGTGCAGAATCTAGTCGTGATGTTAAGACAATACCTGCAAGCGCTGCCAAAATTCCGGAAAGACCATAAATCATTACTTTAATTCTCGTAACATTAATACCTGATAATGCTGCTGCTTCTTCATTTCCACCAATTGCAAATGTACGGCGACCAAATGTCGTTTTCTTCAAAATGAAGTACAGTACTGCGAAAGCGACCATCATTGTAACAGCTGGTACCGGAATACCGAGAAAATAACCGCGGCCAAACATTTGGAACATTAAATGATCACCAAGACCAGTGATCGGACGTCCGTCCATATAAACAAGCGTCAACCCGCGAAAAATAGTCATTGTTGCTAAAGTTGCAATAAATGGGGCTACCTTTCCCTTCGCTATGATGATACCGTTTACAATTCCCATTACAAGACCAGCTAATAATCCAACTGCCATCGCAAGGAACGGGTCCATGCCACTTGCCATCATTCCAGCAACAAGTGCACTTGATAATGCTAAAATAGAACCTACCGATAAGTCAATACCCCCTGTTAAAATTACAAAGGTCATTCCGAATGCAATAAGCGCATTAATCGATACTTGACGCAGTATATTAAATAAATTTGGAATCTCAATAAATGCCGGATTTAAAGCTGTAATTACGACGATAATTAATACTAAACCGATTAAAGAACCGAGTTGTTGTAATACATTCCCCTTCTTAGCCATCCTTACTCTCCCCCTGTAGCTAGTGCCATAATAGACTCTTGTGATGCCTCATCTTTCTCTAAAATGCCGCCGACTTTTCCTTCATGAATAACAAGAACGCGATCACTCATTCCTAAAACTTCTGGAAGCTCAGATGATACCATAATAACGGTATCTCCTTGCTCTGTAAGCTTATTCATAATAGAGTAAATTTCTTTTTTCGCCCCAACATCTACACCCCTTGTTGGCTCATCTAAAATGAGTAACTGCGGATGAATACCTAGCCATTTTGCAATTACAATCTTTTGCTGATTTCCACCAGAAAGAGATTTTACAGCTTGCTCTCCACTAGATGCTTTCACATTAAGTAGCTTCATCATATCCGCTGTAAACTGTTGTTCTAGTTCGTTACTAAGGACACTTCCCTTTGAAAGACTTTCTAAATTCGGTAAAGCTAAATTTTCTCGAATTGAGAAATCTAACACTAACCCTTCAGATTTTCTATCCTCTGTAATGAAAGCTATTCTTTGTCTAATCGCATCTATCGGACTATCAATTTTCACTTCTTGTCCATTCATAAAAATTTGTCCTGAATCGAGCGGTTCATATCCAAATATTGCTTTCATGATATCCGTACGACCGGCTCCCATCAAACCAGCAACACCAAGGATTTCACCTTTTCTAACTTGAAACGAAACATTTTCAAATTTTCCTTTTTTCGTTCCGTTACGCATTTCAAAAATCACTTCGCCAATTTGACTATTTCGCTCTGGGTAACGTTCACCAATACTGCGGCCCACCATCATACTCACTACTTCATCAAATGACGTTTCCGGAATTAATCTTTTCCCTACATATTCTCCATCACGCAAAATTGTAATAGCATCACATATTGAAAAAATTTCTTCCATCCGGTGTGAAATATAAACGAATGAAACGCCCTCTTTACGTAATTTATTAATAACAGTAAACAGCGTTTCAATCTCGCGATCCGTTAATGCTGCTGTAGGTTCGTCCATAATAATAACGCTCGCATTTGTCATTAATGCTTTCGCAATTTCGATAATTTGCTGTTGTCCAACCGATAATTCACCTGCTAGCATAGCGCCTTTTACATGTAACCCTAATTCCGCTAGTTGCTGCTGGGCAATCGCATTCATTTGACGCGAACGTAAAATACCTGTTTTCCCATACATTAACTCTTTACCGAGAAACATATTTTCAGCTACCGTTAAATTTGGTAATATGTTCAACTCTTGATGGATAAATGCAATACCATACTCTTCTGCTTCTTTCGCATTTTTAAAAGTTCGTTCTTGCCCATCAATCGTGACTGTTCCACTGTCTTTTTTATATACACCTGTTAAAATCTTCATGAGCGTCGATTTCCCCGCTCCATTTTCCCCCATCAATGCATGGACTTCTCCTGTTTCAATCGTAAACTGTGCGTTTTTTAGAACAGGATTACCACTGAACGCTTTTGAAATATTTTTCATTTCAATGTGCATTCTCATCACATCCCTTTATTAAAAAATCACGCCTGCATGTAAAATAACATTCGCATAAGGCGTTGCTTCTCCTGTACGAATAATCGCCTTCGCTCTCTTTGTATGCTCTTTAAATTCCTTATGAGACACATATTCAAATGCTGGCTCTATTAATCGCATCTCAACTTCTTTATTTACCACTTCATTATTCATAATAACTTCTTCTGCTAACGTCACTTTTTCAATTGCCATATCATCAGCAACAACTTGTAATACGTCTAAAAAACTAGGTTTTCCGAGTTCAACTGCTAAATCAATTCGTTTTACTCCATCAGGAATAGGTAACCCGCAATCAGCAATTACAATCGTATCTGTATGTCCAAGTGAAGCAAGGACTGCCGCGATTTCACTATTTAATACACCATGCTTTTTCATCCGACAATCACCTGCACTTCACGTACTCTATCTCTCGTCGGCATACCGCCCTGTGCCCCAAGTTTTGTTACAGAAAGACCACCAGCAATATTAGCAAAACGAATAGCCTTTTGAAGTGTTTCTCCTTCAGAAAGCGCAACTGCTAACGCGCCGTTAAATGTATCACCAGCTCCAGTTGTATCTACTACATCTACAGCAATACTTGGAACTTGAACAACTTCCGTTCCGTTATGGAAACGAACACCATTAGACCCTTCTGTCATCAATAGCTTATTTGGATATTTAGCCAATAAATCTTCAATTGGTGATGTGAAATCATCTAATACAATGCGGCACTCATGCTCATTCGGCGTAATATAAGTCGCTTTTTCTAAAATATCTTCTGATAAGATTTGTGCTGGAGCCGGATTCAACATAACTGGAATTTTATGTTCCTCACAAATAGCCAGAACGTATTTTACTGTTTCAAGCGGAATCTCTAGTTGAAGAACAACCATATCTGCTTTTACAAGAAGGTCTTTTGAACGATCTACAATCGACTCATTTACAAGAGCATTTGCTCCTTGTACGACAACAATACTGTTATCCTCTTCTGCTAAAACGATATGAGCGATTCCTGTTGTTCTATCTGTAACCGGTACCACATAGTCGATAAAAACGCGTTCATTCTCTAAATTTCTTCTAACTACTGTCCCGTAATCATCACTTCCTACTGCACCAACCATCGCTACATTTGCTCCTAATCTAGCTGCAGCAACTGCTTGGTTGGCTCCTTTCCCACCTGGGATCGTATGAAACGCTTCACCAATTACTGTTTCTCCTGCTTTCGGCCGTATTTTTGAAACAGCCACTAAGTCCATTGAAATACTACCTACTACTGCAATATTTGGCATCTGTCTCATCTCCTTACTTCGTTGTATTTCGTTCTATAATTTCAATCGGTAAACGATAGTGTTTCTCTTCTAATGGATTTCCTTCCATCTGCTCTAACAACAGCTCTGTTGCAATTTTCCCCATTTCATAAATTGGCTGTGCAACAGTTGTAATAGATGGATACATCATTTCTGTTAAAGAAATCCCATCAAATCCGATAATTTGTAAATCGTCTGGAATAGAAATCCCCTTTTGAAGTGCAGCCTTTACAACGCCGATTGCAATTAAATCATTCCCAGCAACAATTCCATCAATATGCGGATATTCTTCCAATAATTCCACCGCAACCTGTTCACTATTAGCTGGATCGAATGTACTCTCTGCAATCATATAAGAAAGATTATTTTGCGTAATAACGTCTACAAAACCTTCAAAACGTTCATTAGCTGTGCTCACATCACGCGGTCCACGAATATGTGCAATATGTTTACACCCTTTGCTTATTAATAACTTTGTCGCCGCCTGACTCCCTGCATAGTTATCTGCATATACAGTAGGAATTCGCTCATTAAACATACGGTCAATCGCAACAACTGGAATAGACAAATTCATGTAATTAACACTATTTTGTGGATTCGTTGCCACAATAAACCCATCCACATTATTTTGTCTAAGCACATCAATGTATTGTTTCTCTTTTTCTAAATTTTCATCAGAGTTACAAAGGACAACTGTGTAACCTTGTTTATATGCTACATCTTCTACGGCACGTGCAACTTCTGGAAAGAATGGATTCACGATATTTGGAACAACTAAGCCAATTAAACGAGATTTTTTATTGTATAAAGAACGTGCTACTGTACTAGGTTTATAATCTAGCATTTCAATTGCTCGCTCTACTTTTTTTAATGTATCCTCATGAACATATCCATTTTTATTTAACACTCTGGAAACGGTCGCAACAGATACCCCTGCTAATTTTGCAACGTCTTTAATCGTACTCATTCTCTTTTCTCCTCATTTCATGTAACCGTTTACACAAAATAATATAACGCATTTATAAAAATACGTCAATCATTTCTCACTAAAAAGCTTTTAAGGTTATACTCAAAAAAGCATCGCCATAAGGCGATGCTTTTTCATTACGAATATGATACCGTTTGTTCTTTCTCTTCTACAGCAGGCTCTTCAGCACCTTTTTTACGGTCAGACAGTTTAATTTTCTGTAAGAAAATCGTAAAGATAGCACCTACTACGATAAATACCAATCCTGTTAAGAATACAGTATGAAGTGAGTCCACTAAAGAGCTTTTCAAAATTGGTACGATACTATTAGAAAATGCTTCTGGCATTTGTTTTAATGCCTCTGGACTAAATAGCATAGAATATAAACTTTGTGGATCTGTATGAATCATATCTTTAAATTTTGTTACCATTTGTCCCGCTTCTTTTGGGAATGTGTCTAATACAGGTACTAATTTATTTGTTAACGTTGTACCTGAAGTGTTATTCATAATTGATCCTAAAATTGTAATACCGAATGTTCCACCGATTTGACGGAAGAATTGACTTGATGATGTTACAACACCAAGATCTTTTTTCGGGAAGCTTTCTTGCAATGCTAATGTTAATATCGGCATAACAAGACCCATTCCTAAACCGATAACCATCATATAAGAAGTAGCGGTAAGCTTAGTTGTGTGCATATCCATCGTTGTTAATAACCAGAAACCACTAGCCATAATAAGCATCCCTGTAATAATTTGTGGTTTCACACCAATTTTTAATACAAGCTGACCACCGATAATACTCATAACAATCATTGTGATCATCATCGGTGTCATAATCGTTCCTGATTCAGCAGCACTTACGCCTACAATTCCTTGCATAAAGAACGGTACGAACATAATTGCTCCAAACATTCCGATACTCATAAAGAAACCGATCGCATTTAGTAGTGTAAATGTGCGGTTTTTAAAGAAGTGCATCGGTAAAATTGGTTCTTCAGCCTTCGTTTCAACGATAACAAAGCTAACAATACCAATTGCAGCTAGTGCAAATAACCCGATAATTTGCCAAGAACCCCATGCATAATCTTTCCCACCAAACGTTAACGCAAGTAATAAACTTACAACACCGAGAATCATCGTGAAGATTCCAGCGATATCAATTTTAATTGGTCCTGTTTGTTTATGTGCTTTTAATCCCATTGCAATAAAGATTGTCGCTAAAATACCAACTGGCAAGTTAATATAGAATACCCATCTCCAGTTCACTGCGTCTACAATCCAACCACCAACTTGTGGTCCAATTACAGAGGCAAGACCATATAGAGCTCCAAAAATACCTTGCCATTTCGCACGTTCTTTTCCCGTGAACATATCTCCGATAATAATCATAGCCATCGGCATCATAATACCGCCACCAAGACCCTGAATACCACGGAAAATAATTAATTCTGTCATACCGTTTGCCATACCACATAACGCTGAACCAACCATAAAGATAATTAATCCTGCTATATATACGTTACGACGCCCAAGTAAATCCGCTAATTTACCTGCAATCGGTACAACCGTTGTTGATGTTAACATATAAGCTGTTGTTAACCATGTCATTAAACTTAATCCGCCTAGTTCACCGACGATACGGGGCATTGCTGTACCAACGATCGTTCCGTCCAATGCAGCAAATAGCATTGCGATTACTAAACCGATTAACAACAACTTTCTATTCTGATTTTCTTGTTGCTCCATGTAATCTCCTCAATTCCTCTTAGTTTTTCTCTTTTTTCTCTTGTGTCCCGCAAATAATTGTTTCTAGCTTTTCAAAGAGACGTAACAAATCTTCCCTCTCTTGTAATTCTAAGTGTGAGAAGTATTTTGCAATATGCTCATTACGAGCCGCCATCGCTTCTTCTACTGTAGTTTTCCCCTTTTTCGTTAGCTCAATGATAACAACGCGGCGATCATTATCGTCGTGATAGCGCTCTACTAACCCATGATCAATTAAACGATCAATCATTACTGTAATCGCGCTCGGTTTCACGTACATTTTCTCCGCCAATTGTGTCGCTCTTGAAGCTCCATAATGATCTAAAATCTTTAAAATATAAAACTGCGGTGGTGTAAGTCCTGATGCTTGCATTTGTTCCAATAACTCTGTTTGCATTTTCTTTCCTATAGCGAATGTAAGAGCTTGAATCTTATCAATATGAGTCATATCATTTGGCATGTTATCCACCTCTTATTTAAACAATAAAATATTTAACGTATTTAAATATTAATCCCACAAACAAATTACGTCAACAACTTTATTTATAAAAACGTTTACATTTTTGTCACAAAGTTGTATAATTTTCGTCGAAGTTAATATTGACAGTCACGGAGAATCGGAGTATACGGCTATGAATCATAAAAAAGGGGAACTTTTTTATATTTCATGGCCTTTTTGTATTCTCTCTGTCTTAAAACGCTTCCAATTAATTAGGGGAGGATTTTCATTTTATGTTTTTCACACAATTATTTAAACCTGCGCCCCACGCAGAACGCTTACCTACTGACCGTACTGATAGCGAATATCGTAAATTACGTTTACAAGTATTCTTAGGTATCTTCATCGGTTATGCGGGCTACTACTTTGTTCGAAAAAACTTTTCACTCGCAATGCCATACTTAATCGAACAAGGCTTTAGTAAAGGAGAACTTGGGGTTATCCTTTCAGCAGTATCAATCGCTTACGGATTAAGTAAATTTCTTATGGGTATCGTATCCGATCGTTGTAATCCTCGCTACTTTTTAGCAGCTGGGCTATTTTTATCAGGTATCATTAATATTATTTTCGGCTCATTTTCTTTCATTACAACGAGCATTATACTTATGTTTGTCCTTCAGTTTTTAAATGGATGGGTACAAGGTATGGGATGGCCTCCTTGTGGCCGTACGATGGTTCACTGGTTCTCGATTAGTGAACGTGGTACAAAAATGTCTATTTGGAACGTCGCTCATAATGTCGGTGGCGCGCTTATGCCTTCTCTCGTTACATTAGGCTTATATCTCTTTGCAAATGACTGGAAAAGTATATTTTACTTCCCAGGTATTCTTTCAATTTTAGTTGGGATTTATGTATTAATTACGATGAGAGACACACCTCAATCTTGCGGATTACCTTCTATTGAAGAATATACTGGGGAATATCCATCAGATGAAAAAGTAGCGGACCGTGAACGCGAGCTTTCGGTAAAGGAAATTTTATTTACATACGTATTAAACAATAAGTTTTTATGGTACATCGCTATCGCTAACGTTTTTGTTTATTTCGTTCGTTACGGCGTTGTAGACTGGGCTCCTACTTATTTAGTAGAAGAAAAAAGCTTTACTCATAGTAGCTCACGTACAGCTTATGCTCTATATGAATGGGCTGGTATTCCAGGTACACTTCTTTGCGGATGGATGAGTGATAAACTGTTTAAAGGGCGCCGCGCACCTGCTGGTATTCTATTTATGGTCGGTGTATTCATTGCCGTTCTCGTTTACTGGCTAAACCCTGCCGGTCACCCAATCATTGATAGTATCGCACTTGTTTCCATTGGATTTTTAATTTATGGACCTGTTATGTTAATCGGCCTACACGCACTAGACTTAGCACCAAAAAAAGCTGCTGGAACTGCCGCTGGTTTAACCGGGTTCTTCGGTTATCTAGGCGGAGCTACTTTTGCTAGCGCAGCTATGGGCTTTATTGTAGATGGATTCGGATGGGACGGCGGATTCATTTTACTCCTTGCTTCTTGTGTGCTTGCAATGTTCTTCCTTGCTCTTACTTTAAATACAGGATCTGCAAAACCAAAACAAGCTTAAACACTAATATTATACTTACAAAAAAAAGAGAGACAGTTCTTTCCAGAACGCCTCTCTTTTTTCTACATATAGTACTTTTTTTTTACAAATAATTTATCAATCCAATCCATAATTATTAGCGTCTTAAAAGGGTTTTCATCCTTATATTACTGCATCTCATCTCTATATAAAAAGATTTTTGAATATTTACCCTTGTCAAACATTGTCATTTTATATTAAAATAACAACAACATACTAAATATTTAGTCTTTTCAGAAAAGATGGAGGGATAGCCATGAAGAATCCACTTCTTCGCATTGAAAACTTACAGACTTCCTTTCGCATACAAGATCAATACCATGCAGCAGTTGATAACGTTTCGTTAACTGTCCATGAAAATGAAATTGTCGCGATAGTTGGTGAATCAGGTTGCGGAAAAAGTGCACTTGCCCTTTCCATTATGCGACTGCATAATGAAGCAAATACAAAATTACAAGGGCAACTTTACTATAGAGATAAGGATTTACTTACTATGTCGACCGCAGAAATGAATAAAGTACGCGGATCAAACATCGGTATGATTTTCCAGGAACCTCTTACAGCACTCGATCCTCTTATGACAGTTGGAAAACAAATCGAAGAAAACTTAGACTACCACACAGACCTTTCGAAAGCAGAAAAGAAAGAACGCACCTTAGAACTACTCCATCAAGTTGGTATTCCAAAACCAGAACTTACATATAAACAATACCCTCACGAATTATCTGGCGGAATGAGACAAAGAATTGTTATCGCGATTGCGATTGCTTGTAACCCAGCACTCATTATTGCAGATGAGCCAACAACGGCTCTTGACGTAACCATCCAAGCACAAATTTTAGACTTACTAAAATCTATTCAAGAACAAACGAAAATGGGCATCATTTTAATTACACATGATTTAAGCGTTGTTGCCGAAACAGCTGATCGTATTGTCGTTATGTATGCAGGACAAGTTGTAGAAACAGGGACAGTAGAAGAGATTTTTAATAACCCTCTTCACCCATATACTCGTTCTCTATTAAACTCAATTCCATCTGCGTATGCTGAAAAAGAAAAATTGCATGTAATTCAAGGCGTAGTTCCTTCGTTAGCGAAGCTTCCTCGCACAGGTTGCCGATTCCAAGCCCGAATCCCGTGGGTTAGACCTGATCAACATGAGGAAAATCCTGTTTTACATGAAGTAAAACCAGACCATTGGGTACGTTGTACTTGCTATAAGCACTTCAACTTCCAACATAAGAAAGGAGATGACGTAACTCATGGCACTGCTTAAAGTAGAAGATTTAAAAGTACACTTTCCAATTAAAGGTGGTGTTTTCGGTCGTACATTAGATTACGTTCGCGCTGTTGATGGCGTAAGCTTCGAACTACAACCTGGCGAAACATATGGAATCGTTGGGGAATCTGGGAGCGGCAAATCAACAACTGGAAAAGCAATTATGCACTTAACGAAAGCAACAGGCGGTAGCATTCATTTTAATAATAGAGATTTAACAAAATTAAGCCGCTCAGAACTAAGAGAACAACGAAAAGATATTCAGATGATTTTTCAAGATCCTTATTCATCCTTAAACCCGAAGAAACGTGTTATGGATATTATCGCTGAACCACTTCGAAATTTTGAGAAACTCTCACCTGATGAAGAGCGTAGAGCTGTTCAAGATTATCTTGATAAAGTTGGCTTAAATCCAGAGTCTATTTATAAATACCCACATGAATTTTCCGGTGGACAAAGACAGCGGATTGGTATTGCACGCGCACTTACATTAAAACCGAAGCTTATTATCGCAGATGAACCTGTATCTGCACTTGACGTGTCGGTACAAGCTCAAGTTTTAAACTTCTTACAAGATTTACAATCTGAACTCGGATTAACATATTTATTTATTAGTCACGACTTAGGTGTAATTCGCCATATGTGTGACCGTATCGGTGTTATGTATCGCGGACGCATTGTGGAAGAAGCAACTAGTGCTGAAATTTATAATAATCCACAGCACATCTATACGAAGCGTCTAATATCAGCTATTCCTGATATTCGTCCAGAAAACCGCGAGCAACAACGTAAATTGCGTCGTGAGGTAAGCGCTGAGTATGAGAAATCCTACGAAAATTATTTCAATGAAAATGGACGTGCTTACGATTTAAAACCAATCTCGCCAACTCACCGGGTGGCATTACCTTAAGGGAGTGATAAAACATGTGGAAATTTATATTACGCCGGGTTTTAGTTATGATACCGCAATTATTCATATTAAGCGTACTCGTCTTTACACTGGCTAAGGCAATGCCAGGTGATGCATTAAGTGGCGCTGAACTAGCAAATCCAAAAGCCGATCCAAAAGTGATTGAAGAACAACGTGAAAAACTAGGTTTAAACGATCCTATTCCCACTCAATATGTAAGGTGGATTTCAAATGCCGTGCAAGGGGATTTCGGTATTTCTTACGCACATAAAATACAAGTAACAGATATTATTGGGGAACGTCTTGGCAATACAATACTGTTAGCTCTTTTTATTCTTATTCTTACTTACTTAATTGCTATTCCACTTGGAGTTATAAGTGGACGTTGGAATGATACGTGGGCTGATCGATTTATTACGCTATATAACTTTTTAGGATTCGGTACACCACTGTTTATTTTCGGATTAGTAATGTTATTCTTATTCGGCTTTTTATATCCAATTTTCCCTACGAGTGGTAGCGTTGACCCACAAGTTGCAACCGGATCATTTGATTACTATTTAAGTAAATTAAATCATATGATTTTACCAGCTTTATCTGGGGCATTAATTGGAACTGTAGGAACTGTCCAATATTTACGAAGTGAAATTATCGATACGAAACATAAAGATTTTGTACGCACGGTAAAGGCAAAAGGTGTACCAGAATCTAAAGTATATTCCAGACATATTTTACGAAATTCATTTTTACCAATCGCAGCATTTTTAGGATATGAAATTACAGGTTTAGTTGGGGGCTCTATTATTCTAGAAAATATTTTCGGCTACCCAGGAATTGGACAACTATTTTTCCAATCTATCACTCAACGTGATTTCAGTGTCGTAACTGCTCTTGTATTATTTACTGGATTCGCAACGCTACTCGGGACTCTTCTTTCCGATATTATTCTAAGCATCGTTGATCCACGTATTCGTATTGATTAATGGAGGTGAAGAAACGTTATGTTAGCAAATCCTGAAAAACAAACTGAAGTCATTCATTACGAAAAGAGCCCTTCTGGTTTCTCCATTATGTGGCGAGAATTTCGTAAAGATAAACTAGCAATGTTTTCTCTATTCTTTTTAGCTTTAATATTAATAGCCGTTTACGCAACTTCATTTATTATGAAGCAAGAAGATATCGTCCGAGTCGATCTGTTCGCCATTTATGATCCTCCTTCTGCTGAACATTGGTTAGGAACTGATTATGGAGGTCGCGATATTTTCGGACAATTAATTATTGGTACACGTAACTCCTTTACAGTTGGTTTAGCTATCACTCTTTTATCAACCCTTATCGGTCTTACGATGGGACTAATTGCTGGCTATTTTGGAGGAGTTGTCGATAACATCATTATGCGTTTTATCGACTTTATGATGATTTTACCATTCTTAATGATTGTTATCGTGTTTATCTCACTCGTTCCAACTTTCAATATTACGACATTTATTCTCATAATGACCGCTTTCTTATGGGTCGGAAAAGCAAGGCTGATACGTTCTAAAGTATTGACTGAGAAAGAACTTGATTACGTATCTGCATCAAAAACGTTAGGAACACCAAATTGGAAAATAATCTTCCAGCAAATATTACCTAATTTAAGTTCTATTATCATCGTAAATATTACATTAAATCTTGCTGGTAACATCGGAATTGAATCTAGTTTAACTTACTTAGGCTTCGGTCTACCAGAGAGCACACCAAGTCTTGGTACACTTGTAAGTTACGCAACTAACCCAGATGTATTGCAAGAAAAGTGGTGGATTTGGTTACCCGCATCAATCATGATTTTAGTGTTGATGCTGTGTATAAATTTTATTGGTCAAGCGTTAAAGCGTGCGGCTGATGCGAGACAAAGAAAAGGATAAGGGGTGGAGAAGTTATGAACAAACCAAAACTGTACAAAGTATTAAGTACACTTGCTGCTTCAACATTATTACTATCTGCATGTGGGGGTGCTGATAGCGGTAGTAAAAAAGCAAACACAAAAAAAGTAGAAACAAATAAATTTAGTGCTGCTGTAAAAAATGACGGTAAAGAAATTAAAGACGGATCATTAACTTATGGACTCGTTTCAAATTCACCTTTCTCTGGTGTTTTAAGTAGAGTATTGTATGAAGTTGCTCCAGATTCAGAAATTATGGATTTCTTTGATGAACAATTATTAGCTACAGATAAAAACTGGGAAATTACAAATGAAGGTGCTGCAACTTATACAATTTCTGAAGATAAAAAAACAATTACAATTAAAATTAAAGATAATGTAAAATGGCATGATGGTAACCCTTTAACAGCTGAAGATTTAGAATATTCTTACTTAATTATCGGTAATAGTAAATATACAGGTATTCGTTACGATACACAAATGCAAATGATTGAAGGTATGGAAGAATATCACACTGGAAAAGCTGACAAAATTTCTGGTATTAAAGTAGTCGATCCAAAAACAATTTCCATTACTTATAAAGAAGTAAACCCTTCACTGAAAACGGGTATTTGGACATATCCTACACCTAAAAAATATTTAGGTGATGTACCAATTGAAAAACTAGCTGAATCAGATAAAATCCGTCAAAATCCAATTGGATTCGGTCCATTTAAAGTGAAGAAAATCGTTCCTGGTGAATCAGTTGAGTATGAGCGCTTTGATGATTACTGGGGTGGCAAACCTAAGCTAAAAAATGTAACATTAAAAGTTGTAAATCCATCTATTGTTAGTGCATCTCTGAAAAAAGGTGATATTGATATTGCATCAATTACTGCTGATCAATATCCGAACGTAAGTAAATTAAAAAACACACAACTAATTGGTAAAACTGACCTTGCTTACACTTATATCGGATTTAAGTTCGGACATATGGACAAAGCAAAGAATGAAGCTGTAATGGATAACGATAAGTTCAAAGACGTTCGTTTACGTCAAGCGATGGCATATGCAATTGATAGAGAAAAATTAGGAGAAAAAGTATATCACGGACTTCGTGTTCCAGCTAACTCTCCAATTCCACCATCTATGCCAAAGTACCATAATAACAGTGTTGGCGCATATAACTTAGATGTAGATAAAGCGAAAAAACTATTAGATGAAGCTGGCTATAAAGACAAGAATGGTGATGGATTCCGTGAGGATCCAAAAGGTAATGAATTTAAAATTAACTTCCTAGCTAGTAACGGTAGTGAGACAAGTGAACCACTTGCAAAATTCTATATTCAATCTTGGAAAGATATCGGCTTAAAAGTAGAACTTCTTGATGGACGCTTACACGAATTTAATGCTATGCGTGATATGATTAAAAAAGATGATCCGAAGGTTGATATTTTCTCTGGTGCTTGGAATACTGGCTCTGACCCTGACCTTTCTGGCCTATGGGGCAAAAATGCCGGATTCAACTACCAGCGCTGGGTAAATGATGAAAATACGAAGTTATTAGACGCAGGATTATCAGAAAAAGCTACTGATGAAAAATATCGTAAAGAAATATACGATAAATGGCAAAAATTAATTCATGACGAAGCACCGATGATTCCAATTCATTATACATTTGATTTAACAGGTGTTAATAAGCGTGTAAAAAATTATGATGTCAACGCTGAAGTAAATCAAATAACTTCACATTGGAAAGACGTTACTGTAACAAGTGAGAAGCCAGAAGTAGAAAAATAATCATAAAAATAGCTCTTAGCATCTACATACATGCTAAGAGCTATTTTTTATTTACAATCCTTTTCTTACTATTTATAACAACCAATTCCTTCCCTACTATAAAATCAAAAAATTTGATGAATCATCTTTATTAAAACAGCTAACGTAACAGATCCAGCAAATCCCCCTAAACAAACAAGACCCACACCTTGGCTATATGATAAATTTTGGAATGCTTTCATCTTTTTCATCCTCCCTATCTCCCCTTTGATACTCTTATTTTACCAATGGAATAATTTTCATAACATCGATTTCACTGACAACTAACTTACAAAATTGTAAGTTAACAAATTCCCTTTAAACTTATATATCTAGTATGTCCACACTCTCCCCCTTTATGCATCAAAAAAGACCTCGAATTATATCAAGGTCCTGCTTACACTACATAATATCTCACTCAACTTATTTTATCCCGCTATTCGCCGGGCAGTAAGACCCCCACCGATTAAAGTTTCACTTTATAATCATCACCGGGCATTTCACACGCTTTGCTATTTTATGACTTACACTACCAAGTACCATTTCTTGCAGTGTATTTAATCCTCTACTTCCAGCAATAACAAGGTCTATATCTCCTGTATTTACATATTGAACAATCGTATCCCCTGGATCACCATGTAGAATCGTAATTTTGTAGGAAATGTTCTCTTTCTTTAATAAACCCTCAATCTCTTTTAATTTATCTTTTCGACTAGCTGATATTGTTTCTAAATCCGTTTGTCCTTGTATAATATCTGATTTTGCCGTTCTATTATCTACTACGTACACAACTTCAACATGTGTTTCTTCGTTAAATTTCGCAATATATGTTGCATGCTCAGCTGCTCGAAGTGCATGTTCAGAACCGTCACATGCTAATATAATTTGTTTGTACATATGCTGAATCCCCTTTTCGTTATCCTACCCGTATTATATAATAAAGCCCCCTAAAAAGGAGGCTTCTAACTAGCAATTCTCTTATTATAGGTAGCTAAATTTGAAACAATCTTCGAGCTTCGTTCATTTAACCCTGTAATCCTTACCTTCACACCGCTTTGTTCATACTTCATTATAACTTTATCAATTGCTGCTACTGCTGAATCATCCCATACGTGTGCGTGAGTAAAATTCAGTTCAATTTCTTTCGCATCTTCATTATATGAAAAAGCATTTATAAACTCTGCCGTAGATGCGAAGAATAGCTGGCCGTGAATTTCGTATATTTTCTTATTTTCAATATACGAATGTTTCACGTGAATCTTTGCCATATTGAATGCAAATAAAACCGCGCTAATTACTGTTCCGATAATTACACCTAATGCTAAATTATGTGTAATTAGGACAATCACAACTGTTACGATCATAACAAATGCATTTCCTTTTGGTACTTTATGAATCGTTGTTACAGAGTTCCAATCAAATGTTCCAATTGAAACCATAATCATAACTGCAACTAATGCTGCCATTGGAATATGAACGACATAGTCACCTAAAACGAATAGTAATACGATTAAAAATCCGCCCGCTACAAATGTTGATAAACGACCTCGTCCACCTGATTTAATATTAATAACAGATTGTCCAATCATTGCACAGCCTGCCATTCCTCCGAAGAAACCAGTGACAATGTTTGCAATACCTTGACCACGTGCTTCTTTATGTTTATTACTATCCGTATGCGTCATATCATCTAAAACTGAAGCTGTTAATAATGACTCTAGTAAACCGATAATTGCAAGCATAATTGCGTACGGTAAAATAATCCCTAATGTCTCAAGTGTAAACGGTACATTAGGAATGCTAAAGAACGGTAATTCTTTCGGTAAACTTCCCATATCCCCTACTGTTTTCAACTGTAATCCGCTCATAAGTGCAATACTTGTCACAATAACAATAGAAATAAGTGTAGACGGTACAGCCGTCGTAATACGTGGAAATACATATATAATTACAAGTCCTAATGCGACAAGTGCATACATTTGCCAAGTTGCATTTTTAAAATGCGGCAATTGCGCTGTAAAAACTAAAATGCCAAGTGAATTTAAAAAACCACTCATAACAGATTTAGGTACAAATTTCATAAATGAGCTCAGTTTGAACAAGCCAAAAATAATTTGGACAATACCGGTTAATATTGTTGTAGCAAATAAATATTGCAAACCATGATCCTTAACGAGCGTTACCATTAATAATGCCATTGCACCTGTTGCAGCTGAAATCATCCCAGTTCTTCCGCCAACAAATGAAATGGTAACCGCAATACAAAAAGCAGCGTATAACCCAACGGTCGGATCCACGCCTGCAATAACAGAGAAGGCGATTGCTTCAGGAATTAACGCTAAAGCAACGACAATTCCTGATAGCACATCCCCTTTCACGTTGGAGAACCAGTCATTTTTTATCGTTTGAAACAAAATACCACTCCTCTACTCTTTTATCCCGCTATTTGCCAGGCAGTAAGACCCCCACCTCAAAATTCAGCGAAAGCAAAGAAGTTAGGTGGGGATCAACTGCCCATAAAAGCCCGATTGGTGAAGGCTAATAATCAGTGGGGGATGAACAAAACCCCTACTGATTAAAGTTTCACTTTATCATTTGATTTTCTCCATAAGAAAATCTAAGCCGACTGCACGAAGGCTATTATATAACGAGTAGAGATATTTTTGCTATGTAAAAGTTTCCTAAAGAAAAAGACGCTACCTTGGCAGCGCCTTTGCTCATTTTATTAATGTCCACCGTGCCCTTGACCACTTTCTTGCACAATCTCTAACCTCTCATCCAATATACCTTGTGTCTCAAATGAAATATCACTCGTACTTCCTAATAAGAAGCCGTGGTTATACGGTCCAAGTGTCGGGTCATCTTTAAACTTCGGTTGAATACTAGCAAGGAAGTCATACACTGGTTGTGAAGCTTTACCTTCTTCTAACAATACAACAGGTGCGTGTTTACCCATATGTGAAAAAGGTGCTCCCGCAACTGCTAAGTCTGGTGTTTTACTTGAAACAAATGACAAACCGTGCCCTGGTTTTGTGAACCCCCAGCCAAATTTCGTTTTTTCATCTTTAAATTTCGCAAACGCAATCGAATTTTCTGTTGGAGTCTCTCCGCTAATACGGGTCACTTTTCCATATTTATTTAACTCTTTTTCTACTGCTTTTGAAATGATTTTTTCTGGTCCTAACACATATATATTTGCCTTATCTTTTCTCATTTTTAATGCCTCTATCGTCGCTTCTGGCACCGTTTCTTTTTCTGTATATAAAAGCGGTTCTGGCATATGAGAAATCCAATTTACAGCTGGTGTTGTATATAAGCGTCCTTCTTCTTCCGATGAACCAATAATAACGCTATTTGGATAATCCCCTGTTATATCGGCATATTCTTTATCAACATCTTTAGCAAATGTAGCTGGATCCGTTTCTTTTATTTGCTTTACTTTATATTCTTTTAATTGCTCTAGGCTAGATGCCCCTACATCCCCCATCACCATAATTTGCGTTCCATCTTTTGTTCCGAGAGGATTTAATCGTTTTATTTCTTTTAACGTCATTTCGGGTACTTTTTCTTTTTCTATAAATAAAATCGGCCCGTTATTCGGATGATGAATAAGATCCGCACTTGCAATACCTAATTGCCACTCGTTCACTGGCACTAAAATAATAGCGCCTGGCTGATTCTCTTTATGCGTTGCTGGCCATATCGTTTGCGAAGTTAATATTGCCATTTGCAGAGGATCATTTGTATTTAATCTCGTTACATTTTTTAAACTTGTCGTTAATAAATCATTCGATGCACCTTGATTCATTTCTTTCGGCGCAGTTACCTCCTGATTCATTTTCATTTCCTTTTGCTCTGTTTTCTTCTCTTCTGTAGATTCATGGTTTTTATGATCTGTATTCGTTTGTCCGCATGCCGCAAGACCGACTGCTGCAATTATTGTTATCCCCAAAATTCGGGTCATCTTTTTCACTATATCGCCCCCATAATTGTTTTCGAATCAATCTTATTACCTAAAATGGAATTTCAACTTTACGATAACAAGCAATTCTGAAGAAATTATGCAGATGCATGATAATCTGCACCATTTCTTCATGATTTTGACTTACAATTTAAATAATAACTACAAATGCGGAGGTACTCTATGATTGATATACTACTCGTAGACGATGAACCGAGAATGCTTGAATTATTAACACTTTATCTTACTCCAATCGGATATAACTGCGTATGTGCAGTGTCCGGAGAAGAAGCTATTTCACATATAGAAAATCGAAATTTCAAATTTGTTTTACTCGATATTATGATGCCAAAGATGGATGGATGGGAAACGTGCAAAAGAATTCGATCATTTAGTAACGTTCCTATCATTATGGTAACTGCCCGTGATCAAAAGGTAGATGTCATCCAAGGGTTAAAACTTGGAGCAGATGATTACGTGACGAAACCTTTCCATGAAGAGGAGCTTTTCGCAAGAATTGAAGCTGTTTTAAGACGAACGAATCAACGTACGCAAATCCAATATCACGGCATTTTATGGGATGAGGCCAAGCATTTCGTTTCTGTCTATAATGAAGAACTTCTTCTCACTCCAATCGAATTCTCTTTACTCGGATTATTTTTACGTCATGTGAACTACGTATTAAGCCGTGATCAGCTTATTGAACGAATTTGGGGGTTAAATACAAATACAGAAGATAGAACAGTCGATTCACATATTCGTAATTTACGTGACAAATTACGAAAAGTAAATTTCCCCATTGATCACCATTTAAAAACTGTTTACGGAGTAGGATATCGATGGATTGATATTGAAAACTAAGGAGCAAAACGATGAAGCGAATTTCTCTTCAACTCGGATTTTATTTTCTGATTGTTACACTTTTAATCGAAAGTGTTCTATTTGTCTTGCTCTATTATAGCCTTGTAAACAATAGAGTAAATGAAGAAATGACAGCTTTATTAAAGCGCGGAAATAGTCACCGAGATGTCCTTGAAAAGTATTTTGATAGACAAACAATCTCCCATGTTGCTTTAATGGAATCCGAAGCTGAAACAACTGTTATTATTACAAATGCAAATAAGGAAGTGCTAGCAAAATCCAATGAAATAAATACTACTATAAAAAAACATATTGAAAGCATGCAAACACGAACAGGTCATGATGGAGCAATTATAGAGAATCATTGGAAAACATCTAATTATATATGTACAGTTAGTCCAATTGTAGTGGCAGGAAAAACGGAAGGCTATGTATATATGTTTCTCGGGACGGAATCAATCGAAGAAATGGTTAACGGGCTAACAAGACAATTCATTATCGCCGGAGTCATTACTTTCCTATTAACAGCTATCACCATTTTTCTATTGTCACGTTTATTAACAAAACCATTGTTACACATGAAACAAGCGACTGAAAAAATGAGTAAGGGGGATTTATCAGTTTCATTAACGACTACTCGAAATGACGAAATTGGTGAACTAGCAGACTCCATCCAAACTCTCGCAAATGATTTACATTATATGAAAACTGAAAGAAGTGAATTTCTAGCAAGTGTTGCTCATGAATTAAGAACACCTTTAACGTACGTAAGAGGTTATGCTGACATTGCATTAAAAGAAAGTACACCTCCTGAGCAGCGTTTACGATACTTATCCATTATAAAAGACGAATCTGATTATATTACAAACTTAGTTCAAGATTTATTTTCACTTGCTCAAATGGAAAAACATAACTTTTTCATTCACGTACAGGAAGTGCATTTACACCCCTTCCTTACTCGCATGACCGAAAAGGTAAACGCAATGTATAAGGAAAGACACGTTACAGTTTCTTTCACTTGTCCTCCTTCACTGTTAGTAAACTTGGATGAACAGCGATTCGAACAAGTTGTAGTGAACATTTTAAATAACGCTTATAGGCATTCAAAAGAACATTCTCATATCAATATTTCTGTTACAGAAGAAGATAAACATATTTCCATCAAAATTGAGGATGAGGGAGAAGGTATTCCCCCAGAAGACCTCCCTCACATTTTCGACCGCTTTTATCGTGTTGATAAAGCTAGATCACGAGCTACAGGCGGAACCGGTTTAGGGCTATCTATCGTAAAGGAAATTGTGGAGCTACATGGCGGAAATATTACTGTCACAAGTGAAGTTGATCACGGGTCTTGTTTTACCATTTCATTACCATCTATAAAGAAACACGACTATCATCAATAGTCGTGTTTCTTTATCATTTTACTTTATAATATAAATTTACAAATTGCCCAAAACGTTTCGTATCCGTTAAAGTTAAATTAATTTCCGGGTTCTTTTCTTTAAATAGCGGAATACCAGAACCTAATATGTGAGGTGTAATCGTAACAACGTATTCATCAATTAAATTATTCTTAAAGAACTCTCTCAGTAGACTCCCTCCGCCGACCATCCATATTTTAGATCCTTCCTGCGATTTCAACCTTTTTGTAAACTCCACTACATCTTCATTTACAAACTCCACGTTTCCGTTTGAACCTTTTTCTGAACGAGAAAAAACATAACATGCTTTATCTAAGTAAGGGAATGTTTCCGTATGCTCTACTACATAATCGTACGTTCTTTTTCCCATAATTATTGTATCAATCGTTTCATACATTTCTGTGTAACCGTTATCTCCCTCTCCTTCGGTTTCCATTAACCACTCTAAATCATCATTCTCTTTCGCAATATATCCATCCAAACTAGCGGCTATAAATAAAACAACTTCACGTGACATCTCTTTTCCTCCTTGCAACGTATATTGATAAAATTACCTTATACACACTATACTAACCTTAAAACATGACAATTCATGTCATGTTAAAAAAGAAACGAGTGAGATAGTTGTCAAAAGCAAAACGTTTACTAGACATTCTTATATTTGCTTCTGCGAAAAGAGCATTTACAGCTCAAGAAATAGCTGATGAATTTAATATTTCTGTTCGTACTGTTCATAGATATATTTTAGATTTAAGTGATATGGGATTACCCATTTACGCAGAACAAGGTCGTAACGGAGGATATAAAGTATTAACGAATAAAGTCATTCCGCCTATTTTATTCACCGAAGAAGAAGCAGTCTCCATCTTTTTTGCTTTTCAATCTTTAAGTTACTATCGAGACTTACCTTTTAATACAGAAATCAATTCCGTTACGCATAAACTGTATAGCTCTCTACAATATGATGCGAAAGCGAAAGTTGATAAAATACGCTCTTATATTGCTTTTTGGAATCCAAAGAGAACAATTGATACACCTCTTTTAAACGAAGTGCTAACCGCGGCTATTGAAAATAAAGATTTACACTTTCAATACGAATCTAAGTCGGGAATAAAAACAAAACATGTTCATCCTATCGGTGTATATGCTCATGATGGGCTATGGTACTTACCATCCTATGACTTCAGCAGAAAAAAAGTATTACTGTATCGCATTGATCGTATTCTTTCTATATTATCAACAGAAGAAAATGAGGATACGTTCATGAATTTAGAAGAGTGGTTTGCCTCTAGCTCTAACATAGTACACACCCCTACGCAGTTACATGTTTTATTAACGACAGAAGGCGTGCGCCAATGTAAAAGCGTTCCTTATCTTGAAGAATTCGTGGTAATAAACGAAGACGGGACAGGATATATACATTCAACAATTGATAAAGGTGAAATTAACTTTATTACCCCTTTATTTTATAGACTTGGAAAAGATGCACACGTTTTAGAACCGAAAGAATTGATAGATGGTTTACGTATACGTGCGAAAGAAATTTTAAGTATGTATGGTGACTAAAAAGGCATAAGAGAATTCCTCTGCCAAAAACAAAAAAACGTGAGCGCCCTATTCTCACGTTTTTCTGTTTCACTTTACTAATTCAATTGTTTCTGTAACTTTTATACTATCTTTTACAGATTGAACGATCGTACAGTTTTTCACCGCAAGTTGCAACGCCTTGTCTAATTGCTCTTCTGTAATGTTTTGCGCTTTAATTTTATAGTGCAAATGAACACTTTCAACTGGTTTTGATAAAGCTTCACTTCTCCCAATTTCAGTCTCAATTGTAAACGTATCGTATGTAATACGTTTCTTTTCTAAAATTGTTCGGAAAACAATTGCACTACATCCTGCGATAGAAGAAATGAGTAATTGTAACGGTGAATACCCGTTTTCTTTTCCAATCGCTAATTGACCATACGATAAATCTGCTTCCATATCATCGTGTTTGATTGTTAGTTTCATTTGTTTTTTCCATCTCCACTTTCATCGGTTTCTTCCGTTTCTTACTCATATAATAATATATGTAGCAGAAAATGATAAATGGAATACCACAATATAACGCCATTCTTTGTTCTGGAATAAACGCTAAACTAATAACAACGATGCTATTTGTAATTAAAGCTAAAATTGGAACAAGCGGGTATAGTGGTGTTCTATACTTTAAGTCCTCTAATTTTCCTCCGCCTTTTAAATACTGACTTCTAAAGCGAAGTTGCGATAAAGCAATAATGATCCAACTTGAAACAGCAGATAAACCAGCTATAGATAATAAGTACATATATACTGTATCTTCTGCAAGGAAGCTTGTTAATAACGATAATGCCGCAACAGCAATCGTTACGACTAGCGCTGTAATTGGAATACCACGCTTATTTACCTTCTTGAAAGAAGTTGGTGCCATTCCTTCATTTGCAAGTGACCATAGTATACGCGTTGCTGCATATAACCCTGAGTTCGCTACAGATAATAAAGCAGTAATAATAACGAAGTTCATAATATCAGCTGCATATGGAATACCGATTTTATCAAATACAACTACGAATGGACTTTCAATTACCCCTGCTTCTTTCCAAGAAATTAACCCTACTAAAATTGTCATTGTTAAAATGAAGAATAACATAATGCGCCATACTGTATTACGAATTGCGCGTGGAATTGTTTTTTCAGGCTCCTTACTCTCTCCTGCTGCAATCCCGATTAACTCTGTTCCTTGGAAGGAAAAGTTAACTGTAATCATCGTAAGAAGCACTGCAGCTAGTCCATTCGGGAATAGCCCACCATCACTTACAAAGTTAGAGAAAAGAGGAGCTGCTTCTTTTCCGTCGTATGGTAAAAATCCTAGTAATGCACTACCACCAAGTAGAATGAATGCAATAATTGTAACTACTTTAATACTAGAGAACCAAAACTCTAATTCAGCATAACTCTTCGCTGATATTGCATTTGAAGCATATAAAATAACACCGAATACGAGACACCATACCCAAACATCAACATTCGGAAACCATCTTTTCATCATTAAACCGATCGATGTTAATTCTAATCCTACTGTTACTGCCCATCCAATCCAGTATAGCCAACCGATCATAAATCCAGTTCCTGGTCCAATAAACTTCGTCGCATACTTTTGGAAAGATCCTGAAACTGGCATTGCTACCGTTAACTCTCCAAGACAAAGCATTGTTAAATACATAATAAATCCGCCCACTAAATATGAAAGGATGGCTCCCCCTGGTCCAGCCTGATTAATGGTGTAACCTGAACCTAGAAAAAAACCAGTTCCGATTACACCACCTAGTGCGATCATAAATAAATGTCTACTCTTCATCGTACGATGTAATTGCTCATTCGTTGTTTGCTGCATCTTAATCCTCCCCTACAAGTACCCCTATATCTTGTTAAAATTTTCTGATAATAAAAATATACACGAAAGCGGTTACAATTTCTATATAAAATTAAAACTTTTCTGATAAAATAATATAAAAATCCAATTATTAAGAGGTTTCGATGCTAATTTGAGGTAAAAAAGGATTTAAAAGGAAAAACTCTTACATTTATTGTAAGAGTTACCGTATTTCTAATCTTCTAGATAAAATTGATAAACCGTAGTTTACAACGAAATACATACAAGCTACTAGTATAAATGTCGGAATCATATAATTTACATTCTGCCCGCTAATAATTTGAGCATTATGCATAAGCTCTGGCAGTGATATACCAACTGCTAATGATGTATCTTTCAGCAATGAAATAAACTGACTGACAAGCGGCGGGACCATTCTTCTTAATGCTTGTGGTAAAATGATATGCCACAGTGCTTGAACATACGTTAATCCTGAAGATCTTGCGGCCTCAATCTGTCCTTTTTCAATCGATAATAGACCACTTCGAACAATTTCAGATATCATTGCTGCTTCAAATATTGTTAAAGCAACAATTACAGCTGTTATAATCTCTAATTTCAAGCCTACTTCTGGAAGCGCAAAATATGTGAAAAATATAATTAAAAGTAGTGGTAAGTTTCGAATCACTTCAACGATAATTCCTAATACTTGTGAGACGACAGGGATTTTCATGTAGCGCAATATCCCTATTATACTACCAATAATAAAGCTGAGTACAATTGCTACGAGCGCTACCTCTAACGTTATAAGTAAGCCTTTTAATAAAAACAGAATATGATCTCCTGTAATTGCTCCCTTAAAATCCATTTACACCGCCTCCTTTGCTAAGCGTTTTTCTAAATAACGCACTAGCATACTGAGCGGAATTGTTAATATTAAATAAAACATCCCGACAAATATATAAACGTCGAACGTAACAAATGTCTTCGTTGAAATTAAATCTCCTTGATACATCAAATCGGTACCAGCGATAATTCCGAGTATGGAAGAGTTTTTTACTAAATTGAGAAATTGATTTCCTAGAGGAGGGATTACGATTTTCATTGCTTGAGGTAAAACGACATGATACATCGCTTGCGTATAAGTTAATCCTGAAGAACGAGCTGCTTCCATTTGGCCTTTCGCGACTGATAAAATACCAGCACGAATTACTTCTGCAATAAAAGCCGCAGTATAAACTGTAAGCGCAACTGTCCCTGCTACAAAACCGTTGAAAGTAATTCCTATTACAGGTAAAGCGAAATAAAATATAAATGCAATTAATACGAGTGGAATATTTCTTACAAACTCTACAAAAGCCGTTCCCAACCAATTTAAAATACGAATAGGTGCAATGCGCATTACAGCCAAAATTACTCCCAAAATAAAGCTACCTATTAACGCAATTACACTAGACATAACTGTATACTTAAAGCCCTCTAAATACATATCAATGTTATTCGTCAATATAGAAAAATCAGGCACATATTCTCCCCTCTTTCTTTACAAGAAGAGGATGAGCATCCCTCATCCTCTTACTATTTATCAATGAGAATAAAGCTCCATTAATGAAACTATCACTTTACTTCTCTTGTTTTTGCCCAATCCATTTCTCATACAACTTGTCGTACTCCCCGTTCGCCTTCATATCTTTTAGCAAGCTATTAATCTCTTTCGTTAAATCATCTGCACCTTTTTGCACTGCAATTCCGTACGGCTCATCCGTGAAAATTTTCCCTACAACTTCATAATTCGAATCTTGTTTTGCCATGCCGTAAAGAATTGCATTATCTGTCGTTAATACATCGCCTTTCCCTGCTTTTAACGCTGTAAATGCCTCACTGTAATTTTCAAATTCTAATACAGTCGATTCTGGTGATTTTTGACGAATATTATTTGTAGACGTTGAACCTTTTACCGCTAACACTTTCACACCCTTTTTCACATCATCAATACTTTTAATATCGCTTCCTTTTTTCACAAGTAACGATTGCCCTGCTTTAAAATATACATCTGAAAAATCTACTTCTTTTTTACGTTCTTCCGTAATTGTCATTGTCGCGATAATTGCATCAATATCACCATTTTTCAGTAGTGGAATACGCGTTTTAGACGTTACTTCTTTTAATTCTAATTTCTTTTCATCTCCAAGAATTTTTTTCGCAAGCGCCTTTGCGATATCAACATCAAACCCTTCTACCTGTCCTGTCGAAGGATTTTTCAAGCCAAATAAGTTCGTATCATTCTTCACTCCAACTACTAGTTTCCCGCGCTTTTTAATTTGCTCAACAGCCCCGCCTTGTTTCGTATTCGTTTCTTTCGTCTCATCTTTTTTACTTCCGCATCCAGCAACGACAAGTACGAATAAACATGAAAATACGATTAACGTAAACAATTTTTTCATTTTAAGCATAAAACTCCCCCTTTAATGATTTAACACTCTTCTTAAAAATAGACGAGCTCTTTCTTGTTCAGGACTTGCAAAAAATTGCGCCGGTATTGTATCTTCAATAATTTGACCATCATCCATAAACAAAATCCGATCTGCTACTTCTCGCGCGAATCCCATTTCATGCGTGACAACGACCATCGTCATCCCTTCTTTAGCTAGCGTCTTCATAACATCAAGTACTTCCCCGATCATCTCTGGATCAAGAGCAGACGTAGGCTCATCAAATAGCATAATTTCCGGCTGCATTGCGAGCCCCCTAGCAATTGCTACCCTTTGCTGTTGTCCTCCGGATAATTGATGCGGGTATACGCTAGCCTTCTCCGGAATTCCTACTTTCTCTAAATAAAACATCGCTGTTTGCTCAGCTTCCTCTTTTGAAACTTTATTTACTTTAATCGGTGCTAGTGTAATATTTTGAAGAACCGTTTTATGTGGATATAAATAAAAATGTTGAAAGACCATTCCAATATTTCGGCGTAATTCATTCATATCTGTTTTTGCATTGTGTACTTCCTTATCTTGTACAATTAACGCTCCATCTGTAATTGTCTCTAACTGATTTATACACCGTAGCAACGTACTTTTTCCTGATCCGGACGGCCCAACAACTACTACCACTTCACCTTTTTTCACTTGTACATTAATATCTTTTAAAACTTGAAAGGTACCATAATATTTATTTACATTACGAAACTCTATCAACATACTCCCCCCTTCCCTTAACAAAGCATGTACATTCTTTTTATATTCAAAAATAGGCAAAAAAATAACTGCCTGCCTCATTTTGCCCATAAAAAAAAGCAAAGGGATTTCCCTTTGCTCCTTCATTTCTATTCTCTTAAGATACTTCTTCTTTCTTGTCTTTCCCGTATTCATGCTCCCAGAAATCAGCATTTTTAATTCCTAATTTCTGCGGATCGAATACTGGATCTTTTCCTTCTTTTTTCTGCTTTTCATAATCCTTTAATGCAATCAATGCCGGCTTTTGTAATAATAGAATCGCAATAATGTTAACCCATGCCATAATTCCTACACCAATATCTCCTAAAGCCCACGCTGTTGCTGCTGTTTTTACACAACCGTAGAATACAACTCCTAAGAATACAAACTTTAGTACGATAGACATCCAAGGGCGGTCTTTATCACGATTTAAGTAAGCGATATTCGTTTCTGCAATGTAGTAATAAGCCATAATTGTTGTAAATGCGAAGAATAGTAGAGAGATTGCCACGAAACCGTTTCCAAATCCAGGGAAAACAGATTCTACCGCAGCCTGTGTATAACCAGGACCTGGTTGTGCACCATTTAATTTATTGACGATAAAGTTTTTTCCGCTTGCATCAAATACGTTATACATGCCTGTAATAATCATCATAAATGCTGTTGCTGAACAAACAAATAATGTATCAATGTAAACGGAAAATGCTTGTACTAACCCTTGTTTAGCTGGATGCGATACTTCAGCTGCTGCTGCTGCATGGGCCCCAGTTCCTTGCCCTGCTTCGTTTGAATAAATACCACGTTTTACACCCCAAGAAATTGCTAAACCAATAATCCCGCCAAAAGCCGCTTCTAATGCAAATGCACTTTTTAAAATTAACATGAAAGCGTCTGGTAATTTTTCAATATTCATAGCTACAATTACACAGGCTACTAAAATATAGCCAAGCGCCATAAACGGTACTACAACTTGCGCTACGTTAACAATTCGCTTAACTCCACCAAATATAATAAGTGCTAATGCCGCTACTAATACCGCTCCTGATACGGAAGTATTAATACCAAAAGCTGTTTCTAGACTTACAGCAATACTATTCGCCTGAACACCCGGTAACAGCATCCCCGTCGCAAGAATTGTCGCTGCAACGAATACTAAAGCATACCATTTAACACCTAGTCCTTTTTCAATGTAATAAGCAGGACCACCGCGGAATTGCCCTTGATGCTTCGTCTTATATATTTGTGCAAGCGTCGATTCTACATATGCAGAACCAGCTCCTAGAAAGGCTACCGCCCACATCCAAAATACAGCCCCTGGACCACCAAAGGCAACAGCCGTTGCAACACCGGCAATATTTCCTGTTCCAACGCGCCCTGATAACGAAAGTGCTAACGCCTGGAACGAAGAAACACCCGCATCAGACTTTTCTCCCTTAAATGTAAGCTTCACCATTTCTCCTACATGTCTTACTTGTAAAAACCTTGTTCGAATGGAAAAATATAGACCTACTCCTAAACATAAATAGACAAGTGCTGGACTCCAAACAATATTATTTATCCAACTTACGATAGCTTCCAACTTTCCCCCTCCTCCTTTATAAAGAATATTCAGAATATATATAAAATTATAAGTGCATACCGAATCTATAACAATATTATTTTAATAAAACAAACATATTTTTGTATAAAAAAACAAAGTATACATTTATTTTGTATACTTTGTTTCGATATGAATGTATTATATATTCACAATTGCTTCCTTCTTTATAATTCTTTCATAGAGTTGTTCCGCTAATTCTCGGAAATGATCTGGCATATCTTTCCCTTTAAACTTCTTTTGAAGCGTACCGTATAAACCAATATCACGTAGACGTAAAAATAACGGTAACGATTCATACCAACTATCCGCCAGTCTATGCTCATATTCATAACCTTTTCGTAACACTTGTAACTGTTTACAAGCAAATTTTGTCTTCTCTTCCGCAGTCCACGGTGTAAATAGAACAGAGTAATAGAGAACCATTGCTAAATCATGTATAAAGTAATTATAAGCTGCATCATCAAAATCAAAGATTGTTAGCTCTTTGCCATCATAATGAAAGTTACCTGGATGAATATCACCATGCATAAGACCGAATGTTTCTCTTTTAACCGGAAGAGCCTTTATTTCCTCCATTAATGCAGTGGCAATCGCTTTCACCTTCTCATCTTCTAATCCATTAACAATGCTACTTTCATCCTCTTCCCACGTATCACGGTAGTCTGTTTTAGGATAATCCATTGTAAGGCGGTGCAGCTGTCCAATTGATTTTCCCCACGCTTCAAAGTAAGCATCTCCCCAATAAGGCGATTCTTCTCCTTTTACTTGCTCACCTTGTGCATATGTAAATAAAGACGCAAAAAAGCAAGTGCCATCTTCCGCTCCAATTTCTTCTACAAGGTTTTGAGATATTGAATTACGAGGTCCCGCCACTTTTGCCCCATGCTCCGCAACATACCGTAAAAAATCTAGTTCGGCCTCTACCTCTTTTTTAGAACGATGAGAAGAATGGGTTAAGCGTAATACGTAATCCTCATTATTTTTACCCTTCGCCTTAAAAATATAATTTTCAAAATCACCAAGTGGCTTTTCTTCCACCGTTACATGATATGCCTTTGCTGCTCTTGCTAAAATCTCTTTTGTAAAAACTCGTTCTACAGCTATTTCCATATGTATCCCTCCTATATCTCTTCTTAATTCGACATAAATGTGAGAAGTACTGCTATGAAGTTAAATAGTGCATGGGCAATCATAGCCGATAAAATAGAATTTGTTTTCTCATATAACCACGCAAATGCTACTCCGCTTAAAAAATTCACCGGTAATGTGTTATATGTTGGAATATGAACAACGGTAAATATTATGGAACTTATAAGTACGCCGCCCCATATGCCATATCTATCACGAAAAAACGTATAAAAAACACCTCGATATAAAATCTCTTCGTAGATTGGAGATATAACCGCCGCTCCAATTACCGCGATACAAAATGCGTAGATTGATTTATTATTTTGGACCGTCTCTGTTTTACTATTTTCAAAGGAAATACCCATTTTCTCCATTATCATTAATACAGCAGCACTAACTATAATTAAGAAAATAACCACTACAACTGTCCATAAGAAATCCTTCCATGAAAGCTTCCGAATTCCAATATCTTTCCACGACAGGTTATATCTTTTTATGCAAAAAAGATAAACTAAAAATGTAAATATCACTGCCATTATAAGTCCCATTAATACTCCAGCATATAATGAGTTCCCTATTATTTTTAAAGCATAATCATAAAAAAGAGATTCAACCATTACTGGTACAATCAGAAATACGAAAACAAATAAATATAAAATTTCTTTCCATCCCCACATACATTTTAAAGTCATCTATACCATCCCCTATATCCTATTTTTTTTAGTATAAAAGATGACGTAACGTAACTTTCAAGCTACTTTTTTCAAATAATTCAAGCGTAATTTTCTCACAAAATAAAAAAAGGTTGATTCACTCAATCAACCTTTACACTATTAAAAATTCTATTCCTCAATTCTTCATCAATTCATTCTCATTTATAACATTTATCTTTATTTCTCTTCACCTTTTGTCTGCATTGAGTTGAAGGTCCAATTTAACTTCAATGAATCTCCTTGAAATACATTTTGCTCTTCATCGTTATCTACAAATGTGAACATTACGTAGAAAGTATCATCATCACCAGGAGCAAGTCCATTTCCTTCTCGGTCTACAACACCTTTTTGCACAAGATCAGGAATACTTCCATTTTGCGTAGCTACCTTTAATTCTGACAATGTAGTAGACCATATTGGAACCTCATTTTTATCCAAATTCCACAAGAAATCAACACGGATATGATCACCAAAATCAGCATTTCCATTATCTCCTTTAGCGTCGATTACACTGTAATCTGTAAGAAGTTTCACATCTCCTATTGCTAAGGTTCCTTTGTTAACTAATTGAAAACCGCGCTCCATTTCATCACCTGGTTTAATATTGTCGACATTAATAACAACTTCAGGATTAACACTCAAATCTAAAGTACCCGCTGCAAACGTGTTTTGTGATACTTCCTTATCACTAAAATACGCATATGTTCCCCCGCTAATTAAAGATAAGCCAAGCGCTGCAGTTACAACACCCATACCAAGTTTTTTCTTAATACTCATTTCACAAGTCCCCCCTATTTTTAGAGCTCAAACTACAAAGCTTATTCCCATTCCACAAACAATAATAATTGAGTGAATAATTTACCTCATAACGAAACCTAATCAACGTTAAACTATTTACTTCATGTATCCAAATAACTATCACTTTAAGAGTAACCGGTAATGTTACAGTGAATCATTACCGGTCCATTGTTAGTAAATCCTATTTAATTCTATAAGCATTGTTTTATCGCTTAATTTACTCTAGAATTGTGCCCACTTATTTTTTTGGTTCTAATCCAATGGAACGCAAGATTTTATCTAACGTCACTGGACCCACATTTTCTTTTGGTTTTTGATTCTCTTTAGCATCTGAACCCTTTTTCAAGAAGTTCTTCTCAATAAAACGAATATCAGTTTCGTTCACAACACCGTCTTGATTCACGTCACCATCTTTAACAGCCACTTTTCCTTTTTCATATGACAGAGCTGCTATTCTAGCATCTTGAATATCTACCATTTTATCGCCGTTTACATCACCTGCAAGGTTGTCATCCATATCGGCTCTAAAGTTTTGTCCCACTAATTCTCCATCTTGCATTTTCCCTATTTTTGTAGTTAATTTACTATTTAAATGACCCGGCATTTCTACGAAAATATCATATTCTTTATCGCTTACAGGAACACTATGAATTTCAAATTGCCCATTATCATTAATCGTTCCTGTATATTTCTTTCCATCCTTGCCAACTGCGTACACTTTTGCTCCTAGTTTTGTGTAATCATTCTTACCTAAATACCCCTCTTCATTCAAGAAAGCTTCCGGACCAATATATCCTGTAACCGTTGAATGTTTCGAAACAATAGCAAAAGATTTATCTTTAAACACAGGAATCTCAATGCCTTCTGATGCACCAGCTTTTGTATAAGAAAACTTATCTGCTCCAAATGCAGTTAAATCATTAAAATACTCATCGCTCGTCATTTCAAATGTAACATCTAAAAATGGTGTATCTCCATCTAAACCTTTAAATTCTTTTCCTTCCAATGATGCGCCAACTTTCACCTTGTTTTCCCAAGTTCCTTCTTCACTTATCTTCGGATCTTCTAATTTAAGGTTCAGTCCATGTTGTTTTACATATTCCGTAAGTGCTGGATTTGGTTTCACATCTATAAATTTAAATAGCTGCTTGTAATAGGGAATCTCAAATGTACCTGACATAAGTTGTTTCACGTTATTGAGATTCAAAGTTAAAGTAATTTTTTCACCTAATTTTATTTTATCTTTGTCATAACTTGGAACAGCGTATTCTGTCCCTTCTTTTACAAAGACGTAATCTTTATATCCAGTTGCCATATTCCCTGCAGTTGCGAGGTCATATCCAAATAATTTTAAATTTAACGGCTCATTTATTTCTTCTGGAAGTACTCCAAATTTAAAATCACCATTGGCCTGAATTGTATTCAGCCAACCTGATGGAAAGGCTGAGTTTTGATAATATACAATTTGATTAGCTTTTTGATCATACTGCAAGCCTTTTGCTTTTAATGTATCCACTGTAGAATCATAAATATTACCATGTACCCATAATGCTCGCTGACCGTCTTCTTCTTTAAACATGGAATCATTAACTTCGTGTATACCAGGTTGTACATCCTTAAATTTCATTTCAGGTATTACATTATCAATGATAATGCTATCGCCTTTTGTATAAGATTTTCCTTCTTTGTCATATCCAACGAAGTTCAATTCGTAATCTCCATCAGGCAACATAACAGGTTTATCCCCAATTGGATGAGCTGGATCTCCCGTGAATGGAAGTACATACCCTCCCATACCAGAAAACATCATATATTCAACATTCGGTGTTAGACTACTTGCATTAAGTGTACCAACAACTCCTAATGCCTTCCCTGTCTTTCGATCCTTCACAACTGCATCAATGGTTTCAAGAGGACTATTTAATTTAAATGCCAACGGCGAACTTGGTCTTTCCATAAATGGATGGAATTTAGATGCATCTGTTGCCATTGCGTCTCTCAGTAAATCTACAGAAGCAATTCCTTTTTCTGTGAATTTAACTGCAAATGGCACTTGATATACTTCTTTTTCATTGTTTTTATTTGAAATATGAATATATCCCTCATATCTACCGAATTCAGCGTTTTCTGGAATGATAATTTCAGGGCTAATTTCCTCTGATGTACCAGGAGCCACTTTAATAGAATCTTGCACGTTTAGCTTCACACCATTCTTCACTGCATCTTGCACACCTACACTTGTAGGTGAAAACTCTACCTCTAATTTAAACTCTTTCCCATCTGTTTTACTGCTATTCTTAATTAAGACTTTTCGACTATCTTTAATAGGCCCATTTTCAAGTTGATTTTTATACCCAAATGCAATAGAACCTGTTTTTTCTTCAATTTCTACTTCTTCATCATCTACAACGTTTAATGTTTTATCGATAACCTCGATAGCTGTATCTGCATGAACCGCACGATACGCATCAATTCGGCCTGATCCTACTTCAAATACAGAACGCTCTTCTTTTAAGTCAACTGCGGTATTCATAAGTGCTTCTTTTACTTCAAATGGACTATAGTTTGGATGTTCTTGTAAAATGAGTGCCGCTACCCCCGTAGTATGAGGAGTTGCCATAGATGTACCTGACATACGTCCATACGCTACCGGATAATTTTCTCCATCCTTTGGATCATTAATATATTCAGGAACAGTTGAGAAAATAGACACACCTGGTGCTACAATATCTGGCTTAATATCATCTGTTTTAGTTGCAGGACCACGGGAGCTGAAATCAGCTAAGTGATCTCCCTCTGTTTTTGTGTTACTAAGTTCTCCAAACGCTAAAGACACATCTCCTTGTACAGCTTTTGCTTGCAATTTCTCACCATCTACTTTTGTTAAACGGAACGATGGAATAGATGAAGTACTTTCCCCAAGATAACTTGTAATTTCACCATCTACATTGTTGTATACAATTACCGCCTTTGCGCCTGCTTCCTTAGCATTTTTAATTTTTTCATCAAATGTAATCTCACCGCGTTGGATAAGAGCTAACTTCCCTTTAACATCTTTCCCTGTAAAATCACCTGATTTCCCAAGTCCTGCATATACAATGGGTATGGATTGTCCTTTTAAGTCTTCAATTTTATCAGTAAAACTTTTACCTAGTAGCATCATCTTATCCACTTGTAAATCACCTGCACTAGCTGAAAACGTTGGAATGTTCATCGCAGCATCGCTTGCTCCAACTGTAATTGGAAGCGCTGCTGCACTAGGTGATCCAAGAGTCCCTTCTTCTGGACCTGTGTTCCCTGCCGCTACTACTGTAACAACACCAGCTAACATGGCATTGTTCACTGCCACAGAAGTTGGATATAAAGGATCATTAATAGACGCACCTAATGATAAATTGATAACATCCATATCGTCTTTCACTGCTTTATCAATCGCAGCAAGAATACCGCTTGTTTGTCCACTTCCATATGGACCTAATACACGATATGAATATAAATCTACATCTGGAGCGACTCCCTTAACTGCATAATCCACACTATTCTGTTTGTCTGCAGCAATTGTCCCAGCTACATGAGTACCATGGGATGTATAATATGCACTTCCATTATAAATCTCAGGATATCCTCCAGAATTTTGCCAATCCTTATACGTTGTCTCCATTGGATCAGCATCATTATTAACAAAGTCCCATCCTTTTATTGAGTTCGGATCTATTTTGCTTGGATCCTCACCTTGCTTTGCACGATATCCTTTATATGCATCTTTCAAATCCGGGTGGTTGTAATCAATACCTGTGTCCAGTACACCTACCTTAATTCCTTTACCTGTTATTTTTTCATCATGCAGCTTGTCCACACCAATTTGCGGTACACTATCTGCCATTTTGGGTTCGGCAGCAGTCTTAGCTGTTTCTTTCGGCAAATCAATTTTGACCTCACTATCTTCCCATACGCGCTTAACAATACCAGTGCGAACTAAGTCTTCAATCATATTCGCAGGTAACGAAATCGCTACACCATTAAAAGCATTCTTATATTCTCTTGTTATTTTGGCAGATTTAAAATTCGTCCCTTTATCTTTATTCTTTTGAAGCTGCTCAAACTCTGATTTAAATTCTTTATGAGATGCTTCTACCTTTTGTTCCGCAGTTGAAAGGGCTATTTTTTTCCCCTTAGCTGCTTGTTTTAACATCTCGATTTTGCTAGGTGCTTGCTTAAACTCTACAATCACATTCACATTATCAGGACTTGCTGTATTGATGCCTGGTGAAATAACAAAACCTGGTTTTGTATCTAACGTTTTTAAGGCATTACGTTGTTCCTTTGTAAGACCTTTCAATATAGCATTTGCATCATCAATCCCAGTTAAAGTAGTTGTATTTACCTCTTCGGCCAATACGTTATATGGAATTCCTTGAGACATTAACATACCAACAGTTAGCGTTCCGATAAGTATTTTTCCGAATTTCCCCTTCTTCATAGCGCATCTCCTTATTATTAAAATTATTTTTTCTAAAATAAATCCTCTGATCTCCTATTTAGCATTGGCAATTCTATCAACCTTGAATCTATTTAAAATAATCGAGAATCTCCAACACTACTAATCTTCTTTCTATAAAAGCCCCCATAAATTGTTTCCAACTACAACGATTTACAACATGAATTATTAGTAGCGTTAAGCAATAATTCTATTTTTATTATTTCACATTTTGATTTTTCTGAATATTAAACAAAAGGAGTAATTTTTTTCTAATGATTCTATGCCCAAATAGTACAAAAGAACTACCTTGCCCTTTATTCTTTGTAATATAGAATAAAGAAACACGATAGTTCTTTTAAGCATCTCTTATTTAATCCAACGGAACCAATTGATTTCGAACAGCATAAATCACCGCTTGCGATCGACTTTTTACATTTAGTTTTTTAAAAATTTTATTGATGTGAATTTTAACTGTTTTATCACTAATATATAGAGCTTCAGCAATTTCTTTATTACTAAGCCCTTTTACTAATTCAAAGAGAATTTCCTTTTCACGTTCCGTCAGTTCATTTTCATTTGATTCTAATTTCATTTTTTGCTGATGATATGTAATTAATTTTTTCGTCATACGCGGATGAATAACTGAATCGCCTTGATATAACATTCGAATTGCTGCCACTACCTGCTCCGATGATGAATCCTTCAATAAATAACCATCAGCACCAGACTGAAGCGCATCCATTAAGTACTCATCATGCTCATACATTGTAAAAACAAGTACTCGGCAATTAGGATATTTTTTTTTCACTAATCCCGTAGCTTCAATTCCATTTTTCCCTGGAAGATTAATATCCATCAAAATACAGTCTGGTCTACATTCCTCTACTTTTCCCAATACCTCGTCCCCAGAGCTCGCCTCTCCAACCACTTTCATATCAGATTCAACCTCTAGTATGCTCCGAATTGCGTCTCGTAAAAAAGCATGATCATCCACTACTAATATTTTAATCATTTTACGCACCCCTTGTTTGTGAATCTGGAATTAACAGTGTAATTTCTGTCCCTTTACCTAAAGAACTATCAATCTGTAAAGTAGCCCCTAGTTGTTCAGCTTGTTCATTCATATGTAATATACCATAATGTGGCTCATGCTTCGTTTTAACCATAGACTCAAATAGTGAAAAGCCAACTCCATTATCCTTAACCTTTAAAAGCACGTGCTCACTTTGATAACTTAGCAAAACATCAATTTCTTCTGCTTGTGCATGTTTAACAATGTTTTGTAAACTCTCTTGTAATGTATCAAAAATAACTCTTTCTTTTGAAAAGCTGAGCGCACGTGAATGACCTCTTTCATGATATGTAATGTCTAGTTCATATTCTTGTTTTAAAGATTTTATTTTACTTGCTATCGCCTGTTTAAGCCCTAATTGTTGTGTGGGATACGGCTTTAAAGCGTAAATAGAATAGCGAACTTCTCCTAAGCTTTCCCTTAAATCCTTTATACTTTTCTCGACTACTTGCTGCATATCAATAGGTTTATCATGGTATTTTTTCTGAGCGGACTCTAGTTGAAATATCACCCCAGCCAAAGCTTGTGCAATACCATCATGAATCTCGCGTGCAATTCGATTTCTTTCTTCTAAAATCATCCTTTTTTCTTGTTCAGAAATAAGTATTCTTGTTTTAACTATGTTAGCTAATTGGTTGGAAAATGTCGCTAACAACTGCACATCTTCCGGGAAAAAACCAGCACCTCTACTTTTACCTGCAACAAACATCCCGATCAACTCATTATTTACAATAAGAGGGAAATAAACTAAAGAACGTATAACATCCTCAAACACCCCATCTCCTGGTGCTGTACCAACCTTCCAATTATTAAAAACAGTATTTTCAGTTATTTTGCAGAACTCCCCTTTTTCGTCGGAATAATCAGTTATATCATTTTTCAATTTCCCATCCCTCAACTGTATATTCCATTCTCCCTCGTCTTTTGTCCATAATACATATGCCTGTATCCCTAGAAATCCTTTAAGTGATTTTTTTATGTGCTGAAGATTTCCTCCAGATAATCCACGGCTTATTTCTGTCGTAATAAGAAAAAATTCGTACAATCTTTCTTTTTCCATCCGTATTCGTGCAGAAAATGAACTAATGATAGAGATTGCCACAAGTGGGAAGAAAAAGAACAAAACAATAATTCCTTTTAGCTCTAAAGAATATTGGCTATCTAATATGTGTATAAGAACGGCATAGAATAGACAAAAACTTTCACAAAAAAAGACTGATATATTTTTTTGATTCCATCGATGTATCGAATATGTCTGAGGAAGAAGTACCATTAGTAAATCATAAAAGAGATTGTTGAAAAAACAGAAAAATATACTAAACAATAGTAAAAATAATAAGTTCTCATATAAAACTTCCATATTTATTACACTGGAAAACCACACCATACATTTGCTAGAAAACCATTCTGCTAACACAAGGCTAAGAGCATGCTGTGTACTATTAAAAAGCATCCTTTCCATTGGAGAACGCCGAAGCAAATGAATAATTAAAGTAACAAATACAAGAGCGAGCGCGGTTATATGTGTCCCAAACAACAAAAGCATAGAATAAATAATCGGAAAGCTAAGTGAACTTACTCCCCTCCAAAATCGTACAGGAAAATACTCTGTGATCCCCATAAACAGTACTAACAATACTAGTATTGTTAGATGAGAAGGGATTTTAATTTCAAGTAAAGAGATAGTTATAGTAATTAAACCCAAAAAAGAAATGAAATAAAGATAAAAGCTAGCAACTTTTTCTCTCATAGAAATAGAATCTACATCTTTCAAAACGATCCCTTCCTTCTTATATATTTTCTCTATTATCCAACAAAAAACCGGCACTGGCAAAATGGAAAAACCTCCACTAGCCAATCACCGGCTGTGTACTACACCTAAAAAGGCAAGACACAATACTAGTATAAATCGATTCTCATAAATTTCCTATTCATCAAACGATGTAATTATGCATACTGCTAGGCTTATCCTCTATAGTACAAAAGATATATATTAATATCGCTAATCTAATATACGCTTTCTTTCCATCCCCTATATCCTATTTTCTTCAGTATAAAAGATGACGTAACGTAACTTTCAAGCTAATTTTTTCAAATAATCCAAGCATAAATTTCTCACAAACAACAAAAATTAACAGAAGGAATTTTATTCTAAAAGAGGTGGACATGATGACAGAGCAAAGTAATAACCAACAAAAAAATAAAACGAAGCATATGTTTCCATCACTTCCGGAAAATATTAATTACATTGAAAATAAGCTCTGTCATTCAGATGATATAAAAAAATTAGATGTCCCTTTTCAAAATGGAAAAGGAATCATTATATATATCGAATCTTTAGCAGACCCAAATTTAATTCATCAATTAGCTCTTGAGCCTTTATTAACTCGATCAGAATTGTCTTTAGATAAAGCCTTTTCTACTTTGAATATGAAAAAAGAAACGAATTTAAATTATGGAATTCAACTTTTATTACAGGGTAAATCGTTATATTTTCATGAACATGTTGAAAGTTTTTGTATTTTCGAAACAGCTTTATCTTTAAAAAGGGATATAAAAGAGCCTGACAATGAAGGTGTTGTACGCGGACCACATTCTGGTTTTGTAGAAGATTTAGCAACCAATTTAGCTTCTATTCGTAAACTCATAAAAAGTCCAAATGTCGTCGTTAAATATTTCACACTTGGTGAAGAAATGCACACAAAAGTGGCAATTGCTTATATGCAAAATATAGCGAATGATGATCTCGTCACAGAAGTAAAAAGAAGATTAGAAACGATTAAGACCGATGCACTAATGCCACCAGGTTACATACAAGAATTCATAGAAGATACGTCTTTCTCACCATTCCCACAACAATTAAATACAGAGCGCCCAGATAGAACTGCTGCTAATTTAATGGAGGGGCGAGTTGCTATTTTATCAGATGGAGATCCAACAGCACTTATCGTTCCCGTTACATTATTTGCTTTTTATCAATCACCAGATGATTATAATAACCGCTGGATTGTCGGTTCCTTCGTACGAATGATCCGCTTAGTAAGTTTCTTAATCGCTTTTCTCTTACCAGCTATATATATCGCGACCGTGGCCTTTCATCCTGATGTATTGCCACTCGAACTCGTTTATACAATTAAAGCTTCATTAGAAAAGGTACCACTCCCTCCGATTTTTGAGGCACTCTTAATGGAATTGATTTTCGAATTGTTACGAGAAGCTGGAATTCGTCTACCGAGCCGCGTTGGACAAACAATCGGTATTGTAGGTGGTTTAGTAATTGGTGATGCAATTGTAAAAGCCGGACTCGTTTCTTACACAATGATTATCGTTGTAGCTTTAACTGCAATCTCATCTTTTCTCGTTCCATCAAACGATATGAGTTCAGCAGTTCGGATTCTTCGTTTTCCGTTAATGATCCTTGCTGCCATATTTGGATATGTAGGAATTTCATTTGGTTTAATTATAACTTTCGTTCACTTATGTCAGCTTCATTCTTTTCATACACCATATCTTTCTCCTATTGCTCCAATGCGGATAAAAGATATGAAAGATTCTTTTGTCAGATTTCCAATGTGGTCATTTTGGGAACGACCACATGATCCAAAGCCGAAAAAAATGCAACGACAACATGTAACGAGAGAGGATGAGGACGGTGACAAACACGCAAAGTAAAATTTCGCTTGTTCAATTTACCTTTTTCGTTATTCAATGCCAAATCGGAGTTGGTATCCTTTCTCTACCAAACCGTCTTCACCCCATTGCGAAAGGTGGTGGGTGGATTTCTGCTCTCATCGCTGGGCTTGCGATTCAACTTATTATTTTACTTATGTGGCTTTTCTTAAAACGATTTCCTGATGCTGATATGTATGAAAGTGTTTGTATGCTATTTGGTAATAAGTTTGGAAAACTGTTAGGTTTTGCTTATGTTTTTTATTTTACCCTTATCGGTATGACGGTTATGTTAAATGCTTGTAATGTCATTAAAGTATGGGTCTTACAAGCCACCCCCTGGTCTGCAATTCTCATACTATTTACAATAGCTTGTTGCTACGTAGCCTATAATACATTTAAGGTGATTGTACGATTTTATGTCATGGCCTCTATTCTCATTATTCCAATGGCCCTTTTAATTGCCCTGGGGCTTTCCCGAGCTGATTTCTCTTATATTTTTCCTATTACAGAAGCCGGATGGTGGAATATAATTCAAGCATCAAGGGAAACAATTACAGCCATGTATGGTTTTGAAATTATTCTTATCGCTTTTCCAAAAGTAAATGGCAGTTCTGTGGCAAAACTGAAGGCCATTTCTATCGCTAATGGATTTGTAACGCTTTTTTATACTTTTACTGTTTGGATTTGCTTTATCGTATTTAGTCCAAAACAAGTTGAACTTATTCCAGAGCCAGTTGCTTACTTATTACGCTCCTTGCATATTGGGATTATAGATCGAACTGATTTACTATTCATACCAATATGGATGATAACAGTTGTGGCTTCTATTGCTAGTTATTACTGTGCTGCCTCAATAGGAATTGGACATATATTCAATCTTGCTAATCATAAAAAGGCCGTTCCAATCGTTGGTATTATTGCTTTTAGTGTAGCCTTATTTATAGATACACCTGAAGAATTAAAAGTAATTGCAACTTTCACTGATAAGTTCACCTATATTTTCATCGTTGTCCTCCCTCTTTTATTTCTACTTTATTCAGTAATAAGAAAGAAGAAAGGAGAACAGTATGTTCAAAAAAAGAGTTAAATTCCTTTTTATATTATGTACTAGTTCCCTCTTTTCTGGCTGTTGGGATCAAGAACCATTAAGGGAAGCAAGGCTAGCTTATAGTATTGGATCTGATATTACGGAAGAGAATCAACTCCAGCAAACAGTTGAGCTTGTAAAAAGTTCAAGCGGAGAGCAATCTTCATTCGAGAATGAAATACATTCAGCAACCGGGCATAACATAAGGGATACAAGCGATGCCCTAAAAAAAAATGTGACTGGAAATATTCGCTATTTCAAATATGGTGTTCAATTACTAGGAACCAAAATTCTAAAAAAAGGTATACTACCCTATTTAGATGTTAGCTTTCGGGATCCATCAAACCCAACTGCTTTAGTAAAACTTATTGCAGTAGATGGTGAAACATCCGAGATACTCGAAAAAAAGAAAGTAGGAAATTTACTAATTGGAGATTTTCTAAAGAAAAAAGTGAAAAGCTTAGAAGATATGAGTGTATTTCCAAAAGAAACTTTAGAAACAGCTGCTACAAAAATGTTAGATCCCGGTAAAGACTTTACCCTCCCTTCTATAAAAATAAAAGGAAAAGAAGTAATTACAAACGGGTTAGCTTTATTTAACAACGATAAATTAACTGGGCATTTACCTTTGAAACAATCTGTTTTATTCGTGTTATTAACCGGAAAAATGGGAACAAGTGCCCGTATAACCCAAAAACTTACTAGCGATGAATCAGAGAAGACATCTGATTATTTAACAATGGAAGTGAGCAATCGGAAACTAAAAAGAGAATTAAACATAACAACTGACAAAAAAGGAAATGTTTACGCCCATCTAAAACTGAAACTGCAAGTAATCGCCCTTGAAGCTCCAAGAGATAATCTTTACAAGATGGATGAAAGAAAAAAACTAAATAAAGAACTGTCTAAACAGCTTACAAAAGAAGCTCAAAAGATAACGAAAAAGTTACAAAAAGCAAATTGTGATGCTTTCGGTATCGGGAGACACCTTATCGCTTATCATCCTGATTTATGGAAGAAAAAAAATTGGAATGAAGATTATGCAAAAGTGAAGTTCAAACCAGAAGTAGAAGTAAATATTTTATATAGCGGTGTCCTAAAGTAAAAAGGTTGTATGCCGGGCGGCATACAACCTTTTATTTCGTATATCGATATACAATTGATTCATATGGTCTTAAATTAAGCTTCTTAATATCCGTACTTGAATCTTTATAATTTGATACTACTACTTCTTGTTTCATACCATCCAATTGAACATGAACTGGTACAGAATACGTTATTTCTTCTCCATAGAAGTTATTTATAACAAGTAATACTTCATCATTTACAGTGCGTGTATATGCCCAAATCTTAGGATGATTTGCATCTAAAATAGCATATTCCCCTTCTGTAATAACATCATATGTTTTTCTTAGTTCAATTAGTTTTTTATAATGATAAAATACAGATTCTTTCTCTTCTAACGCTTTTTCTACATTAATCTCTGTATAACTATCAGCCACGGAAATCCAAGGTGTACTCGTTGTAAAACCGCTGTTCACCTCTTCATTCCACTGCATCGGAGTACGGGAATTATCACGAGATTTTTGTTTTAAAATCCCTATAATCTCTTCTTTTGATAATCCTTCTTCTAGCTTTATATCATATATATTTAACGATTCCACATCACGATATTGCTCGATGGACTCGAATTTAGGATTCATCATACCGATTTCTTCCCCTTGATAAATGTAAGGTGTGCCCTGCAACATATGCATAGCTGTCGCTAACATTTTAGCAGATTCATTTCGGTATTTCCCATCATCTCCAAAGCGTGACACAATGCGAGGCTGGTCATGATTACACCAGAATAATGCATTCCATCCTCCGCCCTTTTGCATTTCAATTTGCCAATTAGACATAATCTCTTTTAATTTAATAAAATCAAAAGTCGCTTTCGTCCACTTATCACCATTTGGATAGTCTACTTTTAAATGATGGAAACTAAACGTCATACTTAGTTCATTACGCTCAGGGTTTGAGTATTTAATACAATTATCAATTGTCGTAGATGACATTTCTCCAACTGTAATTACATCTTTCCCTTCAAAAACATTTCGGTTCATCTCTTGTAAATATTCATGGACGCGTGGACCATCCGTATAATATTTACGCCCATCACTTGTCGCAGTACTACCGTCATCATTCAAGAAACTTTGGTCTTTTGAAATTAAGTTAATTACATCTAATCGGAATCCTGTTACCCCTTTATCAAGCCAAAAGCGCATCATATCATATACTTCTTCACGAAGTTTTTCATTTTCCCAATTTAAATCAGCTTGCGTCTCATCAAATAGATGTAAAAAATATTGCTCTGTTTTCTCATCATATTTCCAAGCAGATCCACCAAATTTAGACTGCCAATTATTCTTTTCATCACGCCAAATATAATAATTACGATACGGACTATTTTTATCTTCTTTTGCTTCTTTAAACCACTTATGCTCCGTCGAACTATGGTTTACGACAATATCGAGCATAATCTCAATATCACGTGCTTTCGCTTCTTCTAAAAGCTCTTCAAACTCTTCCATCGTTCCGTAAGATGGATCAATGCTGTAATAATCACTTACATCGTATCCATTATCGTTTTGTGGTGATTCATATATCGGTGTTAACCAAATATAATCTACTCCAAGTTCTTTTAAATAATCTAGTTTCTCTGTAACCCCTTTTATATCACCGGTTTCTTTATTGTAATAACTATTAAAGCTCTTCGGATAAATTTGATAGACTACACTTTTATGCCAATCCTTCATGCTTAACTTCCTCCTACTTCTGTTTAACTCTTTTTGCAAATAACCACGTTAACGTAAATGGGATTACAATTGCGATAATCATTCCTACGATAAACATTGGAATCGATTTCGGAATGATAGAAATAAATGCTGGCAATCCGCCAATTCCGATAGCAGGTGCTAATACACCATTTAATGTAATGAATATCGCTGCTACAGCAGATCCTATAATCGCTGCATAGAACGGAAATTTATTTCGTAAATTCACACCGAACATCGCTGGCTCTGTAATACCAAAGTACGCTGAAATTGCTGATGTCGATGCCATACTTTTATCATTTTGATTTTTAGAAATCCAGAACATTGCTAGTGCCGCACTACCTTGTGCAATGTTAGAAAGAGCAATCATCGGCCAAATGAATGTACCGCCGTGTTGTGCAATTAATTGTAAATCGATAGCAATAAACATATGATGCATACCTGTAATTACGAGCGGTGCATATAATGCTCCAAATAGTACTGCTCCAACTACTGGTACTGTTTCATATACACCTACTAATCCAGCTGTTAATAAATCTCCAATATGACGTGTAACTGGACCGATAATTCCCAATGCTAACACACCTGTTACAACGATTGTTGTAATTGGTACAACTAATAATTGAATCGCATTTGGTACATGTTTCTTTAAGAAGATTTCCACTTTACTTAAGACAAATGCCGCTACTAAAACCGGTAGGATTTGACCTTGATACCCTACCTTTTCAATTTGAAACAGTCCTAAAATATCGAAGTACTCAATCTTTTGTCCCTCTAAACCAGTCGCTGCTTTTCCATAATCCCACGCGTTTAATAAGGCCGGATGCACAAGCATTAATCCCATAACAATACCTAGTATTGGACTACCGCCAAAACGCTTCGTCGCTGACCAACCAACAAGTGCCGGTAAGAATACGAATGCTGTATTGGCCATCATATTAATTAAATCCCAAAGCCCTCCTAAGTTCGGATAAACATCTAATAAATTTTTACCATCAAAAAATAAGTCCTTTGCCCCTAATAAATTGTTAATCCCCATCAGTAAACCAGCTGTTACAATCGCTGGTAATATCGGCATAAATACATCTGAAAATACTTTTACAAATTTTTGAGCTGGATTTAACTTTTGGTTTCCAGAATCTTTTACGTCAGCTACTGTCGATTCCTCCATACCTGCAAGCGTTATCAATTCAGCGTAAACACGATCTACGTCCCCTGGACCGATTACAATTTGAAATACCCCAGCGTTATGAAACGCTCCCTTCACTAATGAAATAGACTGCAATTTATCATTATCTATTTTACTTTCATCTTTTAAAGCGATACGGAGCCTCGTTACACAGTGCGCAGCTTGTTCAATATTGTCTTTCCCACCAATATACTGCAACACTTCTTCCGCTGTTTTACGATAGTCTTTCCCCATATTCCCGTCCCTCTTTTCTTTTTTTGATACCGTTTACACTTACATATTAACTCGTATATATAAGTTAGTCAACACTCGTATATACGAGTTGGTGATTTTTTTATAAAAAAAGAGATGAAACAATATTTTGTTCCATCTCTTTACTTCCTCCGCGCCACATCTGAAAAATGAAAAATATCTAAGCGGTGGCGTGATTCTGTATATTCGAACTGACTTCCATCATAAAAATGTGTAAAGTTTTTCACAACGACAACATAGTCTGTTCCATTTAAATCTAAATACTTTCTATCGTCCTCTGTACATGGTTGCACTTCAATTACCCTCTGTGAGTAACTAATATGAAGACCTAGTTCTTTCTCAATGTATTTATAAATGGACTCCGCCGCAATTTCACTCGTTAATCCAGGAATATATTCCGATACAAAATGATTGATATCCAAAATTACTTTTTCTCCATCAATATTTCGTACACGCTTAATGTGATCTATTTCCGTTTTTTCTTTCACGTTTAATAACTTTGCTACCTCTTTTGTCGCTTTTACTTTCTCTATTTCCACGACTTCTGTAATACAATGACGTCCTAAACGCTCATTTTCTTCTTGAAAACTTACTATACCGCCAAAATTAAACTCAATATTTTTTCGCTTTAAAACAAAAACACCTTTTCCATGTATTTTCTGAACATATCCACGCTCTTGCAATAAATCTACCGCTTTTCTTACAGTGCCTCGGCTTGCTTCATACTGCCTCATCAATTCAGTTTCTGATGGGATTTTGCATCCCTCTTTTAATTGTTTATTATCAATAGACTTACTGATTTCTGTATAAATTTGTTCATACTTACTCATCATCTACAATAGCCCCTTGTCACCTTCTAATTCTATATGTATTATACCACGCTACACTCTTCTGCCAATCTCTCACTTATTTTCCAGTACAAGAAAAATATAGGTAAATATTTAACCAATGATACGTATTTTTATAAAAAAATTTATATTTTTCTTTTCATTCAAAAAAACATGTAGTATACTAACTTCAAAATCAGAGGAGAAAGGGAGCAAAGAACTATGCTTACTTATACAACAATTGTAGTTACATTTGCACAAAAACATCATCATCATACTTAACCCTTGAAACCTAGCGGAAAAATTACGCGTAGGTACAAGGGTTATTCCCGTTGTACCTACGTTAGGCGAAGAGCCATGTAGGTATTTTTTATCTACATGGCTCTTTTTTTATTGCCAAAAAGCTAGTAAAAAATGATGTTTAAGCAAAACTTACTACAAAGGAGTTAACAAAAATGGAAACGAAAAAATGGGGATTATGGGTTTTAACAGCTTTTGTTATCGGGAATATGGTTGGCGGTGGCGTATTTATGCTCCCAGCAAATTTAGCACACGTATCAGGTCCAATGGGTTCTACACTTGCATGGAGTATTACAGGTCTTGGTGTATTTATGATTGCACTCGTATTTGGAAATTTAGCAATTCGAAAACCAGAATTAAAAGCCGGACCACAAAGTTATGCCCAAGCAATGTTTACATCCCAAAAGGCAGGTAAAGTTGCAGGATATAGTATGGCATGGGGATATTGGGCTGCTAACTGGGCTGCTACAGCATCTGTTATTATTTCCTTTGCTGGATATTTATCAACATTCTTTCCAGTTTTACAAAGTAAGCAAATTCTCTTTTCAACAAACGGATTTTCACTAGAACTTGGAAAAGGGTTAACTTTCCTCGTATGTAGCCTTATGTTATGGGGAATTCAATATATTCTTTCTCAAAATATTGATAGAGCAGGAAATATGAACCTTCTTGCTACTATTGCAAAAATCATCGGATTTACAATGTTTATTGTAATCACATTATTCATTTTCAATGCCTCTAATTTCGGGGATGGTCAAACATTTATGAATGAATCTGGACAAGCCATTTCATTAGGCGGACAAATAAATTCAGCGGCTATTGCAACACTTTGGGCGTTCATCGGTATTGAGTCAGCAGTTATGCTTTCTAATCGTGCAAAATCTCAGCGTGATGTTAAAAAAGCAACGATTTTCGGATTAATTATTGCTCTTCTTATTTACATGGCAATTACTCTACTAACAATGGGCGCTCTTCCGCAAGATGTTTTAAAAGAATCTCAAAAGCCATTAGTAGATGCATTAAATTTAGCAATTGGTAGTAAAGGCGCTTATATAATGGCCTTACTTGCACTCGTATCTTTATTCGGCTCTACTGTAGGATGGATCGTTGTTAGCTCAGAAGTACCTTACCAAGCAGCAAAAAATGGGCTTTTCCCTAAGTTTTTCGGAAAAACAAATAAAAAAGGAAGCCCTTCAAAATCATTACTTATTACAAATGTAATGACACAAATTTTCTTATTTTCAACGATTTCTGGTACTGTTTCCGAAGCATACAATTTCGCTATTGTTGTAGCGACATTAGCATATTTAATCCCATATCTTGTTTCTACCTTGTATCAATTAAAATTAGTTATTACGGGGGAAACGTATGATATAATGCCTGGATCTCGAATAAAAGATGGTATCATTACTGCACTAGCATTTTTATATTCCATTTGGGTTATTAAAACAGGAACTGCTGATTTAAAAACGTTCTTCTTAGGAATTGGGTTGTTTGTATTAGGCCTTATTCTTTATCCAATTTTAATGAAAGATTCACAAAAAAAATAATAAAAAAAGAGAAGCTTTCCGCTTCTCTTTTTTTATTAAAAATCAGTTAATAACTTTCCTTTTAGCTCACCTACATCTAACGGTTTCGCATAATAAAAACCTTGTACAAAGTCACAACCCATTAATTGTAATAAACTTTCTTGTTCTACCGTTTCTACCCCTTCAGCAACCACTAATAAATTTAAACTATGGGCAATCTCAATAACCGATTTTACAATCGTTCGCTCAGGTTGTGCATGATCATAATGAAACTCACGAATAAAATTACGATCAATTTTTACAATATCAAGTGGGAGTTTTTTTAAATAATATAATGAGGAATATCCCGTTCCGAAATCGTCTAAAGCGATTAAAATCCCCATACTTCTTAATTCTTGTAATGTAGCAATAATATAATCAAAATGACGTACAGCTATACTTTCTGTTATTTCTAATATTAAACGACTTGGTGGAAATCCTGTTCGCTTCAATATACTACGAACGGATAAAATAAATTGCTTTTGCATCAATTGTTGTATTGATAAATTAACAGATAACTTCAGTCCCTCTTGACACTCTGGTAAAGTTTTAAACAGTCGGCATGATTTTTCTAGTACCCAGTCTCCTAGTTTTATAATAAGTCCACACTCTTCAGCTACAGGTATAAATTCACTTGGTGAAATAGGACCTTCTTCTGTGTTACAACGTACTAAAGCCTCAATACCAGTACATTTCATTGTTTTCAAATCAATAATGGGCTGTAATGCCACTTTCAATTCTTCGTCACGAATTGCTTTTTGCAAAGCAAATTCTATTTTCATTCTACGGTTTATTTTCGCACGTAATTCATCTGTAAAGAAGCACGCCGCATTTCTTCCTTGCTCTTTCGCACTATACATGGCTAAATCCGAATTTTTCAATAATGTTTCAACGTCTTTTCCATCTTGCGGATAGGAACAAAGTCCTAGACTAGCTGAAATATATACTTCATGACCTTCAAGCATAAATGGTGCCTGAAAACATGACAATACCGATGTCGCTAACTGCCGCATCTCATCTTGTGTATGAGTTTTTGTTAACAACACAAATTCGTCGCCACCCAGCCTAGCTAGAACATCTTTCTCTCCTAGCACATAATGCAAGCGTGAGGCGACTTCACTTAAAAGTAAATCTCCTAGCATATGGCCTAACGTATCATTCACTAATTTAAAACGATCTAAATCAAAGTAAATCATGCCAAACTCTATTTTCTCTGCAATCATCTTATTTACAGTCGTAATTAACTGTAAACGATTTGGTAAACTTGTTAACGCATCGTGATAAGCAAGTTCCCTATAACGACTTTCGCTTAATCGTAATCTTTGTTCTGCTTCTTTCCTACTACTTATATCATTTCGAATTGCAATAAATTGATAGGGTTCTCCCTTTTCATTTAAAAATGGAACAATTGTTGTTTTAACCCAATAATACGTACCATCTTTTGCTTGATTTCGAATTTCTCCCGTCCAAACTTTCCCACTCAAAATACGCTTCCATAAAATTTGAAAAAATGCTTTCGGATGATATCCAGAATTTAAAATACGGTGATCTTTTCCTATTAACTCTTCTCTTTTATATTTTGAGATTTCACAAAATTTATCATTCACATATGTAATACGACCATTTCGGTCTGTAATAGCAACAATTGAAGACTCATCTAATGCTAATTTTAAATCTTGCAATGAAGAGTCATATAATGCATGACCTCTTTGTTCTAGCATGCGCATCTCTCCTTGCTTCCTATCTGACTAAAACACAACTCGTTTCTCTTCATAGAAATAGAGACATTTCATTTTCTAACAATATGCCTTTACATAAACCATAAATTTTTTCTAAATAGGCCGATTAAAATAACATAATATTATTTATAAAAAAAAGCAATATGGTGCTATTTTAATGATAGTAGAAGCTTCTTATCTCCCTGTTTATCTAAACGTATTATACCGTATTCTCTTACATTTTTTTAATTTTTAAAGTGACAATTCCACCAATATTAGCCTCTACTCCCTATTAATGTGGCCTCACACCTAATCTCTTTTATTTTATGAAATGTTAAGATGTAAATCCAACTGCCGATACATAATGAAATAGAGATTAAAATATAAAATGCAACTATTCACAAATAATAATATAAAGTGAAACTTTAATCAGTGATTTTTTTGTTCATCATCCACTGATTATTAGCCTTCACCAATCGGGCGTTTACGGGAAGCAGGGCTTCCACCTAACTTCTTTGCTCCAGCTGAATTTTGAGGTGGGAGTTTTACTGCCCACAAATAGCGGGATAAAATCAAAATTTGCATTTAATATACTGAATTACAATAACAAAATATTAACATATTTTCACCTTAATTTTGGAAGTATTTTATAAAATAAATATAGTATTAGACTAAAAAAGAGGATATCCTCTTTTTTAGTCTAATACTGATATGGTATTTGCTGATAACCCGGGTATGGCACTGGATATGGTGCTGGATATGTTACTGGGTACGGTGCTGGATAGTAACCTCCACCTGCTGCACCCGTTAATGCGCCAGCTGTAAGCCCACCTAACACGCCTCCAGCAAAACTTCCTGGGAAAAATCCACCACCCCACGAGCCGCCACCCCAGCCCCATCCACCACCGTGATGATGATGATGATCATAATGATTGTGTCCACCATGGTGATTATGTCCGCCATTATGATGGTGCCCTCCATGATTATGACGATAATACAATCCGTTATTTTCTATATAATTCATTATTCCCCTCTCCTTTCCATTTTCTCACCTTAATAAGAAGAATCCGCATAATATAGATAACCATATCCTGGGCTTCATAATACACCTGCTACAAATCCAGGAAAGAAACCTCATTCCCTTTCCTATATAAGAGGCAAGATTTTTGTCCCTCCTACACTGATCATTAACCAGCAAATAGTGGGATAAAAACGTAACAATATACTGTATGTAGGACAAATGCGGAAAGCATGGGGAAAATGTCTATATTTTGTAAAAAAAACAAAACGCTTTATAATAGGAATGTCGGATTACACCTTTTATATAAGAAGTCTATATTTAAGAAAGATTAGAGGAATTTTATAGAAATGAAGAAGCCTATCGTTCAATTATTATTAGTATTTACAATTGTATCTATCGTTCTTTTCCTTTTAAATACATCGGTTATTTCGCTATATACATTTGTGGGTGTCCTATGGTCTATTACAATCGTAGGAATTTCATTCGTTATTTTTATCGAAAATAGATCCCCGCAAAGCACCTTAGCATGGTTTTTAGTATTAGCACTTCTTCCTGTTGTCGGTGTGCTTTTATACTCTATTTTTGGGCGTAGCCGTTGGAGAAGAAAAAAACATCTCCACCGCTCAGAAGAACAAAGAAAATTATTCCGTGAAATTTTAGAAGGAAGACGACTAGAATTGTCACTCACAGTTCCTTTACATGAACGTTCCGTACATTTAACAGAAGTCGTACAAAAATTTGGAGGCGGTCCTGCCGCAGATAGAACGACCACAAAACTTTTAACAAACGGAGATCAAACATTTTCAGAAATTCTGCAAGCTATTGAGCATGCAAAACACCATATACATATTCAATACTATATTTATAAATCTGATGAGATTGGTACAAAAGTTCGGGATGCTTTAATAAAGAAGGCAAAAGACGGTGTTATTGTACGCTTCCTTTATGATGGACTCGGAAGTAACACGTTAAGAAGACGCTTTTTACAGCCTATGAAAGAAGCTGGAATTGAAATTGTAGAATTTGACCCTATTTTTTCAGCTTGGTTACTTGAAACGGTCAATTATCGTAACCATCGAAAAATCGTTATTGTAGATGGAGAAATTGGTTTTACCGGGGGACTCAACGTCGGTGATGAGTATCTTGGCCGTTCAAAAAAATTCCCCGTTTGGCGAGACAGCCATTTAAAAATAGAAGGAAAAGCATTATATAAATTACAAGCAATCTTTCTAGAAGATTGGCTCTATGCCTCTAGTGGATTAAATAACTATTCTTGGGACCAATTTATGAATAAACAATACTTCCCAGGTAAAGAAATTTCGGATGCAGAAGGTGCTGTTCAAATTGTAGCAAGTGGACCAAGCTCAGATGATAAAAGTATTCGTAATACATTACTAGCTATTATGGGATCTGCTAAAAAATCTATTTGGATCGCTACACCATACTTTATTCCAGATCAAGAAACTTTAACATTATTACGCTTAAGTGCAATTTCCGGCATAGATGTACGCATTTTATATCCAGGTAAAAGTGATAGTATTATTAGTGATCAAGCATCTCAATCCTATTTCACTCCACTTTTAAAAGCTGGTGCTTCCATTTACAGTTATAAAGATGGTTTTATGCATGCGAAAGTTGTACTCGTTGATGATAAAATAGCGACAATTGGAACAGCAAATATGGATGTACGTAGCTTTGAATTAAATTATGAAATTATTAGTGTACTTTATGAATCAGAAACCGTTCATGATATTAAACATGATTTTGAAGAAGACTTTAAGCATTCCACTGAAATTAAGTGGAATTCGTTCCAAAAAAGAAGTATCAAAAAACGAATATTAGAGTCTCTCATGCGACTCATTTCTCCTTTACTATAAGCAATCAATATACTATTGATTGCTTTTTCTTTTGCATTTCCCCCCTCTCCTTTTCTTTGCATACCATATTAAAACAAGTTATCATAAGATGTATTACTTTATGAAAATAATGTTAGGTGGGAAATACATGTTAGAACAATTTCATATACACGCTGATTTAAAACAGCAGCTTTCTACAATTCACGAAAAGAATAAACAAGAAGCTGGTGAAAATGCACATTTAATTGGAAAGAAAATATATAAAGCATCTGATAACAGCATTATCGAAGATGCCATTACAGCACTTTTGCTTGGTAAAAACATTCTATTAAAAGGACCAACTGGTAGTGGTAAAACGGTACTAGCGGAAACTCTTTCTTCTTTATTCCAAAAACCAATGCATAGCATTAACTGTTCTGTCGATTTAGATGTGGAAGGTATTTTAGGATACAACACATTACAAACGAAAGACGGAGCATCTGAAGTTACGTTCGTTAACGGTCCTCTTATGAAAGCAATGAAGAACGGTCATTTCCTATATATTGATGAAATCAATATGGCAAAACCTGAAACGTTACCACTTCTTCACGGCGCATTAGATTACCGTAAAATGATTACAAACCCATTTACACAAGAAGTTGTATACGGTGATGACGAATATCGCGTAATTGCTGCGATTAACGAAGGTTACGTTGGTACAAGTGAACTAAACGAAGCATTAAAAAACCGTTTCGTTATTATTGAAGTTCCTTACATTCAAGGTGATACATTAAAAGAGCTATTACTATCTGAATCAAAATTAAATGATGTTGCAACAATTGAAAAGTTCGTTGCATTCGCAAGCGATCTTATGCCTTTAGCTCGTGATGGGCGCGTAAGTGAAGAAGCGGCTAGTATTCGTGGCATTATCGATGCATGTGATTTAGGGGTATATATTCCTGTTATGCGTGCAATTGAACGTAGTATTATCGCAAAATTAAACGATGAAACAGAACAAATGACTGTCCGTGAATTAGCAGAAAGTTATTTCTTTGAGGGATAATTCATGAGACAAATTTTTAGTGACAAAAAAATTGATGCGTCGCTGTTTCTACAAATGGAAAACTTAATGTATGCTCTTCTAAAAGAAGACGATGCCTATCTTGAGTATGGCTATAAAGCATACTACGACGAAATTGAAAAAAAGGTTGTCATTAGTCACTTTTGGGATGATCGAAAAGAAGAGGATACAGTAATCGGATTAAAAAGCGAAGTGTTTTTGAAAGCACTTGGTAATAAACATTACTCGGACATGACTTTAATTCGTTCTTATGCGATTGAATTACAAGAATCGCCTCTAAAAAAGTTTTTAACACAATTATTTGTTCTATTAGAAGATTTACGTGTTGAGGAAATCGTCAAAAATTTACGACCTGGCACAAAGCATATTTTTAAACGCCGAAAAGAAATGTACCGCAATTACTTTGGCTCACAAAATGAAATAAACCGTGTTCGTAACTATCACGGTGATCGTCTATTTTGTCTATGCTATCTTTCATTAACGAGCGATAAATATGAAATGTTTAATAATGAATACTTCGAGCAAATTGAAGCAATTTTGCATGAAACATTCCAAGCTCGTAATACAGAAGACATTATGTATATCGTTGAGAAAATTCGCTATCGTTTAGAAGGACTTCTTGAAAGTGATATGCTTAACAATTATTTCGGACATGCTCCGCTTTATTTATCTGTCATTGCAGATGAAAAGAACTGCCGCGTCGAAGATTTAGCAAATGATGATACGCAACTCATAGATGACGATGACAATAAAAACAAAATGGATGAAAGCTTCTCCACATGGCATCGTGAAAATAAAAATAACGAAAACGAGAACTTTTTACGCTTTGAATTAGAAAGCGGAACAAAAACAAATATGATGGGTGATACCGCTCGTGAATCCGAAGATGGCGACCAAGCACTTGGTTCTGTACAAGGTACTTCTCAAAAGAGTACACAATCCAACTTTGATGGCGCTGATACAGAAGAAGCAAGAGCTTCACACGCTTCTAGCCAAAATGAGGGTGCATACGGTAAGTATAATGTAGGTGCTTCTCATACATTTAAAGAAGCTCGCAAAGCAAATACCGATGAGAAAAAAGATTACCAAGCTATCAAATCAGTCGTTAATAAAGATGTAAAAGAATTAAAGAAAATTATCGAAAAAACGATTGAAAATAAAACGAATGCAAATAGTGATAAATATTATGGAAGACTTCGTAAGAAATTCCTTCGTATTTATACTGAAAAGCAGCCGCGCATGTTTTATAAAAAAGGACAAGAATCACAAGAACTTGACGTAGCATTCCAGCTACTAGTGGACTGCTCTGGTTCTATGTATAACAAAATGGAAGAAACGAAAAAGAGTGTGGTCCTATTCCATGAAGCTTTGAAATCTTTAAAAATCCCGCACGCTATTAGCGGATTTTGGGAAGATGCTTCTAGTGCTAAGCCTGAAGATAAGCCAAACGTTATCCATGAAGTTGTAACGTATAAAAACTCAACGTTACCAAACGTTGGTCCAGAAATTATGCAGCTTCGCGAAGAAGAAGATAACCGCGACGGATATATTATTCGTATCGTTTCTGAAAAGCTTGCAAAAAGACCAGAAAAACATAAATTCTTACTTGTCTTTACAGACGGTGAACCTTCTGCGCTAGACTATCAACAAGACGGTATTTTAGATACGCATGAAGCTGTCAAACTTGCTCGTAAAAGTGGTATGGAAGTAATCGGAATCTTCATCGAAGAAGGCGAAGCGAAAGAAGCAACTTATCAATTAATGAAGAACATTTATAACCATCATTTCTTAGTTGCAAATCACGCCGAAGATTTACGCCTGAAGATTAAACCATTATTGAAGAAACTATTACTGAAGACGATTGAATAGGAAACAGGAGCCTTGTGGCTCCTGTTTTTTCGTTCACTCACTTTGTTTCTGGTTGAAATTTATATGGAATGGCTACTTCTAACAATGCTTCAAATCCCCCATCGTAGAATGGGAATCGTTCATTTGCGATTGTCCGATCCACCCACTCGATTGCGGAAATTTCTTCTTCATCTTCTGCACCAAGTTCACCTGTTACAACATTTGCTCGGAATGTAAACAATAATGCATGATGTCCCTTCTCTTCAAAAAATTTCTCATTTATTGCAACAAACCCACCTGCTATAGCAGTTAAACCTGTCTCTTCTTTCACTTCTCTTACTAGTGCTTGCTCTAATGTTTCTCCTTTTTCAACAGCCCCACCCGGCAGTGACCAAACGTTTTGTTCTATATTATGTACCATTAATATTTTATCTGTTTCGCTATCGTGTATTAGTGCATATACGACGTCAACTCTTTGCATGTTGCTTTTCTCCCCTCTCAAAAAGAATGAAGAGCCAATTCCTAAGAATCGGCTCTTCCTATTAATTCATTACTAACTCAGCTGCAAGCTTTTTTTTTAACTTAGCCAACATATCAGTTGTCATTTTGTCTAAATCGTATTCTGCTTTAAAGCCCCACTCTTTCATTGCTGCTGTCGCATCAATAGAGTTTGGCCAGCTATCAGCGATTGTTTGACGAGCAGGGTCTACTGCGTAATCCATTGTAAACGTCGGAATGTGTTTACGAATTGATGCCGCGATTTGCTCTGGCTCGAAGCTCATTGCTGTAATGTTGAACGCATTTCTATGCACAAGTTTACTTGGATCAGCTTCCATTAATGAAATGATCGCTTGTAAAGCATCTGGCATATACATCATATCCATGTATGTTCCTTCTGCAATGTATGAGGTGTATGTGCCTTTTTTAATCGCCTCATAATAAATTTCAACTGCATAGTCAGTTGTTCCGCCTCCTGGAGGAGCTACGTAAGAAATTAAACCAGGGAAACGTACACCGCGCGTATCAACGCCAAACTTTTGATGATAATAATCACATAGTAATTCTCCTGCTACTTTGTTTACCCCATACATCGTAGTAGGACGCTGAATTGTATCTTGTGGCGTATTATCTTTCGGCGTTGATGGACCGAATGCACCGATAGAACTTGGCGTGAAGAACTTACAGTTTAATTCACGAGCTGCTTCTAATGCATTTACAAGTCCACCCATATTTAAATTCCAAGCAAATAACGGATTTTTTTCTGCTGTTGCTGAAAGTAAAGCTGCTAAATGAATAATTGTATCTACTTCATTACGCTTTGCGATATCATGTAGTTTTTGTCCATCTGTTACATCTAACGTTTCAAACGGACCAGACGTTACTACTTCACTATCTGTTTCACGAATATCTGTTGCAATAACATTTGATGCACCGTATACATCACGAAGTTTCATTACTAGTTCAGAACCAATTTGCCCTAAAGAACCGGTTACTAGAATTTTTTTCATTTTCCCCACTCCTCATTTGCAAGCTATTCAAAAGATGTCGTTAATTAAATGATACCCATTTCTTTCCCTACTTTTTCATACTTACGAATTGCTTCATCTAACATTTCTTTCGTATGAGCTGCTGTAGGCATATTACGAACGCGCCCCATTCCTTTTGCTACAGTTGGGAATACGATAGATTTTGCGTATACGCCTTCTTCATTTAGACGTTTACTAAATTCTTGTGTTAATACTTCATCACCAATAATACAAGGTGTAATTGGCGTTTCACTTTCTCCAATGTTAAAACCAAGTTCTTTTAACCCTTGTTTTAAATAGCGACCATTTTCCCATAGACGATCGTGTAACTCTGTGCTTTCCATTAAGATTTCAATTGATCTCATGCAAGCTGCCGCATCAGCTGGTGTTAATGCTGTAGAGAATAAGAATGGACGTGAACGAACTTTTAACCAGTCAATTAAGTTTTGTTTCCCTGCTACATATCCACCAATTACCCCAATTGCTTTTGATAATGTACCAATTTGGAAATCAACTTTATCAGACAGACCAAAGTGTTTTACAGTACCTGCACCTTTGCCCAGTACACCTGAACCGTGTGCATCATCTACGTATGTCATTAAATCCAGCTCTTCTGCAATTTCAACAATTTCTGGTAATTTTGCAATATCCCCATCCATTGAGAAAACACCGTCTGTAATAACCATTAATTTATTGTAAAGACCTGATTCTTTTGCCTCGATTGCTTTTTTACGTAAATCTTCCATATCAGAATGTTTATAAACGATGATTTTCGCTCTTGATAGACGACTACCATCAATAATAGATGCATGGTTTAATTCATCTGAAAGAATCGCATCATTTTTATCCATAACAGCTGAAATCGCTGCCATATTACAATTAAATCCTGATTGGTAAGCAATTGCTGCTTCTGTATGTTTAAACTTTGCAATTGTTTCTTCTAATTTAATATGCAAATCTAAAGTACCGTTAATTGTACGAACAGCTCCTGCTCCAACACCGTACTTATGAATCGCACCAATTGCTGCTTCTTGTAAACGATTATCAGTCGCTAATCCAAGATAGTTGTTTGAAGATAAGTTAATATATTCTTTGCCGCCAATTGTAATAATCGGTCCATTTGGACTTTCAAGCGGATCAATTACGTTATAAAGCCCCTTTGATTTTAAATCCTCTAAATTTTCTTCTAAAAATTTTGCAAGTGTTTTACTAGACATCGTGAAGCCTCCCATCGTTCATGTAAGCGAATTATTGTCTTAATAGTTCTAATAATCCCTCTACTAGCTTAACACGTTTTCAGAATTTATTATAGAAAAATAGTTTAAAGAAACCGCTTACAATTTTAGATTATATATGATTCATTACAAGAAATCTATTATTTACTATTCATATTTGATAGAATTAAAAAAATATTTAAGGAGGCTTCAAACATGGCATTTACAGAATCTGATGTATATAATAACGAAGCATTTTTTGAGCAATATATGAAACGAAGATACCGCGAAAATAGCCCGAATGAATCGATTGAAAAGCCGGTATTCTTTCAGCTCATTGGTAATGTGCAAGGAAAGAATGTTCTCGATTTAGGTTGTGGTGACGCTAAATTGGGTGTGGAATTATTAGAAAATGACTGCCACTCTTACACTGGCATTGACGGCTCCGATCTTATGTATGAAAAAGCTAAAAAACAACTAGAACATAAAAATGGCACCGTTCATTTTTTAAACCTCAAAGACTACACATACCCTCCTTCTACTTTTGATTTAGTAACATCTAGACTCGCCTTACATTATATTGAACACCTTGATATCATTTTTCAAAATGTGTTTCAAACTTTAAAAACAAACGGAACCTTCACCTTTAGCGTTCAACATCCCGTTATTACCTCTTCGTTTGAAAGCTTACAAACAAGTGGTAAAAGAACTAGCTGGCTCGTCGATGATTATTTCAAAACAGGGAAACGAGTTGAGCCGTGGATTGATCAAGAGGTTATTAAATATCATCGGACTACGGAAGAATATTTTACATTATTACAACAAGCCGGATTTACGATTACAAACTTAAAAGAAGCTACACCAAATCGAAACTGTTTTCAGGATGAAGAAGAATATGAACGACGTTTACGTATTCCCCTCTTTCTATTATTTTCTTGCCAAAAATAAAAAAGACGATGAATCCTCATCGTCTTTTTTCGTTATCTCATCGCCTGAACAGCCTCTTTACGTACACGTCTTCCTCTTCCATGTGGGATACAGAGCGGTGTCCCAAATAACGGATCAGCGCTTATTTGACACTCCATACGGAATACATCCCGAACTAACTTCTGGTCAATAACTTCTTCTGGTTTACCTTGCGCATATATTTGTTTATCTTGAATAGCTACAATGTTGTCTGCATAACGACATGCCAAATTCAAATCGTGCAATACCATAACAATCGTTCTTTGCTCTGTTTCATTTAATTCGAATAATAAATCTAACACTTCAATTTGGTGAGTCATATCTAAATATGTAGTCGGCTCATCAAGCAAAATAATATCTGTATCTTGTGCAAGGGTCATTGCAATCCAAGCACGTTGACGTTGTCCACCTGAAAGGGCATGAACATCACGCTCAGCAAATTCTGTCATACCCGTTGCAGCAAGCGCTTTTTGTACCATTTCCTCATCTTTTTCGGACCATTGCTTCAGCCATGTTTGATATGGATAACGTCCTTGCTTTACAAGTTGCAATACTGTAAGTCCTTCTGGAGCTTGTGGTCCTTGCGGTAAAATTGCCATTTGGCGAGCAATTTGCTTCGTTTGCATACTTTGAATTGCTTGATTATCTAATAAAATATCACCGGATGCTGGCTTTAATAACCTAGCTAGTGAACGTAATAAAGTTGATTTCCCACAACCGTTAGAACCGATGAAGATTGTAATTTTCCCTTTTGGAATTTCTAAATTCAGCTCATCAATAATGATTGTTTCACCGTAAGACAACGTTAAGCGTTTCGTCTCCAATGCTTTTTGCATATTCATCTCCCTTTATGAATTCCGACTTTTATAAAGTAAATAAATAAAATAAGGTGCACCAATTGCTGATGTAAATACCCCTGCTGGAATTTCGAGTGGCGTGAAAACTGTACGCCCAATTAAATCTGCAGCAAGTACTAAAATTGCACCGACAATAGCCGCAACTGGGAGTAATGCACCATATAAAGAACCAACTAGTCTTCGTGAAATATGAGGTGCCATTAAACCGACAAATCCAATTCCTCCTGCAAAGGCAACCGCGCCACCAATTAAAGCTGTACTAAGTAGTAACATAAATACGCGTGACTTCGTTAAAGGAACACCCAGTCCTACCGCAATATCATCCCCTAACTCTTGGGCATTTAAATGTCTAGCCGCTATAAATGATATTACCGTTAAAATAAGAACCCACGGCGCAAGTACCATAACGTTTTGCCACGAAGAGCCGTAAACAGTACCTGTAATCCATACATTTGCTTGACTCGCTTGATAAATTGGTGCTAACAACATAAATAAAGTAGTTGCCGCTTTCGTTAACGCCCAGAATCCAACACCAATTAAAACCAGACTAATCGGTGATAACCCGTCATTTCTCCATGCAAATAAATATACAAATAACGCTACAATCGTTGCACCAGCAAAAGCTGCTAATGGCATATAATGAATGCTTACTGTTAGCGCATTATTTTTATCACTAAATATAGCTAAAAATAGTACTACTGCAACACTTGCCCCGCCCGTAATCCCGATGATATCAGGAGAAGCCAGCGGATTTCGAACAAGCCCTTGTAAAATACAGCCCGCTACAGCAAGTGCGATTCCTACAAGGATGGCAATTAAAATACGTGGCATACGAAATTTATTTACAACCATATTTGACATCGCATCGCCATTTCCCGTAATCGCTTGCCATACATCATAAGGAGCAATTTTCATATCTCCCATACCTGCACTCGCAAAGAATAATCCTATTAAAACAACTAGTAAACTAAGTAAGACTAGAACAGCTCGTTTATACATTAAAAACGAGAGCCCACCTTTTCCTATACGAAACGGAATATACTTCTTCATTTGCTAAGCCCTCTCTTACGTGCAATATAAATAAAGAATGGGGCCCCGATAAATGCTGTCATAACCCCTACTGGTACTTCTTGTGGCATAATGACATATCTAGCTGCTATATCAGCTAAGAGTAATAGTATTGCACCTAACAAGCCGCTATATGGTACTCTCCACCTGTGATCTACTCCAACAAGGAATCTGGCAAAATACGGAGTAACAATACCAATAAATCCAATTGGACCAGCGACCGCAACTGAACCACCAGACAGCAATACAATAATGAGTAGTACGAATGATTTCATTAAAATTGTTCGTTGTCCAAGCCCTTTCGCAACGTCTTCCCCCATCATTAATGTATTTACTTTCCCTGCCATCATAAGAGATGCAATCCAGCCTATTAATAAATATGGGAATACAGATTGTAAAATTTCTAACTTTCTTCCTTGCACAGATCCGGCAAGCCAAAATAATACCTCTTCAAGCGCTTTTTCATTTAACACAAGTAATCCTTGTGTTAATGATGAAAATAACGCACTAATTGCGACCCCTGCTAACGTTAACTTAAGTGGCGTTGTCCCTTCTTTTCCTAAAGAACTAGAAGCAAATACAAGTACAGCAGCAATTGCCGCTCCTAAAAAGGCGATCCAAGTAAAAGCTGACAATGATGTAACAGAAAAAACCACAATTGCTACAACTATGAAGAATGCGGCACCTGAATTTAATCCAATAAAATCTGGAGAAGCAAGTGGATTTTTAGTTAAAGTTTGCATAAGACAACCTGCAATGGCTAAACTAGCTCCAACACTAGCTGCAATTAACGCCCTTGGTAGACGCACATTTTGAATAATAATATGTTCATTGGAACCATTAAAATGGAAAAAAGCATCCAACGCTAATTTCCAACTCGTATTTGTATATCCGAAAATAATACTTGCCCAAATACAAATAATGACTGCAATGATTCCAACAAATAATCCAATCCATTTTGCTCGATTTGTTTTTAATAACATGCAGCGTTTCCCCTTCAATGTATAATGATACGTTGTTAGTTTATTTCAACTTAATTCGCATTGTCAACGATATTGAGAATTATTTTCATTAATATATTGACAATCAAAAGATAAAGGATTAATATCATGCTTGCTATTGAAAAAACTTCTCAGTATGTAGGGGGTACATAATGAAATTCACGCGAAAGAAATCGTTTACATTATTTGTATTTTTACTAGCATTTTCAATGCTTTTAAGTGCTTGTGGAAAATCAAATACGAAAGAAGAAACAAAAGAAGATACGAAAAAAGAAATGATTACGGTTGAACATGCAATGGGTAAAACAGAAGTTCCTGCTAATCCAAAACGTGTAGTTATTTTAACAAATGAAGGAACTGAAGCCTTACTTGAGTTAGGTGTGAAACCAGTTGGAGCTGTAAAGTCTTGGACTGGAGATCCATGGTATCCACATATTAAGGATGAGATGAAAGATGTAAAAGTTGTTGGTGATGAAGGACAAGTTAACGTTGAAACGATTGCTTCTTTAAAACCAGACTTAATTATCGGTAATAAAATGCGTCACGAAAAAGTATATGAGCAACTAAAAGCAATCGCACCTACTGTTTTCTCAGAAACATTACGTGGTGAATGGAAAGATAACTTCAAATTTTATGCAAAAGCATTGAATAAAGAAAAAGAAGGTCAAAAGGTTTTAGCTGATTACGATAAACGTATGAAAGATTTAAAAGGCAAACTCGGCGATAAAGTAAATCAAGAAATTTCTATGGTACGCTTTATGCCTGGTGATGTTCGTATTTATCATGGTGATACATTCTCTGGTGTTATTTTAAAAGAACTTGGATTTAAACGTCCTGGAGATCAAAACAAAGCTGATTTTGCAGAGCGTAACGTTTCTAAAGAACGTATTTCAGCAATGGATGGCGATGTATTATTCTACTTCACATTCGATAAAGGAAACGAGAAAAAAGGCTCTGAATTAGAAAAAGAATATATCAATGATCCTCTATTTAAAAATTTAAATGCAGTGAAAAATGGTAAAGCATACAAAGTTGACGATGTTATTTGGAATACAGCTGGCGGTGTAATGGCTGCTAACCTACTATTAGATGATATTGAAAAACGCTTTGTTAAATAATATTTCCCTAACCAGCTCCCTTTCTATGGAGCTGGTTATTTTTCAATTCACTTAAATGTCACATTATTTCATTTTGTATTTTTATTCCCAATATGTTATATTATAAAAGTAAATAAAATATATTTTCTCTATATCAGAATAAATATTTTAATCTAAATTTTCTGATTAATCACTATTTTATTTTCTTTTAGAATTCAATTATTACATTTGAAAACGCTTTTTATCTCGTTTTCAGGGCAAAATAGAGTAACGGTTGAAGAAAAATAGAACTTTTTTAGAAATTTTCTTTCTATTTCCATATAATTCTATTGACTTCTAAATATTTTGTGAATTAAAATAATTACATAAATATCCGTTATACAGGATTAGGGGGAAACAAACATGGATGCAGCTTTAAAATTAGACAAAGCTGGAGAGCAACAATCACCAAAAAAACATCCACCAGGATTATATTTGTTGTTCTTTACAGAGGCATGGGAAAGATTTAGTTATTACGGAATGCGTGGCTTATTAGTTCTTTATTTAACAACGAGCTTAGTAAGTGGCGGTTTAGGATTTGATAAAGCAGTTGCTGTACAAATTTACGGTATTTTCACAATGTTAGTATACTTCACACCGATTATCGGTGGTTGGTTAACTGACCATTTCATTACGAAACGACATGCCATTACCATCGGCGGTATCATTATGGCAATTGGTAACTTCGTACTATTTTCAATGAACACGAAAACCGGACTATTTTTAGGATTAGGATTATTAGTTATCGGTAACGGATTCTTCAAACCAAATATCTCGACTTTACTAGGTCAATTATATAGCGACAACGATTCTCGTCGTGATAGTGCTTTCACTATCTTCTACATGGGAATTAACTTAGGAGCTTTTATCGCTCCATTCATTTGCGGTTATTTCACAGATTATAAATACGGATTCTTAACAGCTTGTATCGGTATGATTATTGGTCAGATTGCATTTAATACATTAGCACCTCGTTACTTAGGATCAATCGGAACAACTGTTGTCGGAAAGAAATCTAAAGAAAACAATGCAAAAGTAATTGAGAAAAAACCTTTAACAGCACAAGAGAAAAAACGTACAGCTGCAATTTTAATTTTAACTTGTTTCGTTGTATTCTTCTGGGCAGGATTTGAACAAGCTGGTAGTTCTTTAACACTTTACACAGATAAGTTCGTGGATCGTACAATTGGTGGATTTACAATTCCAACACCTTGGTTCCAATCTATAAACCCATTGTTCATTATCTTACTAGCATTACCGGTTTCTGCATTATGGATTAAACTTTCAAAAACAAAAAATGGTGACTTAAAAATCCCAACAAAAATGGCATTAGGTATGATTTTACTAGGGGTTGGATATTTAGTTCTAACTTTAGCTGTTTTAAAAACTGGTAGCGATGAAGGTAATATTGCAATGAAAGCAAACTTATTCTTCATTATCTTCACTTACATGTTCCATACAATTGGTGAATTATTCTTATCACCAATCGGATTATCTATGGTAAGTGCAATCGCTCCTCTTAAATTAGCATCATTATTAATGGGTGTTTGGTTAGCTGGTACTGGATTTGCAAACTTATTAGCAGGACAATTAGCTGCTTTCACTCAATCTTTAGGATATTTAGAAGTATTCGCAAGCATTGGTGTTATCGTAATCGTGCTAGGATTAGTACTTCTTATGTTCTCTAAGAAAATTGCACATATGATGGAATAAGAAATAAAAAGACGCTTCTAAACATTTAGAAGCGTCTTTTCTATTACTTCTCCTCTAAAGCCGTCACGTTCACGTGAACGCTTTCTCCAGGATTAGATACATCATATACTTGAGCAACTCCGCTCTGCTCATCACAGCTCTCAATCCATACTGGTACGCCTTCATATGTAACGTCAATTCTACTTGAAGAAGATAAGATTTGTTTCACACGTGTCACATCCATACTACTATCCCTCCTTTTGCTTACTACACTCCTTTCTATCTTTTCATATCCCTTCAGAATATATTCCATCAATTTAGCACTTCAATAGTTTGTTTCTTTCTGACGCACTACTATATACGTTCTCAATTCTTCCTATTATTACATCTTTTCCAAATAAAAAAAGACGTATATTTCATCCGTCTTTTTTCCATAATATTCAAAAATTAAGAAAATAATGTTTTTACTACTTCACTTACTTTATCGTTATGAACTTGATAGTATACTTCTAACCCGCGTCTCTCAAAGCGTACTACTTTATTTTGTTTTAATTTCGTTAAATGCTGTGAAACAGTTGATTGTGGAATTTCTAATACCTCTTGTAATTGTGTTACATTACATGTTCCACGCTGCATTAGTTCCATTACTAAACGTAGACGAAGTGGATGAGCTAATGCTCTTAACATCTGTACGTCTTCTTCTGAAATACGACAGTCAAATTGATTTTGGTTCATAAAGTTCCCCTCATTTTCGTTTTTTATTTTCTTTATTATTTATTTATATATCTGTTCTTATATTTCCTGTCACGACATAACTTTATCAACCTATAATGCTGAAAAATTTTTCCTCCTTTTATCAGCACACAGTTCAGGAAAAAATCCCTCCTGATTCTGAATATTATACTATATGATACAACGAAAAAGCAAAATAAAGGGCTAGTGATACTTTGCTTACAAACGTTGTTTTATCAGGCTTTTTGTTATATTTTCACCTTACTGAAATGTACAGTAATGATATTGTAAAATATCGTCCATAATTGATAACCTATCGTAAAGTAATTTGACCATATTTAACCAATTTGTTACGATAAAAAAGGAAATTTAAGTAAGGAGGATGATGTAGTATTAAAAAATGGTTTATTATTGCGTTACTTAGTATTGCGGTCGGTTGGACTATTATCAATCACTTCCTATTAGACAAAAAAAAAGATATAGCTTCAAAGTCAAACATCCCCATTGGAACTGAAGTTGGCAATGTTGCCCTCGATTTCCTTCTGGAAACAACCACTGGTCAAGAAGTTCGTCTTACAGACTATAAAGGAAAAAAAGTAATATTGAATTTTTGGGCAAGCTGGTGTGGTCCATGCAAAATAGAAATGCCTGATATGGAAAAGTTTTATCACGATACTAAAGATATGGGGATTGAAATTGTTGCTGTAAATGCGACAGCTACTGAAAAAGACCCGAACAATGTAAAACAATTTCTTGAAGAAAACAAATATACCTTCCCCGTCCTATTAGATCAGAAAGGACAGGCAAGTGCCGCATATCAAATTATCAGTATTCCAACATCTTTTGTCATCGATTCAAACGGTGTCATTCAATATAAGCATGTAGGACCAATGACATATGAAAAAATGAAAGAATATGTCAATAATTTATAAAAGCGTAATCAAATTAATTTGATTACGCTTTTTGTCTACTTTATGAACAAAATGTTACTTTTAATACTATTATGGAATAATTATACTTTTTCACGTTGACAATAGTGTTGAAGGAGAATATACTAAGCATGTAAGTTGATTGTGAATAGTTTCACAAATAATGTGAATTTCTTCACATAAAATAGATAGGAGTTGTCATTATTATGAGTACTTGGACACAAATTTATGACCCATTAAACAACATTTGGTTATCTGCACTAATCGCAGCACTCCCAATTTTTTGCTTCATTATTTGTTTAGTGGGATTCAAAATGAAAGGTTACATGGCTGGTCTTTACAGTGTGATTGTTGCTATTATCCTTGCAATATTTGTTTATAAAATGCCTGCAACTGCAGCAGTAGCATCTGCCGGATTCGGTGTTTTATCTGGATTTTATCCAATTTGTACTATCGTTATCGCAGCTATCTTCCTTTACAAATTAACTGTTAAAACAGAACAATTCAATGTCATTCGTGATAGCATTTCAAGTATTACAAATGATCAGCGTTTACAAGTATTATTAATCGCTTATTCTTTCGGTGCTTTCTTAGAAGGCGCAGCTGGTTTCGGTGTTCCAGTTGCTATTACAGCTGCATTACTTGTAGGTATGGGCTTTAATCCATTAAAAGCAGCAGGTATTTGCTTAGTAGCTAACATCGCTGGTGGTGCTATGGGTGCTATGGGTATTCCAGTTACAGTACCTGCACAATTAACTGGGCTAGATGCATTAACTGTCGGTCGTCAAGCTGTTTACATTTTGCCATTCATTAGCATTGTTTTACCGTTCTTACTTGTTTCAATGGTCGATGGAATTAAAGGAATTAAAGAAACTTGGCAAGGTATTCTTGTAAGTGGTGTTTCTTTCGCAATTACTCAGTTCCTTGTGACTTACTTCTTAGGCGCTGAACTTACTAATATTTTCGCAGCAGTCGTAAGTATGGTCGCTCTTGCATTATTCTTACGTGTTTGGCAACCAAAATCTTCTGCTAAAGAAGAAAAACAAGAAGAAAAAGAATCTCATACATTCAATCAAATTTTATATGCTTGGTCTCCATTCGTATTCTTAACTGCATTTGTAACAATCTTTAATTTAAAACCAATTAAAGCTTTATTTGCTCCGGATGGTCCATTGGCAAACTTAGTATTTAACATTCAATTCCCTGGTCTTCATAATGCGGTTATGAAAACTGCACCAATTACAAAGGCTGATACACCTTTCGCAGCGATTTTCAAACTAGATGTATTCTCTTCTACAACTACTGCGATTGTATTAGCAATTATCGTTTCACTTATCGTCTACCGTGTAAACGGCAAAATGATTAAAGAATTAATGATCGAAACAATAAAAGAACTAAAAGTTCCAGTATATACAATTTGTAGCGTTATCGCTTTAGCTTACGTAGAGAACTACTCTGGTATGTCATCTACACTTGGACTTGCATTCTCTTCTACAGGAAATGCATTCCCAGTTCTTTCTCCAATTTTAGGATGGATTGGCGTATTCATTACAGGTTCAGTCGTATCAAGTGGCTCATTATTCGCACCACTTCAAGCAGTAACTGCCGATCAGTTAAACATCGTTCCATCTACTCTCGTTTCATTAAACGTAGTTGGTGGTACAATCGCAAAAATGGTTTCACCACAATCTATAGCAGTTGCTTGTGCAGCAGTTGGACTAGTTGGTAAAGAATCTGCTCTATTTAAAATAGTGATGAAATATAGTTTAATCTTCTTAGCTATTATTAGCTTACTTCAACTTAACTCGGTATTTAATATCTTCTAAAAAAAGCACCGATCCAAATGGATCGGTGCTTTTTTTATTACATTTTTTTATCCCGCTATTTGTGGGCAGTAAAACTCCCACCCCAAAATTCGGCGAATGCGAGGGAGTTAGATGGGAGATCAACTGCCCGTAAAAGCCCGATTGGTGCGGGCTAATAATCAGTGGGGGATTCCCCCCCCACTGATTAAAGTTTCACTTTATTCTTTAATAAAGAAGCACCAGCAATTTCAGGATGCGTCATTTCATATGGATCTAAAATAATATCAAGCTCTTCTGCTGTAAGTACACCATGTTCTAAGCATAGCTCCCTAACAGATTTTCCTGTTTCAATTGCTTCACGTGCGATGCGAGATGCTGCTTCATAACCAATATGAGGGTTCACCGCTGTAATAATTCCAACACTTTTCTCAACATATTGCTTCAGCAATTCTTCATTTGCTGTAATTCCTTTAATACAGTATTCACGGAATACACGGAATCCGTTATTCATAATACTGATAGATTGAATTAAATTAAATACAAGTACAGGCTCCATTACGTTTAACTCTAATTGCCCTGCTTCTGATGCTAAGCAAATTGTATGGTCATTTCCGATTACTTGGAAAGCGACTTGGTTAATTACTTCTGCCATAACTGGATTTACTTTACCTGGCATAATGGATGAACCTGGTTGACGTGCAGGCAATTGAATTTCAGCTAATCCGACACGTGGACCAGATGCCATAATACGAAGGTCATTTGCAATTTTAGACATATTCATCATACATACTTTTAATGCTGCAGATACTTCTGTGTATGCATCTGTATTTTGCGTTGCATCAACTAAATGCTCTGCGCCGACAAGTGGGAATCCGCTAAATGTTCGTAAATGTTTTACCACTTGTTCAATGTACGTAGGATTTGCATTTAATCCCGTACCAACAGCTGTCGCCCCCATATTTACTTCATATAAATGTTGACGAGACTGTTTAATTCTTTTTATATCACGCTCTAGCACACGGCTATACGCTTCAAATTCTTGTCCAAGTCGAATTGGCACCGCATCTTGTAAATGTGTGCGTCCCATTTTAATAACATGATCGAACTCTTTTGCCTTTGTACGGAAAGCAGAATGAAGTTCTTCCATTGTAATAAGAAGCTCTTCTAACATCATCAGAGTAGCAATATGAATTCCCGTTGGAAACGCATCATTTGTTGATTGAGCCATGTTCACATGAGTGTTTGGACTAATTTTCGCATACTCACCTTTTTCGTATCCCATACGTTCTAGTGCTCTATTAGCAATTACTTCATTAGTATTCATATTAATTGAAGTCCCTGCTCCGCCCTGAATTGGGTCTACGATAAATTGATCATGGAACTTTCCATCTATAATCTCTTGTGCAGCTTCTACAATTTCTTGTCCGATATCTTTAGCCAAGTAACCTGTATCTATATTCGCAAGCGCTGCCGCTTTTTTTACAATTGCCATTGCCGTAATGAGTGACGGATGAATGCGATATCCTGTAATCGGAAAGTTTTCTACGGCACGTAATGTTTGTACACCATAATAAGCTACACTCGGTACTTCCTTTTCACCTAAAAAATCTTTTTCTATACGTATATCCTTCGTTGCTATCATTTTTCATCACCTATACTTTTCATTCTAAATCCTTATCCAAAGAATTCGCCCTATAAAATACGAGTATCATTAAAAAGAATTCTTCAGTATCCACCTTCACTATAAAGCACCGCTTTTGAAAGCGCAAACATTTATTTTTCTATATATCCTTTTTATTAAAGTTTATATAATAGAAAATCCAATCATTCTTCTACTGCCTTTATTTCAACTCGCTTAATTTGATGCATATCCTTTTCAAGAACTTTAAAAGAAAAGCCGTGTTTCTCAATAATGTCTCCCTCAGCAACGATTTGTTTTTGTACCATAATCCAGCCACCGATTGTATCTACATCATCAGCGATTAAGTGTATGCCCAATAAATCATTTACTTCACTAATAAGCACTTTTCCCTCTACGATTTTATACCCTTCACTTATATGCTCTATAGGCGGGTGTTCATCTTCATCGTATTCATCTCGGATTTCTCCAACAATTTCTTCTAAAATATCTTCTAGTGTAACAATCCCTGCTGTACCGCCATATTCATCATATAATACCGCTAATGGAATTCGTTTTCTTTGCATTTGCAATAGTAAATCATGTATAGGAATATTTTCTAACACTTCAATAACTGGCCTTGTATACGGTGTAATCGAGCACTCCTCATCTCGATTATCATCCATATAACGAATAAATAAATCCTTTACATTAACCATCCCAATAATTTCATCTTTATCTTCACCAAATACAGGATACCTCGTATATTTTTCTTGTGCGATTATTTTAATATGTGTTTCAAATGGTTCGTCCTCATATAAACCTACAACTTCCGTACGAGGCACCATAATTTCCTTTGCGACTCTATTATCGAATTCAAAAATATTATTTACATATTTAAATTCCCTTTGATTAATCTCTCCGCTCTCATAACTCTCAGATAAGATTAATCGTAATTCTTCCTCCGAATGAGCTACTTCATGTTCAGAAGCTGGATGTAATCCGAATAACCCTGTTACAAGCCTTGCAGAACCATTTAAAGCCCAAATAAAGGGATACATTACTCGGTAAAAGTAAATAATTGGCTTCGATAATAATAAGCTAACTTGCTCTGCTCTTTGTATAGCCAACGTCTTCGGAGCAAGTTCACCAATGACAACATGTAAAAACGTAATCACTGCAAAGGCAATAATAAATGAAACTGTACTTGCAATTGCAGGAGATAGGTGTAGTTTTAAAAACAACGGCTCGAGTAAATGTTTTATAGTCGGCTCGCCCAACCACCCAAGCCCTAAAGCAGTGATTGTAATACCTAACTGACATGCTGATAAATACTCATCTAAATTCGAAGTTACTTTTTTTGCTGCCAATGCTCCTCGTCGTTTTTCACTAACGAGTTGATCAATACGGCTGCTACGTACCTTAATAATTGCAAACTCAACAGCCACAAAAAATGCTGTTAAACCAATAAGAAGAACTACCATCAATAATTTTAAAATATCCACATATGTCCTTTAGCTTTCTTAAGCTAAAGTTACACCTCCTTTTAAAAAGAAGTTTCACTTTAGTTTCTTCATTTATTTGAAAGCAACCCTATATAAAATTCACCAATTTCAAGCCTCATACAATTCTAAAGGCAAGCCATCAGGATCTTGGAAAAAGACAAATTTTTTCTCCGTAATTTCATCAATACGTATCGCTTCAGTCTCCACACCGCATTGTTTTAAATGCTTTACAGCTTCTTCTATATTTGTAACAGCAAATGCTAAATGTCTAAGCCCGGCTGCTTCTGGAAAACTTGGGCGCTCAGGCGGACTTGAAAATGAAAATAATTCAATTTGATACTCTTCCCCTACACATAAATCTAACTTATAAGAATTTCGTTCCTTTCTGTATACTTCATTCATCACTTTGAAACCTAATATTCGTGTATAAAAATCCTTTGACACTTCATAATTTGAACAAATAATTGCAACGTGATGTACTCTACATATATTCATGATTCCTCTATTCCTCTCTTTATCAAACATGCATATTCTCCTTTTAAATGAAAAACATATATAGCAGAATATCTCTTTTAGGGGGCTTATGATGAAATTTATTACTTTTTTCGTTGGACTTATCGTTGTTTTTTTCCTTGCCTACATTGCTAGCAACAATAAAAAACATATTAAATTCAAACCAATTTTTATCATGCTTATTATACAATTAATTTTAACCTATTTATTATTAAATACAGAAATCGGTCTCATACTTATTACGGTAATTTCCAGCCTGTTTACGAGGCTACTTGAGTATGCTGCCAGTGGTATAAACTTTGTATTTGGCGGTCTTGCAAATAAAGGGGAAATGCCATTTTTCCTTAACGTATTATTACCGATTGTCTTTATCTCCGTCTTAATTGGTATATTACAACATTTCAAAATACTACCATTCTTTATTCGCTGGATTGGTTTCTTTCTTAGTAAAATAAACGGTCTTGGGAAATTAGAATCTTACAACGCCATCGCTTCCGCTATTGTCGGCCAATCAGAAGTTTTTATTACGGTTAAAAAACAATTAGCCCAAATTCCAAAACATCGACTATATACACTTTGCGCCTCTGCTATGTCAACAGTATCTATGTCCATTGTCGGTGCCTATATGACAATGATTGAACCAAAATATGTAGTAACCGCACTCGTTCTCAATTTATTTAGTGGTTTTATTATCGTACTCATTATTAACCCTTACGACGTTAACGATGATGAAGACATTTTGGTAATAAAAGGGGAAAAACAAAGTTTCTTTGAAATGCTTGGAGAATACATTCTTGATGGTTTTCGTGTAGCAATTGTCGTCGGCGCTATGCTCATTGGATTCGTCGCATTAATGAGTTGCATTAATGACCTATTCCTCATTATATTCGGCATTACTTTCCAACAACTAATAGGCTATGTATTCGCCCCTATTGCATTTCTTATCGGCGTACCAAGTTCTGAAATTGTCACAGCAGGTAGCATTATGGCAACAAAGCTTGTAACAAATGAATTTGTAGCAATGATGGATCTTAGTAAAATTTCCAGCACACTCTCTATCCGTACAGTTGGTATTATTTCTGTCTTCCTCGTTTCTTTTGCTAACTTTTCTTCCATTGGAATTATTTCCGGTGCGGTAAAAGGGTTAAACGAAGAACAAGGAAATGTTGTTGCCCGCTTCGGCCTAAAATTACTATACGGAGCTACTCTTGTTAGCATTTTATCTGCAATTATTGTAAGTATTATGCTGTAATTAGGTAAATTTTTATCATTTTCTTATCCCTGTCTTTTGTATACAATAACGAATAGGTGTCTTATAAATAATCAAGACATCTATTTTTTATACATGTACAATACCCTTTATTTAGCGTACAATATTTTTTATGTGTTTTAATACGCTTCTAGATGTATACACTTCGATTGTTTTAAAGGAGAAAAAATGATGAAATCCGACATTAACAAAGAAACTCGAGCCAAAAAAGGACGTTCAAAGAAAAAGCGCCTACTTTGGTTCATTCTTATTCCCTTACTTATTGTAGCAATGGGAGCAGGAGGTTACTCCTTCCATATATACAGTAAAGCAAAATCCGTCTTAAGCAACGCCTATTCTGAACTCGGCCGAGGAGATAAATCCAGCAAACGTGAAAAAGCCGTTAAACCTATGACTGACAATATTTCTGTCCTTATTATGGGCGTTGATGAAAGTGATATTAGGGAAAAAGGTTATGGAAAAGCGACTCGTACGGATGCGTTATTACTTGCAACAATTAATAAAAACGATAAATCCGTTAAACTTGTCAGCATTCCACGTGATTCACGCGTCTACATTAAATCACGTGATAAATACGATAAAATTACACATGCGCATGTATTCGGTGGTGTAGATAGCACGATTGATACAGTAGAGACCTTTTTAGACGTTCCAGTTGACTACTATGTAAAATTTAACTTTAAATCCTTTATCAAAATCGTTGATTCCCTTGGTGGTATTACTGTCGATGTTCCGGTTGAGTTTACAGAACAAAATAGTAAAGACGAAGCAAATGCAATTCATCTAGAAAAAGGACGTCAACATTTAAATGGAGAAGAAGCACTTGCACTAGCTAGAACTCGTCATATTGATAGTGATTATATGCGTGGTCAACGACAACAACTTGTTTTAGAGGCTATTGCTGAAAAAGCCCTATCTCTCAATTCCATTAATAAAATCGGTGGTCTACTCGACGCTGTCGATAAAGACTTAAAAACAAATTTAACTTTTGACGATATGATGACCATTGCCAAAAATTCAATGGATTCCAATTTAAAAATGGACAAAATGCAAGTAGAAGGTACTGATAAATATATAGGTGGTATTTATTATTACGTTCCAAACGAAAAAAGTGTTAATGATATATCGACAACACTTCAAGAACATCTCGGTGTTACGAATAAAAATGAGCATAAAAAATTATAATAAAAAGGCTGCTAGATTTTTCTAAGCAGCCTTTTTATTATAATTTTCAACATATTTCTCGTACATATTGTGACAAAAAGAGACAATTATTACAGCAGTGTAACATTTTTTATAAAAACATTACACACATAGTGAAAATAATAGTATACTAGTACCTACATAATGTTATTTTCATCATTTTTATACAAAAAATGTAATACATATATTTATACAAATTTTTCTGGGGGGAAATAAATGAAGCTACGCAAAATACTGATCGGTTCCGCTACCGCTGGTGGCATATTACTTTGTGTTGGTGGATATCAATATGTATCTAAATTAAATAATCAACTAAATACAACTGCATTACCAAACACTACATTTGAAGGTATTTCTCTTGAGGGAAAAAATAAAGCAGATATTCAAGCCATTGTTAATCAAAAGGTGAATGAATTCAATCAAAAGTCTCTTAACTACGTATTCCAAAATGAAAAACAAAATTATACGTGGAAAGATTTAGGAGTAGATTATAAAGAGAAGGATATTGTCGACAATATCTTCAAAGAACAAGAAGGGAACGTAATGAATCGTTACAACATGCGTAAGCAAGCTGAAAACGGTGAATTAAAGCGTAACTATAAATTAAAACCACAATTAAATACAACAACTTATGAAACCTTTATAAAGGATAAATATAATGAAACATTAAAAAATCCTGTTAATGCAGAATTAAATGTTGAAGGCTCTACAGTAAATATTAGCCAAAGTCAAAATGGAGAAAAAATTGATAAAGGAAAGTTAACTGATCTAACGAAACAGGCCATTACTTCTGGCACATCAGACGTTACGTTACCAGTTACACTTTTAAAACCTGAGCGTTCTACAGAAGATATACAGAAAATGGGAATTAAAGAAGTGATTGCTGAATATTCAACTCCAATGGCTGGTCGTAATGGAAACCAATCCTATAACGTAAATAAGTCAGCTAATACTTTAAGTGGAGTTATTGTCGCACCTGATGAAACGTTTAGTTTTAATGGCCGCGTTGGCGTAACGGATGCTGCACATGGTTATAAGTCCGCAGCAGTATTTTCAGAAGGTAAAGTTATACAAAGTGCAGGTGGAGGTGTTTGCCAAGTTAGTAGTACTTTATATAGCGCCGCTTTAAGGGCAGATTTAGGAATTGTTTCTCGAAGCAATCATTCCATGCCCGTAAATTATTTACCACTTGGGCAAGATGCAGCAGTGGCAGATTATGGTCCGGATTTAAAATTTAAAAACAATACAGGCAATCATATTTATATTCAAGCATTTTCAAATGGAGGTAGTATTACTACTCGTATTTTCGGCACAAATACTGGTAAAAGTGTTGAAGTTTCTTCTCAAGTAATTAGTAGAGCTAATGACAAAATAACAGCGGTAACGTATAAAAAAGTAACACAAAACGGTGAAGTAATCTCAAATGGACAAATTTCAAAAAGCGTATATAAAAGCGCTCCAAAACAATGAGGTGCTAATAAACAGGAAAATTTCAAAAAACAAAAAAGGCGTGATCTACTCACGCCTTTTTCTTTTGCAATAATACTAAAAAGGTTGCAAGATGGTCTTTCGTTTCTTCTAACGACCACATACGATTCCCTTGCTTCGCAGCTAATACGCACGCCTCTTCCCAAGTATCCTTTTTCTTCATATATAATAATTCATCGCGTAATTTCAAAACAATCTCTTCATCTTCTTGCTCTATAAACTCTTCCATCACGCTTATTATTTCATCCTCATGAATACTTAACGTACAGTATGATTTAAGAAAGTATTGTAATGTCGTATACATATGTACTCCCCCTTCTTATTTGTCAGATGGATAAGAAGTAATAATCTTATATCCTAAATCTCCTGACTTATCTCTCGCTAAAACAGTAACAGTTTTTACTAACTTGTCTTTTACATTCATATTTTTCTTTATTACCGTTTTTCCAACGGGGAATGAATGAGTTGTATTTAATACGAGACGAGCCTCTTTAGAATTTTTTAACCAATCTTGAATTTCCTTATCATGTTGCTTCAAACTATCTTTTACAGCTTTCGTGGCTGTTTCCTTATCATAGTATGTACTTGCCGCTGATACTTTATCTGTCTTCAAACGACTCTTCAAATCCTCTTCTGATTTACCTACATGTCTTTCAATCGTATGACCATTTTTAGGTGGCCCTTCCATTTCATCTAAAATATTATCACTAATTTTTTCTACTGATGTCGATTGATTCCCTGTTTGTTTCTCTGTTTTTTGTTCTTTTCCTGCACATCCACTTAAGATCAGCATTAATGCCAGTAAACTACTGAAGAAAAGACTACTTATTCGTTTCATCATATCACCTCTTCCATGATTATTATCGTAACTCCACTAAAAGTCAATTTCACAAAGAAAAAACACATACATTTTTTAAATCCTTCAGCTATTTTGTTATATTTACCACTCTATTTTCATCAAACCACTGTTTTTCACCCACTTTAAAATATACCCCTATGATTTTATAATTATTTCCCGGATTAAAACACTATTTGAAACACTCCATAAATCCTTTAGTAACAGGATTTATGGAGTGTTTTTCGATAAATTAAAATATACCCCTTATTTTATATACCCAATACCTGTATAAGGTATATAAAAGTCGTTTTATCAACACTTTTCTACATTATGTAAATTCCCCCTTGCCTATACAATGGAAATATGGTGTAATGCAAAAAAAGATAAAGGATTTTAAAGAATGGCTGAAACAATTCAAAACTTCTTAACAGACTATTATTCAATCGCAATTCCACTTAGTATCTTAATCAACATCATCATCAGTCTTTTAGGTTTTATCCCTAGTATTTTTTTGACCGCTATTAACATACAGCTCTTTGGTGTAACAAACGGAACCATTATTTCGATCGCAGGTGAGGCATTAGGGGCTATTATCTCGTTTTATATTTATCGTATAGGCCTTCAAAAGTTCACTCACGATAAAGTAAATAAGTATCCAAAGGTAGAGCGTCTTCTTTACGTAGAAGGCAGAGAGGCATTTCTACTCGTCCTATCTTTTCGCTTTATCCCTTTCATTCCGTCCAGTATCGTTACTTTATTTGCAGCTCTAGGCAAAATGTCATTACTACCCTTCAGTATTGCCAGTACAATAGGTAAAATACCGGCTTTGTTAATCGAAGTATATTCTGCCTATCATGTCATGAATGGAACGAATGAAGCGAAGTGGATTGTAGCAATCGCGGGGTGTGTTGGATTGTTTTATTTGTGGAAAAAATGGAGAAAAAAATAAAGAAGGAGCCTATGCTCCTTCTTTATTTTTGAAGTATTTTATTAATAACTATCCTTTAAAGCCTTAGTTTACACCAACAGCACTAAATGATTGCTTCACTGCATTTACTTCTGCAGAGCTAGCACCATATAAATCCGCTGCAGCTTGTACTGCACCAGCACGAGCTTGACTAAATGTAGTAGATTGCGTGAAATACTGTGTATTTGCACGGTAGTAAATCGCACCTAATTTATCTTTACCGATACCAGTTACAGTTACACCAGAATGCGTACCACCATTTGCTAATAAATACGCTTGTTTGTTAATAATACCGCTATTTGTATGAACACCACCGTTATCACTTGAACCAGTGTAACGCTTAGAATAGTGGTCTGGGTCACCATATTTCGCTGGATCACTCATAGAACGAAGTGCATCTCCCGCTTTACCAGGTGTATAAATATCTTCACCAATCTCCCAATCCGGGTTACGGTTATCATAGAATTCTACTAAAGTACCAAAGATATCAGAAATTGCTTCATTTAGCGCTCCTGATTCATTTTGATAAATTAAATCTGAACTGTTCTCCGTAACAGCATGTGTTAATTCGTGACCAATTACATCAATACCGCCAGATAATGAAGTAAATGTTACACCATCACCATCTCCGTATACCATTTGAGAGCCATTCCAGAACGCGTTATTATACTTACTTCCGTAATGAACTGTTGATTTTAATGGTGCTCCTGCATCATTAATAGAGTTTCTGTTAAATGTAGCTTTATAATAATCATATGTTTTACCTGCATAGTAATGAGCATCTACTGCTGCTGCATCATATGCCGCATTGAAAGCATTATCTGCATCTGCCCATAATGTTCCTGGTAACGTCGAACGATTTTTCGCATCATATGTAAAAATCGTTGCTCCACGTGTATTATCCTGTAAATAGTAAGACGATCCAGATAACGTTGTATTAAGCGATTTTGTATCTCCTAATACACCTTTACCAGTTCCCACCTTATTCGTTCCTGTTACAGGTTTTACAACCGCTTTCGCATCCTGTTTAGGAGCATCTTGTTTAACTGGTGACTTATCATCATTTGTTACATGATCAATTTTATTATATTTATTTAATACTTTACCGCTTTCTGCTTCAATGAAATAATAATAGTTTCCTGGATTTGGCTCTAAGAAGTTTAAATTCACAACGTATGCATATGTCGTTTCTTCACCATTTTGATATACATATAAGTCCGCTTTTGGTTCCACCTCATATTTAGGTGTTACTCCTAAATCTTGTTGCGCGATTTCAATTGCTTTTGCGCCTTCAATCTTATTTTTATTTTTCAACTTTTCCTTCTTGTCTAAATCAGGCGCAACTGTTCCAGACAATACCTTTAAAGAGCCATCTTTACTTACGTGAGCTACTTGAGTAGATCCCCATACAGGTACTCCCTCGTAAACTTGTTGCATACGTACTACTGTTGAATCAGTCACAGCGTCTTTTTTCACTTGTTTCACTTTGAAAGAATCTTGCGCACTCTTTTCCCCTAACTTATAATCACCTTTTGCCGCGTTTAAGTAATCAAACACAACAGATTCCGCTTTCTTACCAGTTGCTCCAGTTAGATCACCAGAAATAAACTCAGGTGACTGTACCGTCTCATTGTACTTTTTCGTAGAGAGCACATTTTTAGAATCCGCAAACGCAGAGCCTGTCCCTCCGAACGTAGTAACTGCCATTCCTGTCGCTAACACTAACGCTAAACTCTTTCTTTTCATATAACCTTCCCCCTAATAAAAAATTTTTGAAAAGAGTAGTTTCATATTAGCATTATGTTTCCACTATTAATATACTAAAAATTCAATTAATTTCTTTCTCAAGTGTTGTAGAATTTTGAGGAACAAATATTGAAAAACCCCTTTCCATTTGGAAAGGGGTTTTTTTATAAATTAATTTGTTCAACTGTTTTAGCTTGTTGACCAACGATATCAGGTTTACTACTATACTGATGTATTCCTCCAGCAACTGTAAGAGTCACTATAAACGCCAATACTCCAAATACCACCTTTTTCATTTTCACTCCTCCTCCTTATTATCATTCATCAAATCAATAACTAACCTATAATATCGATTACTTTCCTCAAATCTCGATAAACTAGCGAAATGTTCTGCGAGTTCAACGTATACTTTCTTTAATTCTATTTTATTTCCCGCAGATTTATACAAAGGAATAGCCTCATTTTCCAAAAATACTTTATAATCTTTTGCTTCTTCAAAATGTTTATATCTAAGAATTAAAAGCAAATATAACTTTGCATTAAATCTCTCTTCTTGTTTTGCTGCAACAATTCCCTTATCAATCCATTCCTTTGCCTCTTCTAATTCCTCTAATTTAATGCATACTAATGCCAGTTCATATATTGTATCTAGATAGTTTAAATCTACTTGTTTTTGAAGTTGCAGACTATCCAAATAATATTTCTTCGCCTGCTGATATTTGCTTTTTTTATAATATATGCTTCCCATATTGCTTAAAGTAATAGCTAAAAGTACATCCTTATCCGCAAAAGAGGTGGCCTCCCTCAATATACTCTCATACATTTTTAAAGCCTCTTCATACTGACCTTTTTCTGTGTAACTTACCGCAATAAGTATCTGGCAATTAATTATATTTCTAAACTTATATTCACTGCGAAATCCTTCTAATGCTATATTCACAAAATGAATTGCAAGGTGATGAATATCTAAATGAGTATATGCAAGCGCTATATTATAGTACATACCCGTTTCATGATACCCTTGTTCCTTGGCCATTACTTCTGTTTTTAATAAGTAATCTAGTCCATCCTTCCATCTATACTGCAAACAGCACAACAACCCTCTACTGTACGTATATAATAACTTCTGAAATGGAGAATACTTTTTGTAGACTTTCTTTAATCTTTCTAATTCTTCTTCAAGTGCAGATATATCCCTTTTCATAATTAAATAACGTGTATACAGCAGTTTATAATAATTTATAATTTCAAAATCCAAAACATGCTTTATTTCACCTTGCAACTCTTGGTATATGCGTTCTACTTGTTGCTTGTCCAAATGAACTAGTGCATTCAGCCATTCATCCAACTTCACCTTCACATCTTCTTCTACATCTCTCAAATCCGTCACAGCAATTTCTAGTCTTGTGCAGAGCAATTGTAGAATTTCTTCCGATGCTTCAATCTTTCCATTTTCGATCTTACTTAAGTATGAGACAGAACAAATGCCCTGACATAATTCTTCTTGTGTCATTTTTTGCTGTAGCCGTTTATAAAAAACTTGCTTGCCTATTTTTTCTAATGTTTGTTGCATTGTCCTCCTCCATTCTCATTACCCCCATTACTCTAATAATACATAAAATCCAGAGAAATATAAATTGATAAATGTAAATTTTCTAAAAAATATGCATTATTTCATTTTTTTCTCTCTTGACTTCAATCCCTATTACTTCTTTGCTACGCAAGGGGAAAAATTGGTATACTATAACCAAATTACGGAGGTGTTTTCGCAATGAATCATTATAAAGACGATAGTTACGCCTTACATACAGATTTATATCAAATCAACATGGCTTATACATATTGGAAAGATGGTATTCATAATCGCCGTTCTGTTTTTGATTTATACTTTCGAAAGCTTCCATTTGAAAATGGCTATGCTGTTTTTGCAGGTCTTGAGAAAATTGTAGAGTACATAGAAAATTTCAGTTTTACCGAAAGTGACATCGCTTATTTAGCAGAGCTGCAATTTGAAGAAGACTTCCTTCATTATTTACAAAACATGAAATTTACTGGAACGATTCGTAGTATGCAAGAAGGTGAAGTTGTTTTTAATAACGAGCCTTTATTACGGGTTGATGCACCACTCGGTGAGGCACAAATAATTGAAACCGCCCTCTTAAATATTGTAAATTACCAAACATTAATTGCTACAAAAGCTGCACGTATGAAGCACGCTGCAAATAATGATGAGCTTTTAGAGTTCGGTACAAGACGCGCTCATGAGTTTGATGCTGCCCTTTGGGGAACACGCGCTGCCTTTATTGGTGGTTTTTCATCTACAAGTAACGTTCGTGCAGGGAAACGCTTTGGCATCCCTGTAGCTGGCACACATGCCCATTCTTTCGTTCAAGCATATCGCGATGAATATGTTGCATTTAAAAAATATGCTGAAACACATAAAAAATGTGTATTTCTTGTCGATACATACGACACATTAAAATCTGGTGTTCCAAATGCGATTCGTGTTGCAAAAGAGTTCGGGGATCGTATCGATTTTTATGGCATTCGCCTTGATAGCGGTGATATGGCATATTTATCAAAGGAAGCCAGAAAACAACTTGACGCAGCTGGATTTACAAAAACAAAAATTATCGCTTCTAGCGATTTAGATGAATATACGATTATGCACTTGAAATCTCAAGGGGCAAAAATTGATGTATGGGGTGTTGGTACAAAACTGATTACATCCTTTGAGCAGCCAGCATTAGGGGCTGTTTATAAACTAGTCGCTATTGAAGATACTGACGGAAAATTAAATGATACGATTAAGATTTCATCTAATCCTGAAAAAATTACAACCCCAGGACTTAAAAGAATTTATCGTATTATCAACCGTGTTAACGATCATGCAGAGGGCGATTATATTGCCTTAGAGTCAGAAGAACCCGGAAAAGAAGAACGTTTAAAAATGTTTCATCCAGTTCATACCTATATAAGTAAATTCGTAACAAACTTTGAAGCACGCGAACTGCATCAAGATATTTTCATTAACGGTAAAAGAGCGTATGAATTACCTAATATATTAGATATCCAAAAGTATAACGAACGCAGCCTCTCACTATTCTGGGAAGAGTATATGCGAACTTTAAACCCTGAAGAGTACCCTGTCGATTTAAGCCAAGAATGTTGGGATCATAAAATGAATTATATTCAAACTGTTCGAGAACAAGTTGAAAAAAACATACAAAGATAAAGTGAAACTTTAATCAGTGGGGTTTTGTCCCTTCCCCACTTCTCCATTTTTCAATACTATATGGATATTTGTAAAAAATATATTAAAATAATAAGAAGAATATTATATTTTTGTAAATTTATATATTAAATTATTTAAAAACAAAATAATATTTGATATTATTTTCTTGAGTCAATTTCAACAAAATAACCAATAAAAAAGAGGACGCAGGTTGCGTCCTCTTTTTTATAAATCTTTTACTCGTAGTACACGCATTGCATTTAATACTGCAAGTAGCGTAACACCAACATCTGAGAAGACCGCTTCCCACATTGTTGCAATACCAAAGGCACCAAGTAACAAAACTAGCCCTTTTATACCTAATGCAAATATAATATTTTGCCATACAATACTACGTGTACGTTTTGCAATTTTTACAGCTGTCGCGATTTTTGAAGGTTCATCAGTCATAATGACGATGTCAGCAGCTTCAATTGCTGCATCTGATCCTAAACCGCCCATCGCAATACCAACGTCCGCTCTCGCTAATACTGGCGTATCGTTAATACCATCACCGACGAATGCAATCTTTTCTTTACCGTGTTTTGCTGCATCAATTTTTTCGATTTCTTCTACTTTTTGGTGTGGTAATAATTCGGCATGCACTTCATCTAAACCTAATTCTTTACCAACAGCTTCACCAACTGATTTCGCATCACCAGTTAACATGACTGTCTTCTTAATACCTAGTTCTTTTAACTTTTGGATTGCTTGTTTTGAATCCTCTTTTACCTCATCAGAGATCACAATATAACCGGCATATTTACCATCTACAGCAACATGAACTAGTGTACCTACTGTATTTGGTTGCTTAAATGTAATGTTTTCTTTTCTCATTAATTTAGCATTACCTGCGAAAATTTCTTTTCCCTGTACCTTTACAACCGTACCATGACCTGAAATTTCACTATAGTCTTCAATACTATTTTCATCGATTGATTTTCCATATGCATTTCGAATAGATTGTGCAATCGGATGATTTGAATATACTTCTGCAAATGCTGCATATTCTAATAACTCTTCAGCTGTAGTACCTTCACTAGGCTCCATCTTCGTAACTTTAAAGACACCTTTTGTTAATGTTCCTGTTTTATCAAAAACGATATATTTCACATCATTCAATGCTTCTAAATAGTTACTTCCTTTTACTAAAATACCACTTTTAGATGCCCCACCAATACCTCCAAAGAACCCAAGAGGAATCGATACAACGAGTGCACATGGACAAGAGATTACTAAGAACACTAAAGCTCTATAAATCCAATCAGAGAACGTAGCACCCTCTAAAATAAGTGGTGGAATAAATGCCATAATCGCCGCTGTAATAACTACGACTGGCGTATAATAACGCGCAAACTTCGTAATAAAGTTTTCTGTTGGCGCTTTTTTGCTACTTGCATTTTGTACTAAATCTAAGATTTTTGATACAGTCGATTCACCAAATTCTTTTGTAACTTCAATTGTTAATACACCATTTTGGTTTACAAAACCACTTAATACGTCATTACCAACTTCTACTTCACGCGGTACAGATTCACCTGTTAACGCTGAAGTATCCATCATTGATGTTCCCTCAACTACTTTCCCGTCTAACGGTACTTTTTCACCCGGTTTCACGATAATATACTCACCAATTTGCACATCTTCTGGTGATACTTGTTTCGTTTCATTTCCAACTTTCACATTTGCATAATCAGGACGAATATCCATTAATGAAGTAATTGATTTTCGAGAGCGATTTACAGCAATACTTTGGAACAATTCCCCTACTTGGTAGAATAACATTACTGCAACTGCTTCTGGATATTGTTGAATCGCGAAAGCTCCTAAAGTTGCAATTGCCATTAAAAAGTTTTCATCGAATACTTGGCCGCGAGTGATGTTTCTTACCGCTCTCCAAACAATATCTCCACCTATTAATAAATAAGCAAGAACGAATAATGGAATTGTTATCATTTGCGGTAATCCGGCTAATGCAGCAATTCCTGTCAAAATTCCACCGACTACTAATCTTCCTATCATTTTTTTCACATTTCCATCACCATGATCATGGCCGTGGTCGTGTCCTTTTTCCTCTTCACGAACAACTTTTACATCTGGCTCTAACTTTTGAACGACATTTTTTATATCTTGCACAGTCGACTCAAGTTCTCTTTTATTCGCAACTTCTACTCTTAATTTTTTTGATACGAAATCAACAGTCGCTTCTGAAACTGTTGGCATTTCCTTTACCTTATTTTCAATCTTCATTGCACAGTTCGCACAGTCTAAACCTTCTAATATAAATACTTCTTTCGCCACTTTTGTTTTTTTCTCTTCTTGCACCTTAATATGCGGCTCTAATTTTGTAACGAGCTGCTTCGCTTCCGTAACAACTTGATTTTCTTTATTTTGTGGTGTTTCTAAAAGCATCGTCTTAGTTGCAAAGTTTACAGAACAAGACGTTACTCCCTCTATATTCCCAACACCCTTTTCAATTTTCATTGCACAATTCGCACAATCTAACCCTTCTAGCATAAGTTTCTTTTTCACTAATGCTTCTGCCATCGTTCTCCCTCCTCGCGTTTTTATTCTTCCTCGTTTACGTGTTCAAACGCTTGCTCGAAGATATGAATTACGTGTTGATCAGCTAATGAATAATAAACTACCTTTCCTTCTTTACGGTTCTTTACAAGCTTTGCTTGCTTTAATACACGAAGCTGATGTGAGATTGAAGATTGCGTCATCCCTAATAAATAAGCTAAATCACAAACACACATTTCAGCTTCAAATAATGCATGTAATATTCTCGTACGTGTACGGTCACCTAATACTTTAAATAATTCTGCTACTTTGCTTAAACTTTCATCAGTCGGAATTGTTTGTTTTACTTGATCCACGATTTCCTCGTGAATTATCGTTTGAGAACATGCTTCCTGTTGCGTTTCTACTTTATTTTCAGCCATCACAGCTCACCTCTTTATTTGAACATATGAACAACTATTCATATATCTTATACTTTTATTATATGAGCGTCCATTCATATGTGTCAATGAATTCTCATACATTTTTTCGAACATTTCGTTCACATTTCAAAATAAACATATAAATATTCTCCGCATCTATCATGCTCTTCATACAAAAAGGATGCACGAAAACTATCGTGCATCCCTTCTTATTTATTAACTTTTACTGCATCCACAATTAACGAAGCGAATCCTAATTTACCATCTTGATTTCTATGATCAAAACGTTTCGATCGATAAATAAATCCACCGTTCTCTTCCCAATCACTATAATGAAACTGGCCATTCTCATCACAGTATTCTAAAAGCTTTACTTGAAAACCTGCTGCTTCAAACATAGATATAATCGTTTTGTAGTTATGTACAATTTTATGGCTTGCAGCTGGATGATCTAACGGGCCAGGTCCTCCCACTTGCACACCACGCTGATATTCTTCATTTGGGAAAAATGCATCCGGCACTGCACAGCGAATATATCCACTATCTTCTAAAAACTCATAACAAACTTTGGCTGCTTCAATACCTTCTTCATATGATAAATGTTCCCATACATGTTCTGCTAAAATGATTGATAACGAATTTGGATTAAACTTTTCAAGCCACATTTCTCTTCTTAATAAATTTAATTCATCCTCATTTGTATGTAACCAACCTGGGTTATTATTATATCCCTCTGCTCCAACGACAACTTTCGTCTTCACGTTTCCACCCCTTCCTATATTCCGACATAAAAATTCGACAACACAATATTGTTCTCCTTTATTTTTCCAAAAGAAAAAAGCCTTGCGCGTTCCCTAGACGCACAAGGCTTACTATCTTATATCCCTTTTAATTAGCTTTTAATTAGCTTTTTCTAAACTATCCTGCGAACTTCCATCTTCTTTTAAATGACTGTGTTTTTTCGAATAAACAAAGTATACAACTACTCCGATTGCTAACCAAACACCGAAGTATATCCATGTTTTTAATGGTAAATTTACCATTAAGAATAGACAACATGCAACTGAAATAATCGGTAAGATCGGTACAAGCGGTACCATAAATCCACGTTGTAATTTCGGATGCGTTTTACGAAGAATGATAACAGTTACACCAACCATGGCGAATGTTAATAACGCTCCAATATTCGCTAAATTCGACAATTCTTTTAAATCGATAAATCCAGCAATTAAAGCACTACCAATTCCTGTTAACCAAACTGAAAATGTTGGCGCTTCAGTCTTCTTGTTAATTTTCGCAAAAGATTTTGGCAATAAACCGTCACGGCTCATTGCGAAGAATACACGTGTTGTCGCATAAATGTAAGCGAAGATTACAGCCATAATACCGATTACAGCTCCAATAGCGATTACACCAGCCACTTTATCTTGTCCTACAACTTCTAACACATATGCCATAGCTTCAGGTACATCTAATTCCTTATAAGAAACCATACCTGTCATAACGAGACAAACTACAACATAAATGATTGTACAAATAACTAACGAAGCAATAATACCAATCGGTAGATCACGTTGTGGATTTTTTACTTCTTCAGCAGAAGTTGCTAATGCATCAAATCCTAAGAAAGCAAAGAATACTGCTGCTCCTCCAGCGAAGACTCCACTTATGCCGTACGGTGCAAATGGTATCCAGTTTTCTGGTTTCACGTAGAATACACCAACTGCAATGAATAAAACAACAATACCAATTTTAATTAATACCATTATGTTATTCACACGCTTACTTTCTTTTGTACCTCGTGATAATAACCAAGTTATCACCAACGTAACGATAATTGCGGGTAAGTTTACCATACCACCTTGCGATGGAATCGTTAACAACGCTTTAGGAATTTCAAGTCCCAATCCGCTCATTAAATTATTGAAATAACCTGTCCATCCGCCAGCTACTGCGGCAGTTGTTACGACATATACGGATAACAATGTCCATCCCATTAAATGGGCAACAAACTCACCAATTGTTGCATATGAATATGTGTACACACTACCTGAAACAGGAAGTGTAGATGCAACCTCTGCATAACATAAAGCTGCAAATCCACAAACAATTGCTGCAATCATGAATGAAAAAATAACTGCTGGACCAGCATCTCTTGCTGCTACTAATCCCGTTAATACTAGAACTCCTGTACCAATTATCGCACCAATCCCTAGCATTGTTAGGTCGAATGCCCCTAGCGTTTTCGTTAAAGTTTTACTTTTACTTTCCCCTAACAATTGCGTAACGGATTTCTTTTTAAATAGGTTGGCCACGATGAATGCCCCCTTTTACCAAGAAGAGCTAAGAGGTATTATCTCTTAGCTCTTATCATGTTGTTTTATATATTGTTCGATTTTGTTTTGTATAATGCTTCTATTAGCAAGATACTGTTTCTGCTTCTAATAATTCTTTAGCACCTTTGTACTCTACACCGTGAGCTTCTGCAACTGCTTCGAATGTTACATAGCCTTCTAATGTATTAATACCTTTTAATAATGCAGTGTTGCCTAGGCAAGCAGCTTTGTAGCCTTTGTTAGCGATTTGTACTGCATATGGTACTGTTACGTTTGTTAATGCAAGAGTTGATGTACGTGGAACCGCACCTGGCATGTTTGCAACTGCATAGTGAACAACGCCGTGTTTTTCATAAGTTGGGTTATCATGAGTTGTAATACGGTCAGTTGTTTCGAAAATACCACCTTGGTCAATCGCGATATCTACAACAACAGAACCTGGTTCCATTGATTTAATCATTTCTTCTGTTACAAGTTTTGGTGCTTTTGCACCTGGGATTAATACTGCACCGATTACAAGATCAGACTCTTTTACAGCTTCTGCAATATTGTAAGGATTAGACATTAAAGTTTTTACTTGGTTTCCGAAAATGTCATCTAATTGACGAAGACGTTCTGCACTTAAGTCGATGATTGTTACATCCGCACCTAGTCCAACTGCAATTTTAGCAGCATTTGTACCAGCTTGTCCACCACCGATAATTGTTACTTTACCACGTTTAACTCCTGGAACACCTGCAAGTAAGATACCTTTACCGCCTTTGTTTTTCTCAAGGAATTGTGCACCGATTTGTGCAGCCATACGACCAGCTACTTCACTCATAGGTGCAAGTAATGGTAATGAACGGTTTTCTAATTGTACTGTTTCATATGCGATAGCAACAACTTTCTTCTCGATTAACGCTTTTGTTAATTCTGGTTCTGGAGCTAAGTGTAAGTATGTGAATAAGATTAAACCTTCGCTGAAGTGTTTGTATTCGCTTTCAACTGGTTCCTTAACTTTCATAACCATTTCCATGTTCCAAGCTTCTTCAGCTGTATCAACAATTTTTGCTCCCGCTTCAACATACTGAGCATCTGTGAAACCAGATCCTAAACCTGCACCCTTTTGAATGAATACTTCGTGATTGTTACGAATTAAATGTACAACACCTGCTGGTGTCATTGCCACACGGTTTTCGTTGTTTTTAATTTCTGCTGGTACCCCAATACGCATAATGAAATGCCCCCTTATAATTAACAGAAAAAAGGAATTCTTTTTTCTTTTTGTAATAATTAATAACTTATGTCCTTATTCTAGCATAACTTAAAAATTATGAAAACGCTAACATACCATTTTTTTAAAGTTTATATATTTAGAATAGTGTAAATATACGAAACATTGATTCTATTGGGTTGTTCGTACCATCGCATTATCTATCACTCTATTTACATTATATCTATTCAAAACGCATAGTAATTATTTATTATTTGACAATAATGTAACAATGCAAAAAACTAAGTAGTTACGTATACATATACACTTATTACTTTGTACAATACTTTAGAAATATATTCTTTTCATAAAAAAAAACAGCTACTAGCATTTAGCCAGCAGCTGGATAGATCATAAATAACTTTGAAAATAGATCTTCTGTCGTCTCACCAATTTTATCAAACATATCACTTTCACGATCTTCTTGCTCTTTTAACATCTTAATTGTTTCACGTGCATCTTCAGGATAATCGGTAATGATACCATCTACGTTTAACTTATAATATCCCTTTAAACTTTCCATATCATTTACCGTCCATACGTAAATTGGCTTGTTTAACTTCCTTGCTTCTTTTACTAATTTCTTATTTAACATGTATTCTTCTGCTACATAAAAATCAGCCTTCACATTCTTTAAGTTAGCTCTACTCGCATACAGTATATATCCTACTTTTATATTTGGATTTGCACGTTTAAACTCTTTAATAAGCGGATAGTGTAACGTTTGAATGACACATTGCTTCTCAAATTCATTATCTTTAATCGCTTTTAATACTTTGTTTACGAAATCTTTTTCGCCACCATGAAGCTTCACTTCAATATTAAGTTTGATTTTTCCTTTTGCCAGCTTAATGATCTCATCAAGTGTACTTATTTGTCCTGAAAAACCATCTTGACTAAGGGTAAGCTGTCTTAACTCCTCCATCGTTAAATCTGACACATGAACATTAGCATTCGCAAGACGTTTTAGTTTCAAATCATGTATAACTGCTAGTTCACCGTCTTTTGTTTGCAGTACATCAATTTCAGCGTAGTCTGCTTTAGCATCAATAGCCCCCTGCACAGCTTCTTTCGTATTCTCTACACCTTTTGAAATATAACCACGATGAGCCATAATGATTGGTTCTTTATATGAATTTGAAATAAACGTTACAATGAAGGCAACGACCATTCCGGCAGTAATAATTCCTACAATATATACACCAATAAATTTCCAACGATGTTTTTGGAAGAAACATTTATCTGCTTTTGTTTTCGAATAATCTAATCCTTCTTCTAATAAAACATCTTCAACCGGGACCTTTTGTAAATACAATCGTGTTATTGCCATAATATAAAATGGCGTCACGATAAAACTAAATAAATACAATGTACTCGTTAAAAATACAGACATTGTTGATTCCGCTAATAATGCAAATGTTCCCTGTGGATTTGTAAATTCATACATGCCCCATAGACACAATAAATACATTCCAAAAAATACACCGTACACAATCCCTATTGAAATAAAAAATCCAACTAAAAAGAATAGTACTTTAAAAAAACTTTCTTTTACTAACGTTGCACTTTTACGTGCTGCTGTGCGAAACGGCTTTTGCTCTAAAACAACGATAGGTAGAACAAAAATCCAGCGAAGGTTCAAATACGCAACTACAGCAAAGAACGTGTAATAACCAACTTGTCCCATCGTTGTCTTAAACAGTTCTCCTGTAATAAAGTTAGGAATTTGAATTTGCGGAATTAATGCCGTTTCATATCCAATATTTAAAAGAGGTAACAATACGACAGCATATAAAATAAATCCTGGTAAGCAATATGTGAAAAGAGTAGGTAAATACGTTACGGTTTTATATAAAATCGGACGTAATTTCACCTTTTGTCTTTTATGAGCGAAGTACGAAATGATAATAAGCACCGCAAATTCCGTAAAGATAAGAAACAGTGCTAACAATGATAAAATTACGATTGCGAAAATGCCGTATGGTGTCTTTAAAAATGCTAATAATTCATCATTCGTCGCATTTGCATAACCACCAAAATACAATAACTTATTAAAGATGATCCCAAATAGCGGGACAAATACAATCGCTGCTAATAATTTATAAGCAAGTTGAAAGGTTAATACATTCCAAAAAGCAAATCTAACTGTTTGAAAGGAATGTCCCATTACCCCTGGTATAGATAGTCTTTTACGGTGCTGCATATATTCCTCCACATTCTAAAACGATATTTGAGATGGATTCCATATTTCCATTTCCAACCCATCTTTTTAATAATAATATATTCCGCTTAACATGAACACTCTTATACATACAATGAAAAAGTGATGGCTACTTGCCATCACTTTTTCATTTACTCTATTTTTTCTCTAACCCTTGACCAAATGCTTTTAAGAAGCTAAAACCAAATGTAATTGCTCTATTGATATCTGGATCTTTTAACACTTTAAAGAAATCCATCACTTTTGTTTTCTTTCCATTTTTCAGCTCATCCGTTGCAAATTGTAATCCAGTGACTAAACTAGATGTTATTTGTTTCGTTATTTCTGGGTCCACTGAAGATAATGCCTCTCCTGCCCCCATCATATTGTTTAATGCATTCTTTACTGGTTCACGATTTAATTGTTCAACAGCTATTTTGGAAACATCTTCTTTTGCAGCAAGTAAACTAATTGCTGCATCTAAAATTCCAGCTTTTTGTAACTGTCCTAATAGCTGCATCGTCTCTTCTACTGCTTCTCTATTTTCAGCTAGCTCATTTAACAGTTCATCTGTTACTTGCTGTTTCTTTTCTTCTTCTGTTACAACCTTCTTTTTAATTAAAGTAATCTCTTTTGCCATGATCTCCGCCCCCTAATTCTGGTCCACAAGTGATACGTATTGTTTTCTTTGCCACTTTTGCTCGATTTCAACACCATTTTGCGGATGACGTTTTTTATCTCTCGGGTTTGAGGATGGTAACGGACGATTTCCTTTTTCACGTAATACGCGCAGTTTCACCATTGTTTGTTTATAAGCTGGTGTACACGTATAAATGTCTGTCGCTGTTCCTGTTAAAATATTAATTGCCTCTTCATTTACTGTCGCATGCATCGGCAAATATAACTCATTTCCGGTTACACGATCTGTAACAAGCGCTTGTACTTTAATCTTTCCAAATGGTGATGCTAATTCTACAAGACCACCATCTTTCACATTACGTTCTTTAGCAAGTTCAGGTGAAATTTCAACAAATACTTCAGACACTTTAGATAAAATGCCAGCTGACTTATTCGTCATATTTCCTTCATGGAAATGCTCTAGCATACGGCCATTATTTAATAGTAAATCATACTCATCTGGTGCTACTACTGGTGGTACCCATTCATCTAATGATAAACGAGCTAGCTTATCCGGGAAGTTAAATCCATCTACATATAATAATGGTGTATCGCTACCATCATGGCTACCCCAGCATAAACTATTCCAGCCTTCTAAACGGTCATACGTTGCTTGTGAGTATAACGGAGCAAGCGATGCAATTTCATCCATAATTTCACTTGGACTTCCATAGTTCCAGTCTCCGCCCAGTGCACGAGCTACTTTTTGTAAAATCCACCAATCTGGCTTAGAATCACCAAGTGGCTTCAATACTTCATACAATCTTTGAATACGGCGTTCTGTATTTGTAAATGTTCCTTCTTTTTCTAAGCTTGGTGCTGCCGGTAAAATAACATCGGCAAAACGAGCTGTTTTCGATAAAAACATATCTTGAACAACGAGGAAGTCTAAATTCGCTAAAATATGTTGTACATGGTTGGCATTTGAATCTACTAAAGCCATTTCTTCTCCCATAACATACATACCACGCAGTTTTCCTTCTTCCGCTGCTAGTAACATTGCGATATTATTTAGTCCCGGTTCTTTCGGAATGGTAGTACCGTATGCTTTTTCAAATTTCGCACGATGCACATCATCTGAAACTGCTTGATAACCTGGAAGCCAGTTCGGTAATGTTGCCATATCACAAGCACCTTGTACGTTATTATGTCCGCGTAATGGATACGCACCTGCACCAGGACGACGATAGTTACCCGTAACAAGAAGTAAATTTGAAATTGCAGCTGACGTTGTACTTCCTCCTGTATTTTGCGTTACACCCATTCCCCAAAGTACACAAGTACCATCTGCTTCATATACCATACGAGCCATCTCTTTAAGATTATCTTTAGAAATCCCTGTAATTTTCTCAGTATAATCAAGCGTATACTTTTCTAGCATTTTGCTATATTCATCAAAATTCTTTACATTTTCAGCTATGAACTTTTTATCATGCCAATCTTGATCAATAATATATTTCGTAATACCAGCAAGCCATACATAATCCGTTCCTTGACTCGGGTGAACAAATATATCAGCACGCTCTGCCATTTCATGTTTACGAAGGTCTGCTACAATCAATTTTTGCTCGTGTAATTTATGAGCACGCTTTACTCTAGTTGCAAGTACAGGATGACCTTCTGTTGGATTTGCACCAACAATAATAACAAGACCTGCTTCAGCAATATCTTTCACTGTTCCAGCATCCCCACCCATACCGACAGTTTTAAATAAACCGTCTGTCGCTGGCGATTGGCAATAACGCGAACAGTTATCTACGTTATTCGTTCCATATATTTGACGGGCTAGTTTTTGCATAAGGTAGTTTTCTTCATTTGTTACTTTAGAAGAAGAAATAAAACCAAATGCATCGCTACCGTATTCTGACTTAATATGTTGCATATTAGATGCAACAACTTCAAGAGCCTCTTCCCATGAAGCCTCAACAAACATATCCCCTTGGCGAATTAACGGTTTTGTAATACGCTCTTCACTGTTTACAAAATCCCAACCAAATTTACCTTTTACACATGTAGAGATACCATTAACCGGTGCATCTGAAACAGGTTGTACTTTTAAAATTTGACGATCTTTCGTCCATACTTCAAATGAACAACCTACACCACAAAATGTACAAACTGTTTTTGTTTTATTAACTTTCGTCTTACGCATCGCAGCCTCTACTTCTGAAACCGCTAAAATACTGCTATATCCAGGTTCTACATCTTTTACAAAATCAATCATTGGATCCAACACATCTGGTTTTAATCCTGTCATAAATCCTGCTTCACCCAGCATTGTTTTTTCCATTAACGCATTACACGGACATACTGTTACACATTGCCCACAACTCACACAAGATGAGTCATTTATACTTACACCATTGTCCCAAATAACACGTGGACGGTCTAAACTCCAATCGATTGATAACGTTTCATTCACTTGTAAATTTTGGCATACTTCTACACACTGTCCACAAGCAATGCATTGATTCGGATCGTATCGATAGAATGGATGCGATGTATCCACTTCGCATGCACTTACTTTCGGTTCATACGGATATTTCTGTTCTTCAATCTCCATCATATGTACTGTATTATGGACTTTACAGTTACCATTATTGTTATCACATACTGTACAATACAATAAATGATTCTCTAATATTCGATCCATTGCTTCAGTCTGCGCCTCTTTAGCACGCTGGGACTGTCTTTCGATATGCATACCGTTCTCTAATTTCGTTGAACAAGCACGTAATAACTTCCCATTTACTTCTACAATACACGTATCACAAGTTTGAATTGGATCTACTTCTGGTACATGACAAATTTGAGGATGTTCCAAATTACTCTCGTTAAATAATTGTAGTATCGTCTTTTCACCCGATGTGGAAAATTCTTTACCATCCACGGTTACACGGACTGTCTGTTCTGCCATAGTTTCCCCTCTCCTTACAACCAACTGTACAACACAATTATGAATCCGTTTTCAAAATCGCATTACTGTACATATTTTTGAAACGCTCTGCCCGAATACTTTTCTTATGAAGTCGATTCTAGATGTTATAAGGTATAACTACGAAAGCTTGAAAATATCACTATTCTACAGTTCTATTATATCGTACATATACAATAATAACCAAAATAATCTGTGATTTCCTTGCTAATAGATGTTTTTATTTCCCCATTGTTTTATGATAAATATGGGAGAGAAATACATATAAAAGGGGAATTTAATATGGGGCCTACGCAAGAGACTTATACAATTGTACGCTATCAATCTGGTACATTTTCAAAACAACTGGATGAGATTGTTACAGAATCTCCTATTACTATTAAATTAAACGGTGAGGAATATGTAACAGTTGTATGCACACCAAATTACATTGAAGATATGGTAATTGGTTTTTTAATTTCTGAGGGGATTATTTCTTCCTATAAAGATGTTGAAGAACTATGGGTGCAAAAAGATAACGGAATTGTACATGTAACATCATCAAAAGTAAATCCGCTCTATCAAACTTTATATAATAAGCGATACATCACTTCTTGCTGCGGAAAAGGTAGACAAGGTTTTATTTTCGTTAACGATGCAGCAAAAGCAAAAGATTTACATGATATACACGTGAAAGTTACTCCTGAAGAATGTTTTTACTTAATGAATACTTTACAACAATCTTCAACTACATTTCGCCAAACAGGTGGTGTGCACAATACCGCGTTATGCGATCGAAAAAATATTCTCATATCAAGAATGGATATCGGAAGACATAATGCACTAGATAAAATATACGGTCATTGTTTACGGAACAATATATCTGTTCAAGGGAAAATCATCGCGTTTAGCGGGCGAATCTCATCTGAAATTTTGTTAAAGGTTTCAAAAATCGGTTGCGAAATCGTCCTATCTAAATCAGCTCCAACTAAGCTAGCATTGCAACTCGCTCACGATTTAGGCATTACCGTAGTAGGATTCATTCGAAATGAATCTTGCAATATTTATACACATCCAGAACGAATCGATGGTTATCAATCGAATAACTAAAAAATACCTTCTCAATTGAGGAGGTATTTTAGTTATAAAAATGTAATATATATAACACTTGAATAGTTAATAAAGTTAATATATAATTTCATTACATAATTAAAACAAAATATTGTAGCATAATCTTTTCATTCTTTTACAAATTAAGAAAGAATAGTCACAGAATACATTTAACTAAACTTAATCTTACAAAGTTAATGAATTAAATTTGAATCAATCTAGGAGGTTACAACTATGGAAATTCGCTTATTAACAACAGAGGACGCAGAAATTTATTTGAAAGTTTGTATGGAAGGTTTAACGAAAAACCCTGAGGCTTTTAGCTCTTCTTATGAAGATGTTCTTAAACATGAAAACCCTGTCGCTGCCATGGCAAAGCGATTAAGCAATCCTGATAAGTATACTCTAGGTGTCTTCAAAGATAATGATTTAGTTGGCATTGCTACTTTAGAAACAAAGCCATTTATTAAGCAAGAACATAAGGCAAAAATCGGCTCCGTTTTTGTTTCTCCAAAAGCGCGCGGCCTCGGTGCAGGACGAGCTTTAATTAAAGCGATTATTGAAAATGCCGATAAATTACATGTAGAACAGCTCATGCTTGATGTTGTTGCTGATAACACTGCTGCAAAAAAATTATATGAGTCCCTCGGCTTCCAAACTTACGGTGTGCAAGAGCGTTCCTTAAAGCATAACGGTCAATATTGGGACGAAGAGCATATGGTTTTATTCTTAAATAATTAACATTTTAATATAATTTTTCAAAAGCATCTTCTTATTAATTAAGATGCTTTTTTCATTACAACAATGTAATCTTCATGTCACCTTTATCGATCGTTCCAATCCTTTCCATTCGTTATACTAAAAATATAAAGTGAAACTTTACTCAGCAAGGAGTATCCATCTCCCGCTGATTATTACATGAACGTATAGCATGCAATTGATATGTAGAGGAGAATGTGACATGAGACAAAATAAACGAGCTATCTTTTTAATATGTGCCACAGCAATTGTAACTTCTGGATTAGCAATTTTACCTTGGTTTATTATATAGAATACATAAAAAAAGCTTATTGCCTCTTAAGAGGCAATAAGCTTTTTTTCTATTATAAAATCCCGAAAAATTTATTTACACAACTTATCATAATAAGCATAGATACCGCAACACACATTACAACCGCATTACGATCTTGCTTTTCTTTTTGTAAATGCTCTACTTTTTTATTCATGTGTACAATCCCCTTTTAAAAAAAGTGTGAGATAGGAAATTTTTCTTATCCGATGCGAGGTGAATACGAAAACCCTCTCTATCTCACATACACAATAGAATGGAATTGTCATTTTATAAATAAAATGACATGACGTTATGTCGCAACATAGGGTATTTGTGTCGCTACGTTTTCTATTATAAAAAATAGTTGTGCAAAACTAGTGCATTTTTTATGTCAATTGCCCTGATTGAAAAAATCAGCCATCCATTCAATCACATAAAAAGAGTTTTTTATTATTTTCATGTAAACTATACAAGTAGAATGAATAGTTTGGGGTGCACAAGATTATGGTGAAAATTTTATTAGTAGACGATGAAGAACGTATGTTACGATTATTAGATCTGTTCTTAAGCCCTCGCGGCTATTTTTGTATGAAAGCTACTTCTGGCCTTGAAGCGCTAGAATTAATCGAACAGAAGGACTTCGATATTATTTTATTAGATGTTATGATGCCGAATATGGATGGGTGGGATACTTGCTATCAAATCCGTCAAATTTCCAACGTTCCAATTATTATGCTAACAGCTCGCAACCAAAACTACGATATGGTCAAAGGCCTAACAATGGGAGCAGATGACTACATTACAAAACCATTCGATGAACATGTATTAGTCGCGCGAATCGAGGCTATATTACGCCGCACAAAGAAAGATGGCTTTGTTAGCTTCAATGGTATTGAGTGGGATAAAACGAAACATACTGTTACAGTTTATAATGAAAAAATCTCACTAACTCCTATTGAGTTTTCGTTGCTCGGACTATTTTTACAAAATACAAACCGTGCCTACAGCCGAGACGATTTAATCGAAAAGATTTGGGGCTATCAAACAGACATCGAATACAGAACTATCGATTCACATATTCGTAATATACGGGATAAGTTACGCAAAAAAGGATTTCCAGTTGAAGATTACTTAGAAACTGTCTATAAAGTCGGATATAAATGGAAAAGTGAATAATTAATTGGGTCAGTGGACAATAGTTGACCACTGGCCCTTTATATGAAATAAGGTATGGTGAGAAAATGAGCAAACTTTCCCTTAAAGTTGGGACATACTTTTTAATATTAGCTTTATGTATTGAAACAATTGCCTTCGTATCTTTTTATAAGAACCTTTCAAACATACGTATTGAAGAGGAAACTCTTGCTCTTTTAGAGAAAGGAAATCGCTATAGTAAAATGATCAAAAACCGCGCGAAGTGGGGTGCATATTCTAAAGAAAAGAAACTCACAGAAAGCGCTGAACACAGTAAACGGCCTAAACGTGCTGTGTACCCCGAGTTTGATATCAACACTGAGGCTGAACACTTAGTTGAATCTGAATTAATTGCTAACTCTGATATAGCTATCATTATAACAGACAATAACGGCAAAATTATTTCTACCTCAGAACCCGTAACGAAAGAAATGCAAAAACAACTTACTTGTAAAACAGAGACTATCCCAGAAGGTGGATTAATCGTTGAAAAAAACTGGAAAAAATCAAAATTCATCTCAACGGTAAGCCCGCTGGAAATTCAAGGATTTCAAGGTAAGTTATATATGTTATTAAAGACATCTTTCTTAGAAAATATGTTACTTAAACTCATGAATCAATTTTTTATCATTAGTGTTTTGACAATTATTTTAACTACTATTTCTGTCTTTGTTTTTTCTCGTGTTATTACAGAACCGCTTATAAAAATGAAGCGGGCGACAGAAAAAATGTCAAAATTAAATAAGCCGATTCAATTAGGAATTAAACGAAATGATGAACTTGGAAGCTTAGCAAAAACGATTGAAGATTTATCTAGTGAACTTACGTATATGAAAAAAGAACGAAACGAATTTCTCGCTAGTGTAGCGCATGAATTACTAACTCCATTAACCTATATGAAAGGTTATGCAAAGGTAGCAAAAAGAGATTCTCTAACGAAAGAAGAACGTGAAGAATACTTACAAATCATTGAAGACGAAACGGATAGTGTAACCGATCTCGTACAAGATTTATTTATGCTTGCACAATTAGAGCAACATCAATTCGTTATTAAAAAACAAAAAATGCCCCTTAGACCATTTTTAGAACGAATGGTTGAAAAAACAAAAACAACATTAACAAACAAACAAATAGAAATTCATGTATACTGTAAAAATGATTTAGAAGTTTGTATAGATGAAAGGCGTATGGAACAAGTGATGTTAAATTTATTACACAACGCTTATCAACATTCATCAGAAAACACTTCTATAACAATACGTGTACTATCGAGTACGAATACTTTTACAATAAGTGTACAAGATGAAGGTGAAGGAATTCCAAAAGAAGATATCCCACACATTTTCGATCGCTTTTACCGTGTCGATAAATCTAGAACACGAGCTACAGGTGGAAAAGGTATCGGACTGGCTGTTGCAAAGGAAATTGTAGAACTTCATAATGGTTCTATCGAAGTAAAAAGCGAATTAGAAGTCGGAACAGAATTTATAATTGAATTACCCTTTGAATAATATATGCGGGAAATCACCAGTGGTAGTCAGCACTACTGGTGCTATTTTATTTATAAAACCAGCTCATATAAGCTAAGCTTTTGAAATTATTTTTATTTCAATATAAAATATAGGTACAACTGTAAAAGATTTGGAGGGTGATATAATTGGATATCCATGTATTAACAAAAGACGAAGCAGAAATTTACTTAGAACTTCGAGTAGAAGGATTAAAACAAAACCCGGAAGCTTTCAGCTCTTCTTATGAAGATATTATTAATAAAGAGTGTGCTATTGAATATAAAGCCCAAAAATTAGCACAAGATGAGAACTATACACTAGGTGCATTTAAAGATGGAGAATTAATCGGAGTTGCAACACTGGAAACGAAACCATATGTAAAACAAGAACATAAAGCGAAAATTGGTTCAGTATACGTGTCTCCAAAAGCACGCGGACTTGGAGCAGGAAAAGCACTTATTAAGGAATGTCTTGAACTTGCTAAATCTCTAGAAGTAGAGCAAGTTATGCTTGATGTAGTTGTTGGCAACGATGGTGCAAAAAAACTTTATGAGTCATTAGGCTTTAAAACATTTGGTGTGCAGGAACGTTCATTAAAATATAACGGACAATATTGGGATGAAGAGCATATGGTTCTTTTCCTTGATGAAGAAAAATAATAAAAAACATCCTCCATTTATGAGGATGTTTTTTTACTTCCTTGCAAACCATGCTGTATATAATAATTGAATGGCCCCTTCAATTTCTTCCTCTAATAGAGTCGCAAATCCAAGCAATACTGTATTTTCGGGAGAAGTCCCTTCCTTATAATACATCGAAACAGGATATACTTTAATACTCCTTTCAGCTGCAGCTTCCACTAACTCTTTCTCTTCCATCCCATTATGCACTTTTAATAAAATATGTAGGCCGGAGTCCTCTCCTATTACTTCAACCCCAATAGAAAAATATTTTTCTATTACCGAAACAAGGCGGTCCCTCTTCTTTCGGTACACAACGCGCATTTTATGAATATGTTTTTCCCAATGCCCATCATTTATAAATTTCTTAATGATCTCTTGATCCATTCTTGAAACGCTTTGTGTATAAAATAAATATTGCTCCTGATACTGCTTAATGAGCGGTTTTGGCAACACCATATAACTCATCCGTAATGATGGCAATAGCGCTTTAGACAGCGTACCCATATAAATTACTTTCCCATCTCGATCTAACCCTTGCAGCGCCGGAATCGGCTTTCCTGAATATCGGAATTCACTATCATAATCATCTTCAATAATATATCTTCCTTCTTCTTTTTGCGCCCATTGTAAAAGCTGCATTCTTCTCGTAATTGGCATAATCATCCCGCAAGGAAACTGATGCGAAGGTGTAACAAATACAACATTTGCATGGCTATCAGTTAACTGTGACATACAAATTCCATCTCGATCTAAAGATAACATTTGGACATTTTGTTCCCCTTGCTCAAAAACAACCATTTTCCGATGGTACCCAGGATTCTCAACTGCATAACGACTTCCCTTTAACATCTGAAATAACATTTTTACTAATATTTGCGTACCCGCTCCTATTACAATTTGACTAGCTACGCATCGTACACCTCTAGATTCATACAAATAGCTCGCGATTGCTTCTCGTAAACTTACCTCCCCTTGCGGATGTCCAAGAAAAAGTAAATCTTTATTTTCAACTTGCCATACCTCGTTCGTAATTTTTCGATATACATGAAACGGAAAAGTATTAGTATCCACACCCGTTTGAGTGAAATCAAATTTATACTCCTTATCTTGAAAAGGCGCTTCTCCTATCACCTCTTCGCTGCCTTCCACATGAATCATTTGCTCGATTTCACATGCAAAATACCCTTTTCTAGAAATCGACTCAATATATCCTTCCGCAAGAAGTTGCTCATAAGCAGCTTCAACTGTATTTTTACTCACTTGTAAATATGTTGCTAGCTTCCTCTTAGCCGGTAATTTCGTAAAAGCCGAGATCGTTCCATCTTTAATCTCTTTTTTTATATACTCATACAATTGTACATACAGTGCCGTCTTACTATTTGCATTCAAATTAGGCGTTAATTCTAACACAATAACTGACCCCTCTCAAAAACACATAACTGATACTTTTTACAGTACCAGAAGTTCTATATAATTCCTTTTATCATGTAACGCATTAATAATCAAATACTAGAGAGGAGATGCATGATAATGAACAATGGTAGACGCATTGGACTTATGATGATTATTACAGGAGCCACCCTATGGGGATTATCTGGTCCTATGATTCAGTGGCTATTTCAACATACTAACGTATCATCACTTGATTTTTTAACAATTCGCCTGTTGCTCGCTGGAATATTCATTTTATCTTTCTTGCTTATTAAAAAACAAAACATATTTCACATTTGGAAACACCCTAAACACTTTATACAGCTTATAATTTTCTCTATTCTTGGCATGCTTGGTGCGCAGTACGCTTTTATCGAAACAGTTCATATTAGTAACGCTGTCACAGCAACACTATTTCAATTTCTAGGTCCTGTTCTTATTACAATTTACGTTGCGCTTGAGCAAAAGAAATTCCCTGCTTCTATGCAAATAATCGCAATTATCACTGCTCTAACAGGGACATACTTTATTATTACAAACGGTTCAATTGAAAATATTGTTTTATCTAAAGCAGCTATTACTTTCGGCCTGTTAACAGCGATTGGTTTTGCGTTTTATACCCTTCATCCGGCTTCTCTCATTAAAGAATGCGGAACAACTATAGTAATTGGCTGGGGGATGTTAATTGGAGGGATTGCACTGCTTATTTGTAATCGTTCTTTTGGATGGAATCAGATTTCGCAAACTTTCACACTTCAAACTTTTTCTATGCTTATTCTTATCATTATAAGCGGCACTCTTTCTTTCCTTCTTTATATCGGGAGTCTTAAATATTTAGCAGCAACAGAAACAAGTATTTTATCTAGCATTGAACCACTTGTAGCTGCCATCGTTTCAATCGCTTGGCTTAATGAGTCTTTTGGAGCATATCAATTATTAGGCGGAGTATGTATCGTTCTTTCTGTTATTTTCTTAACAATGCCTCAAAAAGAGAGAGAACCAACCTTTTCAACTGAGCAAATATAAAGTGAAACTTTAATCAGTGGGGGTTTTGTTCATCCCCACTGATTATTAGCCCGCACCAATCGGGCGTTTACGGGCAGTTAATGCGGGATAGAAAATGTCAAAAGAGGTCGTACAAAACTTACGACCTCTTTTTATGATTTAAAGGAATTGTCCCGCCTGCTAGCAAATACAATTACACTAACAATAAAAATTAGGAGTGTGGCACTATGAAAAAAATCGGAACTATGCTACTTTTCTCCTTCCTCATTACTGGCTGCGCGCAAGTGCAACCAGATTCAAATGTACCTAAAAAAGAGGTACTAGAAACGTCATCCTCTCAAATTAACGCACCTTCCTTTTTTCATCTTAGTGTTTTAAAAGATGTAAATTGGGAAGAAGCACCTTCCTTTACAGAGGGGAAGATGCCCTTAAAAGGCATTGAAGGAAAAATTGCAATGGCTGATAGCTCTATTATCGCAAATGAACAAAATGAAATAATGTGGTTCTTCCTAGATCCTGAAATGCCAACTGGAAAACTATCTATTATCGCGTTAAAACAAGGAACTACAACTACAACTCCAGTACTCTTTCAAAAAGAAACTTCCAAACAAACTTGGACTACTTCAAATACAGTCGATACAACCATAAAGGAACTCCCTCTCGTAATGTCACTACCTTCCTCTGGATTATGGGTATTAAATATATATGTGAATGAAAAATATTATGATCAGTTTGTAATCAACGCCGAATAAAGTGACAAAACTGAAACACTTCCTTACAACAATGGAATTTCTACGTCCCGTACTTCGATAGTTGGATCATCTCTCTTCTCTTATACTTAAAGTAAGAGATGAAGCGAGGAGAGAGGAGAGATGAAAAAAATGATAGAAGTGATCGTAGCAGTAACTGAGGTTTTAGTAAATGGTAAACAAGTTGCAATGGAATTAAATAAATAATGAAAGGGGCTTGAATAAATTTATACTTCTTCATTGTTTTGATTTCTTATCTCAAAAAAAAGCAGTGCCTTTTTAAGGCGCTGCTTTTGACTATTTATAACTTGGCATTTTCGTAATTTGCGCCACTCCTGAATCAATGGCTGCTTTTGCTACTGCTTCTGCAACACTTGGAACAACTCTTTTATCTAATGGATTTGGAATTACATAATTCGCATTACGTTCTTCGTCCGTAATTATGTTAGCGATCCCATATGCTGCTGCTAATTTCATCTCTTCTGTAATATCAGTCGCACGAACATCTAACGCACCACGGAATATTCCAGGGAACGCCAATACATTATTTACTTGATTCGAATAATCAGAACGTCCAGTTCCTACTACAGCTGCCCCAGCTTCTAATGCGTCCTCTGGGAATATTTCTGGGATTGGATTCGCCATTGCAAACACAATTGGTTTCTCGTTCATCGTCTGTATAAGTTCTTTCGTTAATACGTTTGGAGCAGATACACCGATGAAAATATCAGCTTGATGAATCGCTTCCTTTAATGTTCCACGTACATATTCTCGATTTGTCTTCTTTGAAACTTCGATTTGCGCTTCGTTCATCCATGTTTCACCTTCACAAACAATACCTTCTAAACTAACTAACGTAATGTGTTTTGCGCCAGCTTTTAATAATAATTTTCCAATTGCAATTCCTGCCGAACCCGCACCGTTAATAACAATTTTAACATCGTCCATTTGTTTACTTACAACTTTTAATGCATTAATAACAGCTGCTAAAACAACAATAGCCGTCCCATGCTGATCATCATGAAATACAGGAATATTCGTTTCTTCTTTTAATCGTTTTTCAATTTCAAAACAGCGTGGTGCTGCAATATCCTCTAAATTAATACCTGCAAATGTAGGCTCTAGATTTTTCACAAGGGTAACGATTTCATCCACATCAGTCGTACCTAAACATAGCGGGAAAGCATCTACATTCGCAAACTTCTTAAATAAAATACTTTTCCCTTCCATAACAGGCATAGCCGCTTTCGGTCCAATATTTCCCAAACCAAGTACTGCTGTTCCATCTGAAACAACTGCCACCATGTTCCCTCTTGCTGTATAGTCATACGCTGTTTCTTCATCTGCCGCAATTGCTTTACAAGACTCAGCTACCCCTGGTGTATAAGTCAGACTTAAATCATCCGCTGAATTCACTTCTACTTTACTTGTGATCTCAATTTTTCCTACTAACTCTTTATGCAATAACAATGATCTTTCATTAATCTGATTTTCTAACATACTTATAATCTCCCCTTAATTTGACAAGCTAGCTATATGAATATAGCTAGCCTGTTTTGATCATGAAAACATTTTTAATAAAATTGTTGCTGTTACGACCACTGCTGCTCCACCTAAACGCGTTGAAATTTGCGCAAACGGCATTAATTCCATACGATTTGAAGCTGATAAAATAGCAACATCTCCAGTTCCACCTAAACCACTATGACATCCGGTTACAATTGCCGATTCAACTGGATACATTTTCATCACTTTACCTATAAGAAAACCTGATGCTACCATTGTAAGAACAACTGATGCACAAACAACAACATATCCTACGGAAAGAACTGCTGCTACGTCTTTTAACGGAATATATAGCAATCCTAAACCGACCATTAGCGGCCAAGTTAAATTCTTTGAAATAAATTTATATAAATGGAATGCACCTTGCTCCATTTTTGCTGGCATTAATTTAAAGTATTTCACAAGTGCTGCTGAAAAAATCATAATGATTGCTCCTGGAATACCGATAAACTTAGAAGCAAATCCTCCGAAAATAAAGAATGTACATGCAATCAATAACCCGGCTCCCATTAATGAGAAATCAATTGGTTTTTCTGTATTTTGCTCTTTTAATAACTCTGCTTGATTATCTGTTTTTACTAATACACCATTCCCACTAAGCTCAGGTCTCTTCTCACCTAAACGCTTCATATAGCCTGCGCTCACAATTGCAAACATATTTCCGATAATAGCTGCTGGAATAAGCTGTGATACAAACGTTGCTGATGATTCATTTAAAATATCACCGTAAGCTAGTGATAACGGTAAAATCCCTTCCCCAATACCACCACTCACAATTGGCACGATGATAAAGAAAAATGTCTGCTTCATTTCAAATCCAAATAGTGAACCTACTAATAAGCCTACTGCGATAGAAGCTAACGTTCCTACTACTAAAGGAATAAACATGCGAACGAAACCTTGTACTAATACTTTACGGTTCATTCCTAAAATACTTCCTACTACTAAACAAGAAATATATAAATATAAAAAGTTCGATTTTTTCATTAACATAGTCGCAGCTTCCATTGAAGCTGGATTCATCCAGTTAAAAAATACAAGTAACGATGGAATAAATAATGAAAGAATTGCTGGACCACCAATGTTTTTTAGAATTGGAATTCTCATCCCAATATCACCTAAGAAAATCCCCATGATCATAATAACTGCAAATCCACCAATCATATCTGCTGGCAATTTATTATATACAGATGCCCCATAAATAATAGCAGCCAATACTACATATAACGGTAAAGGTATTACACCGATTTTTACATTCATAATTTTCGAAGCGAACGATTCTCTTTGTACCCCATTCTCCTCAGAAAATGATACCGCTTCCATATCCTTTTGAATCCCCATATGGCACCCCCTTGTTTTCTTAGTTACAATATTAAAACGCTTTCAATAGTAAAAATAGTTTTTGAAAGTTTTGTAACTATTTTTGTAATTAAAAAAAGTATAAGCAACTTATAATAAGTCGCTTATACGTAAAAATCTATTTTATTCCGGTCAATACACTTTAATTTACTCACCGGTCTTCCCACACTTTGATACACCATTTCATTCTCTAATACTCCGACTTCAGTCAAAAACATTACATACTTTCGAATAGAAACTCTCGAAACCCCTACTAATTGCGCCATTTCATCAGTTGTAAATGCTTGTCCATTAAGCGATTCGATTTTCTGCCAAATGAGTTGCAATGTTTGCTTTGTTAATCCTTTCGGAAGCTCTTTATAGTCAAAGGACTCTCTTTTTTCTTTTTGTAAAATTAGTGAATCTAATTCCGATTGACTAATTTTTTGTTGTTCTTTCATGAAAGTAAATTTTTCTCGATACACAGTTAATGCTTCCTTAAAGCGTTCAAATGTAAATGGTTTAATTAGATAGTCTACAACTCCATATTGTAATGCTTTTTTGATACTTCCCATATCATGCACAGCTGAAATCATCATAATATCAATTTCTTTTTCTTGATTTCGAATATACATTAACAGCTCAAATCCAGTCTCCTCAGGCATAAAAATATCAAGTAATATGAAGTCTACTCGTGACTTCTCTAATACTTCTATCGCTTCTTTAACTGAGTTAACTGCATGGACAAGTTCAAACCCTCCCACTTGCTCTAAGTAATGCTTATTTAGCATCGCAACCATCGGATCATCTTCTACAATCAAAACTTTGATCATTTTATCTCTCATCCCTACTTTTAGGTATTTCAATCGTTATTGTCGTTCCCGTTCCTAACACTGAATGAACATGAATCTCACCATTTATTCGCTGTATACTTTCCTTTACAAGATGCAAACCATACCCCCGATTATCACCTTTTGTAGAATAACCTTTTATAAATAATGCATCAATTTCATCTTCTTTTATGCCTTTCCCTGTATCTTGTACTGTAATAATTAATGTATCCCCATATTGTATTCCAACTTCAACCTGTTTCTTCTCACAGTTCGTCACTGCGTCTAATGCATTATTAATTAAATTTCCGACAATAGTGATCAGTTCATGAATGATACGTTCATCATATATTTCTGGTAAGTAAGAATCTTCTTTTATAATTAACTTTATATTTTTCTCTCTAGCATAACTAAGTTTACCTAGTAAAAATCCAGCAAATACTGGGCTTTGAATTTTTTTCATAATCCCCCCCATTTCATATTGATGCTCTGATACCATACTACTTACATATTTCTGCAATTCTTCATACTGCTTCATATGTGTTAAACCTAATACGACATGCATTTTATTCATAAATTCATGAGATTGAGCCCGTAATGCTTCCGCATATAGCCTAGTACCAGTTAACTCTTCTGCTAATTTTCTAATTTCTGTTTTATCACGAAATGTTGCAATTGCACCAACTATTTCTCCTTTTACATATAAAGGAACACGATTAGTAACAATCGTAATTCCATAAATATTTTGTTCTTCGTTTAATTGTACCTCTCCTGTTTGTAACACTTCTTTTATACGTGAATTCGGCATATACAATTCAACATCTTTACCGATAAATTCTTCTTTCAGTCCACTTTTCTTAAATATCCGTTTCGCTTCATTATTGATTAAAGTTACTCTCGCCTCTTTATCTACAGCAATAATACCCTCCTTTACAGATTGCAACATCGTATTTCTTTCTTCAAGAATTTTCGCTATCCTGTGCGGCTCAAGACCGAATAAACTTTTCTTTATATGCCTAGCTAGCAATATTGCTCCTATAATTCCGACTAGTACTCCAACTCCGACACCAATATAAATAATATGTCTACTTTCCTTAACCCTTTCTTTTACATTATCTGCTGAAATACCGACAGCCACCGCTCCAATTTGTTCACCTGTTTCAGAAAATATTGGTACAAATACTCGCATTGAAATACCTAAAGTTCCTTCTGCTAGCGATACATGTTCCTTCCCTTTCAATACAGGTCCTTCATCTCCCCCAATAAAATGATGACCTATTTTTTGAGGGTTTGGATGCGATTTTCTTATTCCATCCATATCCATAACTACAATAAATTGAACACCTGTATTTTTTAATATCCTATTTGTATACGTTTGGATTGCTGAAGTATCTGCTTTCCCAATCAAACCATTAATTACAACTGAATCATTCGCCACAATGTGTGCAATTGTTTTCGCTTTCTCTGCTTGGCTTTCCTCCGTTGTCCGTTCTACATTATGACTAATTAATATATCTGTCACAAGTAAAGAAAAAATTACAACTGTACAAACTAACAATGTAATCGTTTTCCATAAATTCCATAATCTTTTTCGCATTCCTTCAATAGCTCCCCTAGTTATTAAATAGAATAATAAGTAAGGTGGTATCATTTTCACCTTACTTATATTTGCTGTTATTATACTTTAAATGTACTAGTCATTTCTTATAGTTCTTTTCTTCTTCCATCAAATTAACTTATTTTTCTACAGCCGCTGCACTCTTCGTTATTTCAACAACTTAGAAAACAATACATAATAATAACATGTATTATTTTGCTCAATTATGCATTTTTGCATATTTAGTTATTTTTAAAAAGATTAACTTACAAAATAAGAGAACCCCATATAGAAGTTCTCTTGTTTCATATCATTTTCGCTTCTTAAAAACACCTTTCACAAAACTTTCTTTATGATCCGTGTACTTCTTTATCCCGACCGAATGCTTCTTAGCATAATCTAATTTAAAATTTTTGTACTCCACTTTCGCTTCCTCATTGGCATTCAAATAATCTCTGAAGAAGATTAAATTATTCCAAATCCCCTTTTCATACTCTACTAAATGAATATAATGTGTACGTTTTTGAAAAGAAGGATCAGTAAACTTTGCAAAGATAATTTCACCAGGTCGCTCCACCTTTAATCGTAAAAATCCTATAGATTTAAAACCATCTATAATAGATTTCCCTACTGCATTTAAATCATCTACAGCTACTAATATGTCTATAATTGGCTTGGATACCATACCTTCAATAGCCGTACTGCCAATGTGCTCAATACGATTCGCCTCTATATGCATACTTTCTTGTATTTCATGTTTCACTTTAGAAAATTCTTTTTTCCACTCATCTGTATAACTCACTAACTTAATTTCGTCACCCATTATTCCTAGATCCATACCCCTTTTCCCCCTAATTTATTTTGAACTTTTCACATAACTAATCGCTTGGCTCCCCATTTGTACCCACGCCTTTTCAAAATTTTCTCTCGATACACTGATATTCGGGCTTTCGTTAAGTGGATCTTGAATATATACAGACTCCTTATCATATCCAACAAGAACAACACAATGTTCATTATAAGTAATAGAAACATCTCCACCATTTGTTTCCCATATAATGAATTCATCCTCATCTAGCGGTGCATATGTTGCATTCGTAATCATTACTACCGGTTGCCCATTACTTACACTCTTATAAAGTTCTTCAATACTCTTCCCTGTTAAGTCCACAGCTTCATTCGGTAAATATTTTTTCGCTAATTGAAAAAGTGGTCCATGATATACACCATATCCCGATTCAGAAAACGTATAAATGTTCCCCACAAATCCTTCATTCGGATTTCCTCTTACACCATCGTCTAAAAAATTTACCTTTTTGATGTCACTCGCTAATTTCATCTTATCTACAGAAACACCCGCATATTGTAACATCATCGCTAAACTTGTTACTTCGCAGCCTCTATCTAACTCTGGTAATTGTTGAATTAAAGGCACATTTGATAACATGACTTTTTCATCGTTATTACTAAACTCTGTTCGTTTTTGACTTTGTATACTTGAAAATAGTAACCCCTTTACTTTCTCCACATACTTTGTAATTCCATTTGTATATGCACCCCATATCCCTATACAAAGTACGGTCATACATATATACCACTTCCATTTTCGTATCACCCTCACGCCCTTTTTAATTCGTTAAATACGAATAAAACGCATCAGCATCTGTTTGAACCATAGGAATAAACTTAAGCTCTTTTCCCTTTTCAGGTTGTTCAAGATTTATCTTCTCCGCCAAATCTTGAATATTCAAATTCGCTCTATCCATATCCAGCTCATCTGCTATTTCTATTACCTTTTGCTCATTGATTTCTCTTAATACTTGATATATATCTTTGCCATATAAATCAATATGATATTTTTTTGCTTCTTCCTGCACTTTTTGTTCGTACACTTCTTGCGCTAACTCTTCCATCTCTTTTCCTTGTTGAGCAATACCTAGCTTTTCTGCCTCTTCTCTAACTTTCGTTCCATAGATTTCTTCCTCAATTTCTTCTACTTCTTTTCCTTCAATTGAAACACCAAGCTTTTCTGCTTCATTATTAATTTTAATCTTATTAATTTGATCAATTAAACTTACAATCGACGTATTCTCTATAGATATTCCTAGTTTTAACGCTTCTTGCCTCACTTTTGTTTCATAAATTTCTTCTGAAAGAATTCCAACATCTTTTCCTTCTACCGAGATACCTAATTTTTCTGCTTCTCTTCCTACTTCCGTTTCATGAATTTCCTTTTCTAACGTAATTTGTTCTTTCCCATCCGTTTCAATTCCTAATTTTTCCGCTTTTTCTTCTGTATGCATTGCATGTATTTTCCCATCATTTAATTGTTCTTTACTACGCTGCGTGTAATCGATCTTTCCTTTTGGTGTTCCAGAAGGAGAGGCCCCCCCTAATATACTTACACTCATTACTCCAATAGTGAATACCGTCATCATTTTCTTTTTCAAGACTTCTTCCTCCCTCTCACACTTTCTTTTTCCAGCTTTCCCATAATTTTTTTAATACTATACATCAACTTCATCACCGTTAAAAATAACAGTATGATTCATCTAATTCATCCAAAAATATCTACTCCAACATCTCTTTCTATTACAAGTTTCCATGATGTAATACATGATACAAGTTGTTTCTTAACTTTCCCTTAAAAAAAGACGACCTTGTAAAAACAAGGTCGTCTTCTCACTTATAATCTTTGATTTTTTGGGAAAATCACTTCAAAACAAGTTCCTTCTCCCCATTTGCTCTCTACCGATATTTTTCCATAATGCTTTTCTACAATCCAATTAGCGATTGAAAGACCTAACCCCGCTCCTTCTGATGGACTTCTTGCTTTATCTCCTTGATAAAAACGATCAAATAACTTTGGAATATCCACTTCTTTAACTCCTATCCCGTTATCCTTCACTTGTATGCGAATCGAACTACTCGTTTGTATACAAGTAATTTGAATATGTCCACCTTCATTCGTATACTTCATTGCATTATCTAGCAATATGACCATCAATTGATGAATTCTCTCTCTATCGCCAATAAACGATATGTCACGTTCTACTTTTAATATCATCTCTTTTTCTTGATAAGAAGCAATCTCTTTATATGGATCTACTATTTCTTCTAACAATTTATCCACTTCAAATGTTTTCTTATCCATCTCGATTTGATTAGAATCCGAACGTGCTAACAATAATAAATTGCTAACTAGTTTTGATAGCCGTCTACATTCCTTTGAAATTGTAGAAATATCCATCGCCTTTTCTTCTATCGTTGCAGATGGTGACTGGAATAATACATCTGTTTTTGATTGAATAACCGCAAGTGGTGTTCTTAATTCATGCGATGCATCCGAAACGAACTGCTGCTGTTTCTCCCATGAATTTTGAATCGGTATGAGTGCTCTCCCCGCTAGGAAAAAGCCGATTCCTATTGCACATAGACTTCCTATGCTGCAACCTATAACGAGAATTAAAAATAAAGTATTTATCATTTCTTTTTCGGCTGTTGTATCGCGTACGATTTGCACAATTTGTCCATCATCCTGAAACGCTAATGTTCTGAAATAATGCCCCTTTACTTCTATATCCTGAAGAACTCCTAATTTCTTTGGCGCAAAAGCTGGAATATTCTCTGTAAAAATAGAGAAAAATCTAGGGTTTTTCTCATCCATTGAGATTGTATTTCCTTTCCAGAACAACTTCATGACTCTTGGATCCCCAATTTGAATATTTTTCATGCCTCCCTTTGGAGGATTCTTAGATTTAACCCCATCTTTATATTCAATTATTTTTTCAAATGATTTATCTACTGCACCATAAATTCGATTATATGTGTATAAATAAATTATACTGCCTAATACCCCAATTAATACGATGAAAACTAATGAATTTACTATAGTCAAACGAATGCGTGTTTTTTGAAACATACTTCCCTTTTTCATTGTTCTTTTAATATATATCCAATACCACGAACAGTTTGAATATCTTTCTGATAACCGAATGGTTCTAATTTTTTACGTAAATGATGAACATACACTTCTACTATGGCTACTGTTGTATCCGAATCAAATCCCCAAACACGATCAAAAATTTGTTCACGCATTAAAATCTTACCGCTATTTTGAATGAGGTACTCTAGAAGTTCATACTGTTTTAAAGTCAGCTTAATTGCTTGTCCATCTACTTGTGCATCTTTATCTTTTCCAAACAGTTCAATCCCTTTATAACGAATTGTCTGCTTTGTTGTTAAACTACCACTTCGTCGTAATAAAGCACGAATTCTCGCTTTTAATTCCGGCGCTTGAAATGGCTTAACGAGATAATCATCTCCGCCAAAATCTAACCCTTTTACTCGATCCTCCAAAGAATCTTTTGCTGTTAAAAATAAAACTGGCGTTTCAATCTTCTCATCTCGTATTTTTTGAATAACTTCAAATCCATCCATTTCTGGCATCATGACATCAAGTAGTATTGCATCATATATATTTTGTAATGCCAAAAACAAGCCATCTTCCCCATTGATTGCCGTGTCCACTTCAAATTCATCGCGTAAAATTTGTACGATAGACTCCAATAAAGCAGCATTATCTTCTACTACAAGTAAGCGCATATTCTCACCTTCCACCATATAGTTCAATTCTATTTATAATTACATTTTAACGTTTTTCTCGATATAAAATTTGGAAGATTTATTATAAAAGCTCTCCCTTAAATTTTGCTTAATAAAAAATTGAAAGAAATAAGATTTCCCTTATCCCTTTCAATTTTTTACTACATACACCTTTTTACTCGGCAATTCTAAACAATTTAACTGACCACCATAAACCGCACCACCATCAATTCCTATAATACGATTACTCCCAAAATATACTCCACAATTCTCACTACCATGAAGCGTTTTTGTTTCCGTATGACCAAATACAACAAACTTTTTGCCACTATATCCACTATGAAACTCATTACGGATCCACATTAACGTGTATGGTTCAGAGTCAGAAACTTGTTTCATTGGCTCAACACCAGCATGTACAAAGATATACTCTTCTGTTTCAATGTAATGATCTAATCCTTGAATAAACGTTACATGTTCCTCTAATATATGAGATTGTAAAATCGGTTTTTGGAAGTTTTCCTCCTTAACCGCAATGTCTTCTTCTACAAATCCATAGCTATATAACGTTTTATCTCCACCATTCCTTTTTACCCAATGGTTCCATGAACGTTCCTCATCTGTCGTTAACGCCTTAATCATCATATCTTCATGATTTCCCTTTAAAATGAAGGCTCCCTCTTCTTTTAACTCTTTTACCTTTTCAATGACAGCACTTGCATTCGGGCCACGATCTACATAATCCCCCAACAAAATTAGTTGATCCTGTTTTGCATCGTAGTGAGCTTCTTCCAATAATTGTTCGAACTTTTCTATTTCTCCATGAATATCACTAATAACAAGAATTCTTTTCATATTATCCCCTTCTTTCTAAACCATTCTCTTTCTAATTATAATTCAAAACGACAGAAACTTCTGAATCACATTTATTACAAACTAAAACTATTATCCTTACAACAATGTAAGTCTCATGTCATCCAATTCGATGGTTGCAATTACTGTATTTCCTTATACTAAAAGTAAGAAATGAAACAAAAAACAAGGAGAGATGAGATATGAAAAAAGTGATGGAAGTTGTAGTAGCGGTGGCAGAGGTTTTTGTAAATGGGAAACAGGTTGCAATGGAGTTAAACAAATAATGAAAAGGACAAAATTCATTCTAGACCCTTTACTCATATAAAAGAGATAAGACTTCATCATTTTTTTGATCCCTTATCTCCCAATAAAGAAAGCCACATCCTGAAAAAGGATGCGGCTTTCTCTTATTTTTGACTCGTACGAGCTGAAATACTAATTGCTCTATCTGTTGCTTTTGCGGCTTCATCTAAAGCTTCTTTACTATTCTTTCCGTCATACATTGCTTCTAATGCTTTTACAACTGCATCTCTTGATTCTGGGAATACACTAATTAATGCTCCTTGAGTTGCTGGAGATTGCTTCGTCGCTTGCAATTGTTCTACTGTTACTTTTAGCTGTGGATATTTTTCGTATTGATCTTTTACTAACGGCTCATTATATGCATCTGGATTAATTGAGAAATATCCTGTTGCTGTATGCCATTTTGCTTGTACATCTGGCTTCGTTAAATATTTCATAAAGTCCCAAGCACCTTGTTGCGTTTCTTCTGAAACCATATTCGTCATCCATAATGATGCACCGCCAATAACAACACCGTTTTGTTTCGAATCTTCTGGATACGGAATATACGAAACGCCTACATTAAACTTAGATGCATCAATTAAATCACGAACACCAGCCGAAGAATCTAAATACATAGCAACTTGTCCAGACTGGAACGCGGCACGAATATCATCCCAACTTGCTCCATACTTTCCAAGCGCACTAGCTTTATTTAATTCATCTAACATCCCAAATACTTTTTGACCTTCTTTACCGTTAAATACTGCTTTCTGTGCAGCATCTTTACGACCATTTTCATTATCTACATATAAAGCACCTTGTGTCGCTAACAATTCTTCAAAGAACCAACCATAATTCAGCATTGAAAATCCATACTGCTTTACATTTCCGCCTTCTTTAATCGTTAACTTTTTCGCTGCTTCTTTTAACTCCGCATATGTTTTCGGAGCTTTCTCTGGATCTAATCCAGCCTTTGCGAAGGCATCTTTATTATAAATTAATACTGGTGTAGATGAATTAAACGGCATAGAATACATTTTTCCATCAACTGAATAATAGTTCGTAATTGCTTTTTCTAATTTCGATGTATCGTACTTATCTTTTTTAATCCAGCTATCGATAGGCGTAATCTTTTTGCTATCAATCATATACTTCGTTGTAATTTCACTCGATTGAACAAGAGCTGGCGCTTCTTTCGTTGCAGACATCGTTTTAAACTTCGTTAAAGACTCTTCGTATGTTCCTTGGAACTCTGCCTTTATCTCGTATTTATTCTGCGATTTATTATAGTCTGCAACAAGCCCATCTAGTACACCTTGTGTTTTTCCACCCATTGCATGCCAGAAACGAATTACAGTTTTATCACCATTCTTTTCAACTGGAGCTACTTTTGCCTGCGCTTCAGGTTTCCCCACTGTTTTACTATTTGAACAAGCTGCCCCGGTTAATGCCATTGTGGCTGCCATTAAAAGAGCAGCACTTTTTTTCAATAAACTCATCTCAATCCCACCTTTTCCTATGTATGCTTATTTAATTGCACCTTTTGTTAATCCTTGTTGTAATTGCTTTTGCCCTAAAAATAGTAAAATCAACGTTGGAATGACGATAACCGTAACACCGGCCATTACACTGCCCCAATCAGTTGCAACTTCTTGAGATTGAAGCTGCTTCACACCAATTTGAACCGTTCTTACTTTTTCATCAGTGGTTACTAAGAGCGGCCACAAATACATATTCCACGTTGTTAAAAAGCTATATACTCCAAGCGTAATAAAACTCGTTTTACAATACGGAATTACAACGCTGAATAAAAACCTTACATTTCCAATCCCTTCAATAAAAGCAGCTTCTTTCAGTTCATTTGGAAGTGTCATAAAATGTTGACGTAGTAAGAAAATACCGAAAGCTGTTGCAAAGAATGGCACTGTCATCCCAGCAAAGCTATTGATCCAACCAAAGTTTTGAATCGTTAAAAAGTTCGGCACCATCGTTGCTTCCCACGGAATAAGCATCGTTGAAATAAACAGGAAGAAAATTATGTTTCTTCCTTTAAACTGAAGAAAAACAAAAGCATAAGCTGCTAAACTGGATACGATAAGTTGTCCAATCATAACAATCGTCGATACAATTAAACTGTTGTACAAGTATGTAAAAAGCGGTACTTTTTGAAAGATATTAATAAAATTATCGAAAGTAAATTGGGTCGGAAATAACCTTCTCATTTGAATATCATCTGGTGTCATAAAGCTTATTAAAAACGCATAGAGTACAGGAAAAAACACCATTACTGCACTAATAATGAGCAGCATGTATAATAGGAAATTTTGTTTCCACTGTTTAACGATCATTTATAATGCACCTTTCTCTCAGCAAACTTGAATTGAATCAATGTAGCAATAAAAATGAAAACGAATAATACCATCGCTTGTGCACTTGCTGTTCCAAATTGATGATTCACAAATGCTTCTTTATAAATCGAGTACACAATTAAATTCGTTGCATCATTTGGTCCACCGTGCGTTAAAATATCAATTTGTCCAAAGCTTTGGAACGCACTAATTAACGTTACTGTCACGATAAAAAATAAAGTTGGTGATAGCATCGGTAATGTAACACGGCGAAGCTTATACAAATAACTGGCACCATCTATAGATGCACTCTCATATAAAGACGTATCAATATTTTGTAAACCACCTAATATAACTAAAAATGCAAATCCCGTATTCACCCAAACCGTTGTAACCGATACAGAAAACAGTGCCCATTCTGGACTCGTTAACCATGCGATTGCAGGAAGATTCATAGAGGCTAATATATTATTAAATAACCCTACACTTGGATGAAATAAAAATAGCCAAATCACTGCACTAGCAGCTACTGATATTCCCATCGTTGAAGAAAAAAGAACTCGGAACAATCCAATACCTCTTACTTTTTCATTTGCAATTAATGCAAGAAATAAGGCGAATACAATGCTAGTAGGCACTGTATATAAAACAAATAATAAAGTTGACTTTATACTTTTGTAGAAAGCAGGATCAGAAAATAAATATTGATAATTTTCTAAACCAACGAAAAGATTAGCTTCTCCGTGTATATCTGTTAAATAAAAGCTATAGTAGATCGTCCTAAACAATGGATAGAAAAGAAAAATTGAAAATAACAAAATAGATGGCGCCAAAAACAATAATCCTATTCTTAAATCTTTCGTTCTGCCCCATAAACTCTTCTTTTTTGACACTGTTGTTTGAACTGGTAACTTACCTACTTCAATCATTATTTCGCCACCACTTTCAACTCTTCTTCAGCCACCACTTTTAATCGTTCATTCGTATTTTGGTGAAAGAAGCATAGTTTTTCTTGCGAGAATAATAATTTTACTTTGTCACCTTTGTTCAGGAGTAACTGTCCAATGACTTTCGCACTCCAAGTTGTTCCATTTACCGAAAAGTTTAATATAGATTCATTTCCTAATACTTCTACAGATTGCAGCGTAACTTCTTGTCCTTCCTCAGACAATGCAATATGCTCAGGCCGCATGCCGATTCGAATTGTTCCTTCTGGTAATTGCTTTAACTGTCCAATAGATAATGGAATTTGCAATTGCCCTATATGTAATACGCCTTTTTCTTTATCCATTTTTCCATCATTTATATTCATAGAAGGAGAACCTATAAAACTTGCAACAAATTCGTTTGCTGGTTCGTTGTATATATCAAGAGGTGTTCCAACTTGTTGTATACTTCCTTTATTTAAGACCATGATACGATCTCCCATAGTCATCGCTTCTATTTGATCGTGAGTAACGTAAATCATCGTAATTCCTAGTCTTTGCTGAATTTCTCTAATTTCAATCCTCATTTGCGCACGTAATTTCGCATCTAAATTCGAAAGTGGTTCATCCATTAAACAAATCGGTGCTTGACTCACGATCGCCCTGGCAAGCGCAACACGCTGTCTTTGCCCGCCTGATAATTGGCCCGGTTTCATTTTCACATACTCTTTCAGTCCTACCATTTCAATGGCTTCCATTAATCGTTTTTGTCGCTCTTCTTTTTGTACTTTCCTTACCTTAAGTCCAAATAAAATATTTTCTTCTACAGTTAGGTGTGGATATAATGCATAATTTTGAAATACCATTGATAGATTACGGTCTTTCGGCTCTAAATCATTTGCAACACGTTCATTAATCATTAAATCTCCCGAAGAGATTTCTTCTAAGCCAGCGATCATTCGTAGTAATGTACTTTTTCCACATCCCGAAGGTCCAACTAAAACAAAAAATTCTCCCTTCTTAATATGAACTGATACGTCTTTAACCGCTGTCTCTTCCGCATTTTTATATACCTTTGAAACATCTTTCAATTCGATCACAAGGTTGCACTCCTTTTTTCTTCTTGTATCCATACTTCATAATGACTCGTTGAAATCGCACTTGCTCCTGCACGAATGGCAATTTCCGCATCTTCCCGCGTTTGAATCAATCCGCCTGCAATAATGGGAAATTCTATTTCCGCTGCTAGCTGCTTAATAATTGAAGGCATAATACCAGGCATAATCTCTACTGCATTCGGTTTAGTCGTTTTACAATTTTCAATTGATTTTGTAAGAGATAAAGTATCGACAATAAAAATACGTTGAATCGTTTTTAATCCAATTTTATTGGCATTTCGAATTGTCGAACCTTTTGTTGAAATAATGCCTTGTGCTCCGATAACATCTTGAATATACAAAAGAGCTTCCTCTGTATTCGTATTTAAACCTTGTATAAAATCACAATGAAGAAATACATCATGTCCATGTTTCTGTAATTCGTATACACGCTCTGGTAACTCCAGCATTGAACCCGTCATAAGAAAAACTGTTTTCGGTAATTTTTTGTATGTTTTGTACCCTTTCCAATCCTTTATCATCGCTATATAAGGTTCTTTAAACATTCATTCCACCTAGCTTTTCTATTTTTATCCAAACTAAAAACACCTACTTACATAGAACACCTTTCTCCTTATTTGAACTCTAGGGAATAGAGCACACTTAAGAAAGCGGCACGTTATATGTAAGCGGGTGTTCTCAAATGTTCTCTACCCTAGTTATTTTGTTACCTTTACTATATTACGCATTTATTAAGTCAGTTTTGATAGATTGTTAATTAGGTGTTAACCGAATGTAAATATTCACCACATCATGATTTACAATAATCCGGATATATAAATATAAACCAACAGAACACAACGATGTTTAAAATTCAATCGATATGTAAATTCATTCCATAATTAATGAGTTTTAGTTTTCTTGCCACTGCTTGCGAAGCAAAGTTATCCCAAGAAGTACTATAAAGCGGAATGCGCTTTTCCTCTTGTATTGATATTGCCCAGGCTGTAACGACATCAGCACCATATCCATTCCCCTGAAACTCCGCTAAAGTTTCCACACTTGCCTCAGCAGCTACGGGTGTACTTCTGGCACTGCAACATATAGAAACTACCTTTTCATTTTTTACAATTGCAAAATAAGGTTTCTTCCATTCCATCTGTTCTATTAGATTAGAAAAATTTTCTCGCAAAAGCTCTTTATTTTTCTCTGTTATTTGTATTGTTCTAGTTGGTTCATGTAAATTATTAGGGAACATGAAAGCAGGACCCATCCAAATATTCTCCACCGTTCTCTCTTCATTTAGTACTTTAATGATTTTTGCTATCTCTATGTGATTTGAGCGTTCTCGAATTAATTTCTCAATCTTACTTATCATTTCACTATCCAGGTTATAATGATATCTCGTTATATTCCCTTCACGAGTTCGGCCAAGAAAAAAACGCGGCGCTTTCAGATTTCCATTTTCATTTACACTCTTTATTCTTCCTACTTGATTATGAACAAATAAAACCTCTGCCTGAATTGCTATTAACTCAAGTTCTGAAAATTTCATTTGTAGCCTCCTTAGTTACTATGTATATAAATTCTATTTAGCAAAGCTTTATAGAATACGCACATAAGAATTCCTTATCTATTCCTCTTTTTAAATAATTTTTTCAAAACAAAAATCCCATTCAAATACACATTACTGAATCCATCATATACTAACTGATTTCTTCATTCTGTCTATCTAAATGGGATTATTTCGTACTTTTTATTTCTTCAGCTTGTTATTCCGCCAGTTGTGGTTGCGGCTGTACTACTTCATTCGCTCCAGCTATCCTCAACATATTCGCAATATCTTTAAAACCTCTTTTTTCAGCATATTGCAGCGGCGTAATATTTTCCTTATTGGCCATATTTACATCTGCCCCGTGGTCAATAAGCATTTGAATTACTTTCTTATGACTTTCACTACCATTTCCTAATACAATTGCTTCTAATAAAGCTGTTCCACCACGTTCATTCTTATAATTCACATCAATATCTGTATGCTCTAATAATTCTTTAACAACCTCTACATGGCCACGCTCAGATGCAGAAATAAGTGCTGTTCCACCTGACTTAGTCGTTTCTTTCGTATTAACTCCTGCATTAATTAATACTTTTACAATATCCGTATATCCTTCTCTACTTGCAGAAAGAAGTGGATTGCTTTGTTTCTCATCTTTAATTTCAATATTAGCACCTGCACCAATTAATGCTTTAACTGTCTCTACATGATTTTGATACGTCGCTGCAAGGACAGGCGTTTCTCCGTTGTCACCTTCTACATTGATATTCGCTCCATCTTGGATCAGCTTCATAGCTGTTTCTGTGTCTCCAAGCGTCGCAGAAAGTAGCAACTGTTTGTCCATTAAATTTATACTTTTTTCTTCTTTAGATTCTTCCTGTTCTTTATGCTTTTCTTTTTTCTTTTCGTTTTTCACATGAACCGGTTTTGATTCTGGCTCCTCTTGCTTATCGCAAGCCACTACCGTCATTAAAAGTCCTAATAACATACATAATAAAATTTTTTGTTTTCTCACAACTACAGCTCCTATGAAAGATAATGTTTTCTTAACCATTCCTCCATCACATACAATAATTCTTCTTGAATACATTTATCCATAAGCCCTTTAGATTCCTTCTTTAATCGGATTATCCTAAACTTATATCGATGTTTCTCAACCTATTGGAATGATACGCCTGATGGCCTCATCATTAACATTATGAAGCAATTAGTTTAGCACGTTTTTACCGCATTTGTATACATTTCTAAAAAGTACATAAATGATTGCTTTAGGTTACTATATTCCATTGTAACCGTTCTTCTAAAAATTTTACACCTTTTCTATATTTGCACCTGAGTAATAATAGAAAAAGACAACTATATAGTTGTCTTTTTCTATTATTAATGATGCCCACCGTGATTTCCTGTTTTCGGTTTCCCCATCATCTCTTTATTCATTTCCCATTTATGCTCTGCTAGCTCTTTATATGAAAGAACTTTCCCCTTATAGTTAGATACAAAGCTCTCTGCATCTTTTTTATTTTTAAATGAAATGACATTATAAGCCATTGGTGTCGTTATTGTTTTATCATATACGTAAGTGGCATCTTCTAACGAAACCCAATCTTTCGAATCATAGTCTCGAACAAATTTTTCTTTCGTCTTTTCACCTGAATTGATCTCCATCCATTTATACATACAACCGATATCATCAAACTTTAACGCTTTTCCATTCTCCAAAATAATTTCTGTTGCGAATTGATTATCCATTACCCCTATTTGACAAATATCACACTTATCATTTTTCTCATTAATCGCAACAGCTGTTAGTTCTTTTTTCCCACATCCTACTATCGTAAATATGAAACATAAACATATAACAAGTGCGACATATTTTACCTTCATCAATATTCCTCCCTAGAAACCGTATACTCCACGAAAAGAATACCAAAAGGTTGTGTGAGATTTGTGAAAAAATAATGTTATTTTTGTAATATATGGAACAAAAAAGAGATGTGCAGTTACTTCTACACATCCCTCATCATTCACAACCAGTAATTAATAAATCATCTTCTAACTTAACTAATAATGTGTCCGTATCAATGTTTTGTCCAACTTCTACATTTACTAATCTTATATTCCCACTAATACCTACTGCGATTTTTTCAATTTCACCGTCACTTTTTCGGATCATCATTAACTTTTCCCATTCATATACGTAAGAGGATTCATTAATAAAAATCTCCTCTACTTTTCCTTTACACGAACTATAAATTTCTTCTATTCTTGTTTGCATTCAAAATCTACTCCCTACTTCACGCTTCGCTATTTCCATCTTATTCTACCATTCTTGTACGAAGGCATTTATCTTTTTAAAAATTCAAAATTACCCTGTGAACAAAATGATCAAAATAAAGATTATGCTTCTAATGATGTTATTTTTCAAATTATTTACCATTCAGATTGAAACTTTTATTATAAACAAAAAACCTTTTATCTGAATTTTTATTTTATTTTGAAAGCGTAATCATTTTTTTGAGGGGGAGATTACATGTTAGCATTACTCGGATTTACAATGGTATTTGTCTTTATGTTTTTGATTATGACGAAACGTATGTCTGCACTAGTAGCATTAATATTAGTTCCAATTATTTTCGCATTAATTGGTGGCTTTTATGCCAATATGGGCCCTATGATGTTAGAAGGAATTCAAAAGCTAGCACCTACTGGCATTATGCTTATGTTCGCCATTTTATATTTCGGAATTATGATTGATAGCGGTTTATTCGATCCTGTCATTAGTAAAATATTAAAATTTGTAAAAGGAGATCCTTTAAAAATTGTTGTTGGTACAGCTATTCTTACTATTATCGTTTCATTAGATGGTGACGGAACAACAACATATATGATTACAGTTTCCGCAATGTATCCACTATATAAACGTCTTGGGATGAATCCACTTATATTAGCTGGGGTTGTTATGTTAGGGGCAGGTGTTACAAATCTTACACCTTGGGGTGGACCAACCGCTCGGGTTATGAGTGCTCTTGGACTTGATGCATCAGAGCTCTTCACACCGCTTATACCAGGAATGATTGCTGGTGCCATTTGGGTTGTTTTCGTTGCCTACTACCTTGGAAAAAAGGAAAGGAAACGTTTAGGAATTATGGATGTACAATATTTAAAACAAATGCAAAAAATGGATGAGCAAGCTGCAACAGTCGAAGCTGCAGTACATAAACGTCCTAAACTGCTATGGATTAACTTTTTATTAACTGTTGCCCTACTCGTCTGTCTCATACTAGAAGTTATGCCGTTACCTGTGTTATTTACAGTCGCTTTTGCTATTGCGGTGATGATTAATTATCCAAGCTTGGAACAACAAAAAGAACGTATTGCCTCTCACGCTGGAAACGTATTAGCCGTTGTTTCTCTCGTATTTGCCGCTGGAATTTTCACTGGTATTCTATCAGGGACAAAAATGGTAGATGCAATGGCTCAAAGTGTAGTGACTCTTATACCAGATGCACTTGGACCACAACTACCAATTATTACAGCTCTTCTTAGTATGCCGTTCACATTTTTCATGTCCAATGATGCTTTTTACTTCGGTGTACTACCCATTTTAACAAAAGCTGCTGCTGCTTACGGAATTAGTGCAGCTGAAATGGGACGCGCTTCATTACTCGGGCAACCTGTTCACTTACTAAGCCCTCTCGTCGCTTCCACTTATTTATTAGTCGGAATGGCCAAAGTTGATTTTGGTGAACACCAACGCTTTACTTTACTTTGGGCTGTTGGAACGACAATGGTTATGTTGATTACTGGAATTGTAATTGGGATTATTCCAATATAAGATGAGATTCAAAAAAACAGTAGAGAAATGTAATCCTCTACTGTTTTTTTATGGAAACATACTATGAAGAAACACGGAAATACCTTCTTTCTGGCCTCCCCACACTTCCATATATAAGCTCTGCATGCACTTTCTTTCCAGAAATTAAATACTCTAAATAGCGCCTCGCTGTTGATCGGCTAACACCTACCATTGAACTTAACATCTCTGCAGTAATTCCATCTTCATTAACAGTCAGCATATGCTTTTTTATTTTTGCTAGCGTTAATGGATCTATCCCTTTCGGGGCGTATTCTATATGATTTGCCTGCACACCTCTTTGAGACCATAGATGTTCAATTTGTTCCGGTGATAATTGAGCGCTTTTCTTTAATTGCGTAATCTTTTTTTGATAATTTTCTAAACTTGTTTTAAATCGATCGAATGTAAGCGGCTTTACGATATAATCTGTTACTCCGCCTCGTAAAGCATGCCGCACTACATCTGTTTCTGATGCGGCTGTAATCATAATAATATCTGTATCATGTAAATTATGCCTAATATATGTGACGAGTTCAGTCCCTTGCATATCAGGTAAATATACATCTAATAAAACGAGCTGTGGCTTCACAAATTCTAACCATTCCTTCGCTTGTTCCCCAGTCGTTGCCGTCCCAATCACTTTAAACCCATCAATTTTTTCAGTAAAACGCCGATGAATCTCTGCAATCCGAATATCATCTTCTACAATCAATACTTCAATCCCCTCATTCATTACAATTCGCCTCTCTCTTTCGGTAATGCAATGATAAATAAAGCACCACCTAAATCCCCTTTTTCAATCGCAATACTCCCGTTTAAATCTTCTACTAACTCTTTTACTTTTGCTAATCCATATCCACGTTTTTCGCCCACTTTCGTCGAAAAACCTTTATAGAATATACTTGTAATTATTTCATCATGAACACCTTGTCCTGAATCTTCTACTTCAATTAATATTTCTTCCCCAATGTCTGTTACAAACATTCTTACTTTCTTATCATGATCTTGATTTCTTTCAATTGCTTCAAATGCATTCGTGATCAAATTCCCTAAAATAGAAACAACGTAATTACTATCAATATGCGGACTTAGCTTCTCTAAACTACTTTCTCGATCTAACACAAAATCAATCTTCAATTCTCGTGCCCTATTGTAAAATCCAATTAAAATTCCACCTAGCCATGGATTTTGAATTCTCTTCATAATAAATTGAACGAAGTCTTGATATACTGCCGTTTCCTTATGAATAAGCTCTAAAGCATCTTCATAAGACTCTAATTGAATAAGCCCTGAAAGCGTATACAACAAATTGTTATATTCGTGCGTTTGCGCCCGCAATGCCTCTGTATACTGCCGTGTTTGAGATAATTCCGCTGTTAATTGATCCATCTCAGATTTCAAGCGCAAGCTGGATACTACACCAGTTACTTTATTATTAACTTTAATAGGTAGGCGATTGGCAATAACATCCTGTCCCTTTATATTTAATTGACGGTCAAATTGTTCTTCGCCAGTTTGAAGTACGTCCAGTATCGATGAGTTAGGAATAACATTTAAAATAAATTCGCCCATTATATTTTGTCGTTTATCTAAAGAAAGAATGTCATTTGCTGCTTGATTTACTAAACTAACCATTCCATTTTTATCGATTACTACAATCCCTTCGCGTACAGATTGAATAACTGTACTATGCTCCTCATATAAAGATGAAATTTCCTCTGGCTCCATTCCAAACATCATTCGTTTTATACTTCTTGCTAAATATATAGAGCCAATTATCCCAATTAACAGACCTATTATTGTAATCCAAAACACACGCTTTCCATATACTTCTATCGCTCCATGAATATCATCCATTGAAAATCCAACAGAAACTACGCCAATAATTTCATTATCCTGATTACGAATTGGGACTTTTCCTCGTAATGAAGGCCCTAATGATCCCGTTGCTTCCGAAACGTAAGACTTCCCCTCTAATAGAACCCCTTTGTTATCTCCTCCAACCATTCTCTCTCCTATTTTATCAAGCATAGGATGTGCGTAACGAATACCATCTTTATTTCCAACTACAATAAAGTCCGCATCTGTTTCGATTCGAATTTTCTCTGCAATTGGCTGAATAATAGAAGCTGGATTTTCCTTTTGAAAAGCTTCCCCAATTTCTGGTATAGCAGCAACTGTTTTCGCAACATGCAACGCTCTTTTTCCAATTTGCTCCTCTACTGTTTCAGATAGTATATAGTAAAATAAATAGCTTGTTAACAGCAGTACAACAAGAATAAGTGTGCTAATAGTTAATGTAATTCTCGGTTGCAGCTTTAATTTTTTTAATTTCAAAACCATTCCCCTAACATGATTAAAGATAGAATTTAAAGAAAATACAGTTTTTTTATTACCGCCTTTAATCATAACACGGTTACTATATATTTCTTTATCTTTATCTTCATAAAAAAAGAAACGAAGTAAAATTACTACCTCGTTTCTTAATATTTGTTATTACACTTTAAATTTACCAATCATTACTTGTAGTTCTGCCATTTACTAGAGATTCTTTTCATCTTGCTATTCTTTATCTTTTTTTATTTCTTTCTTCTCATCTTCTACTACTGATACTACAGGTTTATCATTTGATAGTTGTTGCACGGCACCTTTTCCAGCGAATCCTTCCAGTAATTCTTTTAAATCAATGCCAGAAGAAGCTTTTAACGTTTCTTGCATTGTTGCCATTAAATCAGTCGCATAGCCTGCAACCTTCCCGGCACCGCTATTCTTACCACCGCCGCCTGTATCAACAACTGTAATTTTATCAATATTGCTAAGTGGACTTGCAATTTCTTTCGCGTAACTTGGAAGCATTTTAAGAACCATATCCATAATTGCCGCTTGACCATATAACTCAAACGCCTCTGCAATTTTTTGTTTCGCTTCTGCTTCTGCTAAACCTTTTAACCTAATAACATCTGCTTCCGCTGTACCTTGCGCCTTTTGTACTTCCGCTTTCGCTTGACCTTGCGCTTTTTCAATTTCTGCTTTTGCTAAACCTTCTACACGTACTTCTTCTGCACGTGCTCTTGCTTCAGCTTCAATCTTATATTGATCCGCATCTGCCTTTTTAATTTGTTTTACTTTTTCAGCTTCAGCTGATTGCTCAACAGCATAGCGATCTGCATCTGCTTTTTTCTTTACTTCTGCGTCATACTGCTTTTCACGACGCGCAATCTCTTTTTCTTCTAACTCAATTTGCTTTTCACGCTCAATGATTTTAACGCGCATTTGCTCTTCTGTAACACCTTGTTGCGCTTTCGCTTGTTGTAATTCGTAAGAAAGATCCGCATCTGCGCGAGCTTGTTCCTGCTCTCGTTTATAAGATTGTACTTTTAATTCTTTATGTTTTTCAGCTTCAGCGATTTGTGCATCACGCTGATACTCTGCTTCTTTCGCTTCTTTCTCTGCACGAGCTTTTTCAATACGTGCTTCTTTTTCACGCTCTGCATTCGCAACTGTTGCATCACGTTTAACCATTGCAATTTGTGGCTGACCAAGTGCATCTAAGTAACCGTTCTTATCCATTATCTCCTTAATTGTAAAGGAAACGATGCGAAGCCCCATCTTTTTCAAATCAGTTGAAGCTACTTCATGTACCTTTTGAGCAAATTGCTCTCTATTACTATAAGCATCTTCTACTGTCATAGAAGATAAAATAGCACGTAGATGCCCTTCTAAAACTTCTTTTGCTTCTATTTTTAACTCTTCTGTTTCTTTTCCTAAATATTGTTCAGCTGCTGTAGAAACTTCTTCAATTGTGGATCCTACTTTAATAATAGAAACACCATTTACTGTAATCGGTACACCCTGTTTCGTATACGTATCACGTGTACCAACTTCTAATTTGTAGTTTAATAGGCTTAAAGGCTCTGCTCTTTGCATAATTGGAACTACGAATGTACCGCCCCCGCGGATAATCTTAATCTTCTTTCCATCATCAGTGGTAACGACATTCTTTCCACCGCCAAGCCAGTTCCCTGTTACAATTAACGCTTCATCTGGACCAACTGTACGATACTTTGTAATGAATACTAAAATGAGTAGAAGTAAAATTGCGAGTAAAACTCCACCGATAATTAATGGAATCGTCATGTAAATTCCCCCTTATAATTTTGGTTTCTTTAAAGAATAAGCGATGTTTTTTACAAGTAAAACACCATCTTGAACTCCCTCGATAATGACCTCAGTTCCTTGTGAAATATCTTTTTTTCCAATTGCTCTAGCTGGTATTGCATTACTTCCAAATTGGGAGGAGATTAATACTTCACCAAACCCTTCTCTAGGGATTGTAGTAATGACTTCTCCCTTGCATCCGATAAATTCATCCATGCGTTGGACAGTATTTTGTTCTGCTTCTGCAATTGGTTTTAAAATTAGTATTTTCATTATGAAAACACCGATAAAAGATATAGCAAATGAGGCCCCGAAAATAACGAGACTATTATAGGAGTATAAATATTCCCCTATATAACTAAGTCCACATAACATGGCGAAAAAACTAAGTAGCAACGTTACAACGGATACAGATCCGCCTCCAAAACTAAATATTGATTCAAAAATATCTCCAAAAAAGATATAAATAACAGTAAGTATAGTTGCAATTATAAATCCGTATAAATAAATTGTTTCAAGTGGATAACCGAACAAGGTCATTTTTATCCCCCTTTCTTAAACAATCCTTTTTTGTTATGTGTATGCCCCACCTCTTTCAAAGATTATTAATCTTAATTTTCAGTTATTTACTTTTTAAAGAAAAACCTGTAAGACAGGTCTCTAAAAAAGAACAGGAGAAACCCATTGTGACAGGCTCCTCCTAGTAAATAACCGATATATTGTATATCTATATAATATACTATTTTCCACAAAAAGTAAAGTTAAACATACATTGGAAAAGCACTTATTTTATCCCGCTATTTGTGGGCTAATAATCAGTGGGGGATGAACAGAACCCCCACTAATTAAAGTTTCACTTTACTGATAATGCGTACGTTCCATCGCCATTATCATATTTATATACGTACAAGTAATACTTACCTGGTTTTGCATTAAATTTTGCTTCTATATGATTTCCATTAGCTTGACCGTAAGCTGCGTAATTTTGCATATCTGATTCATGGTGAAGTACCCATGTCATCCCAATTCTATATTCATTTAGAACAGAAATATCGATATCTTTCGCTGATGCTACATTAAATGTATAAGTATCAGTGTGATCCCCGCCGATAAGGCTACCTTTTATAGTAGTGTTTAGCCCAATATGATTCGCTTCTTCTGGACGATTATTTGGTTCTGATTCTGTTAAACTTCCATCTTTAATTGTAACAGTTGTTTCGCTTCTACTCTCTTTTCCTTTATCATCTTTTACTCTTAACGCTACTTTATAAATTCCTTCTCTTTCATATGCATGTACTGGATTAACTTCTTTACTTGTTCTGCCGTCTCCAAAATCCCATAAATAAGAAACGATTTTTTCATCTTCGTCGTTTGATCCATCACTTTTGAATTGAATTCCTTCTTTTACACCCCCATTATAAGGCCCGTTTACATTAACCGTCGGAGCTTTATTTTCTCCGTCATCTTTTGCGATACCATGGAAGACTACATCATATTCAAATTCATTTGAACTATTCACACGATAATTAACGAAGTACGCTGTAACCGTTTTGTAGCCACTCCATTCTTTTTGCGTCAATTGTTCTAAAGCCTCATTTACTCTTTTGCTCATTGTTTTCCAGTCTGCTGACTCACCTTTTGTTACACTACCTGTGAACGTGCCTTCTAATGTAAATGTATTAAAGAATTGAGATGTATGCTTTGTCATTTTTGTATCTTTCATAGACAACGTATCACTAATTTCTTTCTTCACTTCTGTTAATGCTTTTGGTGCATGTTCAACTAAATAATCATCTGCTACTTCCGGAACATTGTACTTATCTTGATTATCAATTAACTGCTGCATATACTCTTGATACTCTTTATTTAACTTAGAATCTTTACTTAAAGTCTCACGATACGTATCATAATTTCCCACATCATTCGCACGAATTAAATCTTGAATTTTATCAAACGTTTCAAATTGATGCGTATATAAGTAAGACTGCAATGCGAACGAGTAGTTATAGAAATCCCAAGAACCATATTTAGCAAATAGTGTACGCTCTGCTGTATAACGGCTTGCAGGATCAGATGATAATCCGCTAATTATGCTCTTTCTCGGTACTACATTATTTGTACGAGTAGATCCTGCGAAAAATTCTGCATTCCCTTCTTGGAACCAAGTTAATCTTTCATTTTGATACATATCTCCTCTTCCAAATAAACCAGGAACTTCATATCTCCCTTGAAGATAATGAGTAAACTCATGACGGAATAACTCTTCTAAACTATAAATACTTTGCTCTGGCGTACGCTCATATGTAAAGAATGTCCCTGTCTCTTCAATATAAATTCCACCGTTGTTTGTTTCATATCCATACAATTGTCTATTTAACTGGTATTCGTCCGGAGTATTATAGATTACTATCGTTAATACGTCGTCTGCATTATCTTGTTCTAAAGCTTTGTCATTTCCGATCACACGGTGATATTGCGCTTTTACTTCCTTCGCAGCCCAATATAATCTCTTAATTTTCTCTTCTGACACTTTATCCCCAGTTTTAAATACAATAGATCCATCATCGAATGTATACGTTTTTGGTAAGTATTGCTCTTTTCCTTCTTTACGTATCTTCTCTAAATCTACCGTATTCCCGCTATAATCTTTCCCATTATAGTTTGTTGTAATTTGTTCTACCGCAACAAAATACGGCTCACTTAAACGCGGGTACATATGCATTGCCTGTGTAACAACCTCTAATCCTTTATTTGGATTACTATGAAACTTACCTAAACGACTAGCAAAATAAATTCCATTATTAACGAGCCACTTATTTTCTGATGTTACTTGATTTAAAAGAGCAATACGATTTATTTCATTAATAAGCCCATCTACTTTCCCATACCACATTGTATCTTTTGCCTCTTTACGAGTTTCAAATAAATAAGATTGCATATCATAATCAATACCTTGCATCATATCGTATACAGCTTGTCCTTTCATACGATCGTCTACATATGTATGAAAGTTATCATTATATTGTTTTAAAATATTAGCCGCATATTGAACCGTTTCAACATCACTTGAAGCATTACTAATTAATTTACCATATGCAGATACGACTGAATCTTGCTCATATGTACCGAGCTTAAAGTTTGGATTTGTTGCAATTGCTTTTAGAGCAGGTAAACATTTATCCTGGAAGCTTCTCTCATTTAAATCGCTTAATTCATTATTGTAAAATGCAATATAAAAAGCTGAACGTAACACTTCCGTAAACGTTTGAATTCCTTTTGAATCCTCTTTTGTAAATGTACTACCTCTATGAGCTAATTCGTCTATAACTGCTTGCATTTTCCCATTGTCTTTATAAAAAGCCTTTGCATCTTCATTGAACTGGAATAAGTCTGTAATTTGATTCCACTTAATACTTCCTAACGTTTCAACTAATTCTTGATTATTCATTTTGTTTAAATCAGCCATTGAATAGCTTTCTTTAACTTGCTTTACTTCTGAACTCTTCATAATAGATGCTGGTCGCTGTGAAAAGTCTCCTACTTTTAAACGTTCTTGAAACGATAATGTTTCATCAACTTTCGAAATATGCCCAACTTCATCTACTGGTTTTTCAATTCCAACCGGTTTCGTTTTCAACACATTATACGGCACTTTTTCTTCCGCTGATGCATGAGTTTGAAGTGCTCCTAACGATAGAGCCATTGTACTAATACTAAGCATAACTTTATTAATCTTTGATTTTTTGTTCATACCATTGTCCCCCTAATTAAATATTCCATTCAAGAATTTAACATAAAATTTGGATACAACAATATAAAATGCAATATTTCATATTATTTCTTCCTGCATTTTGAACATATAGTGAACGCCCTTGCCTTTATCCAACCTCCAATGATTATGAATCTATAGCGATTAAACTGTCCTTTTACACACGATAAAAATCGAATTTTTTGACAATTAAACCTTTAATTGTTATGATTAATATAATTGTTAACTTTATTAAATAAGGGTGGGATTCTATGATAAAAAAAGAGAACAGTGTATTCTATATCTCCATCTTGCTAACAACATTATTCATCATATGGGGAATTACCCCGGCAAGTTGGATACAAGGCTATGATTTACAAAGCGTTACATCTTCTTTAAACTCATTCATTCTCAATAAATTTGGATGGTTTTACTCTCTACTTATGACCTCAATGCTTATTTTAGCTACTTATTTAGCATTTTCTAAGTATGGATCTATTCGTCTTAGTAAAGATGGAGAAAAACCAAAGTATAGTTATCCATCTTGGCTATCCATGTTGTTTGGGGCAGGAATGGGAATTGGACTCCTCTTTTACGGAATTACTGAACCGATTTCACATTTTACAGATCCATTAACAGGAAAAGCAGGCACAGAAGAAAGCGCCAAGCTCGCTATGCAATATTCATTTTTCCACTGGGGACTCTTTCCGTGGTCACTATACGCGATGGTTGCTTTAACAATTGCATATTTCACGTTCCGCAAACAAAAAGGTAGCACAATTGGGGCTACAGTTACTCCATTATTTAATCGATCGAAAAATTCTCCTATCGGAAAAACAGTCGATATTTTAGCTGTTTTAGCCACAGTATTCGGTATTGTGCCATCTGTTGGGATCGGTGCTCAACAAATCGCCGGAGGATTAAGCTATTTATTCCCTTCTATTCATAACACTTTACTTACACAGCTCGTACTTATCGCCATCTTCGCTGTTTTATATTTAACAAGTGCACAAACTGGCTTAGATCGTGGGATTAAATATTTGAGTAACTTAAATTTCTCTCTTGCAGGTATTTTACTCGTCTCCTTTTTACTTTTAGGACCAACTGTATTTATTATGAAATATTTCACATCTACACTCGGTTCTTATATTGGGGCTTTACCTAGTATGGGATTAAATTTAGGAGCATTTAATGAAAAATCTTCTTCTTGGATTGAAAACTGGACTATTTTTTATTGGGGATGGTGGATCTCTTGGTCTCCATTCGTTGGTACATTCATCGCCCGTATTTCTAAAGGGCGCACAATAAAAGAATTTATTTTTGGAGTTGTATTAGTTCCAACTCTTATCTGTACATTTTGGTTTGCAGTATTTGGTGGTACCGCTATCCATATGGAAATGTTCCAATCGCTTGGAATAGCTGATGAAATCGCAAAAAATGGTACAGAGATTGGATTATTTGCTGTTATTTCACACCTACCATTCTCTACATTTTTAACAATTATCGGGTTAATTTTAGTAGCCACATTTTTCGTTACTTCTGCCGACTCGGCAACATTTGTTGTTTCAATGCAAACGAGTAACGGAAGCTTATCACCGAAAAACAGTTTAAAACTTATATGGGGATTAACAATCGCGATAATTGCAGCTATTTTATTACAAGCAGGAGGACTAAATGCACTACAAATTGCAGCTATAATCGCAGCTCTACCATTTTCTATCGTAGTCGTTCTTATGGTTACTTCGCTCTTTAAAGAGCTGAGAAAAGAAGATGTTAATTCGCAAACAAAAGAAGTTCCGCAAAAAATAAAAAAGGTTATGTAACAATTAGCACCTCTTCTCAATGGGGGTATTCGGTCCTCAAATTAATCCTGAATCCGTTATTACTGAGGGCGGCAAAGTAAATTAAATAAAACCCATTCGTATGAAATATAATTTTCATACGAATGGGTTTTTACTCTATTATATAGTGCTGTAAACATGCTTTCTCCTCAAAACCTACTTTCTTGTACAACTTCATCGCACGATCATTATTCGTATTCAAACATAGTTCTATCTCTCTCATCCCTTGAAAGGAGAAAATATACTGAATTGCACCTTGTAATAACCGCTCTCCAACACCTTTTCTTCTACTATTTTCAGTGGTTGCAATAAATTCTATATTCGCTTCTTGAAACTCCGGATTTACTTCAACATATACATAACCTTCTAACTTATCATTCTTCATACTTACAAATAATTTATTCGTATCACTTAAACGTTCGATAATTTCATTTCCTTCATAATATGTATTAGGGAAAACATTATTGTGCAAAGCGATAAACTGCTCAAATACTTTTGGTAAAGCTTCTTCTACATTACATATAATACGTTGTCCCGCAATATTATTTAAAATGAGAATACTATGTCGATCTTGTTCTTTAGCATGTAAATCCTTCATTAAGCGGGCACAATTATTATTTTCTACATGATAAAAACCATAAAATTTCTCAATATGAAAAGGCACCTTTTCTATAAGTTCCTTCCACATATGTAAAGCAACTTCTTTCCAATTCTCTGCAATAATAAAAGGCCCCCATATTTCTGCACATTTTTTTACTTCATCCACATCAAATCCTAATACACCTATTATTTTATTATTTTCATAAGTAACAACAAAAGATTGTTCCCAGCCTATATCAGAAAAATCATGGATAATTGTCTGTAATAACTCCTCTTTCTCATCTCCACAATAACCAACATGATGCGTAGCATCTTTATTCATATTCGCAATAAATGATGCCACCTCTTCAATTTTCAAAATAGAACTAACATGCATAATCTCTCCTCCTTCTCTAATACATTTACACTTTCTCCATTTATATCCTTCTAAAAAAAGACATCATCATAAGCATATTTCAAAATAAAATCGCCATGATAATGTCTTCTCAAAAATTTATATAATTATTTTACATTATAATAAGATAAAACGTTTTTATTTCTTAAATAATCTCTTTCTAAATACAAACATACTCAGTGCTGAAAGAACTAATGCTACGCCTGAAAGTAACGTTGATGTATTCGCTTGTCCACCTGTTGCTCCTAGCGATTTCTTACTTTCTTCTTGTTTATTAACAACTGGTTCATTTTCTTTCATGCTTTGATTCTCTACTACTTTTTCTGTCACAACCTGATTATTCACGTTTTGTTCTTGAACTACTGTGGATTGGTTTATTTCTTCTTTCAATTTTTCAATCTCTCGTGCTACTTCTTTTTCTTTCGCCCCTTCAACCTCTGTTGTTAGCTCTTTCACTTCTTCTTTCGAGCCTTCAGCTTCTTTTGCTGGTTCTTTTGATTCTTCAACTTCTGTCGTTGGTTCTTTTACTTCTTCAACTTCCGTTGTTGGTTCTTTTACTTCTTCTTTTGACCCTTCAACTTCCGTTGTTGGTCCTTTTACTTCTTCTTTTGACCCTTCAACTTCCGTTGTTGGTTCTTTTACTTCTTCTTTTGATCCTTCAACTTCCGTTGTTGGTTCTTTTACTTCTTCTTTTGACCCTTCAACTTCCGTTGTTGGTTCTTTTACCTCTTCTTTTGATCCTTCACCTTCCGTTGTTGGTTCTTTTACTTCTTCTTTTGACCCTTCAACTTCCGTTGTTGGTTCTTTTACTTCTTCTTTTGACCCTTCAACTTCCGTTGTTGGTTCTTTTACTTCTTCTTTTTCAACTATATTCTGGATTACTGTTCCGTTAAAACTTATACTAGTTTCATCCGAATCTAAATCAAATTTATATACCTTTTCACCTGGAGTACTCCATTTCATTACTCCGTTATTAAACGTTCCACCCTCACTTGTTAGTTTAATATTCTCAATAGTTTCTCCTTCTAAATCATATACGGGAACTTGAATTTCTTCATTTACTTTTGCTTCATTTAAAATGATTTTTTGTCTTCCAACATCAATTGAAAACCATTGACCTAATTGTATTAACGGCCTTACATCACGAATCTCATTTCCAGCTAATTTTAAACTGAGTAGGTCTAACATTGAACCAAGAACTGATACATCTTTAATATGATTATCCGCAAGGTTTAACCACTGTAAATTTTCCAGTGAAGATAACGGCGTTATATCTTCAATTTTATTATGAGATACATTCACCTCTTTCAATTGTTTCAAGTTTGAAATGAACTCAATATTTTTCAACCCTACTCCTTCTAAAGTGAGGTTTTCTAAGTTCGTCATGTATTCTAAACCAGTTAGATCTTTTATCTCTTTTCCTTTTTCTTTAAGTATCTCTAAAGTTTTAATCTGTAATAAATCTTCTTTTGTTATAGGGGCATTTAGATTCTCTCTACCAAAATTCTTTTTATTAATATGCTGTTGTAAATTTCCATCAAGAATTACATTTTTACTTTCTGTTTGTTTTTCAACTATACTTTGTATAACCGTCCCATTAAATCTTATTTTACTTTCAGCAGAATTCGTATCTAGTTTGAATTCATATATTTTTTCTCCAGGACTATTCCATTTTATAAACCCGTTATTCAGAGTAGCCTCTTCACTTTTCACATAAATATTTTGAAGTGTTTCTCCTTTAAGATTGTATATTGGAATTTTTATTTCTTCATCCACGCCTGCTTCATCTAAAAAGATTTTTTGTCTTTGAATATCGATATACATTCTTTTTCCTAATTCTTGAACAGGTCTAACATCACGAATTTCATTCGAACCCAGCTTTAAATCATATAAACCTGTTAATTGACTAAGTGGCGTTATATCTGAAATATAGTTTTCCTCTAAATTAAGTGATTGTACAGTAGATAATCTTAATAAAGGTTCGATGTTTTTTAATTCATTTTTAGAAAGGTCTAACTCCACTAATTTTTTCATTGAGGTAATATGCTCGATATTAGTAAGTCCATTGTTACTTAAAGATAAATTTTTCACATTTTTCAATTGCTCAATCCCAGCAAGATTAGCATTACTAATTTGATTATTTGCCAAAGTTAGAGTCCTTAAAGAAGTTACTGTAAACAATGGTGTTATATCTTTTATATCATTACTATTTAAATCTAATATTTTAATCTTCTTCATTTGACTCAATGGGCTTACATCTGAAATTTTATTGTTTCTTAAACTTAAATTCTCAATATTCTCTAACTCAGCCAAAGGTTCAATATTTTGAAGTTCACTATAAGTTATATTTACTGATTTCAACTGTCTCAACTTCGAGATAAACTGCATATTGTCTAACTTAACTTCTTCCAACGTTAAGTTTTCTAAGTTCGTCATATATTCTAGACCGCTTACATCTTTTATCCCTTTACTTTTTGCCTCAACAACTATTAAAGATTTAACTTTTAATAAATCTTCCTTAGTTATTGGCGTATTTAGATTCTCTCTATTCAAGTTATATTTATTAATATGCATTTGTAATTGCTTATCTACTATTACATTTCCACTTTCATCTTGTTGATCCACTTTATCCTCTTTATTTTCCTTTTGTTCTTCTGGAACATTGTTTTCTAAATTCAATGTATTTACTTCAAATTGCACTTGATACTTATTATCATAGGCCATTGTCGGAATATAAATATGCATTTGCATATTATACCTCTTTCCTAATTCCCCTACTTCAAACTGAATCACTTTCGTTCCATTTTTCTTTTTATCTTCTGATATTACTTTTACATCATGAAACACACCAGGAGTATGAATATCTTCTGTTTTCAAGTATTTGAAGAAATCACTCTCACTTAACGTTGCCGTTACAATTTTCTTTCCATTCTCAATCGTTAACTTAGGATCCTTTATATAAACAGCTGCCATAGACTCTTCATTCGTTTTATCTTTATACGCTTTAATAACAGCATCATATGTACCATCTTCTAAAGCATACCCCGTTTTATTAGCCTCGATTGCTACCGCTGCTAAAGCAGGTGTTGAATACACAGCAAACGGTAGCGCTAAGGCTGCCGCCACTAGCATTGCATTGATATGTTTTCTTTTAGTTTTTTTCAACTTTACATCTCCTCCAAAATCTATAAATCCAAATATAATCATTTCTTGAATAAATGATAATGATTTTCATTATCATTGTCAACTAAAAAAAATAAAAAGTTTACAAAAAAATAATCCCTTTAAAAGGGATTATGCCATCTTTTCACCTGATTCTTCTTTAAAGAAGCTCTTCATCGCATGGAATACATCTGCTTTTTGCTTTAAAATATAATATCTGAAATTCTCATCTTTAATATTTTTATAGGCTGACATCAGCGTACTGTGGCGGTTGTATTGATTCACTTCCCCATACCCAAACATATTACATTTTTTCATCAGCTCTTCAACAAGCTTTACACATCTAGCATTATCCGAAGTTAAATTATCACCGTCTGAAAAATGGAATGGATAAATATTATAGCGGTCTGGTGAATATTTATTATCGATTAGCTCAAGTGCTTTTTTGTATACGGAAGAACAGATCGTTCCGCCACTTTCTCCTTTTGAAAAGAACTCTTCTTCTGTAACTACTTTTGCCTCTGTATGATGGGCAATAAACTCAATATCTACCGTTTCATACTTTGTGCGCAAAAATCTTGTCATCCAAAAGAAGAAGCTACGTGCCATATACTTCTCCCATATTCCCATCGATCCACTCGTATCCATCATCGCTAATACAACGGCTTTCGAATCTGGCTTTAACACCTCATTCCAAGTACGGAACTTTAAATCTTCTTGGTGAATCGGGTGGAAGGATGCTTTGCCGCCCATTGCATTTCGTTTATATGCAGATATCATCGTTCGTTTCTTATCAATGTTTCCCCATAATCCTGTTTTTCTAATGTCATTAAATTCAATGTGCTCAATCCTGTTTTCATCCATTTCTTTCCTCTTTAAATTCGGCAGCTCTAATTCTTTGAAAAACGCTTGCTCTAATTCTAAAATTGAGACTTCCGCTTCATAATAATCTTCCCCAGCTGAATCTCCTGCCCCTTGCCCTTTTCCTGGTCCTTTTTGCTTTTGACCACCTGATCCATCCCTCGCAACGACATCACCAACTTTGCTGTCACCGTTTCCTTGCCCAACATGTTTATTTTTATCATAATTGTATCTAATCTTATATTCATCTAAAGAACGAATCGGTATTTTCACAACATCCTTGCCATTAGACATAACTATACTTTCTTCTGTTACAAGGTCTGGTAAATTATTTTTGATTGCCTCCTGCACTTTTTCTTGATGGCGTTGTTGGTCGTCATATCCTTTGCGATGGAGGGACCAGTTTTCCTGTGAAATCGTATAATTTGGTTGGTTTTCTTCGCCCATTCCTTTCCCTCCTTACTGTAATTGTCTTCCTCTATGAACAGCAATCTATAAATTTTGTTCTGTAATATGCCAAGCTAGAATATTTGAAAGGTAACTGCCCATTGAAAATCATCCCATAAACATATATAGCGTTTTTCATACAATACTCCGAGCATCCTAAACAAAATTTTGCCACTCACATAATAGAAAGAAACATTCAGCCGTTGATAAGAAAGAAACACAATGCATTGTTGCACACATTTTCGTATTGCAACATATTGTATTGTGTTGGCTTTTTTCGTATGAATGGTTGGTTACTCTATCATATGCATATTGTAAAAATAATTGACAATAAATTCATAAAATCGCATCTTAATTTATTATATTTGGACAAGCTATGACACTTTTTACAAGTATCAATAGATAACAAAACGCCGTCCCAAGAACAAGAGACAGCGTTTTGTTATCAAACTATCGATTTAACAAACTACCTACATAACGTAACAATTCATTCGCAGATGAAGAATTATATCCATGCTCATCAATTAAGCGTGCAACAACATCATTGATTTTCTTAAGCTGATTTTCATCTGGTGTTTTCGTTGATGTTGTAATTTTCACTATATCTTTTAAATCAGCAAATAGTTTTTTCTGAATCGCTTCACGAAGACGTTCATGTGAATTATAATCAAAGCGCTTTCCTTTACGGGCATAAGCAGAAATTCGAATTAAAATTTCTTCACGGAATGCTTTCTTAGCATTTTCTGAAATTCCAATTTGCTCTTCAATCGAACGCATAAGTTTTTCATCTGGGCTCATTTCTTCTCCCGTTAACGGATCACGTAATTTTGATTTATTACAATACGCTTCAACGTTATCTAAGTAGTTATCCATGAGTGTCTTAGCTGATTCTTCGTATGAATAAACAAACGCTTTTTGTACTTCTTTCTTAGCAATTTCATCGTATTCTTTTCTCGCTAATGAGATGAAATTCATATAACGCTCTCGATCTTCATTACTAATTGATGGATGTTGATCCAACCCGTCTTTTAGCGATCTAAGTACATCTAGTGCATTAATAGATGGTACCTCTTTTCGAATAATTGTAGAAGAAATTCGGTTAATAACATAACGAGGATCAATACCTTTCATACCTTCATCTTGATATTCACGTTGCAATTCTTCTACATCAATCGCATTATAACCTTCTACCGTTTCTCCATCATATAAACGCATCTTTTTAATTAAATCAATATCCGGACGCTTCGGATCTTTTAAACGAGTTAAAATAGTGAACATTGCTGCAACTCGAAGTGTATGCGGTGCAATGTGAACATTGGACACGTCACTTTCACGAATCATTTTTTCATAAATATGTTCTTCTTCACTAACTCGTAAGTTATAAGGAACTGGCATTACAATAATTCTTGAGTGCAATGCTTCATTTTTCTTATTTGCTATAAAGGAGCGATACTCTGTTTCATTCGTATGCGCTACAATTAATTCATCTGCTGAAATAAGCGCAAATCTACCTGCTTTGAAATTCCCCTCTTGTGTAAGTGATAATAAGTGCCATAAAAACTTCTCATCACACTTTAACATTTCCTGGAACTCCATCATACCTCGGTTCGCCTTATTTAATTCTCCATCAAATCGGTACGCACGAGGATCTGATTCTGAACCATATTCTGCAATCGTAGAAAAGTCTAGACTACCTGTTAAATCGGCAATATCTTGTGATTTTGGATCAGATGGACTAAATGTACCAATCCCTGTACGGCGATCTTCAGAGAAGAAAATACGCTCTACAACTACATCCTCAATTCTTGATCCATATTCTTGCTCTAAACGCATCACATTTAATGGTGATAAATTCCCTTCAATTCTTACTCCATACTCATCAAAGAAGTCATCACGTAAATGGTGCGGAATTAAATGCAATGGATCTTCATGCATTGGGCAACCTTTAATTGCGAAAATAGCCCCTCGATCTGTACGTGAATATGTTTCTAATCCTCGTTTCAACATCGTAACTAAAGTTGATTTACCACCACTAACAGGACCCATTAATAATAAAATACGTTTTCTAACATCTAATCGTTTTGCAGATGGATGAAAATATTCTTCTACAAGGCGTTCTAACGCATCCTCTAATCCAAACAGCTGATTACTAAAGAAATTATATTTTCTTCTACCATCAACTTCTTCAATTCCGGCATCTTTTATCATATTGTAAATGCGAGAGTGTGCTGTTTGAGCCACCCATGGTCTTTCTTTCACAAGCTCCAAATACTCCGCAAACGTACCTTCCCATTGTAAACGTTCTTCTGCTGCTCGATGCTGTTCAATCTTTTTTAGAATATCCATTATAGCTCCTCCCCCATCTCCTTGTTCAATCGGATTATTATAAAAGGTATGCTAGGATGTCCTTAAACATTCTTTAAATCAAAACGAAATATATAATAGCTCTATAAAATTCTCTCCAAAATTCAAAGAAAATTCTGTATAATAAGGGTATTAACGTTTTCACGCTACTATTCATTGTAAATAAATTCTTTTCTTCTAGGAACCTTACATACATTTCGATTCACAAATAAGATTCGTAAACCGAAAAAGTAAGGAGGAAATTAGTATGAAGTTATTATTAATTTTAGGTGTATCACTCACATTTCTTACAGCTATTTTCACATCTGGTTATAACGATAAGCCAGGTACACATAAAAAGTGATGTGCTTTTTAGCACATCACTTTTTTTCTTGTTTTTATAAACTATTTAAAATAAATATTTTCCACATCGTATATCGATAAAGGACGATTATAAAAATAGCCTTGTACGATTTTCACATTCTTTTCCTTTAAAAATTGTATTTGTTCCGCTTTTTCTACTCCTTCTGCAATTACATTTAATCCTAGAGTATGTGCTAAATGAATAATTGCAGCCGTAATATTCGTATCTCTTTCATCTATATATATACCTTCCATAAAAGAACGATCAATTTTTAACGTATCAATCGGATATGTTTTTAAATAACTTAAAGATGAATATCCCGTTCCAAAGTCATCTAAATGAATTTTTAAATTTTGTTCTTTTAACTGCAATAGCACTCTTTTCGATACATCTTTATGTATAAGAGCCCCTTCTGTAACTTCTATTGCTAATAAATGAGGTGGGACATTGTACTTGTTTAAAGCGCGTGTAATCATCTCTATCAATGTAATAGAACGAAAATGTCTAGCTGAAATATTAACTGCAATTGGTACAACTTCATACCCTTTATTTAACCATTCACGTATTTGTTCACACACTTGATGTACTACCCATTCATCAAGTTTAATAATAAATCCTGTTCTTTCAGCAAGCGGGATAAATTGATTTGGCGAGACCAATCCTAGCTCCTTATTCTCCCACCTTATTAAGGCTTCCATACTGGCTATCTTTCCCGTTTCAATATTAATTTGAGGTTGATAATATAGGAAAAATTCATCTTTTTCTATAGCACGATGTAACTGATTTTCTATTATAAACCTTTGTTCACGTTCACAATCTAATCCACTACAATAAAAATGATAATACCCTTTTCCTTTTTCCTTGGCTTTTTCCAAAGCTGCGTCGACTCTTTGGAAAAGTATTTTTTCATCCATTCCATCTTCTGGGGCCATTACAATCCCAATTGATGCACTCAAATAAACATCCTCTTCTTCTAGTACAAAATGCCCACTAATTTTTTTTAGTATTGTTTGTGCAACTTCCTCTACGCATTCTCTCGTTATATTTTCTATTAACATAACAAATTGATCATCATGTTCTCTAAATAAATGCATATCTTCTATTTTTACGTCTCGTAAGCATTCAGTAACCTTTTTTAAGACTTGATCTCCTTCTTTATGACCAAATGTATCATTAATAAGGTGAAATTCATCCAAATCTATAAAAACCAATGCGAATTTTTTATTCTCAGCTAAAAATTCATTTAGTTTATTTGTACATGATATTCTATTCATTAACCCTGTTAACTGATCGAAGTAAGCCAAATATTCTGTTTTCATCTCATTTAATACTTGCCTTGTAACATCCCTCGTAACTATGTACACCCCGACGATTTCACTATTCACAATAATGGGGATTGTCCTAACGGAAATATAAAGTTCATATCCTTCTTTATGGATATATTTCTTTGCAACAATTTGTTGTGCTCTTCCTTGTAAAGCCCCCTTAAATATAGTTTGAAAAGCCTGTTCATATTCCTTATTTATAAACTGAAAAACAAATTGATTACTTAGTTCTTCATATCGATATCCAAATATTTCATATGTTGCTGGATTTGCATATGTAATTCTCCCAATAGAATTTACAGATACAATGGAGTCATTATTATATTCTAGTAATGACTTAAATAACATTTGTTTTTCTTCTATTTCCACTTTTTCCTTAACCTGTGCTGTAATATCCCTAGTAATACAAATAATAAACTGACATATTCCATTTACATCACATACTGGATTAAGTAAAGATTCATAATGTATATTACCAGTTGGTAAACTAATTACATCACAAAATGTATTTGCTCTCGCTTCTCTCATTACTTTTGCATATTGCCTTTGTAATACCCTTGCCGTATCTTCTGGTAATACTTCTGCAAAAGTTTTTCCATAACATTCTGTTCCTAGCCTGGCATAATCCATTCCTATTTTATTCACATAAATATATTTAAAAGTTTCATCATCAATAACTTTCACAATAAAAACTAAATCTTGAATAGCATGTAGCAGTCCCTGTTTTACTAAATCCATATCTATCATACTTAAATAGGTATTTTGATTGTTATATTGTTCCTTCATATTTATCTCAACCTGTCTTATCTATTTTTATTCATATACCTCATTCTATATGAATATGTACCGTTTTTAAAATGTATGATTACATATTTTCTAAAATAAATAAAAAAGTCGCCAAATGGCGACTTTTAATAAACGATTTCTAAATCTAATCCTGGATAATTTTGTTGACGGAACGCTTCATAAATTAAAATTGCTGCTGTATTAGATAAATTTAATGAACGTACTTTATCCGTCATTGGAATACGTAAACAATGATCGAAGTTTTCTTCAATTACATTAGCTGGTAATCCATTTGTTTCTCTTCCAAACACGAAATAGTAATCCTTCTCACGTTTGCTATAATCAAATGCTGTATGAGCTTTCTCGCCATACTTTGTTAAATAGAAGAATTCACCATCTTTATTTTTCTCATAAAATTCTTCGATTGAATCATAATACGTAACTTTTACGTGCTGCCAATAATCTAATCCTGCACGCTTTAACATTTTGTCATCCGTTGAAAATCCAAGCGGTCTAATCAAATGTAATTCTGTTCCAGTTGCTGCACACGTACGTGCAATATTTCCTGTATTTGCTGGAATTTCTGGTTGATATAAAACAACATGTACTCCCACGCGATATTCACCTCTATTTTTTGTCTACTACGTATTATACCACTTGAACGAAAAATCTCTACCCATTAATAATATGAAAGAATTTATATTTCATTTGCGGTGTATATTTACTAGAGTCTTCATAATTCCAATAACGCCGACGGCTATTCGCTGAATGTGCATTTACAAGCGGCATACCATCTGCGTCCTTTGCTACTACAATTGTCGTATGATTCCACCTACCATCATCCTCAAAATCATACGCAATTACATCGCCAAGAATTAGGTCTTCTGGCTTTTCTACCGCTTCTGCCCGAAGCCCTGTTGTAGCACCTGACAAATACCAATAAAAAGAGTGTGCTACAGCCCAGCTCCAACTCCATTGGTTTCCCCTTTGCCACCACCCTTTACGAATATTAGGATGTCCGTTCATTGGCACTTCTCCAGTGTGCAGACATTGTGAAATGAAATTTGTACAATTATCAGGGAAATTACGGTATACAGGATTGCGATCATCCCACCAACGCTCTGCATATTTCACTGCCTCTAAACGATTATATTGATATGAACCGTATTTTTCTTTCGTGACTTCTCGTTCTAACTTTTCACCTATCCCTATTTCTTCTGACACCTCAAGAGCATAATCATCTATTACACGATTATTTTTCAGACAAACTCGTCGTTTTAATTGTTCCTCTTCGATATAAAATAATTCTTTATGCTTAATTAAATATTTAAAGTGTACTTGATAATCAATTTCTTGATGCTCACTACTATTTAATTGTCTCATGAAAGAAATATCGGCAGTTGCTTTCACTATATCTGCACTACGTTTTTGAAACAATTGTTTCTTTCTCTGTACCATTCGTAATAAATCTTCAGCAATACCATCCACGTCAGTTCGTTTCTCTGTGATATATGCTAAAAACTGGTGTACTTGCTTTTCAATATTCGCTTTTACAACCATTTCGTCTCCCTCCCATATTACAATATGAAAAAGGGAGATATTATCTACTCTTTTTTCTGTGCTAACAATTCAAGTCCACGATTCATTTCATGAAGAACCTCTTCATCTTTCTCACGTTCCATCGCTTTTTCAATTGCTTCGCCTATTCCATCTCCGCCAATTTTCCCAAGTGCCCATGCTGCTGTTCCGCGAAGTACTGGTCTTGGGTCATCTTTCATAACACCGATTAAATCAGGAATTGCTGCTGTTTCTTTAAAATGCGCAAGTGCTAAAATAGCATTTCGTTGCAATGGTTTTTTACCTCTCCATGAACCAGACATAATTCCATACTTCTCTTTAAAATCACGATTACTAATTGTTAAAAGTGGTGTTAATAACGGTTTAACTAACTCAGGATCAGGCTCCATCTCAGGATGGTTGTGGAAATCCATTCCTTTATTTTTTGGACAAACAGTCTGACATGTATCACATCCATATATACGGTTTCCTATTTTATCGCGATATTCTTCAGGCAGAAACCCTTTTGTCTGTGTTAAAAATGCGATACATTTCTTCGAGTCTAACTGTCCACCCTGTACTAAAGCACCTGTAGGACAAATATCAATACACTTCGTACAACTTCCACATTGATCTTCTATTGGCTGATCCGGAGGGAATGGGACGTTCGTAATCATTTCTCCTAAGTATACATACGAACCAAATTCCGGCGTAATAATAGCGCAGTTCTTACCACTCCATCCAATACCGGCACGTTCTGATACAGCTCGATCACTTAGTTCACCTGTATCGACCATTGATTTCACTTCTATATCCGGAAGTTTCTCGATTAAATATGCCTCTAACTTTTGCAAACGATCTCGTAAAACGAGATGATAATCTTGTCCCCACGAAGCACGACAAAAAATCCCGCGGCGTTCTCCACGCTTACTTAATGGTGCATTTTTTAATTTTGAAGGGTACGCTAAAGCAATCGCAATGATTGATTTTGCACCAGGTAGTAAAAGCTGTGGATTCGTTCTCTTCTCTATATCAGGCTCTTCGAATCCAGACTGATAATTTAATTGTTGCTGCTGGATTAATCGTTGCTTTAATTCCTCAAATGGTGATGCACTAGCAAACCCTATTTTATCTATACCAATCGTTTTACTATACGCAATTACTTCTTGCTTTAATTGTTCAAAATCCATTCTTTATCGCCTCCTCCGATGAATCTATCCCTTATGTAACGACTATATTGGTTAGTAATTCACTTTTGGAATACTATTCTTTACTTCTATTTTCGCATACAATTACGCTTTTCAAACATTAAAAAACGCAATGCCTCGTTTATCTTAGAAACGAAACACTGCGTTGATCACAATTTATTAGAAAAACATTAAATAAAATTTGGAGCGGGTGAAGAGAATCGAACTCTCGACCAGAGCTTGGAAGGCTCTTGTTTTACCACTAAACTACACCCGCAAATATGAAATAAATATAAGATATTAAAATAACTTATGTAAAGTAGTATAGCATGTAAAAAAATACGAAGCAAGAATTTTATCGAAAAAAGTCGAAAAAGTGATGAGATAACTCATCACTTTTTCAATTCTTTATCAATTGCCTTCTTCATACTATCGAAATCAGGATTTGCAAGATTTCCATTTATATATACTGAAGGAGCACCTTGAACTTTTAATTTTTGAGCACGATCTGAATCTTTACGTACTTTGTCTTTCATTTCTTTACTGTGTAAATCTTTTTTAAACTGTTCTACATTAATTTTCGGAAGCTTTTCTTTCACAATATTAAGAAGTAATTCTTCTGTAATCCATTCTTCCGTATCTTTCTTTTGATTTTGATAAATCTCATCATAGAAAATCCAGAATGAATCTTGATCTTGTTTATAAATCGCTTCACCAGCAGCTGCACCTAAATCAGAGTCTTTTCCGATAAATGGGAAGTTAATAAAATATAACTGCACTTTACCTTTATCAATATATTCTTCTTTTAATCGTGGTAATACTGTTACATCCCAAGTACGACAAGCAGGACATTTGAAGTCTCCAAATTCAACTACCTTAACTGGAGCATCATCTTTCCCTAAAGATTGTTGCGTAGAATAAGCAAACATCTCATTCCCTTTATCTTTTTTGTCATTTATGATGCTATACGCAATTGTTCCGATTACAATCAATACTGCGATAGAAAAAACTACACCAAGAACCATGAGTTTATTTGATTTCATATACATTCCTCTTTAAATTCATATTCTGTATACAGCATTGTACACAATACACATAATATCAACACTTATATCGGTCACGCAATGAACACGCTCACATAAATTACAAAAATACAACATTTGTGACAATATTGTGTCGTCTTTTGTCACAAATTATTCAAAAAAAGAAGCTCCTATATAGGAACTTCTTTTAACTTACTGCTTTTTCACGGGCATTTTTTAACATGGATTGCTCTGTTTTTATATCATGACGAATTACTAGTTTCTCGCTAACTGCTTGCACATATTCATCATGATTTATATAGCCTTCTTTCTCCATTAACCTTAAAACTACATTCCGTCTCTCAACTGCTTTATCATAATTTTGTGCAGGTGAGTAATAAGCCGGTGCTTTTACTACAGCAGCCATCATTGCACTTTCAGCCAGTGTTAATTGATTCACTTTTTTACCGAAGTAAAGGTTTGCTGCTTTTTCAATCCCCCATGCGCCTTCTCCGTAGTAAATATTACTTACATACAATTTTAATATCTCATCCTTTGTGAATGTACGTTCAATCTTTTTCGTATAAAAAATTTCTTTCCACTTACGGGAAAATGTACGTTCATTAGATAGGAAAGCATTTTTAGATAACTGCTGTGTAATCGTGCTTCCTCCTTGCACAACACCACCAGCTTTTATATTCTCAATAGACGCCCTGATAATCGCTATATAGTCTAAACCGTTATGATGATAAAATCTTTTATCTTCCGTCGCAATAAATGCGTGTGTTAATGATTCTGGCACCTCTAAATTAGCAGGTACATGTAATTTACTAATATCACTTCGCTCAATCATTACATTTCCAACGAATAATAATGCAAAACTTAACAATAATAATAATATAATGGCTTTATAAAGAAATTTATTTAATGGATTTAATGCAACTTTTTGATGATAGTTCACTCTAGATAATACTCGTTCTTTCATCTCGAACACCTCTTTTCCACACAGCATATATAACTCTTAACTTAAGAATACCTTGTTGTAAAAGAATATCCCATCGATTTCTCTTACACGTACCTTACAACATTGTAAGGTGTAAAAATGTATTGTATCACAGTCCTTTTTTATCTACTATTCATATGAAATGTTGAATATACATTATTTTAAAACATTCATAACCAATAGCAGCGTAGAAATTAAGAGCAGTATACTTCCTTAATTCCACTTTATTCTTTTATTATATCATCTATAAATTTCTATTTTTGAACATCTAGTAATCTAATTATATATGATATATCATCATTATACAGAACAAACGTTCTAAAAATCAATACTAGCTTTATTATCATTTTGACCTTTTTCTGAAGTAATATACATAAGAAAAGGGTAGCTATTTGAGTGTATCTCAAATAGCTACCCTTTTCTTACAACCTGCCTAGAAGGTTATATGGCTGTACTTCCCACGTTTCATATGGAATGAAATGCGTTGCTCTCATCGCATCAACAGTTCTTGATTTCATATGAGGACGCGTTATATACTCATCGATGTTCTTTTCATTTAAAGCAATAAACTTAGCCTCTTGTATTTCTTCAGGTTGAATTTTTATATCACCACTCACATATGCCACTTTAAACACAACAGCTAAAATATGCATAGAAGCATTATAATAAACACCTGTAATTCCGATAGGCTTCACCGTTAATCCTGTTTCCTCCTTTATTTCCCTACAAACAGCTTGATCGAGTGCTTCTCCTTCTTCTACCTGTCCCCCAGGCATTTCCCACGTATCCGCTCGCCAATGCACTCTTGTTAAAAGCACCTCATTCTTTTCATTTGTTAAATAGCCTGCTACGGCAACGATATGCTTTGGTGTTTTATGCTCCATAGAAATACCTCCTAGAAATACAATCATTTAAAATACTATCTATAATCATATTCCATAACTACAACAAAACACCTTTAATAATTCATCATCGTAATTAACTTCACAAAAAAAAGACCCTATTCGTTAAACGAAAGGATCTTCTGTCTTATTATTCTCCTAAGTCTACGTTGTGGTAAACTTGCTGTACATCTTCTAAATCTTCTAATGCATCAACCATTTTTTCAAATTGTGCTTGAGCATCTTCAGGAAGTTCTACATCATTTTGTGCAAGCATTGTTAATTCTGCAACTGTAAATTCTTCAACACCAGCATCTTTAAGTGCAGATTGTACGGAATGGAATTGATCAGGTTCAGCATAAACGATAACAGACTCTTCTTCTTCTAGAATGTCACGTGCATCTACATCTGCTTCCATTAAAATTTCAAGAACTTCATCTGATGTTTTACCTTCAAGACCAATAACAGCTGTCGCGTCAAACATATAAGCTACAGAACCGTTTACGCCCATGTTACCACTGTTTTTGCTAAATGCAGCTCGTACATCTGCTGCAGTACGGTTTACGTTATTTGTAAGTGTATCTACAATTACCATAGATCCGTTTGGTCCGAATCCTTCATAACGAAGCTCATCATAATTTTCTTCTGAACCGCCTTTTGCCTTTTCAACTGCACGATCAATAATTGTTCTTGGTACGTTGTATGTTTTCGCACGTTCTAATACAACTCTAAGCGCTTGGTTTGATTCTGGATCTGGCTCGCCTTGTTTTGCTGCCACATAAATTTCACGTCCAAACTTCGCGTATATACGGCTTGTATTTGCATCCTTTGATGCTTTTTTTTCTTTAATATTATTCCATTTACGACCCATACTTTCCACTCTCTTTCCCATTTTAAATCTACATAAAAATATTAATATGAAATATAATGTGTATTCAACACATTTTTAAAAGAAATATAAAAAGTTCATTTTTGATTCATATTACAGACATAATATAAATTACTATCATTTTGTTCTTTCGACAAGTTATATTATACATGAATTCCTACGTTTATTACGAATTTTAGAATCAGGTAACATAATTTAACAAAAAAGACTCTAACATTTCTGTTAGAGTCTTTTTACATCACCGATTCCCATAATATTCCTATAATCACTTTCTATTGCTGTATAATTAAAATAGGAAAAAATTTGAAGAAAAGATGGGGGAAAGTAATTATGAAACATTCAAATGAGAAAAAAGCACATAGTCTTAAAGGGATAGGAGAAAAGCTAAACCCAACTATCTATCAAGTGAGATTCATGAAATTAGATGAACCAATTCGATTTGAGTTGTTTCCTGAATTAAAGGAATTAGGGGACTGGTTGAGTACTTCAACGCCAATGTGGGCGTGCCACTCAACTATGTACAAGTACAACAGAGAAGAGTTTGAAAAGAGGTTTTTAGAAATTACAAACTTAACCGTTGATAATGTACTAATATCTACTGGTGGTGTCGGATTTAACTTCATGTCACCTGGGTGGAGAAATTCTCTCTAGAGTGCTGGAAAAAATTATTGTATATGTAATATTCTACTGAAATTCTATAAAAGGATAAAACCGAACGTTCAGTTTTATCCTTTTAGTACTTCATAGTTTCTTCCAACTGTATCTAAAGTTCGTCGCTTACCCACCGCACACTACCTCCTACGCACTATTAGTGCTTATTTTGTCGTGTAATGAAAACACAAAAAGACTCTATACAATTAGTATAGAGTCTTGATGTTACGCCGTTCTTGATACCGATGGTCGGGGTCGAACCGACACTCCCGAAGGAACACGATTTTGAGTCGTGCGCGTCTGCCAATTCCGCCACATCGGCACAATAAGAAAGGCGGCAACCGGATTTGAACCGGTGGTAAAGGTTTTGCAGACCTCTGCCTTACCACTTGGCTATGCCGCCATATGAAGTTAAAATGGAGCGGAAGACGGGATTCGAACCCGCGACCCCAACCTTGGCAAGGTTGTATTCTACCACTGAACTACTTCCGCAAGACATGTATGAGTTATTTTATTAAAAGTGCGGGTGAAGGGAGTCGAACCCCCACGCCAAAGGCGCTAGATCCTAAGTCTAGTGCGTCTGCCAATTCCGCCACACCCGCATATTTGATTGAAATGGTGAGCCATTGAAGGATTCGAACCTTCGACCCTCTGATTAAAAGTCAGATGCTCTACCAACTGAGCTAATGGCTCTTGCAATAAAAACTGGTGCCGACTAGAGGACTTGAACCCCCAACCTACTGATTACAAGTCAGTTGCTCTACCAATTGAGCTAAGTCGGCAAGAATGGTGGAGGATGACGGGATCGAACCGCCGACCCCCTGCTTGTAAGGCAGGTGCTCTCCCAGCTGAGCTAATCCTCCGTTTTGCCTGGCA
>NZ_MAOC01000092.1 GCF_001884135.1 Bacillus nitratireducens | reverse complement strand
ACGGGATCGAACCGCCGACCCCCTGCTTGTAAGGCAGGTGCTCTCCCAGCTGAGCTAATCCTCCAAAAGTGGTGACCCGTACGGGATTCGAACCCGTGTTACCGCCGTGAAAGGGCGGTGTCTTAACCACTTGACCAACGGGCCAAAAATTTAAAAACTTTTTCCAAGCTTCCAACCGGGCTTGAACCGGTGACCTCTTCCTTACCATGGAAGTACTCTACCAGCTGAGCTATGGAAGCAT
>NZ_MAOC01000091.1 GCF_001884135.1 Bacillus nitratireducens | reverse complement strand
CCAGTGTTACCTCTAGGTCCGGTAGCACCAGTAGCGCCGGTGTTACCTCTAGGTCCGGTAGCACCAGTCATGCCCGTATTACCTTGAGGTCCAGTAGGTCCAGTAGGTCCTCTGCCGAACGAAGCTGAATTAACTAGAGTAGTTTGTAACTCTGCAATTAATTTAAGGAGTTCTTGGAGTGTACAAGAATCAATTCGGAATAACTTTGTAATGTAAAGTAAATAATTAATTAAAATTTGAAGTTCAACAAATACGGCACTTGCTACGAAGGTCGGATTTGTTAATATAGTTATTAAGTTTTTGATAATGGCGAATCCTTGTGCTTTCAGAGCAGAAGTAGCGTCTAGTGAACAAATGAATTTGCTTAGTAGGTGCAATGTATCTATTAGATCTTCTATGTTTTTTGGGGATGGATTGGCGAAAAGTTTAGGGATTATTTTTATTAAATCGTTAATGATTGCGCGGAATTTTCTAATTTGTGCTTTAGTAATTGGAATCGTTGGGGTAGTTGGAATTCGTCCGGCACTAGTTGGAAAGCATGGATTGGAGTATTTATTTTGATTGTCGTTAAAGCGAGACATTAAATCTCTCCTTTCTAATGAGAATGTGAACGCAACTCATCATAGTAGATGCAGAGAATAGTTAAATGGTCATAGTGAAATTGATTGTTTCGAAAAAAATAAAAAAAAACGCCTTATAATAGGACGTTTTTTTTATTTTCAGCGTATTGATAAAATCGTTTTAGTGAAATCTTTGATTTGAAGCCAACTAATTTTATGATCTCTGGCTCTGGGGTTTGTTTTTTTATTAGACGTAAAATAAACGTGTTCCGGAAATGTTGTCCAGAAATGCCTTTACGTAAATTCGCTCTTGCTACTTCAAGTCGAATCATTTTTTGGATAGCGATTTCCGTTAATGTTTTTGGTGCGTCGATTTCATATACCCATCTGTATGTTCCTCGGTTAAAATCGAATGCAACAAACAATGGATCGTTACTATGGTATTTAGGGCGAACTGGTTCTGGAATACTTTTATAATATGTGTACAGTTGCTTTTTATCTTCGGTTGTTAATGTGATTGATCTTTCTACTCCTGCGGTTGCTGGAATAGAAAGTGTATTAGTTTCGAAATGAACGTGATGCATAGTTAGTGCTGTGAGTTCCTGTAAGGATAGTCCGTAGTCGATTAATAGACTTAAAATAGAGATATTACGATCCATTAATAACGGACGAACAGGACGTTGTTTTTCTGAAAGTCCTTCTAATGAAGTGACTATATGCTTTAATCTTTTTTCTTCATCGGATGAAATGAAATCTTCATCGCGCAATGCACGGTCTGGTTGAATAGTGATTTCCATATTCTTTAATGGGTTGGGGATATTTAGAAAATGATGCATTCTATTTAGAACAATAAATACACGATGCATCGTTTTTTCTGAGTAGTGTCGATTCTTTTTTAAGTCGGAAAAGTAATCTTCATAGTCTTTTGTACAAAGTGTTGCCCATATATTACTGGAAGGGAGCTTTTGGTTTTTTTCTAACCAATGTCCGAAATCTTCAATGTCATAAACATAACGTTTAATGGTTGAAGGCTTTCGGCCTTTATTCAATAAAAAAATAGAAAAGGCTTGTATTGTATCATGGAATTCCGTTGTCTCCATAGTCCCACCACCTTCATTATTTCTTATATTATAGCAAACTTTTCTGAAAATAGTCATTTGTAAAGGAGACAGGAATAATAATATTTGGTGAGTGGATAAAGTGAAACTTTAATCAGTGGGGTTTTTGTTCATCCCCCCTGATTATTAGTTGAACCAATCGGGCATTTACGGGCAGTTATCTCCCGTCTAACTTCCTCGCATTTGCTGAATTTTGAGGTGGGAGTCTTACTGCCCGTTCATGCGGGATAAAATGAGGTGATTGTATGGAACAATCGATGCGTAAGAAAAATAACAATCAAATTAATATTGTATTAAACCATCGAAAAAAAATTTCGTTACCGGCATCAGAAAATAAAGCCGTAATTTCAAGTGAAACCACTACTAAACATGAGATGTTGCAGAGAATTGAAGAAGAGATGGGAAAACTTGTTGGGATGGATGATATAAAAAAGATAATAAAAGAAATTTATGCCTGGATTTTTGTGAATAAAAAAAGGCAAGAGGTGGGGTTGAAGTCTGAGAAGCAAGTGCTTCACATGTTATTTAGGGGTAATCCCGGTACTGGGAAGACAACCGTTGCTAGAATGATAGGGAAATTGTTGTTTGAGATGAATATTTTATCGAAAGGGCATTTAGTTGAAGCTGAACGTGCTGATCTTGTAGGTGAGTACATCGGTCATACGGCACAAAAGACAAGGGATTTAATAAAGAAGGCTATGGGAGGGATTTTATTTATTGATGAGGCGTATTCATTAGCGAGGGGTGGAGAGAAGGATTTTGGGAAGGAAGCTATCGATACGCTTGTGAAGCATATGGAAGATAAGCAACACGGTTTTGTATTAATTTTAGCTGGATATTCAAGAGAGATGAATCATTTTCTTTCATTAAATCCAGGATTACAATCTCGTTTTCCATTTATTATTGAATTTGCGGATTACTCGGTAAATCAGTTGTTGGAAATTGGGAAGAGAATGTATGAAGAGCGTGAATATCAGTTGTCGAAAGAAGCAGAGTGGAAATTTAGAGATCATTTACACGCGGTAAAGTATTCGTCACAAATTACATCGTTTAGTAATGGGCGATACGTACGGAATATTGTTGAAAAATCAATTCGCACACAAGCTATGCGATTGTTACAAGAGGATACGTATGATAAATATGATTTGATTGGGATAACAAGTATGGATTTGATGCTTGAAGAGGAGACGCACAGTACGTAAACTGTGCGTCTGTTTTTGGTGTATAAGTGTGTTTAATCTTTTTTTGCTTTTTCTTGGTAAGATTTATGGAAGCGCTCCATTTTAGCACTTTTTTCGTGTGCTGAATTAGGATCGTGTTCAATTTGGTCTACTGAGCTTTTTTGAGCACCTTTATTAACGTGGTTTGTCATTTGTATTCACCTCACTTTAAAAATTAGTATAAACATTATGTGAAGAAAAACTCGTTAGAAAAGAAAAACCTCTTTACGATATGTAAAGAGGTTAGAGTGCTATTTGTGCATTGAACGTTCATTTGTATCGATACGTCTATGCGGTAAATGCCATTTGTAATGAATAGAAATCATGCGGAAGCAAACAATTAAAATGAATAAGGTGTATAGAGCCCAATCGCTAACGATAATTTTAGCGCCAATTAAGAAACCTGCTAAAATTGTCCAAAACGCATATACTTCAGCTCGAAGGACAAGAGGTTTTCTGCGAGCTAAAAGATCACGAATAATACCACCGCCGATGCCGGTTAAAACTGCAGCTACGATTGTAGCGCTAATTGGCAAATCTAGTTTTTGAGCATATAGTGCTCCTTGTACGGCGAATGCTGATAAGCCAATGGCGTCTGTGATGTTTTCCCACTTTTTCCAATGTCTAATTAATCTATTTGGAAAAAGAAAAATAATCGTCATTGATAAAAGTGCGATTTGGAATAGCATGTCTTGTTGCCAAAATGCGACGATTGGATAACCAATCAATAAATTACGAAGGGCACCTCCCCCAAATGCGGTTGCCATTCCTAAAATATATACCCCGAAAATATCATAATCTTCTTCCATTGCGACAATGGCTCCGCTTAGTGCGAATGCGATTGTGCCTATGATGCTAAAAATCTCCCATGCCATGAATTTTCTCCCCCGCTAACTAGATGAAATATGCTTCCTCTGCTATTATATTAGAAGGTTTAAATTTCGAAAAGGATGAGTGAACATATTTGATGGAAGAAAAAGAAAAAGTCATATTAGTTGGCTGTCAATTGTCGCAAGATGATGATGAAAAATTTATGCATTCCATGAAAGAACTTGCATCGCTAGCGAAGACTGCTCGAGCGGAAGTGTTAGTATCAACGACGCAAAAACGTCCGAAGTTCCATCCGGCGACTTATATTGGGAAAGGTAAATTAGAAGAGCTTGCAGCTTTAACTGAAGAATTAGAACCAGCTGTTATTATATTTAATAACGAGTTAACACCGAGTCAAATTCGGAATCTATCTTCAGTGTTAGATGCAAGAGTAATTGACCGAACGCAACTAATATTAGATATTTTTGCGCAACGTGCGAAATCGAGAGAGGGTAAGCTTCAAGTAGAGTTAGCTCAGTTGCAATATACAATGCCGCGCCTTATGGGACAAGGTCTTGCTTTATCACGTCTTGGTGGTGGAATTGGTACAAGGGGACCAGGAGAGACGAAGCTTGAGACAGATCGTCGTCATATTCGATCTCGTATTGATGAAATAAAGAGACAACTTGCGGTTGTTGTGGAGCATCGAAAAAGATATCGTGAGAGAAGAAAAGATAATAAAGTGTTTCAAGTTGCGTTAATTGGGTATACAAATGCAGGGAAATCTACGTTGTTTAATAGATTAACGGAAGCTGATACGTTTGAAGAAAACTTATTGTTTGCAACGCTAGATCCAACAACAAGGAAAATGCCGTTACCTTCTGGTTATACCGTGCTTTTGACGGATACGGTTGGTTTTATACAAGATCTACCTACGTCACTAATCGCTGCTTTTCGATCTACGTTAGAAGAAGCTGGTGAAGCGGATGTTATTTTACATGTTGTTGATTCGGCAGACCCTAATTACGTAGGGCATGAACAAACGGTAAAGGAATTATTGTCAGACCTTGAGATTAATCATATTCCTATTATTACGCTTTATAATAAAAAAGATAAGTTGCATCAAAATTTCATTCCATTTCCGAAAAGTGACTTCTTAATGACTAGTGCTTTTGAAGAAAGTGACTTATTACATATAAAAGAAGCGATAGAAAAACAGATGAAGGAAGAAATGGATCGTTATCAAGTGGAAATTCCTCCGAGTGAAGGTAAGTTGTTAACGCTATTAAAGACAGAAACACTGTTAACAAAGATGGAGTTTTTGGAAAATAAATTTGTATATGATTGTACAGGGTATATATTTGCTCATTCATCGCTTAATGGGCAATTAAAGAGATTTTTAGTGGAAGAAGGAGAAAATAAAAATGTTTGATCGTTTGAAAAATGGAGAAAAAATTGCTCCAATCGTAAAAGAAGTAGAGAGTCAAATTACAGAAGTACATAAACGTGCGGATGAAGTAATTGAAAGTAATCAGTTTCGTGTATTAGAAAGTTTTCGTAAACATAAAATTAGCGATTCGCATTTTATTCCGACGACAGGTTATGGTTACGATGATATTGGTCGTGACACGTTAGAGAAAGTGTATGCTGATGTATTTGGAGCGGAAGCTGGTCTTGTTCGCCCGCAAATCATTTCAGGAACTCACGCGATTTCAACAGCTTTATTTGGTATTTTACGTCCGGGAGATGAGTTACTATACATAACGGGGAAACCGTATGATACGTTAGAAGAAATCGTTGGTGTGCGCGGAAAAGGTGTAGGTTCATTTAAAGAATATAATATTGGCTATAATGCAGTTCCGCTTACTGAAGAGGGGCTTGTTGATTTTGAAGCTGTTGCAGCCACAATTCATAGTAATACGAAGATGATTGGTATTCAGCGCTCGAAAGGTTATGCTACTCGTCCGTCATTTACTGTTTCACAAATTAAAGAGATGATTGCGTTTGTGAAAGAGATTAAACCTGATGTTGTTGTATTTGTAGATAACTGTTATGGCGAGTTTATTGAAGAGCAAGAGCCATGTCATGTTGGTGCAGATTTAATGGCAGGTTCGCTTATTAAGAACCCTGGCGGTGGAATTGTTAAAACTGGTGGTTACATTGTTGGTAAAGAGCAGTATGTTGAAGCGTGTGCATATCGTTTAACATCTCCAGGAATCGGTGCGGAAGCAGGGGCATCTTTATACAGTTTGCAAGAAATGTATCAAGGTTTCTTCTTAGCGCCGCATGTAGCGGGACAAGCGCTAAAAGGTGCGATTTTTACAGCTGCATTTTTAGAAAAGTTAGGGATGAATACATCACCAGCATGGAATGCACCAAGAACAGATTTAATTCAGTCTGTTCAATTTGATGATAAAGATCGTATGATTGCATTCTGCCAAGCAATTCAATATGCATCTCCGATTAATTCTCACTTCACTCCATATGCCAACTATATGCCGGGTTATGAAGATGATGTAATTATGGCTGCGGGAACGTTTATTCAAGGTGCAAGTATTGAATTGTCAGCTGATGGTCCAATTCGTCCGCCTTATGTTGCTTACGTGCAAGGTGGGTTAACTTATTCACATGTGAAGATTGCGATTTGTTCTGCAATTGATGCATTAATTGAAAAAGAATTATTAACAATTTCTTAAGGGGGAAGCTGTCGATTTCGACAGCTTTTTTCTTGTGAAAGTAATGATTTATTTCATTAGAAAAAAGAATGAAAAAATTTACAAAAAAATCATGTAAGAAAATCTAACATCTATTGACACTAAACATAACATGGTATAAAATGAGAAGCAGTTAAGGCGAAGGAGGAACTGAAACAATGAAAGAAGATAGACGTTCTGCCCCGCTGTTTCCTATTGGTATTGTTATGGATTTAACACAATTATCTGCACGTCAAATTCGCTACTATGAAGAGCATAATCTTGTTTCTCCAACCCGTACAAAGGGGAATCGTAGGTTATTTTCATTTAACGATGTAGATAAGTTGTTAGAGATTAAAGATTTATTAGATCAAGGCTTGAATATGGCTGGTATTAAACAAGTGTTACTAATGAAAGAAAATCAAACAGAAACAGTGAAAGTAAAAGAAGAAACGAAAGAAATTTCAAAAACTGAGCTTCGCAAAATACTTCGAGATGAACTACAACATACAGGTAGATTTAATCGAACTTCATTGCGACAAGGTGACATTTCAAGGTTTTTTCACTAAAGATAACTGATTCTGAAGGTGTTTAGAGGGACTAAGGAGGAATTTATAATGGCTAGGTACACAAAAGAAGATATTTTCCGTTTGGCGGAAGAAGAGAATGTAAAGTATGTCCGTTTACAATTTACAGACCTTTTAGGAGTAATTAAAAACGTAGAGATTCCAGTGAGACAATTAACGAAAGCTCTTGATAACAAAATGATGTTTGATGGATCTTCGATTGAAGGTTTCGTACGTATTGAAGAATCTGATATGTATTTATATCCTGACTTAGATACTTGGGTAATTTTCCCTTGGACAGCTGAAAAAGGTAAAGTTGCTCGTCTAATTTGTGACATTTACAATGCGGATGGCACTCCATTTGATGGAGACCCACGTAACAACTTAAAACGTGTGTTAAAAGAAATGGAAGCTTTAGGATTCTCAGATTTCAATCTTGGACCAGAGCCAGAATTCTTCCTATTTAAAGTAGATGAAAAAGGAAATCCAACATTAGAATTAAACGATAACGGTGGATACTTCGACCTTGCGCCGATGGATCTAGGGGAAAACTGTCGTCGTGATATCGTACTTGAACTAGAAGAGATGGGCTTTGAAATTGAAGCGTCTCACCATGAGGTTGCTCCAGGGCAACACGAAATTGACTTTAAATATGCAAGTGCAATTCGCTCATGTGATGATATTCAAACATTCAAACTTGTTGTAAAAACAATTGCTCGTAAACACGGTTTACACGCAACATTTATGCCAAAACCATTATACGGTGTGAACGGTTCAGGTATGCACTGTAACTTATCGCTATTCAAAAATGGTGAGAACGTATTCTTCGATCAAAACGGTGATTTACAATTAAGTGATGATGCTCGTCACTTCATCGCAGGTATTTTAAAACACGCACCAGCATTTACAGCGGTAGCAAACCCAACTGTAAACTCTTACAAGCGTTTAGTACCTGGATACGAAGCTCCTTGTTACGTAGCATGGTCTGCACAAAACCGTAGCCCATTAGTACGTATCCCTGCATCTCGTGGTATTAGTACACGCGTAGAAGTACGTAGTGTTGACCCAGCTGCAAACCCATATTTAGTAATGGCTACATTATTAGCAGCAGGTCTTGATGGAATTAAAAACAAATTAACTCCACCAGCTGCAGTAGACCGTAACATCTACGTAATGACAAAAGAAGAGCGCGAAGAAGCAGGTATCGTTGACTTACCAGCAACATTAGCGCAAGCGTTAGTTACTTTACAATCTAATGAAATCGTATGCGGTGCATTAGGTGATCATTTACTTGAGCACTTTATCGAAGCGAAAGAGATTGAGTGGGATATCTTTAGAACGCAAGTTCACCAATGGGAACGCGATCAATATATGTCTCTATACTAAGAGGCTCAAACCCTTGACACACAACGTGTTGAGGGTTTTTTTATTTTGTGGGTAAAACATTTTTATTTTAAAGAAGAGTAATCCACCCACAAAACACCCACAAAACACCCACAAAAAAATCAAACTTACCCCAATACGTTATTCATATAAGCTTCAAACCCCGAAATGGAATCTTTATTAATTTTATCGCTAATATGAGAGTAAACGTTAGCAGTGATTTCTATACTCTTATGTCCTAGTCGATCTTGAATGTATTTCATACTTGCACCAGACTCTAATAAAAGAACCGCGTGGGTGTGTCGTAATGAGTGTATTTCTAGTCTAGGTAAATTTGCTTTCTTAAGTATGCGTGAGAATGCATTGAACAATGTTGACTTCGGCAAGAAATTTCCATCTACTCTTGAAAAGACCAAATCTAATTCATGTTCATATGCATCTTGTAAAACAAGCTTATTAGCATTTTGCCACTTTTTATGTTCGAGTAGCTCATCAACTAATGATTTAGGAATCATGATAGTACGTTTAGAAGTAAATGTTTTTGTATCTCCGAATAATTCTTCTTTTGTTTTAGCCGTAAAATCCAATGTTTTAGAAATAGTAATAGTATGTTCTTTTAAATTTATGTCTTTCCATTGTAAAGCAGCAGCTTCACCTTTACGCATACCAGTATTCAGAAGCGCCTTGAAAAAGATGTAATAAATATAGTTGTATTGATAAGATGTCTTTACCAAGTCGGGGGCTCTCTGATAACTGCTACACACGGTATTTTACCGAATGAGACACTTACGCTTTCATTAGAGTTAATGCAGAATGTAGCAGGAGGACAAACGCTTATATTCCAACATGACGGGACTAGTTGGTCTGAAGCAGAGGTTAAAACGCACACTAATACAGGTTGGAAACGTGTAGAGCATACTTTCAAAGTAAAAGCAAATATGAAAGGAATCATGGTACGTAGTAGATTTCCTAGAGTGGCTGAAGCAAATACTAAGTCACTATGGATTAGACAGCTTAAGCTAGAGCGTGGATTACTTGCAACGCCTTGGGGAATGTCTTCAGTAAAAATCCTGAAGAAGAATAATACTGTCAAGCAAACCACAGATGAAAACTCTATGAAACTGACAAGTATTGACGCTTCAGGTATTGCAGGAGCTAACTTGGTTTACAACTCAGATATGTTACAACGTCCTACAAATGGATTTCCTGATGGGTGGTCAGGCTTCAATACTACTACTTTAATCTTCCAAAATCCGTGGGCAGATGAGCCGAGAGGAGCAGTAGCACGCTTTAACCGTACAAACTTAGCTGATACTGACCCGAATAGTATTGTCAGTCTTTACTCTAATAAGTTACCAGTAGCACGCAATAAGGACTACACATGGAGTGTATGGATGTATGTACCTTCAGCGAATTGGTCAGCATTTAAGGTTAAAAATGCTTATATCATGGAGTATTTTGACAATGCAGGTACACGGGTGCAATACCAAGATGTTTCATTGACTACAGCAGAGCAAACTAGCCTACAAGCAGGGAACTGGACACGTATAGTTAGAACGTTCAGACCTACTACAGCAGGTATTATACAAGTAGGATTCCGCTTAGCACTATTTCATAATGGGGACATCTATTACAGGATGCCACAAGTAGAGCTAGGAACGGTAGCTACTGGGTGGAATCGCTCTACAGTAGACTTCTCAGGTAATTACCAATTTAACGACTTAAATAGTCGTACTAACGAGATAAAACAGACACTTGATGGGACTGTCTCTACAGTTTCCTCTCTTAGTTCTACTGTAGGGACACATACACAACAGATTACATAGCAGGGCTCAACGATAAAACAAATGAATAACGAAATTGATCTGAGAGTTAAGTCTACTGAAATGACGGACTATATCGGTAAACTCGGTGCAGAGAACGAATTGAGAAATACAGCCTTTGAAACTAAAGTGATTAACGCTACTACAGGGATCATAACAAGCAGAACGCCAAGTCTTGACAAATGGGGTAGCAATATCCCTGCAGGAGTAGGGGGTTCTATTACAGCAGAAGCTACACGAAACCGAGAGGGCTACAATTCCGCTAAAATCGTTGTTACAGGTGCAGGCACTACAGATAGATATTGTGGTATCTCTCAAAGTATACCCGCAAGTATTAGCAGTGGAGATTATGTGTTTGGTGCATGGTTCTATGTACAAGATAAAGCCTTGCTAGACCAAGGAGCTGTCATAAAGCTTCAATTCTTCAATGGTTCAACGGGATCAACTACAATGCAAACAGAGCTAGCACCTAAATTAGTCAATAACAAATGGGTGTATGCAGAGGTTAAAATTACTGCACCTGCTACAGCTATTACTGTACTAAGAGCAGATATATGGGTAAGACGTAACGGGACTCTGTGGGTAGCTCAACCAATGCTACAGTACGGCTCTAATGCTTCCGCCTTCATGGAGCACCCACAGGACTATGTTAACTATGACGCTCTAATAAGTGAAGTTGCTAAGAAAGTTGCTACAACGGACTATAACGCTAAGATTTCAACTATTGAGTCAAGCATTACACAGGCTAACAACAAGATTGACCTAAGAGTCTTAGCAACTGATGTGTACAAGAAAACTGAATCAGATGGACGATATGGAAGTAAAGCCATAGTAGATACGTATGAGGGCTCTATTACTCTTCTAAAGAATCAAATTATCTCGAAAGTAGAAGCAGGCGGGATAGCTTCTGCGATTAACCAAACAGCTCAAAGTGTATTGATCCAAGCAGGTAAGATTAATCTTGATGGGGCTGTTACAGCTAAGAGTATTCAGTCACAGCGACTCGTAGGCGCTACGATTAGTACGCTCGAGCAGAACCAGATAGGCGGATTTATCGAGATGAACGCCCAACACTTTGCACTTAAGCACAGACTAGGGCTTAACACAGTACCTGTACAACGTGGTTACTTTGGATTCATGCCTAACATTGGTAATACTCAGCAATACATCCGTACTTCTCTTGTGCTAGGTAACAGTTATGACGGTTCTAACGCAGCAGCACTAGAAGGCGCTATGTTCATAGAGCATCAGGCACCTACGAACAACATATGGGCTGATGCATCAGCGCGTATCGGTATTGCTAAAAACAGAGACGACAGTAATAAAGGTGTCGTATCTAAGTCTGAGATAGAGTTTGGCAAAACAGGTAATATTGAAATTATCGCTCGTGAGGGCAGAATGAACCTTAACGGTAAAGACGAAATGATTATCGGTACTGGTGGTCCTACTACATTTGCATCAGGCGGTGGAGTTTGGACGTTTGAAAACGGTAGAGGGTACTTCCCAATAACTAACCGAACGCTTAAAATAGTCGACAAACGTGTATCTGAGAACCGTGATAATGCTGACACCGATGTGTTTCTTGGTAGCTCGTTTATGATTCGTTCAGCTAATGACTCAGCTTACTACGACTACGGTTTACAGATTAAGAAGCAAAACGGTAACGAGTGGGCTAACCTTTGGGCTGGAAAAATCCGTGCTAGTAACTTCGAGAACACATCAAGTAGAACTATCAAGGCGTATATCAAAGACATCGAAGTTAACGCTCTAGATACTATCATGGAGCTAACGCCTAAAGAGTATTACCTTAAAGCAGACGTAGCTGAGCTATACAGACAGCGGTGAAGAGACAGACCCTATCACTCTTAAAGCTATCGATAAGCAGTACGGATTCATCGCAGAAGATGTACCAGAAGCATTAGCATCTAGAGACAGAAAATCTGTACCATCTTACAAGCTAGCTACAATAACTGTAGGAGCAGTACAGCAAATTCGCAGAGAGCAACTAGCTGACCAAGAGAAAATTGCTAGCCTAAAAGCTGAAATTGAGGCAGAAAAACTTGAGGAAGTTTCCATTCAGACTGAACTTAATGAGTTAAAAGGTGTGTTAATTAGTCAAGAAGAAAGAATTGCGAAGTTAGAAGAATTGTTACTACAACAACTAATAAATAGGAAACCAGAGCAGCCATAAGCTGGTCTTTTTTTATTGTCTAAAAGGGGAGATAACAAAATGACAAATCAAATCCAAAGTACAAGTCCAGAGGAAAATCAATTACAAAGCCAAATTATCAATCAAATCATGCCAATACTAGAGAAATTAGTTATGCAATTAGTTCAAAACCCGGCTCCGAATGAAGATGTGATGCCAGGGAACGATAATAAATTTATGGAAATCGATGATGTTGTAGATAACTTAGTAAATGCCGGAATTATTACCGCGAGCAATTTTAACGTTAATGTTGAGTTATTCAGAGGTAGTCCGATTACAGTCTCTGTTATAAAAGCGGGGGATCCGGCAGCAGAGATTTCTACAGAAGTAGGTGCTGGAGATTCTATTAAGGAACATATAGAAGCATCAGATAATCACGGAGTAACTAAATAACTAGATTTAAAGCAAAGCGTACGAAAAGTAGGCTTTTTTATTTTAAATAATTTATGAGGTTGGAAAGAGGTGGACGGTATGGATGGTTTGCAAGAGGTGAGAAGTGATGTTCAAGAAATAAAGCAAGATATTAAGGACATTCGCTTAGAGATTAAAAGTTTAGAAATGCGGACAACAGGTAACGAGAAAGACATTATCAATATCAATAAGCAATTAGATAAGATTAGCGCTAATACAACTTGGATTTTACGCCTTATTGTTGGTGGACTTATTGGAGCGGCTCTTACCTTCTTCTTGAAAGGGGGTGGTATGTAATGATTGAAGTTACGGTAATGATTGGTGTTGTCGTAGGACTATCACAAATTGCAAAAACAGTTGGGATGCAAACAAAATATGTTCCGTTACTAAATTTAACGCTAGGCATAATGCTAGGCGTTTTATTTTTGTCTCAAGATATCAAAACAAATATATTTCAAGGAATCATTATTGGACTGTCAGCAAGTGGATTATTTGACCACACAAAAATTATAAAAAAGGATGCCGATGTAAAATGAAAAAGAAGTGGAAACATATTTCAGCTATAGTTGTTGCTATGATTTTAGTATTATCAATTGGAACAAACGTATTTGCTGATAGGGTTTTGATTATTCCTGATTTACCAAAACAACCATACCGTAATGGTGTTGGCGCTTATGAAGGTGTTGTAGCACATTCTACAGCTACCCCAGAAGCTCCAGCTATTAATATTCAAAAATATGAGTCTCGCACATGGCGTTCAGCATTTGTTCACTACGCAGTTGATTGGGATGAAAAAATTCAAATTGCATCTACTAAATATCGTGCATGGGGTGCAGGCTCAGCAGCGAATGCTAGATTTGTTCATGTCGAACTGTGTGAAACAAGTGATCCGATGAAGTTCAAACGTTCTTACGAACGATATGTAGAGTTGATAGGGGAAATCTTACGGGAACGAAATATTCATCCTTCTAAAGGATTATGGACACATAAGGATATTACTTATAAATTAGGTGGTACAAACCATGAAGACCCACTTGATTATCTTCGTAGTCATGGTATATCAGAGGGTAAATTCCGAGCAGACGTGTTAAAGGCTTATAACGGGAACTCTGTTACAGTGGATGCTAAACCACAAAAACCAAATGAAGTACCTGGTACAGTAGAGGTGAATGGTGTTGCGTATATTGAGGGGTACAATGTAAATCTCCGTTCTGGACCATCAACAGATAATAGTGTTATTCGTAAATTACAAAAAGGAGAGGCTTATAAAGTATGGGGTAAATTAGGGAACTGGTTAAATCTTGGTGGTAACCAATGGATTTATTATGACTCCTCATACATCCGTTACAATGGGACGGATGCTTCTACTATAACTGGTAAAAGGGTTATTTCTAAAGTGGACAATTTACGTTTCTATGAATCTCCATCTTGGCAGGATAAAGATGTGGCTGAAGTAGTAGATATAGGTTTAGGGTTTGTTATTGAGACAAAAGTAATTGTGAATGGTTCATATCAATACAAAGTACACAACAGTAAAGGCAAAACATACTATGTAACTACTAATCCTGCCTATGTGTATGCGAGATGAAAATTATAAAAGCAGAACCCTCATAAGGTTCTGCTTTTATTTGTTGTACTTAATTTCCTTTAGCTAGTTAGTGTAAACCCCTATATAGGTTTTTTTCTTCAATTACCTCAACATATTTTAAGTTTACAGACGTTTCGTATTCTGATTTGTTAACATTTTTCATACCTAATTCATCTGATTCTGATTTGTAGGTCGTTCCAATAATGACTGAGTCGGTGCTCCCATCTCCAGCAGTAATACCAAATTTTCGACCTTATAAAGTAAACAATAGAAAAGGGGGAAATATACTATGTTACGACAAATGAAGCTTTTGTGTATGTAAAGTAGAAAAAAGTAAAAGACCACCTGTAAAGGGTGGTCGAAAACCGTTCTTACTATTTACTTTTTAATGCTCTTTTTAAGAGTTCGACTATTTGCTCTAGCCATTCTATAGGGGTAAGGTTTAAAGCAGGAAAATAAATTTCGGCATTATATTTAATGAATTCTTCTTTTTCATGAACAGTTAAACCACTTTGTAGGAATGATGTAATGTCTTCAATAGTATTCTCTAAACATATATTAGTAACTTCAGTGATAAATTCGTTTATGGCGAATTCGATTGATTCAATATCTTGATGGAAAGTTCCTGCTAAAAAATCACCTAATTCTTCATATTGTATGTATTTATCTTTCATATAAACTCTCCTCTATCTTTCTGGATATCCTGTAATAATAAAACTACCATCTCTGTCTTTTTTTAAAACAATTCTTGCATTTTTTACTTCTGAGATAATTTCTGATCCTCTAGGAACATGCCTACCAGTAATATCTGTACCTTGGTATCTTAAGGGTAAGGTTGGCTTGCTGTCAGGGTTATTTAACCATCTGTTTATTTTTTCCGTATTTTGCGGGTTGCTTAAAACTTCATTTGCTATTTTTTCAGCCGTAGCTCTATCGGCAAAGGTGGACGCACCTGTTATTGTAGAATTACTTTCTAATCTTTGCAATAGTTCTTCATCTGTTTTTCCTACATGTCTTTCTATTAAATGTCCACCTCTAGCCTCGTGTGCAGCTAGGCCCCCTCCAGGGGCAAGTGAACTACTATCACCAGGTTTCACAGTAGTAGTATTTTCACCCTGAGCAAACTGGTAGGTTGAAAGTTTTTCTTCGGCTTGTCTAAAAGTAGCACTATCAAATGCAGATGTAACACCATTACCGCCTGCGAAAGCCAAATTATCGCCTTTATTAAATAATTGTCCAGCTTTTGAGATGCCTTGAGAGAATTTAGCACCTTGTGCTAGCTTTGCAGCCTTACTGACCCCTTTATCTCCAAGAAGACCTAATCCAATTTGTGTTAAAGCATACGATCCCCATCTTGCGCGTGTTTCTGCATCCCCATTTATCACATCTTTATTATAAGAGTCGGATAACGCATCCCACATAGCAGGTAAAGCTTCATCTAAATGGGTGACAGTGTAGCCCATGCCTTTCCAAGTTTCCCAGTCACCTAATGCTTTTATACCGTCGATTGTATCTCCAACAGCAGCTCCCGTACCGTCTACTATACCATCCCAAACTTTTCCTAAGAAAGATTTTTCAGGTGATTTACTAGGTGTAGTTTCTTTTGGAGTCGTTACATCTTCGCTATCTGCAACGCGGAATTTTTCAGCAATTCTCTTTAATTCTTCTTCGACATGCACAAGTGCATTGATAGCTGTGAATACGGATGGTCTGGCATTGTTAAACATTTGAACGAAGTTTTGATTCGATGCACCTGTCCATTGAAAACACATGTAATCAATTTGATTGCATAAATTATTATGTATGGATTCTAATGCATGCTTAGTATCATTAGCCCGTTTTGCAACTTGTTCTAATTCTTCAGGTGTAATTTTTATTTGAACCATTTTCTTCCTCACGCTCCCGATTAAAATTATGAGGCAAGAAGAAAAAAATGTAAATATAGAAAATTCGTATTACTGTATTAAGGGGCATTTAAGAGGATAATTTTAATCATATGAATAAATTTAAAGCCCACCCTCTTGAGTCGGCTTTTTTGCTACGATATTTAAAATTTACTTTTAGATAATGCCTTTAGTATAGGATTTATGATTTTACTTAATAAACGAAACCCTCTAAATATAGATTGAACAACCTTCAAGCTATCCCCCTCCCTTAAATTAAGCTAATTATACCAAATTCTTTTAATGCAAATTGAAATAATGTAGACGTATTAAAAAAAATTGAAGAAATTATTTTTTTAATTATAATTGCCATGAGGTGTATTTTAAAGGTGAATATTGAAATAAAGAAAAGTAGTGTACCCTCTAAGCTTATTTAAGAGATGTATTTATTGGAAGTTCACCCACCCACAATTCACCCACAAAATAAAAAAAAGTGATGAATCACTATGAAACATCACTTTTATGAAACCTTGATAGATCAACGTTTTTGGCGCAATTTAAAATTGGATGAATTCAGAGGATATATTCCGCACGCAAGTTCACCAATGGGAACGCGACCAATATATGTCTCTATACTAAGAAGTAAAAAAGCCTTGATACTACGGTATCAGGGCTTTTTTATTTGCGGACAACATAGGTGCTGGCGGAATAAATTGAATAGCTGTCCGCGAGATGCTCGGAAAAATCACGGAGATTATTTAAAATACTATTGTATTTCTTCAATATTGTATGTTTTGCTCAGTGTTTGATGTTGTGGATGTGTTTAGTGATAAATTAAAGTTTGAAAATATAGTACCTTGCAATAAACAGTACTAAGTGGTATATTATGGATAAAACAGGTACCGTGTATTGAACAGTACTGAAATAAGAAAGGGGGATTGTCCTTGAACGTTCAATTTAAAAAAGGTGTGTTAGAACTGTGTGTATTGGCGCTTGTAAAACGTAAGGATTGTTATGGTTATGAACTTGTTCAGCAAATTTCAAATAAATTTTTAATATCGGAAGGTTCTGTATATCCGCTATTACGTCGTTTAACGAAAGAGGAATATTTTCAAACATATTTAAAAGAATCCACGGAAGGACCGCCCCGTAAATATTATCAACTAACAGAGCAAGGAGAGATGCAACTTACGTTATTAGTAACAGAGTGGCGTGATTTTGCTAAAGGTGTTCAAGAAATTATTGAAGGGGTGGAATGGGATGAGTAAAGAGCAGTTTCTTAAAGAATTATCAAGTCATCTTAGAAAGTTACCAGAAGAAGAGCGACAAGATATTTTATTTGATTATGAAGAGCACTTTCAGTTTGGGATGGAAGAGGGGAAAACTGAATCAGAAATAATAAAGGGACTTGGCTCTCCAAAGGTAATTGCGAAAGACTTGCTTGCGTTGTATCGCTTTGATGAGATGAAAAAGGATCCATCGACTTCGAATGTAACAAGAGCTGTCATGGCAGCGATTGGACTTAGTTTGTTTAATTTTATTATTGTATTAGGCCCGTTAGTTGCAATTATCGGTTTTATATTTTCATTTTGGGTCGGTGGTATTGCTAGTGTAGTGACACCATTTTTCGTTATTATAAAAATATTTATGGGTACGTTTATATGGTTGGATCTTTTCGTTAGTATAACGTTTGTTGGAGTAGGTTTGTTGTTATGTATTGTAGCTTATTATAGTACGAAGTGGTTTAAAAGATTATGTGTACGCTATGTAGTATGGAACTTCAAAATGATAAAAGGGGAGTAGATGATGAAAAAGATATTATTAGTAGCTATCGCTTGTATCATTATTGGAGTAATAGGGATTTCACAAACATATGAAAAAGCAGTAAAAACTGCAGAAAAAGGAGATAAAGAGGACGTAATTAAGAACGAAACGCTAAAAAATGTAGAAGTTAAGTTAGATGCAGGAGATATTGTTGTCCAAAAATCTCCTGATTCCTCTTTTTATGTAAAGCAAACAGGGGACGTAAGTAAACAGGAAATTCGTATTGCTGAAGATGGTGATACATTAAAAGTCATAGGGGAAATAGAAAAAGGTGTTTCATTTGATTTTTCATTTTACAATTTTGGATTTCGAACGCCTACATTGACTATATTAGTACCTGAACGTTCTTATCAAGAGATAAAAGTAAATTCATCCGCTGGACAAATAGAAATAAGTAATGTGAAAAGTGACCGCGTAAGTGTTGAAACACTCGCAGGAGAAGTGGATTTGAAACATGTAACAGCTAAGAGTGTGGAGGGATCTACAAAAGCTGGTGAGGTGAGCTTTAAAAAAGTAATAGGGAAAGTAACAGCAAAAACGGCTAGCGGAGATGTATATATTATGGATCATGATCCAAAATATGATGTAGAGGCAAGTTCAACTGCTGGAGATGTAGATATTACTTTGTTGGAAAAACCACAAGATGCAGTTATAACGGGGCAAAGTGCTGCTGGAGACGTGACAATTTTTAATGAAGAAAATCAAAATATAACAATTGGTAATGGGAGTAAAAAAATTAGCGGTAAAACAGCTGCTGGAGATGTTACTATTGAAACGCGTTAATAATTAAGGTAATGCATTCTTTTGAGTAAACGGAAATCTATCAAAATATAAAAAGAAGATAATCCCCTATATAAATAAGGGGATTATCTTCTTTTTATTATTTTTAATGTAAATCACGATATACGCCGATTACTTTTCCGATAACTGACACTTGTTTTAAAATGATAGGTTCTAGTGAAGAGTTTTCCGGTTGTAGACGGAAATGATCTTTTTCTTTATAGAAACGTTTAACAGTTGCTTCGTTATCTTCTGTTAAAGCAACTACAATTTCACCGTTGTATGCAGACTGTTGTTGGCGAACTACAACTAAATCTCCATCAAAAATACCAGCGTCAATCATGCTATCTCCAGAAATGCGTAACATAAACACTTGATCTGCTCCAGCAACGATACTAGCTGGAAGTGGGAAGTGATCTTCTACACTTTCGACTGCTGTAATCGGTAAACCGGCAGTAACTTTTCCGACGATTGGAACTTGAATAACAGATTGTGTTTCTGTTTCCATTCGGTTGTCACCTAAAATTTCAATTGCGCGTGGTTTTGTTGGATCGCGTCGAATATATCCTTTTTCTTCTAGTCGTGATAAATGTCCGTGCACTGTAGAACTAGAAGCGAGGCCGACTGCTTGACCGATTTCACGTACGGAAGGTGGATATCCTTTTTCTTGTACTTTTAGCTTAATAAAGTCGAGAATGTCTTGCTGGCGTTTCGTTAACTTTTCCATGTTTTCTAACACCTCGTTTTCTTTCATTTTTCTTATTAATAAGTATAACATGCGAAAAAACATTCTACAAACATAAGTTCGAACAAAAGGAAGATTTATGATACACTAGAGGGAAAATAAAGCGAGAAAGAAGGGTTCAAAATGAATGCAATTGTTTATGCGCGTGTCAGTACAACAAAAGAAGCACAAGAAACATCATTATTGCGTCAAAAGGATGAATTATTGCATTTAGCTGAGCGCTATCAAATGAATGTGACAAAGGTGATTGAGGAGCAGGCTAGTGGCTATACAATTGAACGTGATGGCATATTAGAAGTATTAGATACAATTCGAGATGAACAAGTTGATGTACTTCTAATACAAGATGAAACGCGTCTTGGTAGAGGGAATGCGAAGATTGCATTAATGCATTGTTTACATAAAGAAGGAATAAAAGTATATACACATACGCATAATGGTGAATTACAACTTTCAGATTCTGACTCGATGGTATTGGATATCATTGGAATCGTGGAAGAGTATCAAAGGAAGATTCACAATTTGAAAATTAAGCGTGGCATGCAAAGGGCGGTAGAGAAAGGGTTTCGCCCAGAGAATAATTTGAAAAATCGTCATTTAAGTATAGGACGTGAGAAAAAAGAAGTACCAATTGAGGAAATTGTACGTTTACGCCGGAATGAATTAACTTTTGAAGAAATTGCAGCAACACTTCGTGGTTTTGGTCATGATGTTTCAAAAGCAACTGTACATCGAAGATATGTAGAATATACAAAGCAATTGCTTGATAAAGAGGACTAACTATTGTATGATAATAATCAGTTTTGAGTAGAAGGGGGATTCGAGATGCCAAGTCACGAACTCATTGAACGCATTAACTTCTTAGCGAAAAAAGCAAAAGCTGAAGGCTTAACTGAAGAAGAACAACGTGAGCGCCAATCGCTACGTGAACAATATTTAAAAGGATTTCGTCAAAATATGTTAAACGAATTAAAAGGAATTAAAGTCGTTAACGAAGAAGGCACGGATGTTACACCGACGAAATTGAAAGCTTTAAAAAAGCAAGATAATGCAAAATTAAATTAAAAGATGGGCATAGCCCGTCTTTTTTGATATTAATAGAAAGATACGTGAGTAATAGCTTTCCGGTTGTAATGCTACTTCAATCGTTTCAATACATAGTGAGTGGTGAATTTAGACATATCAATTGATATGTCTTTTATTATGTACTTGTTGCGAAGGTAATATGTGAATAAATCGAATTGGTTGACATAGCGTTATTAGAAGCAATGATTGCAAGTAGATTCAAGTAGATTGTATATACAGTAATTCTTTAGGCAGGATAAAATAGATGCGAGGAGAATATGCTTGTGCAATTTGTTTTATGATTAGTAGGAGTGCGTGGTTGAAATTAATGTGCTCTTCATATTTGCGCTAAGCTTAAAATATGGTCTTGTGCATGTGTTACTTTGATGGTAATTATTATTGATTTTATTTCGATTCAAAGGGAGAACACTCTTCTTTATTTTTAGTTAGAGCCTTCTATTCATTTGCCACGCGCAGTAATGAAAGGTTAAATATACATTTTTTATTTTTGGATTTAATGATATTGCATAAAAATACAGATAATTCCCTTTCTTTTTAAAATAAAAACAATGAAAAAGTATGTCATATTGAATGCCCATACATTCCCGGAAACATTGATTTTTTTATAAAATATCAAAAAAACATCAACATATTTGTCGATACATGTTGTATAATCTTGCGTGGGAAGCTATCATATAAATGTATAAAACGTTTACTAACATACGCGAAGGGAAGAATAGCATGTCACATTCAATCGAACAACTTTCTATCAACACGATTCGCACATTATCCATTGATGCGATTGAAAAAGCAAACTCTGGTCACCCAGGAATGCCAATGGGTGCAGCACCAATGGCTTATACATTATGGACTCAATTTATGAAACACAATCCAAATAACCCAACGTGGTTTAACCGCGATCGTTTCGTATTATCTGCAGGTCATGGTTCAATGTTATTATACAGCCTACTTCACCTATCTGGTTATGATGTAACAATGGATGACTTAAAGAACTTCCGTCAATGGGGAAGCAAAACTCCAGGACATCCTGAGTACGGTCATACAGCAGGTGTAGACGCAACTACTGGTCCACTTGGACAAGGTATTGCAACTGCTGTAGGTATGGCAATGGCTGAAAGACATTTAGCGGCTAAATACAACCGTGATGCGTATAATGTAGTAGATCATCATACATACGCTATTTGTGGTGATGGAGATTTAATGGAAGGCGTTTCTGCTGAAGCATCTTCATTAGCTGCTCATTTACAATTAGGTCGTCTTGTTGTACTTTACGATTCAAACGATATTTCATTAGATGGCGATTTAAATCGTTCATTCTCTGAAAGTGTAGAAGATCGTTACAAAGCATACGGCTGGCAAGTAATCCGTGTTGAGGATGGAAACGATATTGAAGCGATCGCAAAAGCAATTGAAGAAGCGAAAGCTGACGAAAAACGCCCAACGCTAATTGAAGTAAGAACGACAATTGGTTTCGGTTCTCCAAACAAATCAGGAAAATCAGCTTCACATGGTTCTCCACTTGGTGTAGACGAAACAAAATTAACGAAAGAAGCATACGCTTGGACTGCTGAACAAGACTTCCATGTAGCAGAAGAAGTATATGACAACTTCCGTAAAACAGTACAAGATGTTGGTGAAACGACGCAAGCTGCGTGGAACACGATGCTCGGTGAATATGCACAAGCATATCCAGAATTAGCAAACGAACTGCAAGCAGCAATGAACGGTCTTCTTCCAGAAGGTTGGGAACAAAGCTTACCAACTTATGAATTAGGATCAAAAGCAGCAACACGTAATTCTTCAGGTGCTGTAATTAATGCAATTGCAGAGTCTGTACCATCATTCTTCGGTGGATCTGCTGACCTTGCTGGTTCTAACAAAACATACATGAATAACGAAAAAGACTTTACAAGAGCTGATTACAGCGGAAAAAACATTTGGTACGGTGTACGTGAATTCGCAATGGGTGCAGCAATGAACGGTATCGCACTTCATGGCGGTTTAAAAACTTACGGTGGTACGTTCTTCGTATTCTCTGACTACTTACGTCCAGCAATTCGTCTTGCAGCATTAATGCAATTGCCTGTAACGTATGTATTCACACATGATAGTATCGCTGTTGGTGAAGATGGTCCAACACATGAGCCGGTTGAACAATTAGCAGCACTTCGTGCAATGCCAAACGTTTCTGTTATTCGTCCAGCAGACGGTAACGAATCAGTTGCAGCTTGGAGATTAGCTCTAGAATCAACAAAAACACCAACTGCATTAGTGTTAACTCGTCAAGATCTTCCAACATTAGAAGGTGCAAAAGACGACACTTATGAAAAAGTAGCAAAAGGTGCATATGTAGTTTCTGCAAGCAAAAAAGAAACTGCTGATGTAATCTTAATTGCAACTGGATCTGAAGTAAGCTTAGCAATTGAAGCGCAAAAAGCTCTAGCAGCAGACGGCGTTGATGCAGCTGTTGTTAGCATGCCATCTATGGATCGCTTTGAAGCTCAAACTGCTGAGTACAAAGAATCTGTACTACCAAAAGCGGTAACGAAACGTTTCGCAATTGAAATGGGTGCTACAATCGGATGGCACCGTTACGTAGGTCTTGATGGAGATGTACTAGGTATCGATACATTCGGTGCTTCTGCTCCTGGTGAGAAGATTATGGAAGAGTATGGATTTACTGTAGAGAACGTTGTTCGTAAAGTAAAAGAAATGCTTTAATGATTTTAGAAAAATCTCTCCAGCATGGGGAGATTTTTCTATGTAGTTGAGTTTTTTCGACAGAAAAAGTTTTTTCTCTCTCCGTAGTCAGACAATCATTGCAAATTTTCTCTTATATAATGTAGGGAAAAGGTTGTCCAGATTGGGAGGGGAAAAATGAAAACGTATGAATTGTATTTAATTCAAGAGGATATTGCGAAAGCTTACTTTGGTCGTGAATATTTGTTTTTTGATTTATTTGCTCGATTTTCAGAATCTGGGTCCCTTTCGGAGAAGAAAGTATTATATAAACAAATGACGTATATTACGATGCCGTTACAAGTAATGAAAATTCATCATAAATTAGAACAAGCTTTGCGTGTTCTTGGCAAATATGAAAGAACGAATTATACTCATACGCTTTATACAGGAGCTGAATACGGCGAAATAGTCGTGAAATCACAATATATTCGAATGAATACTTCTGGAAATGTATCCATGGAAACAACTTTCTTTGAGGTGCTTAGAAAGTGTGAGTTAACATTTTTAGCGATGGATTATGAAAATAAAAAGTACGGCTGGTTAAATCCTCTCAAACAAGTACGAACATATGTGTAAAAAATGTCGAATAGTATCTTGTCTTATTGAAAAGGTTTTAGTACACTGTAAGGTAGACAACATGAAGGAGGAAAAGATATGCCAATGTGGTTAGGTATTCTAGTGGGCGTAGTAGCACTAGTAGCAGGCGTGGCGTTAGGATTTTTCATTGCCCGCAAATATATGATGAATTACTTACAAAAAAATCCACCAATTAACGAACAAATGCTAAAAATGATGATGATGCAAATGGGGCAAAAACCTTCCCAAAAGAAAATCAATCAAATGATGAGCGCGATGAACAAGCAACAAACGAAATAAGCGCTAAAGGGCACTCTTACCGAGTGTCCTTTTCTTTTGGGTATAATAAGTGTTTAAAACTTTTAAAAATTCTGTGTTTTTGGTAAACTGAAAACATCGCTCATTTTAAGGGAGGAGGATAAATATGAAAGTGTTTTTTAATTTAGCTTGGTTTTTTAAGCAAGAAAAACGAGCGTACATAATCGGAATTATTATGTTATTTGGTGTCGCGCTTCTTGAACTTGTAGCGCCAAGAGTACTAGGGATTGTAGTAGATGAAATTAATAATGGAACATTAACGTCTGAAAAATTGTTGAACTGGGTTATTCTATTAGTAGTTGTAGGAATTGCGATGTATATATTACGTTACTTATGGCGTATTATGATTTTTGGATCTTCTTTAAAACTAGCTCGTCAACTGCGAAAGAATCTATATGAACATTTTACTAAGATGAGCCCATCCTTTTATCAATCACGTCGCACAGGCGATTTGATGGCACATGCGACCAATGATATTCAGGCGATTCAGCAAACTGCGGGGTCAGGTGTTTTAACACTCGTTGATTCATTAGCTGTTGGAGGATGTGTACTCGTAGCGATGGGATTTACAATTAGTTGGAAGTTAACGTTATTAAGTTTAATTCCGATGCCAATTGTAGCTATTTCTACAAATTATTATGGAACTTTATTGCATAGAAGATTTCATAAGGCACAGCAATCGTTTTCTGAAATCAATGATAAAGTACAAGAAAGTATGAGTGGGATGAAGGTAATTCGCTCACTTGGACAAGAGAAAGAGGATTTACAAGCGTTTCGGAAAAAATCTGAAGATGTCGTACATAAAAATATGCTAGTTGCACGTATTGACTCGTTATTCGATCCAACGATTTCCTTAATTGTCGGATTTTCATTTTTAATCGCAATTTGTTACGGATCATTATTAGTCGTACGGGGTGAATTAACTGTAGGGGAATTGGTAACATTTACAACGTACTTAGGGACACTTGTATGGCCAATGTTAGCGTTTGGATGGCTATTTAATATTATGGAGCGTGGACGTGCTTCGTATGATCGTGTGGAGAAAATACTTTCACAAACTTCAGATGTAGTGAATAGGGAAAATGCTATAAATACTATAGCAAGTGGTGATGTTTCGTTCGCTGTTGATTCGTTTTCTTATAAAAAGAATGAACTATTAAACTTAAAAGATATTTACTTTAACTTAAGAAAAGGTGAAACGTTAGGAATTGTAGGACGTACCGGTGCAGGGAAGACGACGTTGTTAAAATGTTTAATTCGAGAGTATGATCATTTTAATGGTGAATTAAAAGTTGGGGAGCGGGATATTCGAGATTTAACACTTCACGGTGTGCGTTCTGCAATTTCATATGTACCGCAAGATCACTTTTTATTTTCAGCGAGTATTGGGGAGAACATTGCTTTTGGAAAGGCCGATGCTACATATAAAGAAATTAGCCGCGCTGCTGATATTGCTTGTATTCATAATGATATATTTCAATTTCCAGAAGGGTATGACACTGTAGTAGGTGAAAGAGGCGTTTCACTATCAGGAGGTCAAAAACAGCGAATCTCTATTGCGCGCGCATTATTAACAAATGCTGAAATTTTAATATTAGATGATTGTTTATCAGCCGTAGATGCAAAAACAGAAGAAACTATTTTAACTGCATTGAAACGAGAAAGGGCAGAGAAAACGACGATTATTACTGCCCATCGTTTAAGTGCTATTCAGCATGCAAATCTTATTCTTGTTATTGATGAAGGTAGAGTTATGCAGCGAGGGACACATGAGCAATTAATGAAAGAAAATGGTTGGTATAAAGAAATGTACGAAAGCCAGCAGTTAGAGGCATTAGTAGAGAAAGGGGGCGTATGATGGTTGAGAAAAAACGGAGTGATTTAAGAAGGTTGCTTTCTTATATGAGGCCGTATAAAGGGTTATTAGCGTTAGCATTTTTATTTCTAGTTGGTGCAACTGTAACTGAAATGATGGGTCCTTTTTTAATTAAACAATTTCTTGATGAACACTTAGTGCCAGGTAACTTTGAACAATCAGCACTTGTAACCCTATTTGTAGTGTATATTATTGCTCATTTATTAAAAGTATTATTTACTTATTTAGACTTATTGTACTTTCAAAATATCGCTTTTAAGATTGTCCAAGATATGCGAGTTGAAGTGTATGAACATGTTCAAAAATTGTCATTAAGCTTCTTTGATCGTACGCCGATTGGTACGCTCGTATCCCGCATAACGAATGATACAGAAGCGATTAAGGATTTTTATGTTAGTGTACTATCAACATTCGTGAAAAATGTAGTCTTTTTAGTAGGGATTTTAGTAGCGATGTTTTTATTAGATGTAAAATTAGCGCTATTTTCGCTCATATTAATTCCGATAATGTTTGCAATTATGGTGTTGTATCAACGGAAAAGTGCAGCTTTTTATTTAGAGGTACGCAATCAGCTGAGTATATTAAATGCAAAGTTAAATGAGTCCATTCAAGGTATGAATATTGTTCAGGTGTTCCGGCAAGAAAAGCGGATGAGAAAAGAATTTGAAGAAGTGAACAATAAACATTTTAGTGCTGGACGTCGTACATTGAAATTAGATGCATTACTTTTACGTCCAGCAACAGATCTTGTTCATATTGTAGCAATTGCGTTAGTACTTGGTTTATTCGGAATCGATGCTTTAAAGAGTCCTGTTGAAGTAGGGGTTTTATATGCTTTCGTTAATTATATTCATCGTTTCTTCCAGCCGGTAAATGAGATGATGATGAAACTATCTTTCTTCCAGCAAGCGCTTGTTTCATCATCGCGTGTATTTCATTTAATGGATGATAAAGATTTAGCTCCTGTTCAAATGGGGAGTGAACAGCCAAGAGTAGTTAACGGAGAAATTCAGTTTAAAGATGTTACTTTTTCATATGATGGAAAGCGTGACGTTTTAAAAAATGTATCTTTTCACGTAAAGCCAGGGCAAACGGTTGCTTTCGTAGGGCATACTGGTAGCGGAAAGAGTACGATTATGAATTTATTAATGAGATTTTACAATATTAAATCAGGAAATATTGTAATAGACGGAGTAGATTTAGAGAAGTTTGAAGAACAAGAAATTCGAAAGAAAATTGGTCTTGTGCTGCAAGATGCATTTTTATTTGCTGGAAATGTAAAGCAAAACATTCGTATGTATAATGAAGAGATTACGGATGAAGAGATAGAGGAAGCAGCAAAGTTTGTGCAAGCGAATACGTTTATTGAAAAATTACCAGAGCAGTATGATACTGAAGTTGTCGAAAGAGGAGCTGCATTTTCTAGTGGTCAAAGGCAATTAATTGCTTTTGCTAGAACGATAGCAACCAATCCGAAAGTATTAGTGTTAGATGAAGCGACGGCAAATATTGATACAGAAACAGAGGAGGCTATCCAAACGGCATTGCAGCAAATGCGAAAAGGCAGAACAACGATAGCGATTGCGCACAGATTGTCTACAATCCAAGACGCGGATCAAATATTTGTTATGCATGAAGGGAGAATTGTAGAAAGCGGAACACATCAAGAGTTACTTAGTAAACAAGGACTTTATTACAATATGTACTTACTGCAAAATAAAGGTAGTTTGCAAAAGGCCTTGTAATTACAAGGTCTTTTTTGCGGTGTTAAAAGTGTATTAATGGAGTTTCTGGTGTACAGTGTAGTTTCAATTTCACTTTTTTCTTAAATATCTCGACAAAATAAATATATTAGAACTTTCTTACTATAGCATAAAAGTCGTGTCCACTAACTGAAGTTATACATATTGTATACGGAATAAAAAAATTTGATAGGAGCTTTTATATGCAAAATAGATCCAGTTCAAATATTACGTTTATCGATGTGTCTCATTGGGAAGGAAACATCGATTGGAATGCTGTGAAGTCATCTGGTATTCCAGCGGCGTATGCAAAAGCGACGGAAGGTGTGAACTATATTGACCCTACTTTCGTTCAAAATGTACAAGCCGCGAGAAATGCGAATGTATTAATTGGTGCATATCATTTTGCGCAGCCAGAACAAAATGATGCCATTTCAGAAGCGAAATATTTTGTGAATATATTACAGAGTAATCAGACGGACTTAATTCCTGTTTTAGATTTAGAATCGCCAACGGATACTAGCAATAGTAGTTTAACGGGTGCGATGATATCGAATTGGGCAAGAAGTTTCGTAAATTATGTGAAACAAGCTACTGGGAAAAATGTAATGTTATATACAGGAGTTTGGTATATTAATGAATTTGGAATTAGCGGGTTAAGTGACATTCCACTATGGATTTCCAGATATTCTAGTATACCGCCTGCTGATGCTGGTGGATGGACAGAGTGGACAGCATGGCAGTACACAGATTCTGGTCAAATTTCAGGTGTAGGAAATTGTGATGTATCAGCAGCTGTTTCATTAGAAGCTTTACAAGGAAATGGAGCAAGTGGTGGAGGTAATGTTCCCACGCCTAATAATGCGACTCCGGTATACGGAGTTGCTGTAATTAATGGAGATAATGTGAATTTACGAAGTGGACCATCTTTACAGTCTAGTGTAATTCGCCAATTGCATCGTGGCGAATCATATGAAGTTTGGGGAGAACAAGATGGATGGCTCTGTTTAGGGACAAATCAGTGGGTATATAATGATTCAAGTTATATTCAGTATAAACATTATGTGGCAACTATTACTGGCGATAATGTGAATCTGCGAGACGCTCCATCATTAAACGGGAATGTAATAAGACAGTTACATCATGGTGAATCATATCGAGTGTGGAGTAAGCAAGATGGATGGCTTTGCTTAGGTACAAATCAATGGGTATACTATGATTCAAGTTATATTCAATATGGTGTGCAATAAAGTGAAACTTTAATTGATGAGGATTGTCCACACTGATTATTAGACAATTGACCAATACCAATTGTTTTTCACCAGCAGTTTTACTATAAAAAGGCATCTTATTTGAGAAGCCTTTTTATAAAAAATATATTATTTTTACAAATTGTATATTAAAAGCATAGTATAATATAATCGATATATTTATAAAAATAATCGGACGTGAAATAAAGGAGAAAAAATATGGAGTATGTGCTAATAGGTGGGATTTTAATATTATTAGCTGCAGTGTTTGTACTGTTTTATAAAAATAAACAGTTAGAATCAGAAAGTCAGCAAGTGGAATTTGAAAAGAAACAAGCGATTGAAACGTATGAAAGTGAAATTGCAGCTACGATTACAGAGCATAAAGAACAACAAAGTACTTTGAAGAATATGGAACAGAAAAAATATAATGATTTACAAGTGAGTACAGCTAAAGAACTTGAAAATATGCGTATGATGAAAAATCAACTAGCTGTTCAACATAGTAAAGAACGTAGTGAAATGCAAGATAAACATATTAACGAAATACATATGTTTCAAAATTTAATTGCAGATTTACGAGAGTATACAAAAACTGGTGCTGAAATGAGTACGCACGAAACGTTACATTATATGAAGCGAGGTTTTGTCGAGCAAGGAATCATACTAGAAGAAGAACTTCATATTATGCCGAACATTTTTATGAGAAGTAATAAATATAGAAACAAACGTGAAATAAACGATAATCGAATCCATCACCTCATCTTATGTAAAGCTGGCATGTATTTACTTGAGACGAAAGAATGGACGGGAAAATTAATCCATGGCTTAACGAGAGAAAATGCGGGTATATATTCATTTATGATTGATGAAATCGGCAAGTATCAACATGAAATTGAAAAAGAAGAGACATTTGAATTTATTACGGATCAAACTTCATTAACTTTGCAAGTAAGAAATGAAGGGAATCCAGTATATAAAGCGGAAAAATTAGCTCAAACTGTATATGATTATTTGGAAGAAATACAAGTAGATATTGTAAAGGAAAAAGTGAAACCGGTTGTATATTTTGAAAATGAGAGTGGCAAAGAAGTTATTGATCTTTCTAATGAAAAATTGCCGAGATTAAAAGATAGAGAGCAAATTGTAACGTTTTTCAGAAATGAAATGTTAACAGGTAAAGTAATATATACAGTACAAGAACTACAAAAGATTAGAGATATAATTGGCCAGATGAATTATGTTACGAAGTGAAAAGTAAAGTGAGACTTTAGTCAATGGGGGATCAACCCCACGCCGACAATTGGTTATATCAATTGGGCATTTACAGGCAAACTGATTTCCACTTAATTTCTTTGCTGTACGGCCGAATTTTGAGGTGCGAGTCATACTGATCGTAAATAGCGTGATAAAGTAGGTGCGTTAGGTGGAGAAAGGTAAAAGCTCTATATTTTGGGGAATATTGTACATTTATTTTTGTTTGTATATAGTAATGTATCTTGTGTTTATTTTTGTTATTGATATGGTTCATGTGTCATTGAGTGTAATGAGTATTTTTGTAGTAGCAATGCCTTTTATTCTACTAGTTATTATTCAAAAGGCTGTCTTACATGTATCAGCAAGACGTGATAAAGATAAGAAACAGCTGTTCACTGTAATGATGGTTGCTCTCATTCCATTGATAGTATGCACTTTACAATTAAGTTTAAATAAATACACTTCAAATTTTAATCAGGATCGGTGGTTAAATGATGAAGAAAAACGGGTATATATGATAGATGACTTATTAAAGCGGCATAAATTGATAGGGAAATCAAATGAGGAAATCATAAAATTGTTAGGGGCCCCTACGAAAACAAGCAGTTTGAAAACGGGAATTACTACACTATACTATCTTGGGAATGAACGTAGTTTCATTCCTATAGATAGTGAATGTCTTGTTTTGCAATTTGATAAAGATGGTAGAGTTATAGAGTATAAGGTACAACGAGATTGAAATAGTGAGAGGAGAAGCTATATCTTTTATAGCTTCTTTTCTATATTCCAATATAGAAAAAACAGGCAAATAGTAGTCATTCCTATCTATACGAATGAGATAGAGTTTGTTATATTGTAAAGGGTTATTTAGTTTAGAAGTTTGCTAGATAGCCTTAAATATTTTAGATTAGGGAGGGAAGTTAACACGAATTAAGATATAAACGTGTTAAATAATTAGTATGAAAAAAGGATTTTATAATGTTTTAGCTGCATCAATTGTATTTAGTTTGGCAACTATTCCAAGTTCTTCCTATGCTGACACAGTAGAAAAGACTGTAACAATTTCAACTGACGAGCAAGCTTTAAAAAGTATTGAAACCCATATGAAAGATGAAGATGGGCGTGGAGAGGACAAAGGAATAACAAATGAAGCGCAAGGAGATTTTCTTGTACATATAATAAGTTCAGCATCTTTATTTGATTCTGCTGATTTACAAAAAGTGACAGGTGTTCAGCTTTCTAATCAAGTAGTGAAAGCCGAAAAACGAAAAGGAAACGCTTACTATGTACAAACAGAATCTGGAGCTGGGTGGATACAAAGTAGTGAAGGAAATGTAGAGGTTAAGGAAGTTTATCGCTTGGCAAACGAAAAGTTAGTAATTAATGAAGAGACAGCTACATATTCTGCACCATTTAATTCATATAAAGATGAGAAAGTGTTACAGCCGCAAACAATTATTGCAATTGGACAAGTTGGAGAGTGGTTCCAAGTCCAAATAGATAATGAGGTGAAATGGATTTATTCACCTTCAGCAAAATTTGAGGGTACAAAAGCATCTCTTATTCAAAGTACAACTCCAACTCGTACGAAACGTGCAGCGGTTATGTATGCAGCGCCATCAGCAGAGAAAACAACGGATATTTACGGTGTACCATTAAAGGAAATGATTGTACCAACAGGTAATGAAAATATTCGTCCAGGTTATGCGATGAAACCAAAATACATTACAATTCATGAGACAGATAATTATAGTGTTGGGGCAAATGCTAGCAACCATGCACAATATTTATACAGTCAAGCAACAGGAACGACTGATCGTTCAGCATCTTGGCATTTTACAGTAGATGATAAAGAAATTTATCAACATCTACCATTAAATGAAAATGGTTGGCATGCTGGAGATGGAGCGGAAGGAACTGGTAATAGAGAATCAATTGCAATTGAAATTGCTGTCAACCAAGATGGTGATTATAATAAAGCTGTGGAAAATGCTCGCAAACTAGCAGCATATTTAATGGGGGAATTAAATATTCCTTTAGAAAATGTGAAAAAACATCAATTTTGGAGTGGAAAGAATTGTCCGGCCATTATGATAAAGAATAATGCATGGGAGCCATTTTTACAGGGAACGAAAGCTTATTATGATGCGAATCATAAAGATGATATAACTGGTGGTTGGTATGAAGCAGATATTCGTGAATTAGATAAAAGAGGCATTATGGTTGGAGACGGAAAGGGTTCTTACTGGCCAGAACGTCTTGTAACACGTGGTGAATTTGCGAATTTAGTTTCAAGATCATTGCAATTACCAGAGGGAAAATCGAATTTCAAAGATTTAAGCACAGCTCATCCATCGCTAGTAGATGGTATTAATCGTGCAGCTAGTGCTGGGATTATAAGTGGACGAGGAAATGATATATTTGCCCCGAATGATACGATTAAACGTGATGAAGCTGTCATTATGATTGATCGTGCATTGCAATACAAAAATATAAAAGGTAATTTAGTTCCATTACCATTTAAGGATCAAAATTTAGCTTATGATAAACAGGCGGTTCAACGTGTTTATGGGTTAGGTATCGTAAAAGGGAATGAGAATAATGAGTTTATGCCAAAAGGTTCTGCAACACGTGGGGAATCCGCAGCATTTATTAATAGAATGTTAAAAGTAATAGAGAGTAAATAATGGAAAGGCATTCGCTTTGGCGAGTGCTTTTTTATTTTTCAATATGTTATAGAAAGGGGATATGAATTTTGACTGGAATAAGGAATGAAAGTGGAGGTGATGCATATATTTAGAGGCATTGGGTAGTTTTTGTATAAAATGAAAAGGAGGTAGGACGGTGAAATCAATACCGACTGAAGTCCTGAGTAAGGAATTGATGGAAAGAGAAGGGGTTATATCTATTACAGTGATGGAATTTGAAAAGATAGAAGTGGCCGGGGTAGTTGTTTCTGGTCCCGCTGTTATTTTGATTAATCAAGAGTAAGTACATATTATTAATATAGAAAAAGTAGAAAGAGCATCCATTTAGGATGCTTTTTGTTTGTATAGAGGTGCGCATGTGATAGATAATTGGAATATTGGAGGGGGAATATGTGGCAATTATTATAACAATGTTATTAATGGGAGTTTTATTAGGGTTTGTCGGAGCAGGAGGAGCTGGATTTATCATCGCGATACTCACTTTAGTATTCCATATCCCTATTCACGTTGCTCTTGCAACATCTCTAACTGCTATGGCATTTACGACATTATCTGGGGTAGTAAGTCATTATAGAGAAGGGAATGTTGTATTTGTAATAGGCGGAATTGTTGGGGGATTTGGAGCGATTGGTTCCTTTATTGGTTCAAAGTTTGGTTCGCTAATACCAGCGAATCTTCTACATTGGTTTACAGCGGGAATGTTATTTTTATCTGCAATTTTTATGTTTATTCGATTAATTATATTTCAAAAAAAGGAACGGTCGTCTTTAAAAGGGCATAACGAACTTTCGAAAGATAACTTGATTAAATGTATATGTCTCGGACTGGTTACTGGAATGTTGGCTGGTTCATTTGGGATTGGTTCAGCACCCTTTATCCAACTTGGATTAATAGTTCTATTAGGATTAACAATTCAGCAATCTATAGGGACGACAATGCTTGTTATATTACCAATCGCAATTGGAGGTGGGCTTGGATATAGTTCGGAAGGGTATTTAGATTATGTATTATTAGTACAAGTTTTAATTGGAACAATGTTAGGGGCATATATAGGAGCTAAGTTTACAAATTATGCACCTCGGATGCTTTTAAGGTTTTCAATGATTATGACACCGATACTAGCTGGATGTATGTTGTTAGTAGAGTAAAGAAAACTATTAATATATTTTACGAATGAATTATGTAAGTAATTCATATTTCCCATATAAAAGGATTTGCTTTAATATAATGAGTGTAAAGTTCGAGTATTCGAAGTATTACTTGAATTATATCCCTATCCCTTTTCTAAAAAATGCGAACAAGTTTTGCCCTATTCTATTCAATAGTTTATTGTATAGAAATATATTGTTCGATGACCATTATGGAACGCACATAATGGGTAAATCCCGATCCTTAAAGAGGATGCCCCTAATCTTCATGTGAAAATATGATCGGATAAGAAAGCTGGCCAATTTATGGTCAGCTTTCTTTTTGTTCAATGAGTAATTCTTCTTTAATTTCTGTTTGCAATAATAAAGTTTTTCCGAAGCGCCGTGTGCATTCAGCCCGTACTTTTTGGATTGCTAGTAGCTGAGAAGTGGCGGGCACTGTGACGATAGCCTGCCGAGGTTCTCGATTTTCTTCACAAAAAACACATTCCACAACATATTTAGAAATCATAATTTCATCCTTCCGGTTTGAATTTCTAAGAAGGGACTGCTCATGAAGTTGATGTAATCTTTCGTCATCGTTTTACTTTATTCCTCTTTTTTCAAGGATATATATAGAAAGATCGAAATTTAGTATGGGGGGAGATGGGATGAAAAGATGGATTGGTACGGCAGCTATATGTATGAATGAAAAGAATGAATTTTTAATGGTACTACAAGGAAAAGTAGATGAAGAAAAACGATGGACTGTGCCAAGCGGGGGACAAGAAGAGGGAGAAACACTTGAGGACTGCTGTGCTCGTGAAGTGTGGGAAGAAACGGGTTATGAAGTGAAAATTATAGAAAAACTATGTGAAAAGAAAGGGATAACATATGGGGGGCCAGTTCATGTGCATTACTATATTGTAAAGTTAATAGGCGGTAACATGAAAATACAAGACCCTGATGAGCTAATACATGAAATAGCTTGGAAAGGAATTGATGAAGTAAAAGAATTATCTTTATCTTTTCCAGAAGACCAGGAGCTTGTAAATAAATATATAAATAAAAAAGCAAGTGTTTAACCACTTGCTTTTTTTTTAGTGTAACCAAGATAAAAAAAGCGGAACGATAACTAAACTAGCTCCAGCTGTTAAAAGCATTGATAAACTTGCAATTGTACCTTCTACAGGACCGATTTCAAATGCTTTTGATGTTCCGGTGCCATTCGCGCTAGTACCTAGCATTATACCTTTTGCGAGCGCTGTTTTAATACGACATATGCGTATGAGCGTAGGACCGAGTAACGCTCCAGTTAAGGCAGTTAATACGACGAAAACTGCTGTTAATTGTGACATGCCGCCAATCATTTCTGAAATAGCCATTGCAATAGGTGTTGTTACAATGTGCGGTGCTAAACTTTGTTCTATTGTAGAGTCAATTTGAAAAAAATTAGCTAGTAGTGCTGAAGTAATAACTGAAAGAAAAGAACCGACAATGACATTAATTAAAATAGCAGTGCCATGTTTTTTTAATAGATCAAAATACTTATAGATTGGCCACGCGAAAGCAACCGTTGCAGGCTTTAATAATTCTGTTAGCCAATGACTACCAGATTCGTAGGTTTCGTATGGTGTATCTAATCCGAGCAATAAAGCAATTAAAATGATTGGGCATACAAGCAGGGGAGAAAGTAAGCTCCAATTCCAACGTTGATACATTTTTTTAGATACCCAATATGTGAATAGTGTTAATAGCAAACAAAGAAAGCCGATCATTGTGTTGATCCTTTCCGCTTTAATAGCAATTCCGTTAATAGTCCTGTTACGAGAGTGACACAAAGTGTACTAATCACGATAATTAAAATGAGATCGATTCCATACTGTGATAATGTATCTTTGTAACGAATGACAGCGACTGCAGAAGGGATGAAAAATAAAATAAGTTCTTTTAATAAAAAGTCTGCACCGTCTTGTATCCATTCTTTTTTCACTATGTTAAATTTTAATGAGATTAATAATAGAAAAATACCGATTATACTTCCTGGAACCGGGAGGTGTGCCTGTTTTGCAATCCATTCACCTGTCCAAGCGAAACAAAATAATAATAATATTTGTCCGCTTAACTTCCACCATTTCATACAGTAACCACCTCTTTCTTTTTTTACATAAAAATTGTAAAAAAGAATTAACAGTTTCTACTATACGTTCATTCGAAATATTTGTCTAATATATAAATTATATGTTATTAATATATTAGATGTATTAATCGAAAATGAAAAGGGTGTCCAAAATGGAATTACGGCATTTGCAATATTTTGTTGTAGTGGCAGAGGAATTACACTTTGGACGAGCAGCTGCTCGTTTACAAATGACACAACCACCGCTTAGTCAACAAATTCAGCAATTAGAAAAAGAAATGGGAGTTATGTTATTTTCAAGAACGAAGAGAAAGGTTGAATTAACAGAAGCAGGAGAAATGTTTTTAAAAGAAGTAAAAAAAGCGTTTGAACAAATTGAAAAAGCAGTAGAAGTCGCACAAAGTGCGCAAAGGGGAGAAGTTGGATCACTTTCAATTGGTTTTGTAGGTGCGGCGATATATGATATTTTACCGTCAATCGTCAGAGAGTATAGAAAGAAATTTCCGAGAGTGTCTGTAGCATTACATGAATTGTCAACACCGGATCAGGTGCATGCACTTCATGATAATCGAATTGATATTGGATTTTTACGTCCGCCAATTCCAACGCAATTACTTGAGTTAGAACCAATTCAAAAACTTTCGTGTACGTTATGCTTACCAAAGGCACATCCGCTTGCTGAAAAGGACGAAATACATATCGAAGATTTAAGGGATGAACCGTTCGTATTTATTACGAGACCAGTATGGCCAGCGTTATATGATACAATTTTATCACTTTGTCGTGATGTAGGTTTTAGTCCGCACATTGTACAAGAAGCAACGGAGTATCAAACTGTCATGGGTCTTGTAGCAGCAGGTATTGGAATTACGGTGATACCTGTATCAGCAAATAAATTGTATAAAACAGAAGTTGTGTATAAGGAGCTATGTGACTCTAATTTTGTAGCAGAAATGTCGGTGGCTTACAAAAAAATGAATACTAATCCAGAACTGTTAGAGTTCTTGAAAATTGCAAGAGAGAAGAAAAGAATAGAAGTTGAGGATGAGATTAATTAAGTTATTAAAAAGTACACCTCGTTAAACACTAAAGCGGAAATGCAATAGTATTGCATTTCCGCTTTAGTGTTCTTTTTTTAGTTCTATACTAAAGAGATAAACATGTTCGTTTTCTTTTAATAGTTGGTCAATAGCGTTTTTTTCCTCAAGCATTGGGATTCTTACGGTTTCTTTATTCGTTTTTATTATAGCTGTTAAAGTCGTTTTTTGATTATATTTTAATTTTATAGCAGATTGAAGAGTAGTAGATGCAGAGCTATTTATACTTGGAGGTGCTTCTTCAGGAACGAGCATGGAACTACCTTCAATATTAACATACCAATGTTTTTGCGCTTGTATATCTTTATCGAGTTGGGATTGAGGTGGTAAAAAAGAAAGCTTTACTTTCTTTTTTGGAAAATGTGAGGTAGCTGTATTCACAATTTCGTTTGTTTTTTTACCATTTTGATAATAATCAATTGTGGCATGTATTTCATCTTTTTCATTTTTAAGTGTAACGCTATAAAACATGCTGTTTCCTTCTTGAAAAGGGGTCATTTGTAAAATAGAAGATTGCTCTTCTGTTAATTTGTATGGCTCAACAATCGCGATCTCATTGTTTTTAAGTGGGCTACAACTTGTGAGAACTAATAAACACAAGATTGATAGTAATTTTATACGCATGCAACCCCCTCCTTTTTACAATTATATTCTTAATATGATTTTTTTACCATTTTATTTTCTAGGACTAAAGACTTAGAACAAATTCAGATTGTAGTGCGATGTTTAAAATGTCATATTTTTATACACTAGTACTATAGAATGAGTATGGTATGAAGTAAGGTAGGGGAAGAACATATGTCTTTATGTCAGTTAGTGAGAAAAAATATAAGAACATTTGCTGCCAAAAGGATGAAGCAATTTATGTGGGTTGCTATGAGTACTATGATTTTATTTTTTATGATATCGCTTCAATTTAACGAAGTAGTTGTTGAGGAATTAGGGATTACACTTTTATTTCAAATGTGTTTTTACACGCTGTTTCTTATATTCATTTTTATATGTACTTTCACTACATATAAAATAACGTTTGCTCTTCTGCAAGTGAGGAAAGAGGAAATTAAATCTTATGTAGCAGAGAATAGGAACGCACTATGTTTATTATGTCAGGAGCAATTATTCATTTATGGCGCAGCGTTTGTTTTTGGATTAGTTAATGGGATGTTATTTTTGAAATTATTTACGATTATCTTTATGAAAATAGCAGGAATACAAGGGATAAATAGTGCACCGATTACAATATATGCAATAGTAGTTGTTAGTATAATTATGATCGTTATCGTCTTATTATCGATGATGCAATGTTTTCGATTTGTTCAAAGTTTACAAGATGAAAATTCGTTTTCATTCAAGGAAAAGGCATGAGAAATCATGCCTTTTCCTATTTTACACATAAAAATAATCATGTTACAGTGTAAACACCTGACAAAGAATGGGAAGGAAAGGTTGTATAGTATGACAAATGAACAATCAATTGTAAAGGTTGATCGATTAACAAAGCGAATTGGTTCAAAGACGTTAGTAGAAAATATTAGTTTTGAAGTGAAAAAAGGTGAAGTAGTTGGCTTATTAGGACCAAATGGTGCTGGAAAAACGACTTTAATGAGAATGATGGTCGGCATGATTCGTATGACAGAGGGCGAAGTTTGGATTGACGGTCAATCTGTAAAACAGCAATTTGAGAGTACTGCTGCGAAAATTGGAGCAGTAATTGAGACACCGGAATTTTATCCTTTCTTAAGCGGCTATGAAAATTTAACATATTTCGGACGAATGAATGGCAACGTAACCGAAGAACGTATCGATGAAGTAGTGCAATTGCTAGGGATGGGACAAGTAATTGATCGTAAAGTAAAAGCATATTCACTCGGCATGAGACAACGTTTAGGAATTGCTCAAGCGCTTATTCATGATCCAGATGTATTGATATTAGATGAACCAACGAATGGATTAGATCCTAGTGGAATACATGAAATGAGAATGTACATAAAGAAAATTGCACATGAACAAGGAAAAGCGGTACTCGTATCTAGTCACTTACTTTCAGAAGTTGAATTAATGTGTGACAGAGTTATCATTATTCAGCACGGAGAATATGTCGCGACGCAAAATATTCAGCATAATCAAAGCGAAGAGATGGAGACAATCCGTATACGTGTAGATGATGCGAAGAGAGCGGCAGAAATGTTAGACCAAGATGTTTTAATAAAAGGTAATGATCTACTTATAAATGTAAAAGATGAAGAAATCCCGAATGTTATTCGTACATTGCTTGAGAAAAATATTCAAGTGTATCGTGTATATGAAGAAAGAAAAACGTTAGAAGAGCAATTTTTAGAATTAACAGGGGGAAAAGATATTGTTTAATTTAGTTTATAACGAGTTGTATAAAATATTTAAGCGAAAGCGAACGATTATTCCTTTTGCAGTTATTGCAGTATTAATTATTGGATTAGGATGGGTTACGGTAAAGTATTTAGAGCCAGAAACAAAAGGGTGGAAAGCCGATTATACAGAACGAACTGTAGAAATTGAGAAAAAACTAGGCATGAAAAAAGAAGCTATTTTAGCAGAACGGTCTGGGGACGAGCTGGTAAAGGAATATCAGCTTAAGATGAAGCATTTAGATACAGATACAGCACCGGCAAGCAGCTCTCCGCTTTCTTTCATGAGAGATACAGGTTTTATCGTATTTCCAATTTTGCTTCCGTTTATTCTCGTGTATGCAAGTACAATTTTTGCGAATGAATATAGCTGGGGAACATATAAGTTTTTAACGATCCGTCCGGCAAATCGATTTAAAATATTAACAGCTAAATTTTTAGCAATCGTTATATTTGCAGCGTTATTGTTTATATTTAATATGATTTTCTCCGCTTTATGTGGACTTGTTATTTATAAATTCCAACAGCCTGCATGGAGTGAATTTATTTTCCAAGATGGAAATATTATAAAACAAAATATTTTTATGGAAGCAAGTAAGTATTACGTTTTATCGTGGCTACCAACTCTTGTGTATGCTGCATTTGCCTTTATGATTTCCGTTTTAACTAGATCGAGCGGAGGTGCAATCGGGATTTCTCTATTTCTCGCATTATCAGGGGGGATAGCGCTAATTCCGGCAGCAAGATATGAATGGGCGAAATATTTATTACCAGCGAATACAGATTTATATGGGCTTTCAAAGGGTGGGAGCTTTATTGATGGGGTAACATTCCCATTCGCTTCTTGTATGCTTCTTCTGTATTTAATTGTATTTCTAGGGATTTCCTATACAGTATTTATAAAACGAGATTTAACCGCATAAGCAAAAGCCGTTAAGGATTAACTTAACGGCTTTTTGTATGTGCTAATTGATGAATAGCCTTTTCGGCTAATAAGGCGAAATACTCCGCGCTAATAGGTAATGCTTGCTCATCTACTGTAAAAGCTGGATGATGCCATTCATGTGTACCACTCGTTCCCATAAAAACGAATGAACCAGGTATTTCTTGTTGATAAAAAGAAAAATCTTCTCCGGCCATTGATGGTGTAGGAGAGATAACGTTTAGATTCATTTGCTCTGCAATTTGAATAGAAAGATTAGTGAGTGTTTTATCGTTATGAACAGTAGGAGGACCTGGGTAAAATCGGAATTCTGTTTTTACACCTAGTGCATCAGAAACCCCTTTAATAATACGCTCCATTAATGCTGGAATCTTTTCGCGTGTTTCAGCTTGGAATGTACGTACAGTTCCTTCTAACGTAGCTTTTTCAGGAATAACGTTCCACGTATTTCCTGAATGGATATTTGTAACACTAACAACTGCATTATGAGATGAACTTATATTTCGACTTACAATTGTCTGCAGTGCCATAACAATTTGAGAGGACGCGACAATAGGGTCTACCCCAGCATCTGGTACAGCTGCATGTGTACCAACTCCGTGAATTTCAATTTCAAATCGATCGACCCCGGCCATCAGTGGACCATCTTTAATACCGATTGTACCTACTGGTAAATCCGGTTTATTATGCATACCGAAAATAGCTTGCACACCATGTAAATGCCCGGCTTCAATTACTTTGCAAGCACCATTGCTACTTTCTTCAGCTGGCTGGAATATAAAACGTACAGTTCCGCTAAGAGAAGATTCTTTTTCTTTTAATAAATAAGCGGCACCTATAATAGCAGCTGTATGAAAATCATGCCCACAAGCATGCATTTTACCAGGAATTTTTGAAGTGTACGGTAAATTTGTTTCTTCTTGAATAGGAAGGGCATCAATATCAGCACGGATTGCTATAATTGGCCCGCTACTATTCCCTGAAATTTCAGCAATAACGCCTGTTTCTAAACTAGAATTTATAATCGTAATGTTTTTCTCGTCTAACCAATTTTTTATAGTCTTCGTCGTTTCAAATTCTTCGTATGATAATTCTGGATGCTCATGTAAATTTCGACGAATAGAAATTAGCATCTCAGTTAATTGCTCTAGATTTGCTGCCACGTATAATGCCTTCTTTCTTAAATAAAGTATTTACATTAAGTATACAATAAGAAAAGAGAGGATTCTCAAATGAAAATCCTCTCTCGTTTTATGCTGCCAATTTTTTGTGTGTATGATGTTTACGATAGCGTCCACGCATTGCATAGGCAATTTGCGGGATTGCGATACCGATTAAAATAAGTGATACACCGAACCATTGTGAAGATAGTACAGCTTCTTTTAAAACGAATACAGACATAATTGTTGTAACTGGTAGTTCTGCTGCACCAAGAATAGTTGCTAATCCAGAACCGATTTTTGGAATGCCAATTGTAAAGGCGATAGATGGAATAACGATACTAAATATTCCTAATCCTAAGCCATACTTCCAAAGCCCTTGAGAAATGGAACCGTTCATAATAAATGTTGGCGGGAATACGAGCATTACTAAAGTTAAAGCACCAGCCATTAAAAGAACACCGCGCGGTAATGAAGGCACTTCAACAGCAACTTTTCCGCTCACGAAAATGTATGTTGCGAATGTAACGGCAGATAATAAACCTAGTATGATTCCAGTCGTATCGAAATCACCTGCTGATTTTTCTAGTAAACCACTTGATAAAAATGTACCTACAAGTAAGAAAATAACCGAAATAACTTTTTCTCTTGAAGGTAATGTTTTCGTTGCGACTGCTTCAATGATAATCCCAACCCAAACGAACTGGAATAAAAGTATAATTGCAATAGAAGCTGGTACAGTTTTTAATGAAGCATAATAAAAAATTCCAGTAAAGCTCGCCGATGTTCCTGCAATGAATAAAATTAACGCTTGTTTTAATGGAACACGGTGTCTAGAAAATAGAAGTGTAATAGTAAGCAAAATAATCCAGCCGAACAAATATTGGCTACCAATTACCTCTCCGAGTGAAAACCCTTCTGCATAAGCAAGTTTAACAAAAATAGCTAAAATCCCATAACTACACGCTCCTAATAGAACTAAAAGAGAATAGCGAAGCATGAAAAATTCCTCCCATCTATATGAAATTGTTCCGTAACGGACATATATAACTAGAGGGAAGTATACAAAATTAAAAATAAAGGGTCAACTGAAAGAAAAGTGCGACATTTTATAGAATAATAATAAAAGTATGATATTTATGCATAATCTTGAAATTAATAATAATTAAAGTATTGTAAAATCAGTGTTGCATTGTATAAAGACAGCATTTGAAAAAAATATTTTTTTAGGTCAATATGTGTGAAGTTAATTGTAGTGTGCTAAGTATTTGAGAAACTGTGAAACCTTTGTTATGTTAGTAACAATTAGAAAGAGCTTCATCATCCAATTGAGATTGTTCTATATAATAGAAGGAAATGAAAACGTTTTATTAGAAACTGTTTGTATGGGTAGTTTTTCTTATTATCACGTTGTTAAAGTGAGTTCACGAATTGTTCATAGTATTTTTATGTGTTTTTGCTACAATATGTAAGGAGAGGAGTGGAATCATGCAAGATATTAGTATTTTTTTAGCGTTTGGTGCTGGGTTTCTATCATTTATTTCCCCATGTTGCTTACCGCTTTATCCGGCATTTTTATCATACATAACAGGTATGTCGGTTTCTGAATTGAAAGAAGAAAATGCAATGCTTCGCAAAAGAAGTATGATACATACAGCGTTTTTCTTACTTGGTTTTTCAATTATTTTTATTGCGATTGGATTTGGTACAAGTTTTATCGGAGGCATTTTTACGGATTATAAAGACTTAATTAGACAGTTAGGTGGTATATTTATCATCGTGTTTGGTCTTATAATTGTCGGTGTGTTTAAGCCGAAGTTTTTAATGCAAGATCGTAAATTTACTTTTAAGAATCGTCCGAGTGGTTATTTTGGTTCAGTTCTAATTGGATTGGCATTTGCTGCAGGATGGACGCCATGTACTGGACCTATTTTAGTGTCCGTAATTGGATTAGCAGCAACAAACCCAGAATCAGCAATGATTTATATGATTGCTTACATACTTGGATTTGCTATCCCGTTTTTCGTACTTTCATTTTTTATTACGAAAATGTCTTGGATTAAAAGAAATAGTATGGCCTTCATGAAAGTCGGAGGATACATTATGATTGTCATGGGTATCTTCCTATACTTTAATTGGATGACGAAAATTATCGTATATTTCTCAAGTTTATTTGGTGGTTTTACCGGTTTTTAGTATTATTCTGTGAAAATGTTGGAAATACTAACGGAAAAGCATATAATGAAAGTATATTTTGCATATAGCCACAAAAAAGGATGAGAAAATATGAACATAGTTGTTTTATCAAGTATCGTTGCTGTTTGTATGGCTGTTGGTGCGATGTTTATTCGTTTAAAAGCAGCTAAGAAACCTGCAACATTGAAAAAAATTATACTTCCACCATTTTTTATGAGCACGGGAGCGTTGATGTTTGTTTTTCCTGAATTTCGATTAACTCCAGCAGAAATGTTAGAAGCAATTGGCGTCGGTTTGTTTTTCTCTATTTTTCTTATTAAAACATCTAAATTTGAAATTAGAGGACAAGAGATTTATTTGAAGCGTTCAAAAGCCTTTGTTTTTATATTAATTGGATTACTTGTCGTGCGGATTGTATTTAAAACATACTTAAGCCAATCTCTTGATTTAGGACAACTTAGTGGCATGTTCTTCTTACTGGCGTTCGCGATGATTGTTTCATGGAGAATTGCCATGTATCGTTCCTTTACGAAATTACAGAAGGAAATGGAAAAAGAAGATGGTTTTTATAATGAAAAAGATATGAAATTAACGTGAAAATTGTACATGTATAAAATAAAAAATACAGCGTCAAAGACGCTGTATTTTTTATTGGTATTGTTAGCACCTTCTGTTCCAACCACGACGTATAAAACGTAACTTGTCGAAAATAGGGAAATAAAAAATGAAGATTATTCTGCAAGTAAAGATTTGTAATTTGAATAATCAATCTTTTTTTCTTGAAGTTTCTTAATTAAAAATTTATGGTCGCGCTTCGGTGTGGCAACGATATATCCTTGTATAATTAAATCTTGTGTAATTTTTGAAGCGTTTTCCTTTATTGCAAGTTCACCAATTTTACCGGCAATCTTTGACGTGGCAACATCACGAAATAGTTCAGGAACGGGACTTACTAGTTCTTCTAATAATTGTTTTTGTTCATCATCCCATAAATGTCTCGTTTTATTAATATAGTGCTCTTCCCAATCTAAAATGGACATACCGTCTTCTTTCGGTAATCGTTTTAAAAATTTTCTGAACATAAAGTATCCACCGATAGACATAAGTCCTAATAAAATAACAGTCCATAATACAATAAACCAACTGAACCATCCTTCGAGCAAGTATATCCCCCCTTAATGATTGCGGTTTTCTTTTATTCATATTATAAACAGTGAGATTCATAGAAAGCAAGAACGCTTGGTCAATTTGACCAAGCGTTATAGTTTAAACGAAGTATAGTTGTTCAACACATAAATTATTATTATTGTCTTCAACGTATTCAATAATAAGTGTGCCAACTTTACGATCTTTATCTTCAGTTGTGAAAATAGAGTAAGAAGTAAAACGCGCTGTTGATAGGCCGCTTATATGTGTAGGTAAAGAAATGTAGTCGTTATCGCGGAAGAATTCCATTAGTTCAATATCTTCAAATTCTTTTCGGTCAACTTGTTTGTTTGTATAGCGGCGTTGAAGTTGTTTTAAAGATGCATTCCAAGAAATTGCTTTTGTGTCGTATACCATTGTTCTATCTCCTTACTGTATGTAATTATTAAGAACATACGTTCTAGTCTAGTATACTCTTTTTATAAGAAAAGGGAAAGCAAAAAATAATGTAAGCTTGGATTTCCAAGCTTACATTATTTTGCGTCCGTCATAATCTCTATTTTTTATTATAAGTTACATAAGAATAAGAAACAAGATGCTATATATTATGTTGATAGTTTTCAAAATTCTGTATATTATCAATGTATTATAAGAAAAGGGAATGAGAGGGATGGCATACGTAATTTCACTTCAAGGACCGATGGCAAGTGGGAAAACAACATTGGCTAAAAGCTTAGAGCGATGTGGGCTTTCAGTTATATATGAAAATCCTTATCCAATTGTAGAAAAGCGAAAAAAATTAAATTTGGATATGTGTACAAAAGAGGGGTTTATTACGAATCAAAAAATGTTTATTGAAGCAAAAATAAAAGAGTTTCAAAATGTGAAAAGTTCAGTCGTGATTTTTGATCGTGGGCCAGAAGATATTGAATTTTATACACTCTTTTATCCGAAAGTGATAGGGAAAGAGTGGGATATAGAAACAAAATTAAAAGATGAATTGTATAAATTAAGAGAATACCGTTCGGATGCAATTTTTTATTTAGATGTTTCGAAAGAAAATTTATATGATAGAAAAAATAATGACAGGGCAAGAAATCGAAGTACATTTGAGGAACAATTTAAATTAGTAGAAACTGAAAAAGAATGGTATAAACAATTTCCTGTAACTTATGTGGACACGAATACATTAACAGTGGATGAGTTAGAAGCATATTTTATGGGCTGGTTAAAGGAGAAAGGACTATGAAAAAAATATTATTATTCGTATACCCAACATTTGCGGAGTTTGAAATTACAGTAGCGACAGCATTGCTGAAAAAGAAATATGAGATCATTACTGCGGGCTTAACAAAAGAGTTGATTATAAGTGAAACAGGCTTGCAAGTACAACCGCATATAGAATTAAGTGAAGTGCGTGTAGAAGAATATGAGGGGATTATCATTCCAGGGGGAGACGAAGTACATATGAAAGACGCAGATATTCTCTTTTCAGTCATTCGCCAATTTTCTGAAAAAGAAAAATTAGTAGCTGCGATTTGTGCTGGACCGTATGCATTAGCAAAAGCAGGTTTATTTAAAGAGATTTCTTATACAGTGACTATAGATTATCAAAAGTTAGATTGTTTTCCAGTAGAAAATTTTGTATATAAAGAAGTTGTACAACACTCAAATATTATTACGGCACAAGGACATGCTTTTGTACCATTCGGAATAGCAGTTGCTTCTTATTTTGGAGTAGCGAACGAACATAATACAAATTTTTATGGTGGTAAGGGCAATATGATGATGGAGAAGCTTTTACCGGAAAACGTGTAAAAGCTAGCATTTGCTAGCTTTTTTCTTTTTTACATTGATAAATCGCTATCGTTTTCGGATCGCGCCATATACCGTTGTGAAGTGATAATTCATTTTCTATTTCTTCTTTTAGCCATTCCTTCATTTCAGTGTGAAGATATATATTATCAGGTATATTTAGCGACGGAAACATGCTAGAAATATAGTTTATAATTGGAGAGGCATGATGGAAAACGAGTGCATTATGAATAATTGTTTCTTCAACAGTTGAAAAAACAGATTGTAGTATCTCTTTACCATTTTCTAAACAAAATGGAGCTACTGACGGCGATGTTTTTGGTAAATCAAATGCAATTAACATTCTGTTACACATTTCATCTATACGAGGTAATGAAACTTTAGAATTTGTTGTAGCTAAAAGTGAGCCGCCGGGACGAATTACCTTATGGAATCCTTGAATTGTTTTTTCGACATCTTTCATGTGATATAACATATGTCTTGCGACAATCCAGTCATAGCAATTAGCGTCGAAAGGAAGTTTACTAGCATCTCCCAGTTTCCATTCAATTCTGTTATTCTTTATTGCAGCTTCAGAAAGCATAGTTTCCGATTGATCAAATCCGGTTAGATGTCCTTTATGACCGTTCGTTTGTAAAAGGGAAAGGAATTTTCCATTAGCGCATCCGACCTCTAATATTTTTTCTTCTCCTTGAAGTTGTAAATGTTCCATGACGACTTCATCTACATTCACCCGTTTCTCTTCAAAATGTTTATGTGTATCGATACGTGTTTGTAAATGGTTGCTTACGCTGTATTGGCGTTTTACATCATTCATCCTTTCACATTCCACCTTCGTGCAAAATTGCTGGACCGCATGTGTTAATACGTCTGTTTTATTTAAACCTTCGTAATGGAGTGCCGATTCAAATCTTTCAAGTAATTTTTCTTCAATTCGAAAATGAATATCTTTACGCTTTGCCACTGAAATCTCGCTCCTTTGCATCTGTTAGTGAGACTATAGCACGTCTGAAAAAAATCTGTAAATAAATTGTGTACACAAGTATGAGAGGAATAAAAAAATTACTTGAATAATATTTTAAACTATTGACGATTTAAACGTTTTCATATATTCTTAAATTAAGTAATATTCAAATAATTCAAAAGAAATGAGAGAGTCACATGCTTCTTCAAGGAACACATCGAATTGGTCGTATGGCCATGTTGTTGGCACTTGCGGATGAGAATGAAAGCCCTGTATTATCTATTCCAAAAGGTTGGAAATATTGTACGGGGAAAGTTGGTTCGATGAATTCGCAAAAAGTTGTAGCAGCAATGGAAACAGCGGCTAAGAGCAACCGAGTTATTGAAACAGACGTTTACAGAGAAACACATGCACTTTATCATGCAATTATGGAAGCTTTGTACGGAGTGACGAGAGGACAAATTCAGTTAGCAGACGTTCTTCGTACAGTAGGACTTCGCTTTGCGATTGTGCGCGGTACACCATACGACGGAAAGAAAGAAGGCGAATGGGTTGCTGTTGCATTATATGGAACGATTGGTGCACCTGTAAAAGGATCTGAGCATGAGGCGATTGGTTTAGGAATTAATCACATATGATTTGCCCATAGTCTATTAGTTAGAAGGGGGCCTTACTTTTTTAGGACAGAAGTCTGTCTTAAAAAGATAAGGTCCCCTTTTGCCTTTATAAGGAGGAAAAAGAATGATTACGCTAACAGGACACACATTGACAGTTGAAGAAATGAAGAGGTTGTTACTTGAAGGTGAAGGTGTTACAGCTTGCCCAACTAGTATGCAAAAGGTGGCAGAATGCCGCGAAGTTGTCGAGAAAATTGTAGAGGACGGAAAAGTCGTTTACGGTATTACAACTGGTTTTGGAAAGTTTAGTGATGTGCTTATTCAAAAAGATGATGTAAAGGCACTTCAGCACAACTTAATTCAATCACATGCATGCGGGATAGGCGATCCATTTCCTGAAGAAGTATCACGCGGTATGTTAATTTTACGAGCGAACACGATGCTTAAAGGAGTATCTGGTGTTAGACCGCTTGTTGTAAATATGCTTCTTGAGTTTGTAAATCGTAAAATTCACCCAGTCGTTCCGCAACAAGGTTCACTTGGTGCGAGTGGCGATTTAGCACCTCTATCTCATCTTGCTCTTGTTTTATTAGGTGAAGGTGAAGTGTTCTATAAAGGGAAAAGAGTTCATGCGATGGTTGCTCTTACAGAAGAGGGCCTTGAGCCGATTGAACTTGAAGCAAAAGAAGGTCTTGCATTAATTAATGGTACGCAGGCGATGACAGCGCAAGGAGTACTATCTTATATAGAAGCAGAAGCAACGGCTTATCAAGCTGAATTAATTGCCTCTATGACAATTGAGGGATTACAAGGCATTATTGATGCATTTGATGAAAATGTGCATAAAGCACGCGGTTATAAAGAGCAAGTGGAAGTAGCGAGCAGAATTCGTGACATCCTTCAAGATAGTAAGTTAGTGACAAAACAAGGAGAACTTCGTGTACAGGATGCATATTCACTTCGTTGTATCCCACAAGTACACGGTGCTTCTTGGCAAGTTTTAAATTACGTGAAAGAAAAATTAGAAATTGAAATGAATGCAGCGACAGATAACCCACTTATTTTTGATGGCGGGGAAAAAGTAATTTCAGGTGGTAACTTCCACGGACAACCGATTGCATTTGCGATGGACTTCTTGAAAGTTGGAATGGCAGAACTTGCAAATATTTCAGAGCGCCGTATTGAACGCTTAGTAAATCCGCAATTAAATGACCTACCACCATTTTTAAGTCCAGAGCCAGGACTTCAGTCTGGTGCAATGATTATGCAATATGCAGCGGCTTCACTCGTTTCAGAAAATAAAACGTTAGCACATCCGGCGAGTGTAGATTCAATTCCGTCGTCAGCTAACCAAGAAGATCACGTGAGTATGGGGACAATCGCTTCACGTCACGCACATCAAATTATTCAAAATGCAAGACGCGTTCTTGCGATCGAGATGATTTGTGCGATGCAAGCAGCGGAGTATCGAGGAATCGAAAATATGAGTACAGTGACGAAGAGCTTCTACCATCAAGGTCGTCAACAAGTACCTTCTATTACAAATGACCGCATATTCTCAACGGATATTGAAAATATTACGCATTGGTTAAAAACGAATTATTCGATAAAAGAAAGATTAGATGTAAACGCAGCACTATAAAACGAGAAAAGGGAGAGATTGAAATGGAAAAAGTACAACAAACAATTCGCGCGCCAAGAGGCACTGAGTTACAAACGAAAGGATGGGTTCAAGAAGCTGCACTTCGTATGTTAATGAACAATTTAGATCCTGAAGTTGCTGAAAAACCAGAAGAATTAGTTGTATATGGTGGAATTGGCCGTGCAGCTCGTAACTGGGAAAGCTACAATGCAATTGTTGATTCATTAAAAACGTTAGAGAGCGATGAAACGTTACTTGTTCAATCAGGAAAACCAGTTGCAATTTTCAAATCACATGAAGATGCACCTCGCGTTCTGTTAGCGAACTCAAACTTAGTACCAAAGTGGGCGAACTGGGATCACTTCCGTGAACTAGAGAAAAAAGGTCTTATGATGTACGGCCAAATGACAGCTGGTAGCTGGATTTACATTGGAACACAAGGGATTTTACAAGGAACATATGAAACATTTGGTGAAGCGGCACGTCAACATTTCGATGGATCATTAAAAGGTACAGTAACACTTACTGCTGGTTTAGGTGGTATGGGCGGTGCACAACCTCTTGCTGTAACGATGAACGGCGGTGTTGTAATTGCTATTGATGTTGATAAGCGCAGCATCGATCGTCGTATTGAAAAGAGATATTGTGATCTGTATACAGAGTCTTTAGAAGAAGCATTAACTATTGCGAACGAGTATAAAGAGAAGAAAGAACCGATTTCAATCGGATTGTTAGGAAATGCAGCGGAGATTTTACCAGAACTAGTGAAGCGTAATATCACGCCAGACTTAGTTACGGATCAAACATCTGCTCATGACCCATTAAACGGTTATATTCCAGTAGGTTACACGTTAGAAGAAGCAGCGAAACTTCGTGAAGAAGATCCAGAACGTTACGTACAATTATCAAAAGAAAGTATGAAAAAACATGTGGAAGCAATGCTTGCTATGCAAGAAAAAGGCGCGATTACATTTGATTACGGAAATAACATTCGCCAAGTTGCTTTTGATGAAGGTTTGAAAAATGCATTCGATTTCCCAGGATTCGTTCCAGCATTTATCCGTCCGTTATTCTGTGAAGGAAAAGGACCGTTCCGCTGGGTAGCGCTTTCTGGTGATCCAGAAGATATTTATAAAACTGATGAAGTAATTTTACGTGAGTTTGCTGATAATGAGCATTTATGTAACTGGATTCGTATGGCTCGTCAGCAAGTTGAGTTCCAAGGTCTTCCATCACGTATTTGTTGGCTTGGTTACGGTGAGCGCGCGAAATTTGGTCGCATCATTAATGAAATGGTGGCGAATGGTGAATTATCAGCACCGATCGTTATCGGTCGTGACCATTTAGATTGCGGATCAGTAGCATCTCCAAACCGTGAGACAGAATCGATGAAAGACGGCAGTGATGCAGTAGCAGACTGGCCAATTTTAAATGCATTAATTAACAGTGTAAACGGTGCGAGCTGGGTATCTGTTCACCACGGTGGTGGCGTTGGTATGGGTTATTCACTTCACGCTGGAATGGTTATTGTTGCAGATGGAACAGAAGCAGCAGCAAAACGTATTGAGCGCGTATTAACGTCTGACCCTGGTATGGGTGTTGTTCGTCACGTTGATGCAGGATATGACTTAGCTGTGGAAACTGCGAAAGAAAAAGGCGTTAACATTCCGATGATGAAATAAGGAGGAGAAAACATGCTGGACACTTTACTAATAAATATCGGTCAATTACTAACAATGGATCAAGAAGATGGCTTGTTAAGACGGGAAGCGATGAACACGCTTCCTGTTATTGAAAACGGTGTGGTTGGAATTGAAAACGGCGTAATTACTTTCGTTGGAACAGCGGAAGAAGCAAAAGGGCTTCAGGCGAAAGAAGTTATTGATTGCGGCGGGAAAATGGTTTCTCCTGGTCTTGTTGATCCGCATACTCATCTTGTATTTGGTGGATCTCGTGAAAATGAGATCGCGCTGAAATTACAAGGAGTTCCGTACCTAGAAATTTTAGAACAAGGCGGAGGTATTCTTTCAACTGTAAATGCAACGAAGCAGGCGACGAAAGAAGAACTTGTTCAAAAAGCGAAATTTCATTTAGACCGTATGCTATCTTTCGGTGTGACAACTGTAGAAGCTAAGAGTGGTTACGGATTAGATGATGAGACAGAATGGAAACAATTAGAGGCAACGGCGCAATTACAAAAAGAGCATCCAATCGATTTAGTTTCCACATTTTTAGGTGCTCATGCAGTTCCGAAAGAGTATAAAGGTAGATCAAAAGAATTTTTACAATGGATGTTAGACCTACTGCCAGAAATGAAAGAGAAGCAATTAGCTGAATTCGTCGATATTTTCTGCGAAACAGGTGTGTTCTCTGTAGAAGAATCAAAAGAATTTTTATTAAAAGCGAAAGAGCTTGGCTTTGATGTGAAAATCCATGCAGATGAAATCGACCCTCTTGGTGGTGCGGAAGCAGCAGCTGAAATTGGTGCAGCATCAGCGGACCATTTAGTTGGCGCTTCTGATAAAGGAATTGAAATGCTTGCAAACTCTAATACAGTAGCAACGTTATTACCAGGAACAACTTTCTATTTAAATAAAGAAAGCTTCGCTCGTGGTCGTAAAATGATTGATGAAGGTGTAGCGGTTGCTTTAGCCACAGACTTTAACCCAGGTAGCTGTCCAACTGAAAACATTCAGCTTATTATGAGCATTGCGATGCTAAAACTGAAAATGACACCAGAAGAAGTTTGGAATGCCGTAACGGTTAACTCATCTTATGCTATTAATCGAGGCGATGTAGCTGGGAAAATTAGAGTTGGTCGTAAGGCAGATTTAGTTTTATGGGATGCTTACAATTATGCTTACGTACCGTACCATTACGGCGTAAGTCATGTAAATACAGTGTGGAAGAATGGTAATATTGCATATACAAGAGGTGAACAATCGTGGAGCACGGCCACTATTTAAAGAAAAATGCAAAATTTATTGATCGTGAAGTGACGAAATGGAGTGAGATGATTAAAGATTGGGAGGAAGGCGTAGAAATATTCGGTGCAGCCTTAATTGGTGCACCCCTTTCTAAACCATCGATTAGTCATTCAGGAGCAAGTTTTGCACCGAAAACTATTCGTGCGATGTTAGATGCATATAGCACGTACGCAATTACAGAAGAACACGATATGAAAGAAAGTGTTCTTCATGATTGCGGTGATATTACGATGCATGTGACAGATATAAAAGAAAGTCATAACCGGATTGCGAAAACAGTTGGTCATTTGACGAAAGTAAACCCGAAAATGATACCGATTGTTCTTGGTGGTGACCACTCGATTAGTTTTCCGAGTATCACTGGTTTTGCAAATAGTAAAGGAAAGGTCGGTATTATTCAATTTGATGCCCATCATGATTTACGCAATTTAGATGATGGTGGTCCATCAAATGGTACACCGTTCCGTAGTTTACTAGAAAATGATGTGATTACAGGAAAACAACTCGTTCAAATCGGAATTCGTAATTTTTCAAATGCACGTACGTACCATGAATATGCAAAAGAGCATGGCGTGACAGTGTATACAATGAAAGATGTAAGAGAGCGAGAAATAAAAGATCTTATTTCAGAAAGTATTGAAGTATTAAGAAAACAAGGTGTGACTTCTATTTATATTTCTCTTGATATGGACGTATTAGACCAAGCGTTTGCGCCAGGCTGTCCAGCAATTGGCCCTGGTGGAATGGATAGTACAACTTTACTTGATGCAATTGAATTCCTTGGTAAAGAGCCACTCGTTCAAGGGATGGATATAGTAGAAATTGATCCAACTCTTGATTTTAGGGATATGACGAGTAGAATAGCTGCGCAAGTGATTATGAGTTTTCTGTTAGCGCGAGAAACGATTAGTAAACAGGTTAGTATATAAGCGAAGAATCGTGTGTGTGAAGTTTTGAAGTAACCGTTTTTGTCTTTCATGTTGCACATTATATAAAAATACATCGCTACTTATATGTAGTGATGTATTTTTTGTTTTACAAGGTATATAAAATTGGAGGAAATGGGCGTGAAAAGGTAACAAAAATGCGGGTTTTTTAGTGTTTTTGTACAGATTGAATTTTTATGTGTAAATAAATTGACATGGAAAATAATTTTGTGATATTATAAAAATTTTGCTAAAAAAATAAATGTGTGTTATGCTTGAGAAGGTTACCATATATGGAGGTGGATTATTTGTTTCAAATTGGCGATAACATTGTTTATCCAATGCACGGAGCAGGTATAATTAAAGCCATAGAAGAGAAGGAAATTTCAGGAGAAAAACAACAGTATTATGTTATAAAAATGTCGGCTAGTAATATGGAAGTAATGATTCCTATGGGGAAAATATTGAATTCAAATATACGACCAGTTACAACTCTAAAGGCATTAACACACATAATAGATGTTTTTCAACATGGAGAATCAGATAGATTACTTACGTGGAAACAAAGGTATAAATTGAACACTGATAAAATAAAAACGGGTAAAATACAAGAAGGTGCTGAAGTTGTACGTGATTTATTACGTATGCAAAAAGAAAAAGCACTTAATGCAAGCGAAAAGAAAATGTTAGATAACGCACATGAATTTTTGATTAGTGAACTGGGATTAATTGAAGGTATCACAGAAAATCAAATAAAAAGCTTTTGTTAAGATTCATTACAAATAATGTATTACATCCCAAAAAAGAACTTGAATTTTTTGGGAGCATAATTATAGAGAATCAATCATTTCAAAGACATTCAACTCTTTCAAACCACTTTTAGAGCATTAACCTCTTTTGTTATTACTACAATCAAATCCATTTTTATTTTTTAATTTCTTTTACGAATATTCGAAGTTTAATTAAATACTTCGATAAAATAGTTACTTGATTTTTGCAATCCTGATTCACACTGGCACGGACGAGGAGCCGTAAGGATGAAAGAGAGGTAGGGCTTTCATTGTTTTAGGTATATATAAGTTATTATTTTTAGAAGAATACTGGTCCACTTTCATTTCTATTGTTAAGAAATTTTCCATATGTGAGGAGATAATAATTATTTATTTTCTTTATGTAAAAGAGATAAACGAATTGTTAGCCTTATATGGTCAACTAAAAAAGGTTTCCTAATTAGGAAACCTTTTTAATTTTTGTTTTTACCATTCTATTTGTTTAATATTCGAATGTTAAATGGTAAAGACGTATAAATTGACGTTACTATCTAAAAGTAAGTATGATGCGATTATAGTTAGATTTTTTAGGGGGAAGAAAAATGACAAGTTCAAATAATAAAGCGGCAAGTATTTATGAAGGAACAAATATAAACGCTTGGGGGTCTTTTGAAAATATTGAAGAAACGAAGTTATTTCATCCGATTCAAATTGGATCTTGGTCTCTTCGTAATCGCATAGCGATGGCACCGATGACGAGATGTTTTGCAAATAATGAGACTGGAGTCGTTGGTGCTGACGTAGTCGAATATTACCGAAAACGTGCTGCTGATGGGATTGGACTAATTATTACAGAAGGAATTGTCATTAGTCAGAGAGCAAAAGGGAATCCAGGAGTACCAGGTATTTATACACAAGCGCAAGTCGATTCTTGGAAACCTGTTACAGAGGCAGTACATAAAGAAGGCGGAACGATTATTGCTCAAATATGGCATGTTGGACGTATGAGTCATCACGAAATAATTGGTGGTCAAATGCCGCAAGCACCTTCTGCTATTGCTGCGGAGGGGAATGTTCCGCGTTTTCGTAAACCATTTGATACACCAGAAACAATGACAATAGAAGAAATAAAAGAAGTTGTCGGTCAATATGCACAAGCTGCAAAAAACGCAATCGAAGCTGGGTTTGATGGAGTAGAAATTCATGGTGCACACGGCTATTTAATAGATCAATTTACTTATGAATTTGCGAATAAGCGTACTGATAAATACGGCGGTGACTTAAAACAAAGGTTAACGTTTATGAAAGAAGTTGTTCAGGCTGTAATTGAAGCAGTTGGAGCTGATAAAACGCTTCTTCGCTTCTCTGCCTTTAAAGGTGATAATCCTACTTATATGTGGGAACATCCTGAACTTGCAATTGAAACGTTTGTAAATATGTTTAAAGAAGTTGGATTAACGATGATTCACCCTTCAACGATGAATTATACGCAAGTTATTGCTGACGGTAAGAATTTTCATCAATTAGTAAGAAAGTATTGGGATAGTACTATCGTAGGAGTAGGTAATTTGAATCCGAAAGAGGCAGAAGAAGCACTGCAAGAAGGAACAATTGATGTAGCGGCATTTGGAAGACCATTAATCGCTAATCCGGATTTTGTTCATCGAATTAAAAATGCTGAAAGTTTAGTTGAATATGATGCGAAAGAGCATCTTGCTACGTTAATCTGAATAAGGATAAAAGGAGAACACTTGAGGTGTTCTCCTTTTATTATGGAATTTCATAGGGGGAAGCGGGATGAGTGAAACTCTACTCGTTATTATTAGTATATTGCTCTTTTTGATGTTACTTTTAATTGTTTTTTTTATTATTACATTTTTTATAAAAAAACGGACGCACCATTCTATATTAAAACTGCATCCATACTTAGGAAGAATGCGCTATTTACTTGAAAAGATAGGACCGGAATTCCGGCAATACTGGTTTGATCATGACACGGATGGAAAACCTTTTTCACGTTACGATTTTCAAAGTGTTATGTTCTTAGCGAAATATCGTTCTGAAATACTTGGTTTTGGATCGAAACGAGATTTTGATGCATCTGGCTATTATATTGCTAATACATTGTTTCCGATTTTAACAGATGAATTAAGCGTAAATCTCACGAAAGAAAGTGAGGGGAAAAAGTATGTAATTCATAAAGAAGGATTATTTTCAAGAAGAGAGAAATTGACAGCGGATACAACAAATCTTTGGTTATATGAAGATAACGATGCAATTATAGTTGGTGAAAATCGTAAATACCCATGGAAGCTACATGGAATGTTTGGAGCATCAGCGACATCATACGGTGCGATTGGAGAGAATTATATTTTAGCGAGCGGTTTTGGTGCGAAAATGGCAGGTGGATCGTGGATTAATACTGGAGAAGGGGGTGTAATTCCAGAACATTTACATACAGGTGCGAATATCGTTGCACAAATTGGTCCAGGGTTATTCGGATACCGTGATGAAGACGGGAATTTTTCAATGGAGAAATTTATGGATAAAGCGAAAGAAAGTAATATTAAGGCGTTCGAGTTAAAATTTGGGCAAGGTGCTAAAATACGTGGTGGCCATCTAGAGGGACAAAAAGTAAATGAGAAAATTGCTTCTGTTCGGAACGTACGAGAAGGGGAGACGATTAATTCACCGAATCGATTTTCATTTTTAAAAAATGCAGCGGATACACTGTATTTTATTCAAAAGTTGCAAGAAAACGGTGGTAAGCCAGTCGGGATGAAAATCGTAATTGGACAGCAGAAGCCTCTGGAAGATTTATTAAAAACAATGAGTGAATTAAATATTTATCCAGATTTTATTACAATTGATGGTTCAGAAGGTGGATCGGGTGCTACGTATAAATCGATGGCAGATAGTATGGGGCTTCCGCTTATACCGGCATTACTTACATTTATTGATACAGCAAATCATTTTGGTGTCCGGGATAAATTAAAGGTGTTTGCCTCTGGGAAATTAATCACACCAGATAAAGTGGCGATTGCTTTAGCTATCGGTGCAGATGCCGTAAATTCAGCACGTGGATTTATGATGGCAAGCGGTTGTATTATGGCGCTTCAATGTAATTCAGGGCAATGCCCATCAGGGGTTGCAACCACGAATCCACACTACCAAAAAGCATTAGATCCATATGAGAAAAAATGGCGAGTAATGAACTATGTTATTAGTATGAGATATAGTTTGTTTTCATTAGCGGCAGCAGCAGGGGTAAAGAGCCCACGCCACTTAACGAGGGAGCATATTGTATTTAAAGATGAGGTGGGGAGAGTAGTACCTCTTTCGGAATTGTTTCCTATAGTAAATCGAAGATAAGCTATGTTTAATAGATGAAAAAGTCATACATTTGTATGGCTTTTTTCTTTTAAAATTTGTCGGATAAATGAATGGAAATAAGGTGTGAAAAAACGGTGTTTTATTATCTGAATATTTTTACTTTAATTTCTTTGAAAACCCGGGTAATCCACTGGGATAAAGGCGTTTATAAAGGTTTTTACATATAGTGAAAAGGGCTTGTTCACTTGAAAGAACAAAAAATGTTTGTTAAGGTAGGGAACCATAAGCGAAAACAAGAAAATAGAAAAAGTCATTTTTCGAAATTTTGAATGGCTTATGTAACTAAGGGAGAGATTTGGTGAAGATAGAGATTATGGTTTCGCTTGCTATTTATATGGCAGGTATGTTGTATATCGGTTATTGGTCTTATAAGAAGACATCCGATTTATCAGATTATATGTTAGGCGGAAGGGGACTCGGTCCAGCAGTTACAGCTTTATCAGCGGGTGCTTCTGACATGAGTGGTTGGATGCTAATGGGATTACCTGGTGCGATGTATGCAACAGGATTATCAAGTGTATGGATTGCGATAGGTTTATTAATAGGTGCGTATGCAAACTATTTAATTCTTGCCCCGCGTTTGCGAACGTATACAGAAGTGGCAAATGATTCAATTACGATTCCGGATTTTTTAGAAAATCGGTTTAAAGATCGTACGAAAATACTTCGTTTTGTTTCCGCTATCGTCATTTTAGTATTTTTCACATTTTATGCGTCGGCTGGTTTAGTTTCAGGTGGACGTTTGTTTGAAAATTCTTTCAACCTTGATTATAAAATTGGTTTATTTGTAACTGTGGGTGTCGTTGTTGCTTATACACTATTCGGTGGCTTTTTAGCAGTAAGTTGGACCGACTTTGTGCAAGGCTGTATTATGTTTATTGCACTTGTATTAGTTCCAATTGTAGCTTTTACAGATGTGGGCGGTGTAACAGAAACATTCAATACAATTAAGCAAGTTGATGCATCGCATTTAGATATGTTTAAAGGGACTACAATTCTTGGGATTATTTCATTTTTAGCATGGGGTCTCGGGTATTTTGGTCAACCGCATATTATTGTTCGCTTTATGGCAATTACCTCTATTAAAGATTTAAAAACTTCTCGTAGAATCGGTATCGGTTGGATGACGATTTCAATTATAGGTGCAATGCTTACTGGTCTAGTTGGTATTGCTTATTACGCTAAAAATAATACGACATTACAAGACCCAGAAATGGTCTTTGTAACATTCTCAAATATTTTATTCCATCCGTACATTACTGGATTTTTATTATCAGCTATTTTGGCTTCGATTATGAGTAGTATTTCCTCGCAATTACTTGTTATTTCAAGTGCAGTAACGGAAGATTTCTATAAAACATTCTTCCGTCGTAACGCAAGTGACAAAGAACTTGTATTTATTGGTCGCTTGTCAGTATTAATAGTAGCTATGATTGCAGTTGTTTTAGCGTATCATCCAAGTGATACAATTTTAACACTTGTTGGATATGCTTGGGCAGGATTTGGTTCAGCATTCGGACCCGCCATTTTATTAAGTTTATATTGGAAGAGAACGAACAAATGGGGCGTTCTTACAGGGATGATTGTAGGTGCGGTAGTTGTTATTACTTGGGTACAAATTCCAAGTTTAAAAGCGACTATGTATGAAATGGTACCTGGATTCTTCTGTAGCTTATTAGCTGTTATTGTGGTGAGTTTATTAACGAAAGAACCAGTTAAAGCAATTCATCGTGAATTTAATGAGATGGAAGCAGTGCTGGAAGAGGAAACGAAATAATTAGCGAAGAGAGTAAATGATAACTAGCATTTACTCTCTTTTGATTTAAGATGAAAATAAGGAACTTGTTGACAACTAAAAGTAAGTAACTTATAATAAATATTGAGTTCAAGATAATTTGTGTTCCGAATAAAGATTTCAGATGGAGTAAATATTTTTTTGGAAATTATCTCGAATTCAAGATAAAATTATAACGATGGATTTTACTTTGCAGTATGGACAAAATGAATAATGAATCTTAGTGAATAAATGTTTTTTGTAATGAAATAAAAAAAGGGGTGGAGAAAGTGGAAAAGAAAACGATGGGAATTCATCACATTACAGCAATCGTAGGTCACCCACAAGAAAATGTAGATTTTTATGCAGGTGTATTAGGATTGCGTTTAGTAAAACAAACAGTGAATTTTGATGATCCAGGAACGTATCATCTTTATTTTGGTAATGCAGGAGGAAAGCCTGGAACAATTATTACGTTTTTCCCATGGGCAGGTGCTCGTCAAGGTATTATTGGGGACGGTCAAGTAGGCATTACGTCTTATGTCGTACCAAAAGGTGCAATGGAGTTTTGGGAAAATAGATTAGAAAAATTCGAAGTGCCGTATACAAAAATGACTCGGTTTGGAGAACAGTATATAGAATTTGATGATCCACATGGTTTGCATATAGAATTAGTTGAAAGAGAAGAGGGCGAATTAAATAATTGGACTTTTGGGGAAATTACGCCAGAAGTCGCAATTAAAGGATTTGGCGGTGCTGTTCTTTTATCGGCACAACCTCAAAAAACTGCTGAATTGTTAGAGCATGTTATGGGTCTTGAGAAAATTGGAGAAGAAGGTGAATTTATTCGATTCCGTTCTTCTGCTGATATTGGAAATATTATCGACTTGAGGTCATCAACAATCGGGCGTGGTCAGATGGGTGTTGGTACAGTCCATCATATTGCTTGGAGAGCGAGTGACGATGCTGATCAACTAGACTGGAAAGAGCATGTGTCTCGTTTTGGATATGGTGTAACCCCTGTACAAGATCGAAATTATTTTAACGCGATTTACTTTAGAGAACACGGCGAAATCTTATTTGAAATTGCAACAGACCCTCCTGGTTTTGCCCATGACGAATCTTTAGAGACGATGGGTGAGGAGTTAAAATTACCGGACCGATATGAACAACATAGAAAACAAATTGAACAGACACTCTTACCATTTGAAGTGAGAAATCTAGATTAAAGTGATTGAAAGGGGAAAAGGAATATGATGAAACATGTTTTTCAAAAAGGAAAAGATACATCAAAACCAGTATTGTTATTGCTTCATGGTACAGGAGGAAATGAATTAGATTTATTACCGCTTGCAGAAAGAATTGATCCAAAAGCTTCTGTATTAAGTGTTCGTGGAAATGTATTAGAAAATGGGATGCCCCGTTTCTTCCGCCGATTAGAAGAAGGTATTTTTGATGAAGAGGATCTTGTTTTCCGTACGAAGGAATTAAATGAATTTTTAAATGAAGCAGCAAAAACATATGAATTTGATAGAGATAATATCGTAGCTGTTGGGTATTCAAATGGAGCAAATATTGCAGCGAGTTTATTATTCCATTATGAAAATGCATTAAAAGGTGCTATTCTTCATCATCCAATGGTCCCAAGAAGGGGGATAGAACTTCCTAATTTAGTAGAAAAAGCAGTGTTTATTGCTGCTGGAACAAATGATCCAATTTGTTCACCTTCTGAGTCAGAGGAATTGAAGATGCTATTAGAAAATGCAAATGCTAATGTAACAATGCATTGGGAAAATAGAGGACATCAATTAACGATTGGTGAAGTAGAGAAGGCAACGGAATGGTATGAAGAAATGGTTTCACAGGCATAAATGATAGACTAAAACGGGTATAAAATCATAAAGATTTTATACCCGTTTTTTGTTGTAATTTAAGGGGTTAAAAGAGAATAGGAAAACTATGTTAAAATATAAAGAAAAGTAAAGGGGTTCCTGTTTGTTAATGAGCAGGAGCGTGGATTTTTCTAATAATGAGGGGGAAACTATTAGATGGAAAACTACGAAAATGAAGAAATGCTAACGGGAGGGAATGTTTCAAACGTATATCGTTCGAAAGATACTGTTCGACGAGAATTAAAGAAAGGTAGTACAAAAATTCATAAGCTATTAAATCATTTGGAAAACAAAGATTTTAGTTATGCACCAAAGTTTTTAGGAATTGATGATAAAGATAGAGAGATATTATCATTTATTGAAGGGAAAGCCGGTAATTATCCTTTAAAAGAGTACATGTGGTCTAATGATGTTTTAAAAGAAATAGCGAAGATGCTTCGGCTTTATCATGATGCTGTGAGTGATTTTCCTTTATCAGATGATTGGAAACCGATGGATAATACGCCAAATAATATAGAGGTTGTTTGCCACAATGATTTTGCAATATACAACATTATTTTTAATAACGAAAAACCAGTAGGTATTATTGATTTTGACGTTGCTGGTCCTGGACCAAGACTTTGGGACATAGCCTATACTCTTTACACTTGTGTCCCATTAAGTAGAGTTTATTATAAGGAAACAGGTGAGGCGGTTTATTATAATTCATTACAGCATGCAGACCGCATAAAGCAAAGAGTTAAATTGTTTTTTGAGTCCTATAAAAGTGATGACATGGCCGAGGATTATTTGGAGATGGTACTTCTACGATTAGAAGGATTATGTAAATACATGAAAAGAAAAGCACTAGAAGGCGATATGAACTTCCAAAAGATGATAGATGAAGGGCATCTTGAACATTATGAAAATGATATTCAGTTTATTCGTAAACATGGAAAAGAGTGGATTTAATAAAATAAATCGTATACAAAAATAAAGCTCAGAGTCATATAGAGACTGTGAGCTTTTTAACGTATTAGTGTAGATGTTTTCCACAATAACCCGACTACTTATAACAGATGTCTTTTACTATATTAATGTAGCATAGTTAAGAGTTTGTTACAGGCTGAGCTGTAGCAATCGGTAATTGGATATCGACAGTTGTTCCTATGTTTAATTCACTGGAAATGAATAATTTTCCGTGATGCTCTTGAATGATTTTATAGCACATCATTAAGCCAAGGCCAGTTCCTTTTTCTTTCAAGCTATAAAAAGGTTCGCCAAGACGAGCCATGCGCTCTTCAGGAATCCCACAACCTTCATCCATAATGCGTATTGAAACAAAATCATTTTCTAACGAAGCTGTTTGAATGAATATGTTACCACCATCAGGCATCGCCTCAATTGCATTTTTTAATATGTTAATCAAAACTTGTTTTAATTGATTACTGTCACATTGAATGTCAGAAATATAATCGAAATGATCCATGATGATATGAACGCTATGCATAACTGCTGTTGGTAAAATAAAAGTTACAACTTCTTCAATTAATGCTTGTACGTTGCATGTATGAATAGATAACACTTGTGGTTTAGACATCGCCATAAATTGGCTTGTTATAGATTCCATTTGTGAAATTTCACTCAACATAACGTCCACATACCATTTATTTTCCTCATTTATTTCTGGATGTAATAATGTTAAAAATCCTTTTAATGAAGTGAGTGGGTTTCTAATTTCATGGGCAATTCCAGCTGTCAGTTGTCCTACTACTGCAAGCTTTTCGGATTTTCGTAATAACTTTTCAGTTTCTTTTAGTTCGGTAACGTCTCTTCCCATCACTATAAGACCTTTGCGTGAGCCATCAGGGTGGAAGAGCGGAACTTTTGAAATACTTAAAACTAGGTCGAAATCATCTCTATGTATAATAAATTCCTCTCCGTGAAGAATTTGTCCTTTTTGCCATGTTAGTTCATCAACTTCTTCACAATGCAAAAAAGATTCGCGGTACGCTTCGTTATATTGAATGAGTTCATTATCTCTTTTTCCACGATAAGGAACGTTATGGAAATTGAAACAAGAAAGCGCATAGTCATTTGCTTCAAGCCAGCGCCCTTCATGATCCTTAAAAATAACAAACGCAGGCATTGAATTCATTAATGTGCGTAATCGTTTCTCACTCTCTTGTAATACTTTCTCAATTCTTTCTGATTTTTCAAGGGGTTTCATAATGGCGTATACACCTGTTAAACGGTTTTCAACAAAAATAGGAACTAATTTTGTTACGACATCTAGTGAATATCCGTCTTTATGATAAATAGAGACGATATACTCTTTTTGATTGTCAGCTGCAGTATTTTTTATGTATTGTAGTACTTGCTCAGAAATATGTGCTTCTAAAATAGAAGTGATTATTTTTCGCTCTAATTCGCTAGAAGTATAACCTAATATTCTTTCAGCAGCGGGGTTAATATGTAAAATAACTCCTTCTAAATTCAATGAAATAATACTATCAGGATTATGTTCAAAAAGAGATGCATACATTTCTGCTAAAGAACGATTTTGTATATGGTTTCGCAAGCGTCCAGATACGTTCGGATGACGCTTTTTTTGGGTAGATGAATATTTTTTACGACTCATAATATTTCCTCCGTACAACTAGCATCTAAAAAAGATTAATCTAGTACTAACTATAATATAGGTTCAATATGTATTTCTATAAAAAATGGAAATTATATAATAAATTTTCTTTTTTATTTTTAGTGGAAGGTAAAAAAGGTAGTAATAAGAGAATCTTATATTGCTTTATTAATTTTTTCTAAGTTCCATGAATGTATTTTCGTTATAACATTAGGATAGAAGAGGGGGAAGGAATATGAAAAATTATATTCAAGGAATTGATCATGTACAAGTAGCGGCGCCACTAGGATGTGAAGAAGAAGCACGAGAATTTTATGGTAATAAAATTGGTATGGAGGAAATCCCAAAGCCAGAGGAATTAAAGAAGCGTGGTGGGTGTTGGTTTAAGTGTGGAAATCAAGAGATTCATATCGGAGTTGAGCAAAATTTTAATCCAGCTAAAAAAGCGCATCCAGCTTTTTATGTTTTGAAAATTAATGAATTTAAACAAGGGTTAATAAAGCAAGGTATTGAAGTAATAGATGATCATGTGCGACCAGATGTAATCAGATTTTACGTGTCAGATCCGTTTGGAAATCGAATTGAATTTATGGAAAATAAAAACTAGGTGGAGATCCACCTAGTTTTTTACACTTTTCTAAACAATCCTAATACTTCAACAGTCTCCGTAATATTAACGAATGCATGAGGATCAATTTCCGAAATCGTTAGTTTCATACTTGCCAGTTCTTCACGTGAAACGACTGTCATAAGTACACGTTTTTTCTCGTTTGAATAAGCACCTTCACCATCAAGTAACGTAATTCCACGTACTACAGTTGAAAGAAGCTTTTTTTTCATTTCTTCTGCTTGATTTGTTACAATCATAAGTGTAACTTTACGATGTTTCGTATGAACGGCATCAATTACTTTACCAGTTACATAAATTGAAAGTAAGCTTGTAAGGGCAACATCCCAAGTGAAGAAAAATCCTGCAATGACAACAACAACGGTATTTAATGCAATAAGGAATCCACCAAGTTTAATATCTCGCTTACGAGATAACAACATACCGATAATATCAAATCCACCAGTTGAGCCATGGCAGTTAAAGACAAGACCGATACCAGCTCCGGCGATGACACCGCCAAATACAGATGATAAAAGTGGATCTGTTGCTACGACTTTTACTGGAACATAGTATAATGCAACAGATAATACAATTACAGAAACAACCGTGTTAAAAATTACTTTTTTTCCAAGACCTATGTATCCTAAAATAAGGATAGGTAAGTTCAATACAAAGTTAATAATACCTGTGTTTACAGGGGTTACAATCCCTAAAATAATAGCAATTCCGCCAATTCCACTACTTAATATTTTATGGGGGATAAGGAAAAGATTAAAGGCAATTGCAATAATAATAGAACCAAAAATAACACCAAGAAATCTGACCATCTCTTTCCCGTCCTTCACTAAATAATCATATTATTTCAAGATTATATATGAAATTGAAAGTTTTAGGGAAAAACAGTTTATTTCGGAAAATTAGATTAATCTAAATAGTTTGAGTGTTTGATAAATTAGGAGGAGATACAGATATGAAGATAACGACGTATCAACAGAAGAGTCCTTTAAAACAAGAGTGTGAGGATTCATTTTTTTGTAATGAAGATAAAATGATTTACGGTGTATGCGATGGAGCAACACCGTTAGTTCCATTTTGTGATGAAGAAGGACATAATGGAGCATACATCGCTTCACATTTATTTGCAAGTCATTTTAATTCGTTAAGGGAGATTAATAGTTTACAAGGTGAAGTTGCAAGGGCGAATGAATTATTGCAAAACAAGATGCTAGAGTACAAGGTTGATACGAGAAAAAAAGACCATCTGTGGTGTACATGTATTGCAGCAGTTCAAATAGAAGGCGAGAAACTTGAATATGCACAATTAGGTGATTGTATGATCGTTGCAATACTTCAGGATGGAGCGATAAGAGTATTAACGAAAGATACAGTTAAGGGAATTAGTAAACGCGCAAAAAAGAAGAGAGAAGAAGATCGTAAAAAAGGATTACCAGTCCCGGAAGAACATGTTTTTCAAGATGTTCGGGAGCAGTTGAAATACAACCGCTATCTTGCGAATGTGCCAAACGGTTACTCAGTTGCAAATGGGATGAAAGAAGCAATGACTTATTTACAACATGGGGAATTACATGTAGCTGATGTAAGTGGGATCTTTATTTGTTCGGACGGATTGTTCCATCCGGAGTGGTCGTTAGAACAAATTGTGGTATATATAAGAAAGAATAGTATAAAAGAATATGTAGCAATCATTGAAAGGCTAGAAGGAGAAAATAGAATAAGACCAGATGATAAAACAATTATTATAATTGATTTTTAAGGGGAGGAAGTTCAAATGGAAATTAAATGTGTAAATTTAACATTTCAAGATGAATTAGTTCCTTTAGAGAAAGTAAATAAACTGATTATCCACCATACGTCAGAAGATGGATGGGATGTGTATAAAACCCACGAATTTCATCAAAAGGTAAGAGGATGGAGTGGGATTGGTTACAATTATTTTATTGAAGAAGACGGAACTGTAGTCGAAGGACGAGGTTTACATATTGGAGCACATGCGAAAGATAATAATAGTGACACAATTGGAATATGTATGACGGGAAATTTTGATAAATATGATCCAACTACTGCACAAATGAATTCATTATATTCTTTATGTAAAATGTTTATGAAGCAGTTTGCCATAGATAAAGGAAATATACTCGGCCATAGGGAGTTAGAAGGGGTTACAAAAACTTGTCCAGGAAATCGATTTTCTATGGTAGAGTTAAGAAAAGTATTATCTTAAATATAGAGGAGTAATGAATGATGATGAACATAAAAATACCGAATGATAAAAAAGAAGAGCTTGTAGCACAAATTCAGCAATTTTTCGTTGAAGAAGATTTAGATGAAATTGGACGTTTCCAAGCAGAACGTTTAATAGAAGAAATGATAAAGTTAGTAGGACCATTTGCATACAATCAAGCAATTGGAGATGCAAGAAAACTTGTAACTGAAAAATTAACAAATATTGAAGAAGATTTGTATGTGTTAGAGAAGAATGAAGGGAAGTAAAAAGAGCTATTTTGGTCGTCTTCCGTCAATTATAAAATAAGTATATGCCACGGCTTTTTTTCGATGTTTTGTTTGGAAAAGGCCGTGAAATTGTTTTTGGACATATAAAATAAAACTTTTCTTTTTTGCCACAAGTAACCCTAGAATTAAAAAAAACGTTATTCTTTCTTAACAAGCTAGATGAGAAAGAATAACGTTTTTTGATTGAGATTAAAAATATATTATCTTAATTTTATCTTTTTTTAATAATTTATTTATGGGCAATTTATAGTTGCTATTTATAATTCCTATATATAACAGCTATGGATACTATGAAAAAGAACTTTGGAAGTGTAACGATGTAGGTAGCAACATACTTCGTATCAAAGTTGGGGAATTGAAAATTTGTATACAATTAGCTGTAATTAAAATTTAAAACATGAATTGCTCATATAGAATCTTCTTTTGGAAGATAAGTGGTGTAATTCATTGTTAAATGAAGGAAGGTATTGGGAAGCTATGAATAAAACAATTTTAAAAACATGTATCATATCAGCAGTTTTAGGTGGAAGTCTATTAAGTGAAAAAAATGGAGAAGTAAAAGCAGAAGAGGTTACACCACAAACAAATCATACTGGTGTATTCAAAGATGTTCCAAAGGGGCACTGGGCATATGAGGCGATTCAGCAATTAACAGGTGAGAAAATCATTTTCGGCTATGATGATGGAAGATTTGGTTTTGGAGATAACGTAACACGTGAACAAGTTGCAGCTTTAATGTATCGTTATTTTAATATGGCAGAAAACAAAAGTTATCAGAACCCATACGGGGATGTAAGCGAAGATTCGACAAGCTATATAAAGGAAATCTTGTCTTTAACAGAAATGGGTGTTTTTACGGGTGACGAGCATGGGAACTTTAGACCAAAGGCATCTTTAACACGTGCAGAAATGGCACAGGTTCTTACAAATGCTTTTCATTTAAAGGCAAAGAGTGATCACACTTTTAATGACGTTTCAACGAACTCATGGGCAAGAAATGCAATTAGTGCTGTTCAAACAAATAATATTGCAAAAGGAGTAGGAGGAGGGGAATTCGCTCCAAGTATGGATGTGACGCGTGAACAGTACGCACAATTTTTATACAATGCAATACAAGAAACTAAACAAACTAAACAAACTAAACAAACGAAAGGGCAACTACTAGCTAGTATACTTGGTGAAACAAACTGGAAAGGGACAAAAGTCTATGACAAAGATCATAATGATTTAACGAAAGAAAACCAAAATTTCATCGGGCTTGCAAAATATGACGCTAAAACTGCAAGGTATGAATTTTTTAATGCAAATACAGGAGAGAGTCGTAATGATAGTGGTACCTTTTTTATAACCAATGATGGGAAGAAAAGAGTGTTAATTTCTGAAACGCAAAATTATCAGGCAGTTGTTGAATTAACGCAATTAGATAAGGAGAAATTTACATATAAAAGGATGGGGAAAGATGCAAAAGGGAACGATGTAGAAGTATTTGTTGAGCATGTTCCTTATCAAGAAAAAGAGCTTTCTTTCACGCGACCTGATAAAAATTTAGAAAGTTCGACGGGGAAAGTAGTTACAGACGTTGATGGAGATGAAATCTTATCTAGTACTCTATGGAACGGAACAGTGGTATTAGATGAACAGGGTAATAATGTAACAAAGTACAACTCTAACTTAATCAGTCTAGCAAAATATGATAAAAATACAAATAAATACGAGTTTTTCAATGTGAATACAGGTGTAAGTCGTGGGGATTATGGTTTCTTCGATGTTGTACATGGGAATAAAATAAGAGCTCACGTTTCGTTAGGGAATAATAAATATGGTGCGGTTCTTGAACTTACAGAGTTAAATAAAGATAAATTTACGTATACAAGAATGGGGAAAGATGCGGATGGAAAAGATATAAAAATCTTTGTTGAGCATGAACCGTATACAGGTGACCTAAAACCAGATTTCACAAAGTAAATAAAAATAAGATGTAAAATTAATCTTAAAGCAAATAATCTTTTGTAGCAAAGGCATTATCTTAGAAAATGTTAGTAAGGAAAAACCTGAGTGATTAGGATTAGGTAATTATACAATAGAAGTAAAATAGTTGTTTATAGACAAATAGATGCCTCGAGCTTGAGGCATCTATTTGTCGTTTTAAAATAAGATTATTGGTAAATATAAAATACAAACTCTCTTACTTTCTCGGTTGTATTTTCATCTTTGAGTAGCTGACAATCTTCTCAGATTTAGTAACTTACTACTTGCACAACCATACATCGTGGCTCTTTTTTATTTGTTCTCTTTATATTCATGTATTTTCTCTTTTACATTACCGACAGTATCTTTAGCAGTGCCTTTTACCTTATCCCATTTTCCTTCAGCTTGTAATTTTTTATTGTCAGTGACTTTCCCGACAACTTCTTTTACTTCACCTTTTACTTTATCAATGGCACCCTCTACTTTTTCTTTTAAACCATGATCATGCTTAGTCATACATTTTTCCTCCTTGTAGTTTGATTAGAATTCTCTTTTCATATTGCAAGTTGAATGATGTATCTAGTAATAGCGTAACGAATATAATTTGAATATTCAAGTGATTAATAGAATAGAAAAGGAATTGTCATAAAATGTATAAGGTTGTAATGGAAGGAGAAAGAATGTTAATTACATGTCTTTCGCAGTCCATATTGATTTTGTATAAGCAATTTTCATATGGGCACGTTCCATATTATTTTGACTGCCGCTACCGAATCTTGCTTGTCCAACTATTAAATTACAATTGGCTTCAACAGCGGTCTCAATTCGTTTTTGAATTAATGCAGTATGACACCCTTTACGCTGAAATTCCGGTAAAGTAGCGGATGCAGCTAAAGAGGCAACACCTTTATTTATATAAAGTACCCCTATACTAGCAGGAGTGTTTTGAACTTCGGCTATGAAAAAATGCCAGCTGGATTTATTGTAGAGAATTTCGTTATTTTGGTGCACACCATCTTTTGTAAAGGATGGCATGTTAAATCCACGTACATATATGTCTGCAAAAATATCAAATTCATTTTCTTTTAGTTGGCGTACTGAAATGTTAGAAGGAATAAGGGATGGATCTGCTCTCGGTATACTATATAAAGCAGTATGGAAGCTAGATTGATAAAAACCTTTTTGAGATAAATGTTGAAATAGTTCAGCTGTACCTTGCGCTGGTGTAATTTCAAAACGGCAAGGGATTTGTAGTGATTCAAAATAAGAGATGATTTCATCTATCGCATCTGTATTTGTATATGTAATGCCTTTTACTGTATTAAAAGCAGGACCAAGAATTACTTTTGATGAAAAGGCAGTGGCGCTCTCGAATTTTTTCATTTGTATTTGCATTGGATTTCCGCTTATTGCTTGTAGTAGCGCTAATCTAGAAGAGAGCATATCTATTTCTGCGTTTTCAATTTCTTGTGCTGCATTGAATGTCATAATCGTACTCATAAGATTCCTCCGTCAATTAATATAGTTCATAGTACATATACGATTTTACTTCTGAGATTCCTGTTGAAATGTAAGAGAATAAGAAGTTTTTTGGAAGGGAAATGGAAGCGAACTGTCGAAGGGAGTGGAAACAGATTAAAGGTGGTGCTCTCATGAAACAGAAAGACGTGCAGACATGCTCTCATTGCGGTTCTCAAAACATAGGAGAAGGTGAGTTTATCGGTTATGCACAAATACGGAAAAAGGAAACGATGTTCACATCTTCACCAGTAGATGCTTATATTTGTACAGATTGCGGGAATATCCTTTTATTAAAAGTACGACATTATGAAAAGTTTAAGCAGAAGCCGTTATGATTATTGAGAAGTGTTTTTATTAGGGAAGTTAATAGGAGTAATATTTTACATATATATGAGTATGCCTTATATAAGGAGATGACAACATATACTGTCGCTATATGACATACAAAAATGTATAGAAGAAATTGTGAATCAATATGAGGAAGAAAAATTAGTCCCTATTGGAATATTTCATATCGAAAGCTCCTTTAAATGAATAAGGGAGTTTTTGTTTTTTATAACAATAATTACCTTTAATTGTTATGATTGGTTATTAGGAGAGAGTGTTTTATTAACGCGATAATCACAGAAGAAAACTAGCTAAATCGTATAGAAAACCGCTATATAACACAATCGCAACCGTAAGTTGACAAAGTGCAACCGCAGGAAGATAGAGATAAGGGCAATGCTTACATACAATTTAGTTAAGAAAACAAAGGGGGACACACATATGGGATTTGGTGAAAAGCTTTTTAAATTAAGAAAGGAAAAGGGCCTTTCTCAAGAAGCGTTAGCTGAAAAATTAAACACAACAAGGCAAGCAGTTAGTAAATGGGAAAACGGTCAAGGATTTCCTGAAACTGAAAAATTAATAATGATTGGAAATGTATTTGAAGTATCACTCGACTATTTATTAAAAGAAACTGCTGAGCAAAGTAATGAAAATGTGGAGGGCTATTACGTAAGTCAGGAAATGGCAGAAGGGTATATAGTGTATGGACAAAAAATTTCTAAATATATTGCGTTAGGATTTAGTTTGCTCATTTTATCTACAATACCGTATTTATTATTTAAAGAAAATGCAACAATGTCGACATTCCTTGTCATTATCATTGCTGTCCTTGGAATTGGAGCAATGATGGTACCTGTAACGATAGAAGAGAGTCGATACAATGTATTGAAAAAGGAAGAACTACTATTTGATCAAAACTTTCTAAAAGAATTGACAAAAAGATATGCGATTATTAAGAAAAAGTATGCTGCAGTAGTGATCGTTGGATTTTGTTTCATAGCAGCAGGAGCGATACCATTTTTATTTGAGAAAAAACGAATTACTTCTGGAGAGCTCGTGCAGTACTATCCTTATTGTGTTGTACTTATTGCTCTTGGAGTTTATCTTTTTGTTCGTGTGTTAGGGGTATTAGAGGTGTATCGAATTTTGGTAGAAAATAAGGAATATAGCAATCGTATTATTTTTAAACTAAAAAAGAAAGTGAGAGACAAAGTGGATAATTTTTAATAGTAGAAAACCTATTTTTATTAAAAGCTAAGATAGGAGTGAAATGATGTCAAACGTTCTAGAAATTAGAAATTTAAGTAAATCATTTGGAAACAAAGCTGTTTTAAAAAATATTACATTCAATGTGCCATCAGGGTCAATTGTTGGATTCATTGGTGACAATGGGGCAGGTAAATCAACAACATTTAAAACAGTATTAGAATTAATTTCTAAAGATAGCGGTACAGTAAAAATATTAGGTGAAGAAAATATAAATAAAGATGCCAAGATTAAGGAGAAGATTGGAGTCGTATTTGATGCTATGAATCTCCCAGCTCATCTTACAATAAAACAACTAAATACGGTTTTTGAAAAGATGTTTGAATCTTGGGATAGAGAAAATTTTTACAGATTAGTTCATTCTTTCTCTTTACCTACTAATGAAAAAGTAGGTAGATTTTCCCGTGGAATGTCGATGAAACTATCTATAGCTGTTGCATTGTCGCATAATGCAAAATTATTAATCCTAGATGAAGCGACGGGAGGTCTTGATCCTTCATCTAGGGAGGAGGTATTAGAGGAATTAAAAAGTTTTGTGAATAAAAGTAATGGTGGTATATTACTTTCTTCACATATTATGAGTGATGTAGAAAAAATAGCTAGTCACCTTATTGTGATAAAAGATGGAGAAGTTTTATTGAATGAAGAAAAGGATAAGGTTTTGGACAATTATGCCATTGTAGATGTTGATGAGGAACAACTAACTTTAATCAACAAAGATATAGTTGTGGTGAAAAGGAATAATGGTTCTTATTTCAATGTACTTGTATCAGATGTGCATAAATTACCAAATGGGATTGCTCATAGAACCATTTCGATAGAAGAAATAAGTGTTTTATTAACGAGGAGTGAAAAATAAATGAAAGGTTTATTATTGACAAACTATTATCTAGTGTATCGAACTTTCTTTACGTTCATGGGAATAGCGATATTAGGATCGGGATTTGTTTTTTATTTTGGTAATGCTTCAATGTACCGTTTAATTGCTACGTTCATTATCTTATTTGCTGCGATTCCTGCACTTGAAGTTATTAAATATGAGAGTAAGTCGGGGTATGAAAAATATGTACTTACTTTACCGGTTACTAGAAATAATATTGTACAAAGTCACTATCTTTTCTATTTTTTAGTTGTAATTATTGGTACTTTACTATCGTACGGCATATTTTATGTACATGGTTTAGTTTCAGATACACCAATTGATGATGGTATATTTAAGAGTGTTTCTTTAGGGACGTTCATCATTCTTAATGCCGGAGCAATAGCTTATCCGCTTCTCTATGTTTTTGGAGCAGAAAAATCTGATGCTATTACAATTGGAGGCGCATGTGGGGGACTTGTTACTTATTTTGGATTACAAAGTGTAATTGGATATCTAATAGAACAATTTCCAATATCAAATGTAAATTCATCTGTATACGTTTCAATTCTATATACAATAATTGGCGTTATCATATATATCTTTTCTTATTTCATTTCGGTATTTATATATCGTAAGAAGGAATTTTAATATATTTTCTCTTAGTATTTTCTGAATTATTTCCAAAGAAATAATTCAGAAAATACAGAAAAATATCGTAATTATTTGTAGAAGTCTGTTATAATGAACGAAATGAAAACGCTTTAAAGGGAGGATGTAAACAATATGATGATGAATGTACCTCTAACAATTAGTTCTATGATGGAAAGGGCAGAAAAACTATTCCCAAAGAAAGAAATTATTTCACGGACACATGATACAGTTACGACATTAACGTATAAGCAACTAGGGGAAAGGACAAGAAGACTTTCAAGTGCGTTAAAAAAGCTTGGGATTAAAGAAGGCGAGCGCATAGGAACGTTAGCGTGGAATCATCATCGACATGTGGAGGCATATTTTGCTATTCCAGGTATTGCTTCCGTATTACACACAATTAATATTCGTTTATCTCCTCAACATATTTCATACATTATTCAACATGCAGAAGATCGTATTTTACTTATTGATGAAGATCTTGTACCACTCATTGAGAATATCCAGTCTGAATTATCGACTGTACAAGCATATATTATTATGACTGATAAAGAGGAGCTCCCAAAAACTACACTTCAGCCTGTATATCATTATGAGAAACTTTTAGAAGAAGGCGAGCCAAATTTCCAATTTGTTAAAGATATTGATGAAAATACACCTGCTGGTATGTGTTATACGTCAGCGACTACAGGGAATCCAAAAGGTGTTGTTTATACACATCGTAGTACAGTGTTGCACTGTATGGCACTCGGATTAGCGGATACGACAGCTTTATCGGAAAGTGATGCAGCAATGGCTATTGTGCCAATGTTTCATGTGAACGCTTGGGGACTTCCTTTTGCGGCTACTTGGTTTGGGGCAAAACAAGTTCTTCCGGGGCCGATGTTTACGCCGAAAATTTTATTAGAAATGATGCAAACTGAAAAAGTAACGATAGCTGCGGGTGTGCCGACAATTTGGCTTGGTGTTTTACAAGAGTTAGAAAATAATAGTTATGATTTATCTAGTATAACGAGATTACTATGCGGAGGCGCAGCTGCACCGAAAAGCGTTATTAAAGCGTTTGAGCAAAAATATAATGTTCCTTTCGTCCATGCATATGGCATGACTGAAACGAGTCCACTCGTAACGCTTGCACGTCTAAAAAGCTATGAAACAGATTTGGCGTATGAAGAACAACTTGAGATAAGATCTAAGCAAGGATATCTTGTCCCTGGTGTAGAGATGAAAGTAGTCGGTACAAGTGGTGAAGTGAAGTGGGACGGTACGGAGATGGGAGAACTATGTTTACGAGCGCCATGGATCGCTGCAAGCTATTATAACGATGAGCGTACTGTCGAAGGTTTTCGTGATGGTTGGTTATATACAGGAGATGTCGTTACGGTTGATGAGGAAGGGTGCGTAAAGATTGTTGATCGTACGAAGGATGTTATTAAAAGCGGGGGAGAATGGATTTCCTCAGTTGATCTTGAAAATGCTCTAATGGCACATGAAGCTATATTTGAAGCGGCTGTCGTTGCAATTCCACACCCGCAGTGGCAAGAGCGTCCAGTTGCCTGCGTTGTACAAAAGAAAAATAGTACTGTTACAAAAGAAGAACTATATGAATTTTTAAAACCACAGTTTGCGAAGTGGTGGTTACCAGACGATATTGTATTTATGGAGGAAATTCCGAAAACATCTGTTGGGAAGTTTTTAAAACAGGCGCTTAGGAAAGAACTTGAGCATTTGCATAAAGAGAAATAACCGAATTTTTATTTGTAAACTTATTTTTAATTTCAGTTGACAAAAATCGAATGGAAAGATAATATAACTCCTATAATATGTTACCTAAAAATTATTTTAAGTTTACAAATAGGAGAAGCAAATATGAATACAAAAAACTTAGTTTTCGTCGCTTTATTTAGTTCTATTATGGGAGTGTTAGGGTTAATACCTCCAATTGCTCTTGCTATTACACCAGTTCCGATTACATTACAATCACTCGGTGTTATGCTTGCTGGTGGGTTGTTAGGCTCACGTCTTGGTGCATTAAGTCAGCTTATTTTCTTACTTATAGTTGGAGTTGGAGCACCATTACTTGCGGGTGGACGAGGTGGTCCAGGTGTATTTGTTGGGCCAAGTGCAGGATATTTACTTGGTTATATCGTTGGAGCGTTTGTTATTGGTTATTTAATTGAGCGTTTACGTGAAGTTTCTATTATAAAGGTATTATGTATTAATATAATTGGTGGTATTTTCGTAGTTTATGTATTTGGTATTACTGTACAAGCTTTCTTAATGGGGGTTTCCGTATGGGAAACGATGAAAGTGAGTGCTGTGTTCTTACCAGGGGATTGCATAAAAGCAATCATAGCAGCAATTCTCGTGACAAAATTACATCGTTCATTGAAACACATTATTACGCCCGCTTTAAAGAATAGAAAATATACAAATGCGGGATAAGAAAGAGAAGAAACACGTTCATTGCGTGTTTCTTTTTATTATTTTGTAGAGAAAGGATATTTCATATGGGAATTACAAAAGAATACAAAAATTATGCCTTTTTACAACCGAATAAAATAGCGATTAAAGAAAATGATAGAGTGTTAACATATAAAGATTGGTACGAGTCAGTTTGTAAAGTAGCAAACTGGTTGAATGAAAGTGAATCGAAGAATAAAACAGTAGCAATTGTATTAGAAAATTGTGCTGAGTTTTTACAAATATTTGCTGGTGCTGCTATGGCTGGGTGGGTTTGTGTGCCGCTAGATATAAAATGGAAACGAGATGAGCTTAAAGACAGACTAGTGATTAGTAAACCAGATGTTATTGTGGCGGAGCAGTATAGGCTCAATGATATATCCTGCGAAGAAGGAAGGATTATTGAGATTGAAGAATGGAAAGAAATGATTGAGAACTATCTTCCTACATATCATTCTGTAGAACATGTACAAGACGCTCCTTTTTATATGGGATTTACATCAGGATCAACTGGAAAAGCAAAAGCGTTTTTACGTGCGCAACAGTCGTGGGTTCATAGTTTTGATTGTAATGTACATGACTTTTATATGAAAAAGGAGGATTCTATTTTAATAGCTGGGACGCTTGTTCATTCTCTTTTCTTATACGGGGCAATAAGTGCATTATTTCTAGGACAAACGGTACACATAACGAGAAAATTTGTACCAGTTCAAGTGCTATCTAGTATAAAGATAGAGAATATTTCTGTAATGTATACAGTCCCTACAATGCTTGAGTCTTTGTATAAAGAAAATAAAGTAATTGAAAGTGAAATGAAAATTATTTCGTCAGGAGCGAAATGGGAAGCTGAAGCGAAAGAAAAGATGAAGAATATGTTTCCTTATGCAAAAAGATATGAATTTTATGGTGCGTCGGAGCTAAGCTTTGTAACGGCATTGGTCGATGAAGAGAGTGAAAGAAAGCCGACTTCAGTGGGGAAAACTTGTCATAATGTACAAGTTCGAATATGTAATGAAGCAGGAGAAAAAGTACGGACAGGCGAGATAGGAACTGTGTATGTGAAAAGTGATCAGTTTTTTATGGGTTATGTATCGGATGGGGCTATTATCCCGCAATTGACCAAAGATGGTTGGATGACAGTACAAGATATGGGCTACCAAGATGGAGAAGGATTTATATATATTGTTGGTAGAGAGAAGAACATGATTTTATTTGGAGGAATTAATATTTATCCAGAAGAGATAGAAAGTTTGCTATATACGCATCCAGCTGTTGAAGAAATTGTTGTTGTTGGTATAAAAGATAGTTATTGGGGTGAAAAGCCTGTCGCTATCGTAAAAGGAAGTGCTACAAAGCAACAATTAAAGAGTTTTTGCTTACAACGATTATCATCTTTTAAAATACCGAAAGAATGGCACTTTGTTGATGAAATACCTTATACAAATAGCGGGAAGATTGCTCGTATCGAAGCAAAAAGTATGATTGAAAACAGGGAGAAGATATATGAATAGGGCGGTTATTGTAGAAGCGAAAAGAACACCTATTGGTAAAAAAAACGGGATGTTGAAAGATTATGAAGTTCAGCAATTAGCAGCACCACTTCTTACGTTCCTAAGCAAAGGAATTGAGAGAGAAATAGATGATGTCATATTAGGAAATGTCGTTGGACCAGGAGGTAACGTTGCAAGATTATCTGCTTTAGAAGCAGGGCTCGGTTATCATATACCTGGTGTAACGATTGATCGGCAATGCGGTGCTGGATTGGAAGCCATCCGCACCGCGTGTCATCTCATTCAAGGTGAGGCGGGTAATTGTTATATTGCAGGAGGAGTAGAGAGTACAAGTACATCACCTTTTCAAAATAGAGCGCGATTTTCACCTGAAACAATTGGTGATCCTGATATGGGACTAGCGGCTGAATATGTTGCAGAGCATTATAATATAACGCGAGAAATGCAAGACGAATACGCTTGTCTTAGTTATAAAAGGACACTGCAAGCATTAGAGAACGGATATTTACAAGATGAAATAATTTCGTTTAATGGATCTTTAGACGAGGCTATAAAACGAGAAATAAATTATGAAAGAATGATTAAAAGAACAAAACCCGCATTTTTACAAAATGGTACAGTAACGGCAGGTAATTCGTGCGGTGTAAATGATGGAGCATGTGCCGTTCTTGTAATGGAAGAGGAGCAAGCCCGAAAATTAGGATACAAGCCTGTTCTTCGTTTCGTTCGTAGTGCTGTAGTTGGAGTAGATCCAAATTTTCCGGGGACTGGCCCGATATTTGCGGTGAACAAATTATTAAACGAAATGAATGTAAAAATAGAAGACATCGATTACTTTGAAATAAATGAAGCATTCGCCTCAAAAGTTGTTGCTTGTGCAAAGGAGTTACAAATTCCGTATGAAAAGTTAAATATAAATGGTGGTGCAATAGCACTTGGTCATCCGTACGGTGCGTCTGGAGCTATGCTTGTAACACGCTTGTTTTATCAGGCTAAAAGAGAGCATATGAAATATGGAGTTGCGACATTAGGAATTGGTGGGGGAATTGGACTTGCTCTATTATTTGAAAAAGTAGAAGACTAGCAAGATAATTAGTTTTCTACTTTTTGAGGAACATAAACATTGCTACCAGGTTTTGCTTTTATTTCATTCCAGGCAGCGATAGCATCAGCTTTTGATTTTCCTTTGTTGTATGGGTCTTCGAAAAAAGCACGAGTAAAACTATTGTATTCAAATTGTGTGCCGATAGTTGTTTTATAGGATGGGTCTTTTTTACGTTCGTTTTCTTCATACCAAAACGTTATCGCGTCTTCATATGTTTTTCCGACATTCTCTTTAAAAAACTTTTGAAGAGCTATTGTAAAGCGGAAGTTTGCTCCGATTTTTTCTTTGAAAAAGGCACGAATATCTTCGCTACAGCGGTGATTGTTAGTAATAATTGTTTGAAGAGAAAGGTCTTTATAAGAGAGGGAAGCTTTACACACCTTTTGACCAGAGCTGTTTTTTAATATTTTACCAGTATTTAAATAATGTGAGATACGCTCGGTTATTTCAATCTTAGAGCCACTAGCTGGCAAACCGTGCTCACGACAAAATGTTTGGAGTTCTGCTTTTAACCAATAATAGTTTTGGAAATCTTCAAGTGATATAGACTTTGTTAAAGGTGGACGCATGAATGTAACAACTACTTTCTTCCATAATTTTCTTTAATTATAAAACGTACGTTCTTTTAGTGGAAGAATTAATTTGTAAATATAATGGGAAGAGGAGATTACATATGGAAAATGTAATGCAAGTTCGTGTTACTGGAATTTTAATTGAAGATGAAAAAGTATTGCTAGTACAGCAAAAAGTGGCTAATCGGAATTGGTCTTTACCCGGAGGAAGGGTAGAGAATGGTGAAACGTTAGAAGAAGCGATGATTCGAGAAATGAGAGAAGAAACAGGGTTAGAAGTTAAAATTAAGAAGCTACTCTATGTTTGTGATAAACCGGATGCTAGCCCATCTTTATTGCATATTACGTTTTTGCTTGAAAGGATTGAAGGTGAAATTACGCTACCTTCTAATGAGTTTGATCATAATCCAATTCAAGATGTGCAAATGGTGCCGATTAAAGATTTAAGTCAGTATGGTTTTTCGCAAACTTTTATAGCTCTTATAAGTGACGGTTTTGCAAATGCAGGGAGTTATCAAGGGGTGAAACAAAATATAGGCCTGTAAATAGAGATGAAGGATAGCTATTAGCTATCCTTCGCAAAAATATTTTACACCGCTGACTGTAAAGAAGAAACAAGTTGATTTAAAAACTCGTCCCCAGTCATAACCGCTTTTCCGCCGCCGCGAGCACTCTTTTTATTTCCGCCACCTTTTCCTTCAATTGCAGGAAGGGCATCTTTTAAAAGTGTGTTCATATCGAGTGTGACTGTTTTTCCACAAGCGAGGATGCATTGTAGTTTGTCATCATTTTCAATGACGAAATATGTAATTGCATGTTCTTGTTGTTCTGTAATAATAGCAGAAAGTTTTGCGATTTCTTGCATAGAACGATTTGTAAATACTTTAGAAATAAGTATTCCACCGTGTATTTTTGCGGGCTGTTGCAGCAGTTCATTTGCCTCTGCAAATAATAATTTTTCATTCATTGTTTGCAGTGCTTTTTCGTTTTCTTTTTGGGATGTAAGAAGTTGGGATACTTTTGCTGGAATATCAGCTTCGCTACTGTTTAATTGTTTAGAAACATCTTTCATAATTTGTTGTTGTTGTCCCATTAATTTTAGTGTGCGCCAGCCAGCGATAAACGTTAAGCGTATACCACCTTTATTGCGCTCCCATCCTAGTACTTGAATAGGCCCTACTTCACCTGTATGTTTCGGATGTGTTCCGCCACAGCCGTTATAATCAAAGTTTTCGATTATAACAACGCGTATATTTTCTGTCATAGTCGGTTCTTTGCGAAGAGGTAATGTTTTCGCTTCTTCTAAGTTCATCCACTCTATACGGATCGGATGGTTTTCAAAAACAATTTTGTTGGCAATTTGCACTGCCTTTTCAATTGTTTCTGCATGCAAATTTTCCGTTTCTAAATCAATTGTTATCGTTTCTTTTCCGAGGTGGAACCCAATAGTTGGTATGTTAAAATGATCCCAAAAAGCAGCAGATAAAATGTGCTGAGCTGTATGTTGCTGCATATGATCAAAACGGCGCTCCCAATCTATTTTACCCTCTACTTCTTCTGTATGTAATTGTTCTACTATGAAATGTCGAATTTCTCCATCTACTTCTTCAACGTTACTTACCGGAATACCATTTAAAGTTCCAGTGTCGTGTGGTTGTCCGCCGCCTGTTGGATAAAATGCAGTTTCATTTAAGACAACATATAAGTTTCCTTCTGCATTATAATCTTGCTTTATAACTTTAGTAGTAAAGTCTTTCTTATAAGCGTCGATGTAATATAATTTTTGCTCCAATTTTCTTTCCCCTTTCGTGTTAGCTAGTTTCATTGTAAAGCAATTGAAATTAGTTTCCTAATATTTCAGAAGAAAGAAACTATTTTTAGAATTTTCTTGCTATAATAAGAAGAAAATGCGGGGGTGGAATAAATATGTCATATGAAAACGGCGTAGATAAACTGCTTAGTTTAAGCAGAAATATTTCTGAATTATATCGAGAACTAAATGAAATGACCCGGATTTTAACGGACTGTAACCGAGAAAGTGTGAAATTTGATCGGTTATATGTAAAGGAGTTACTTTGGAAGAAAGAAGATGTACTAGAAAAATATGACCAACTACTTGTACAACTTTGTATTAATGAATGCTTTGATTTAAAAAGTGTCATTACAGGAGAATATAAGTATACATACGAAGAAGTAGAAAGCATAGTTTTACAATTTAATGAAACGTATAATGTCGCGATTTTAATTAAAGATGTTTGTAAGGAATTACAGTTTACATATGGAATTGATATGGACATAACGAGAACAGCTCGGGTACAAACATCTCAAGTATAAAAAGGGAAAAGAAAGCAGATCCTTTGCTTTCTTTTTTTTGTAGGAAAAGGGAGAGTAGGTTAGAGATGAAGGGGAAGTTACAACAGATTCATCCGCTTGGAATGACAATTATAATAGGGACTTTATTTGCGAGGTTCGCCACTTCAATGAGTATTCCTTTTTTAGCAATTTATTTAACGACTGTTAAAGGGGTATCAGCTGGAATGACGGGTGCTATTATCGGAATGAGTGCACTTGTTGGAGTTTTTGCTAGTTTTATCGGAGGGAATTTATCGGATCGATTCGGCCGAAAGATGATTATAATATGGTCCATGATCGTTTGGGTGTTTGTATTTATAGGTTTTTCAGTTGCAGATCATGTTTTAAGTTTCTTTATATTAAATGCTTTGAATGGATTATGTAGGGCCTTTTTTGAACCGACTTCAAGAGCCTTATTATCAGATTTAACGAAACCAGAGTATCGTTTACTCGTATATAATTTGCGTTATGGTGCAATAAATGTTGGGGTGGCGATTGGTCCACTTGTCGGATTACAGATTGGAAGCGCAAAATCAACAATTCCTTTTTTAGTAGCAGCTGGAGTATACATTTTATATACAGCTATATTGGCGTTCCAATTTAAGAAGTATCCACTGGAACGAAAGAAAATAAATAAAGAAAAGCCTGTTACAATGTTAAATGCAATTCGTATTTTGCGAAAGGATGTAGTATTTTTAGTTGCTTTAGTCGGTATTATTTTGAGTAATTGTGGCTTTTCGCATTTAACGACGACAGTATCTCAATACTTTGCAAATGCACATATATTTCAGGATGGAGTAAAGTTGTTCTCATATATGCTAGCTTTAAATGCAATTACGGTAGTAGTTATTCAATACCCTGTTATTCAAATGTGTAAAAAGTATACGCCATTAGCGTCTATTATGGTTGGAACGTTATTTGTGAGCGGGGGATTGTTTGGATTTGGACTAGTAGAATCCATGTTAGGGGCAGCTATTTGTACAATTATTTTTACATTTGGAGAAGTTTTAATGTTCTCAATGACAGATGTATTTATTGATGAGATCGCTGATTCCAATCTGAAAGGAACATACTTCGGAGCGATGGGCTTTTCAGGAATTGGAGGAGTAATTGGTCCTTGGTTTGGGGGAGTACTTCTCGATTATTACGGGTATCAAAATGGATTTGTAGTATTTTTAGCGCTAGCTATATTTTCAACTGTAGCATTTCCTGTACTTTTAGTTACAAAAGGCTTATTGAAAAAAAGATATGATAGAAATTCTAATATAGAAATGCATGCGAAATAAAATAAGCCCCAGCAAGTTACTGGGGCTTATTTTTGTATTTATATTAACTCTCAATTTGAAAAAAGAACCTTCTTTTCATGCTTATCGGCAACTTCGTTTTTGGAAATATGAATGGCCAAAAATCCATTCTCTAAGCAGGCCAGCATCTTCTTATAAATAATATTAGCGGGTAAAGGAATGGTCCGCTGTAAAGAAGTATTTTTATGAAGTATGCATATGTTTAGGCCTGTCTCCATCTTTTTAATGAGTACATTTTGTTCGGTCACATTTGGTACATCTGTTTCCAAAATGTATTCTTGTTCTGTTTCACAAAGGTCAATATGAATTTGATTTGGAAAACTAAAATTACTACAAGAATCAGAACAAAATTGTTCCATCCATTCTTCGAAACCATCAACATGAAAAAGACAATCCTTCTTTTTCTTGCCCATGTAAGACACCCTCCGTAAAATCTCAATTCATACTATGTTATGCATGAATGAACCAGGGGTGAAGAATAAATGGAAAAATATAAACATTGTATGTGGCAAAGGTAGCTAGTGTGAATGTTTTGTTTTACATATCATGATGCGCATGATTTTTTTGACGAGAATGATTACGGTTTTTTACCTTATGAGATCCGCTTAATGGTTCAGGTTGTCCTTTTTTTTCTTTCGATTCACGATTGTTTTTGCCCATTGTATATAACACCTCCTCTTCCTATTTAGAATGAGAGAAGTTTGCGAATTTATACGAGAATGTTTTTAGAAAAAAGGGTAAAGATAAATGGGACTAACTATTACAGAAAGGGGATCATATAATGCCATATCATAAAGATAAACAACAAGCTTTTCAAGCTGCACAGCAAGGAGTTACACAAGCAGAAAATATATTCAATAACATTGTGAAAAATGATCCAAACTACGGTCATGATTTAAAAGAGTTACGCCAGGAGGTCCAGGAAGCGTATGAACAGATTCAAAATGCGCTAGAAGTAGCTTCGGAAACACAACGTCCACAACTTGAGCAATACGAAAATAATCTCCAAAATATTATGCGAAATGTAGATCAATTAGAAAAGTAAATGAGGTTGTTGTGAATTCAACAACCTCAAAACTTTTAGAGCTAATATGAAGAAACAAAAAATTATACTACTAATTTTTTCTTTAATTTGTGCAGTACATATATTTCAAGTGGATAAAGTGGAAGCTAAAATGTTGTTACGAAAAGAGTTAGAGCCAACTGGCTATGTAACGTGGGAAGTGCCAAATAATGAAAAGGTTATTGCAATCACATTTGATGATGGTCCAGATCCAACATACACGCCGCAAATTCTAGATTTATTACATCAATATAAGGCGGAAGCAACTTTTTTTATGATTGGATTTCGAGTGCAGCGTAATCCATATTTAGTAAAACAAGTGTTGAAAGAAGGACATGAAATTGGAAATCATACGATGAATCATTTGTATGCGAGTAATTCATCAGATGAAAAATTAGAAAATGATATTTTAAATGGAAAGAAATATTTTGAAAGATGGGCGAAAGAACCGTTATTGTTCCGTCCACCAGGTGGATATATTAACGATGCTGTATTTACTACGGCAAAAAAAGCTGGGTATCAAATTGTTCTATGGTCATGGCATCAAGACCCTCGTGATTGGGCGAATCCAGGTACTGAATCCATTGTAAATCATGTTGTGAAAAATGCTAAAAGTGGAGATATTGTACTGTTACACGATGGGGGAAGTGATCGTAGTCAAACAGTGGCGGCGTTAGCAAAAATTTTACCTGAGCTGAAAAAGCAGGGTTATCGATTTGTAACAGTTTCGGAGTTGTTACGTTATAAACATTAGAAAAAATCCCAAAAGGTATACCTTTTGGGATTTTTCGTTACTGATTCTTTTTTCTTTTCTTATTGTTTTGTCGTTCTGCTGGTGTTAAAGGTTCATTTGCGAACTCTTCGTTATAACCAGCTCCTTGTCCTTGTGCGGATGCAGCATTCATTCCTGAAATAGTATGATTGGCTTTTCTCTTACCCATTTTTTCACCTCTATAATGTTTTTTTATAGACGAACCATGAGTTGTTCATAGCATATATGAACGTAAAGTAAAACGCTGAAAGAGCGCTTTACTTTATGGTAATAGTATTCATAAAGAGCATGGACACTATTCAAATTTAGAAAGATAAAGAAAACTTATGGTAATCCATAAGTTTCTTATTATTTACTTATTTAGAAAGTTGTAATAAGATATTATCGTAAGGTATTGAAAAGTTTGTCTACATTTTATATTCAGACAACTTAGTCACGTTTAACAGGGGGGAAACATAATGGTCAAACATAATCCATTTCAATCACGTGCAACTTTTGAACTAGATGGAAAGACGTATCATTATTATGCATTGAAAGCGCTTGAAAACGCAGGGGTTGGCAACGTATCTCAATTACCATATTCCGTGAAAGTTTTACTTGAATCTGTACTTCGTCAAGTAGATGGACGCGTAATTACGGAAGAACATGTTACAAATTTAGCGAAATGGGGAACGAAAGATGTTCAAGATATCGATGTTCCATTTAAACCATCTCGTGTAATTTTACAAGACTTCACAGGTGTTCCAGCTGTTGTAGATTTGGCTTCGCTTCGTAAAGCAATGGCAGACATGGGTGGGGATCCTGACAAAATTAATCCTGAAATTACTGTAGACCTTGTAATTGACCACTCTGTACAGGTTGATAGAGCGGGTACGGCAGACTCGCTTGCATTCAACATGGATTTAGAGTTTAAACGTAATGAAGAACGTTATAAATTTTTAAGCTGGGCACAAAAATCATTTGATAACTATCGTGCAGTTCCGCCAGCAACAGGTATCGTACACCAAGTAAACCTTGAGTATTTAGCACCAGTTGTTCACGCTGTGAAAAATGCTGAAGGTGACTTAGTTGCATACCCGGATTCATTAGTTGGAACAGACTCGCATACAACAATGATTAACGGTATCGGTGTTCTTGGATGGGGCGTTGGTGGTATTGAAGCAGAGGCAGGAATGCTTGGACAGCCTTCATACTTCCCAGTACCTGAAGTAATCGGTGTGAAATTAACTGGTACACTTCCAAGTGGTACTACAGCAACAGACGTTGCATTAAAAGTAACGCAAGTGTTACGTCAAAAAGGTGTAGTTGGTAAATTCGTTGAGTTCTTCGGTAATGGACTACAGAGCATGCCATTAGCTGACCGTGCAACAATTTCAAATATGGCACCAGAATACGGCGCAACTTGTGGATTCTTCCCAATCGACGACATTTCATTAGAATACTTACGTTTAACAGGTAGAGATGAAGAGCAAATTCGCGTTGTTGAAGAATACTGTAAAGCGAACGGTTTATTCTATACAGCAGGCAGTAAAGATCCAATTTACACTGATCTTGTTGAAATTGATTTAAATACAATCGAATCTAACCTTTCTGGACCGAAACGCCCACAAGATTTAGTTCCACTTTCAGATATGAAAGATGCGTTCCACAAAGCTGTTGTAGCACCAGTTGGAACACAAGGACTTGGATTTAATGAGCAAGAGTTCGATAAAGAAGTGAAGGTTACATTAAAAGATAAAGAAGTAACGATGAAGACAGGTGCAATTGCAATCGCTGCAATTACAAGCTGTACAAATACATCAAACCCATACGTATTAATTGGGGCAGGTCTAGTTGCGAAGAAAGCAATTGAAAAAGGACTTGAAGTACCTGATTACGTAAAAACATCATTAGCACCAGGATCTAAAGTTGTTACAGAGTACTTAGATAAGTCTGGGTTAACAACATATTTAGATCAATTAGGTTTCCAAACAGTTGGTTACGGCTGTACGACTTGTATCGGTAATTCTGGTCCATTAGCAGATGAATTAGAAGAAGCGATCGCAGCAAACGATTTATTAGTAACATCTGTTTTATCTGGTAACCGTAACTTTGAAGGTCGTATTCACCCGCTTGTAAAAGCGAACTACTTAGCATCACCACCGCTTGTTGTGGCATATGCACTTGCAGGTACTGTTGATATTGACCTGAAAAATGATGAAATCGGTAAAGATGCAAATGGCAATGCTGTTTACTTCAACGATATTTGGCCATCAGCTAAAGAAATTGAAGACGTAGTTCAAAATGTTGTTACATCTGAACTGTTCAAGAAAGAATATGCGCAAGTATTTAACAGCAATGAGCGTTGGAATGAAATCCAAACTTCAAATGAAGCTTTATATACTTGGGATAATGACTCAACATACATTCAAAACCCACCATTCTTTGAAGGTTTATCTAAAGAGCCAGGTGAAGTTGAAACATTATCAGGTTTACGCATAGTTGGTAAATTTGGTGACTCTGTAACGACAGACCACATCTCACCAGCAGGTTCAATCGGTAAGCATACACCAGCAGGACGCTACTTATTAGAAAACGGCGTACAACCAGTTGACTTTAACTCTTACGGTTCTCGTCGTGGTAACCATGAAGTTATGATGCGTGGTACATTCGCAAACATTCGTATTAAAAACCAAATCGCACCAGGAACAGAAGGCGGATATACAACATATTGGCCAACTGGTGAAGTAACATCTATCTATGATGCTGCTATGAAATATAAAGAAGATGGCACAGGCCTTCTAGTTGTTGCTGGTAAAGACTACGGTATGGGAAGTTCTCGTGACTGGGCTGCAAAAGGTACAAACTTATTAGGTATTAAAGCAGTAATCGCAGAAAGCTTCGAGCGTATTCACCGCAGTAACTTAGTATTAATGGGTGTATTACCATTACAATTTAAAGATGGCGATAGCGCTGAAACATTAGGTCTTGTTGGTGACGAGTCATTTGAAATTCAAATTGACAAAACGGTTAGACCACGCGATCTTGTAAAAGTAGTTGCAATCGATGCAGAAGGCAAAGAAAAACAATTCGAAGTAGTGGCTCGTTTCGATAGTGAAGTTGAAATTGATTACTACCGTCACGGTGGTATCCTGCAAATGGTTCTTCGTGAGAAAATTGAAGAGTCAAAAGTGTCAAACTAAATAATTGAAATGAATGATAAGGAAGCTAACGTATGTTAGCTTCCTTATTTTATGGAAAGGGATGAAACCAATTGGTTTCATCCCTTTCTTTTTACTAAAAATGGAGGGAACGTCATGAAAGAGTATAAAAGAATATTGTTACCGTTACGACAAGAGAAAATATTAGTAGTAGCAGCCATATGTAGTGGAATAATTGCTGCCATTTTAAATTTATCTAGACCACTTTTAATGGGATTAATTGTTGATAATCTTATTCAGAGGGAGTTAAAAGATGCATATATGTACATTGCATTGTTTGTGGGGAGTAGATTTATGATGTGGACGAATGCACTTGTGTTTGGTTATATAAGTGCAAAAGCGAGTCAACGTATATTACAAAAGAAGCGTATAGACTTATTACGTCACTTTTTTTCATTACCCTTTGAAGAAAGCGAGAAGGTAAAACAAGGAGAGCTAGAAACATTAGTCGTTTCTGATATCCCGAACTGGATAAGGTTATATGGATCTATATTAATCGAATATATTCATGCACTTGCGCAATTTATTGGTGCGCTCATAGCACTACAACATATAGATATACAGTTCATATGGTGGGTAACTCCGTTTTTATTTTTCAGTGCAATTGTTCCGATGCTTATGGGAAAAAAGGTAAGGAATATTGCGGGGATTGCTCAAAAAAATCAATCAAGTGTTGTAGAGATGATGTCACAGTTTGTAAAAGGTATACAAGATTTGCGTAGTTTACAAAAAGAGAGCTGGGCAATTGGTTTATTTAAAGGAGTTACAGTAACAGCTTATAAAACAGAAGTAAAGAAGACGATGTTACAACATTGTATTGGGATAGTTGGAACGGTAATAGAAACAGGCGCATATGTAGTCGTTCTTATTATAGGTGCACAAAAAATAATGAAGGGGGAAATGGAAGTCGGTTCGCTTGTGGCGGTATTAGCTACAATTGAGATGTTATTTTTTCCTGTTCGTTATGCAAGTGATTTATTGATGATGACACAAGTTGCTATTGCTTCGGCAAATCGAGTTTTTTGCTTTTTAAATATAGGAGCTGACGACAGAAATGTAGAAAAAGCGATGGGAGTGAGATTAACAAATGTTTCATTTCAAGAGAACGGCGAAGAGAGATGTAGAATTAAAAATATTCATTTGCAAATTAATCCTGGTGAACTCGTCATTATTGTAGGAGAAAGTGGTGCAGGAAAAACAACGCTTTTAAAATTAATAACGGGTTTGTATAAACCATCTAACGGTAGCATTGTTTATTATGGTAATGGGTCTCGTATGACTACAGTGTGGCAAGAACCTCGTTTCTTTCGGACGACAGTAAAAGAGAATATGTATTTCGGGGAAGAGTATTTAAAAAACCAGTTAGCAAAAAATATTGAGCTTGTAAATGTGAAGCCGATTATTAGGGGTTTACCTGAAGGGATTCAAACTGTACTACATAAAAGCGGTGAAGAGTTTTCGGGAGGAGAGAGAAAACGTCTGGCGTTATTGCGAGCGATTGTATCAAATCCGAATCTCATTGTTTTAGATGAACCGACTGCGGGATTAGATCTGAGTAATCAAGGAGTGGTTTGGAATATGCTGAAAGGGTTAGGAGGGAATGTAACGAGAATTGTGACCACACATGATGTCGAGAGGGCGATGATAGCAGATCGAGTTGTGGTCATGAAGAATGGAATTGTTGTGGAATGCGGGGATCCTAGAGAATTATTAACGTGTAAGTCATTGTTTAAAGAGATGCTAATAAAAAGATAAGAGCTATATAGTGCTCTTATCTTTATTCACTCTTATTAAGTTGATACGTATAAGACTCAGTATCGTTAGTGCTAAACTCTTTGACTAGAGTAGGTTGATTTGTATCCGGATTATATTTGAAAATTTTGACCGTATGTTCGCTACTTAGTGATGGATTATATTCTTGAATAGCAAATGTATTTTCAGCGATCTGTGTCATATTACTGGTTGAAACATTTTCTACGGCATCATGATTTGTAGAAATTTCAACAACTCTTTCACCGTTGAAAAATAAAAGAACGATTACTAAAACAACTAAACATATTCGTATATAGCGAAGTTCTTTACTTATAGGATGTTCTCCCAAAATAATCATCCTTTCTATAACTATTGTATAGTAGTGGTGGTAGTCATCGTGAAGAAACTAAGAATACCGAGACCGGCTAAAAGGATAAATGAGATTAAAGCGATAAGGAGACAAATACGCCCAACTTGCTTTTTTTCAGGATTTTTACTGAAGAGCGAGATGATCCAAGTGATAATCCCGATTGGGGAAAATATAAAACTAAGAATATATAAAAGTATTTTTTCGAATAAATTCATAAAATCCCCCTTTTTGAAAGTTCTATCTGTGTAGTTTTCTTCGTATTAGTGCTGCTGTTATGTAGGAAAGTACAGAATAAACAGCACTATAAACAATCCAAGCGTCTAAGTTTTGTAAAGTTAGGTGTATATCAAATCCCGAGACGATGATGAAAAAAATAAGTGGAACAGTAAAAGAAATAATAATAGCAGCCCATTTGAATTTGTATAGCAAGCCGCTAAAACAAATACATAGTAATGGTAAAGTGAAGAAAATAAAAGTAAAAGGGTTGATAAGTAATTGTAAAATACATATCACCTCGCAGGTTTTGTATTTATTTCTAATTATATGATAAAAAGGTAAATATTTCATCTTAACTAAAAATATTCTAACTATTTAGAATATGAATATTTCCAAGCTTGTCCGTATAAGCTAAAATAAGGTATATAGTATTTTGGTGATTATGTTATAAGAAGATAAACACGTTAGGGTGATATAAAATGTGGCGGAAGCTTACGATTATTGTAGTGTTACTTTGTTTAGCGGGATATGCAGCTTATGATCAGTTTGGTAAAAAGGATCAAGTGGTACAAGAAAGGCCAGCAAAAAGTGAAGCTGCTATGAAAGAGATGATCGCAAGGAACGGTATTGAAATAGGAAAGAGTGCACCAGACTTTGAATTAACAAAGTTAGATGGAGCGAAGGTAAAGTTATCGGATTTAAAAGGGAAGAAAGTTATTTTAAACTTTTGGGCAACGTGGTGTGGACCTTGTCAGCAAGAAATGCCTGATATGGAGGCTTTCTATAAAGAACATAAAGATAATGTAGAAATTTTAGCAATAAATTATACGCCTTCAGAAAAAGGAGGGGGAGAAGAAAAAGTAAGAAATTTCGCTAAAGAAAAAGGGATTACTTTTCCTATTTTATTGGACAAGAACATTGATGTGACAACAGCGTATAAAGTAATTACGATTCCAACTTCGTATTTTATAGATACGAAAGGTGTTATTCAGGATAAGTTTATTGGACCGATGACGCAAAAAGAGATGGAGAAACGGGTTGCTAAATTAAAATAACGGTGAAAAGGTAGAGGTGGAAGTTGCCATTTCTGCCTTTTCTTTTTCACGTAGTGATAGCACCATGTTATGATAAAAGAAATATAAACGTTTAGAGATAAAGGGGTGTATAGAGTGGGGAATGTATCCTTACCGTTAGATTATGTTGTAATTGATTTTGAAACAACAGGGTTTAACCCTTATAATGATAAAATTATTCAAGTTGCAGCAGTGAAATATCATAATCATGAACTAGTAGATCAGTTTGTTTCGTATGTGAATCCAGAGCGTCCAATTCCGAACCGGATAACGAGTTTGACAGGTATTACAAATTATCGCGTTTCGGATGCACCGACGATTGAAGAAGTGTTACCTTTCTTTTTAGCATTTTTACATACAAATGTTATTGTCGCTCATAATGCGTCTTTTGATATGCGTTTTTTGAAAAGTAATGTAAATATGCTTGGGCTGCCTGAACCTAAAAATAAAGTAATTGATACTGTATTTTTAGCAAAGAAATATATGAAGCACGCGCCTAATCATAAACTTGAAACGTTAAAGCGAATGCTTGGAATTCGTCTAAGTTCTCATAATGCATTTGATGACTGTATTACGTGTGCTGCTGTTTATCAAAATTGTGCAGCTATTGAAGAAGAAGGGAAGCGAAAAGTAAATAAGGAAGTACTTGATGAAACCGTAGTATACGAAGCGGTAAGAGAAATACTTGTACGCAATAAACGAAATGTAGAATGGCTACGTTGTATGAACGTAGGTAGTTATCTAGATGTAAAAGCTTTTTATCCAGTTATGAGATTAAAGGTAAAAGGGCGAAAGAAATACGTATTAACAGAGATATTAGAAGATGATGTAAAGGGAATATGTACGAGCTTAATATGTGAACCGGCGTTAAAAAGTGAAGTTGGTACTACGCGAATTATGCTTAATAGCTTAGAGGATGTCTTGAAATTAGAAAGTTATATTTTAGAACAGTATGATTTTGTATTACAGGCGCTTCATGATTATAAAGAAAATGAAAAGAATGCAGATGAAAAATTGAAAGAGTATTTAAATGTTATGGTATAAAAAAACTCCGTGTGCAAAATATTGTGCACGGAGTTTTTTTAGGAGTATTAAAACATAAAATTTTCTTGCAAATCTGATTAAAGAGTTTTTCGTTTGCTCATACTATGTAGTAAGAAAGTGAAGGAGAGAGGGTGAACAGCATGAGAAGAAGTCGCCGCAAATCGTTTGAAGAACTTGTAAATGAAAATAAACAACAATTATTAAGCGATCGTGATGCAATCGATCGAATTGAAGAACGTATTGAAAAACGTTATGAAATGAGACTTTTTAAGCAGGCTGAATAATTCTTAACACTAGTACGATACTAGTGTTAAGGAGGCGATAGTAATGGGTAATCCGAAAAAGAATTCAAAAGACTTTGCACCAAATCAAATTGGAACACAATCGAAAAAAGCTGGTGGCAATAAAGGGAAGCAAATGCAAGACCAAACTGGCAAACAACCAATTGTAGATAACGGTTAGAAAAGAAGGATATTATCATTCTTCTTTTTTGTGAGAGAATTAAAGGTGTATTTTCAACAGCAATATGAAAAAAAGGGCTGACTTATGTCAGCCCTTTTTCGTGATTGTGAAGTTTTCAACGAGTAAACGCCAATTTTGTGGGAATGGTAGACCAATCTTCCAATAGCTAATGCCGCCTATGCCTTGTTCTTTCATTAAATTGAATTTACTTTGAATAGACCTCGAATCTTCAAACCAAACTTCGTGTTGTACGCCGTTTTCATCAAAGTAATTAAAATGTGGAGCTTGGGCTGTGAAATCATAGCGGATAGGAACATTGTATTTACGAGCAAGTGCAACAGCTGCGACAGAGCTAACTGCTTTTGCGGGTGGATTCCCTTGTTTGAACGGAAGTTTCCAATCAAATCCATATAAATTTTGCCCCATCATAATTTTTTGTGGAGGCATTTGAGATTTTGCATATTGAAGCACTTCTTTCACAGGACCAATAGGAGAAATCGCCATCGGTGGCCCACCTTGCCAACCCCAGTCGTATGTCATAATGACGACGAAATCAACAATTTGTCCTTGTGCTTTATAATCGTGAGCCTCAAAAAATTTCCCTTTTTGATTGGAACTTGTTTTCGGTACAAGCGTTGTACTTAATGTGTACCCGCTAGGTAAGCGTGTTTTCACATTTCGTAAAAAACGATTATACGCTTCGCGATCTTCAGGTGCCACACTCTCGAAATCGAAATGAATGTCTCGCATGCCATATTTTTCAGCTGTTTGCAAAATGTTAGTAATAAACTTGTTTTGAATTGTTGCATCGCGTAAAATAACCGAGGTTAGATCGGCACTGAAATTTCCATTTTCAATATTTGTAATAACGAGCATAGGGATAGTTTTACCTTGTGTTGCAATATTAGCGATTTTCGCTGTTTCCGTTGGTTCTTTTAAAGTGCCGTCTCTTTTTGCTTCAAAGCTGAAGTAGGCTAAATATGTTAAAAATGGATTAATAGCACGTGTGGCACTTACTAAACTTTCTTTTATCGGTATTGTTGAAGGCTGTAAATAAGCGATGGATTCTACTGCTCGTTTTGTACCTTTTGGTATATATAATTGTTGTCCGACGTGGAGAATAGATTTTAATGAAAGATTATTAACTTTAGCTAAGCTAGCGAGAGGAACGTTATACGTTTGAGAAATTCGATATAAGCTGTCACCAGGCTGTACATAATAATTATTCCCTTTTGTATTAACGATAAGTGCCTGACCAACAACGAGTGTTTCAGCTGGATTTAGTCCATTGTCTTTTACAATTTCTTCAGGTGTAGAACCATACTTTGATGCTAAACCATAAACACTATCACCGCTACGAACAGTTACAATTTGGATCATGTGCTTGCCCCTTTCGGTAAAAGATTCACTGTTTTTATTTTATTTTTGATTCCACTGTATTATGATTAAATGTATGCAAGGTAGCAGAAGTGAAAGAAGGCGAATAGAAATGTTTGTAGCAGAACATGAAGTTGAAATCCGCTATGCGGAAACAGACCAGATGGGTGTTGTTTACCATTCAAACTATTTAGTGTGGCTGGAACTTGGGCGCACTAAACTTATACAAGAATTAGGATTTTCATATGTTGAAATGGAGAAAGAGGGAATTATTTCTCCTGTATTAGACTTGCAAATTTCATATCGTAAAGCGATGCGTTACGGAGAAAAAGCAATTGTGAAAACGTGGATTGATACTGTGAGCCCGCTTCGTGTTGTATATGGTTATGAAATATATAACGGTGATGGTGAGCTTTGCATTACTGCAAGTACAACGAATATTTGTGCGAAAAAAGAAGGATTCCGCCCTGTATCATTTAAAAAATTATATCCTGAGTGGTATGCGAAATATGAGGAAATTAAAAAGAAATAAAAAAAAATAAAAAAGCGTGGCAGAAGCCACGCTTTTTTATTTTTCATAATTAAATTGGGGGAAATCATCACCGTCATTAAATGTAACAGATAAATTATGTCCATCGAAGAACCACTCATCATCGCCTTCAATAAAGAAGTTAATACCTTCTTCTTGAGTTTGAACAGCAGGGTGCGCAGGGTCATCTTTACGAATACCTAAAGAAAGTCCTTTTTGCACAGTACTGCAACCGCCGTATTGTACGAAAAGGCGTAGTGTTTCACCTGATTGTAAGTTTAATTCGTTTTTATACCATTGTGCTGCTTCTTTTGTTACGGAAAGATTCATGTATAGTTCCTCCAAATTATGTTGCTTTTTCTTTAGTATAAAAAATAACGCAAAAAGACGCTATTAATATGCTTCACGTTTTCTTTTTGCGTTATGTGGGTTACGATCTTATTTTTGCTTTTTTGAAAAGTTTGCTTTCGGTTCAGTTTTATTTATAATTCGTCCGATATTTGCACGGTGTTTATAAATAACCATACCTGCTAATAAACACATCGCAATAATGAAGATTTTATCCCCGCTAACAATTGATGCAATAACAGCAACGACAGCTGTTACCATAGAAGAAAGTGATACGTATCTTGTTGTAAATAAAAGGCTGAAAAAGACAACAGCTAATATTGCAAAAACAACTGGTGAATAGCATAATAGCACCCCAGCAGAAGTTGCAACTGCTTTCCCCCCGCGGAATTTCGCAAAGATTGGATATACATGTCCAAGAACAGCTGCTAATCCAAACCATAGTGGGTGAACATCTAATCCGAAAATAATCGGTAGACTTGTTGCTAATGTACCTTTTAAAATGTCAGCAATTGTAACGATGAAACCTGCTTTTTTCCCTAGTGTACGGAATGTATTTGTTCCGCCTAAATTACCGCTTCCATGCTCACGAATGTCAATTCCATAGCCAATTTTTCCAACGACTAATGCAAACGGAATCGAGCCAAGTAAGTAGGCAACGATAAATAAAAGATATGTAATAACCATGAGTTCAGTCTCCTTTATACAAATGTGTTGATAAAGGGTAAAAAGAGTTTTTCCCGTATATTGTACCATACATTTGTAAAGAGCACATTTCTTTTTTACAAATGAAAAAGTCATTAATTTTTTAAAAAAATTTCACAGGAATGTTACATTTTTCACAAATACACTAGAACTATATGTTGTATGATTTTAATCAAAAGACAACAACATGTTGGTGGAGGGTTATGAATGTTGAAACAAAATGTACGTGGAGAAGAATTAATGAAAGTATTTGAGACAATTATACACGGTAATGAACAAGATTTAATGCAGGAAAATGCAAATGTAGATGGCCGATCTCCAATGGGAGTGATGGGAACGTTCGCATCTGAAAGCGCAAAGTATTATGCTGTAGCAAATTTACTATCAGATCAAGTGAAAAAAGCGATAGATCAAAATATATTATATCCACATGATTTGGATTTTTATGCAACAGGAACGACGACTTGTTCGCAAATTCCTTTAGCACAAATGCTTGCTACCGGTTTTCATACTGGACATGGACATATGAGACAACCGCAAGACATTAAAAGTGCGTTGGCGCTTTCTTCAATTATTTTTCAAGCAAATCAAAACATGCAGCATGGTGGTCAATCGTTTGCACTCTTTGATATTGATTTAGCTCCATATGTGAGAAAAACAGTAGCGAGACATAAGAAACGATTACAGTCATATCCGCTTACGAAAGAACAAATAGAAGAATTTGCATGGAAAGAAACAGAAAATGATACGTATCAGGCGTGTGAAGCTTTCATTCATAATTCAAATAGTATGCACAGTAGGGGCGGGGGACAAGTACCGTTTATTTCGATAAATTATGGAACAGACACATCAAAAGAGGGACGGTTATTAGTTAGACAGCTTTTAAAAGCGACACAGGCTGGTCTTGGTAAAGGGGAAACACCGATTTTTCCTATTCAAATTTTCAAAATGAAAAAAGGTGTGAACTTTGAAGAGTGTGATCCGAACTATGATTTATTTGAATTAGCGTTAGAGACAACGGCTGAACGATTATTCCCTAACTTTTCATTTTTAGATGCGCCATTTAATGCAGTGCATTATGATGGAAGACCGGAAAGTGAAGTATGTTACATGGGATGCCGTACCCGTGTTATGTCTAACATACATGGAGAAGAAACAGCGATTGGAAGAGGGAATTTATCATTTACGTCTATAAACTTAGTGAAATTAGCGTTAATTAGTGGTTCAAAAGAAGCGTTCTTTGAAGCGTTAAATTATTATTTAGATTTAGGAATTACGCAATTATTAGAGAGATTTGAGTATCAATGTACGAAGCGAGCGAGAGATTTTCGATTTTTATATTCACAAGGTGTATGGCGCGGTGGAGAAAAGTTACAGCCTGAAGATTCTGTAGCATCCATTTTAAAACAAGGGACGTTAAGTCTTGGTTTTATCGGTCTTGCGGAATGTTTAGTAGCTTTAATAGGAAAGCATCATGGAGAAGATGCAGAATCATGGAAACTCGGGTATGAAATCATTTCCTTTATGAGAGATAGAATGGATAAAGCGACAGAAGAACATGAACTGAATTTCTCAGTAATTGCAACTCCTGCCGAAGGCTTATCAGGGAAGTTTGTGAAAAAAGATAGGGAGGAATTTGGTGTGATTAGCGGTATAACGAACCATAATTATTATACGAATTCATTCCATATCCCAGTTTACTATAACATTCAAGCGATAAATAAAATTCGTTTAGAAGGACCTTTCCATGCCCTATGTAACGGGGGACATATTACGTATATTGAACTAGACGGAGCAGCTATGCATAACAAAAAGGCATTAAAGCAAATTGTGCAAGCGATGGCAGAGAATGGCGTTGGATACGGTTCAATTAATCATCCAGTTGATCGTTGTAAGTGCTGTAGTTATCATGGAGTTATTGGGAATGAATGTCCAAGCTGTGGAAATGAAGATGAGGCTAATATAGAAAGAATTCGCCGTATAACGGGCTATCTTGTAGGAGATATGTCGAAATGGAATAGTGCGAAACGTAGTGAAGAGATGGATCGGGTGAAGCATAAATGAAAGTTATGAACATCATTCATGATAGTGTAGTAGATGGAGAAGGATTGCGGACAGTCGTGTTTTTTGCGGGCTGTCCGCATCGTTGTTTCGGATGCCATAATCCGGCATCTTGGAATGTTTGCAACGGAACTGAAATGACAGTAGAAGAAATTGTGAAAGAGATTGCAAGTAATCCATTAACTGATGTAACATTTTCAGGTGGAGATCCATTCTTCCAAGCTGCTGAAGTGAAAAAAGTAGCAAAAGCTGTGAAAGATTTGAAAAAAAGTCTATGGATGTATACAGGTTATACGTTAGAAGAGATACAGAGTTCTCAAAATAATGATATGATAGAGTTGTTACATTATGGGGATGTTTTAGTCGATGGAAGATTTGAAATCGAGAAAAAAGATTTAACACTTCCATTTCGCGGAAGCTCCAATCAACGTATTATTCGATTGAAAGAGTAAAAAGGCGGGATAGATTATATGAATAAAACAGTATTACTTGTTGAAGATGAAAGAAGATTACGTGAAATCGTTAGTGATTATTTTCGTAATGAAGGCTTTGAAGTAATCGAAGCAGAAGACGGAATAAAAGCGTTAGAATTATTTGCAGAGCATGAAATTGATTTAATTATGTTAGATATTATGTTACCAGAAATAGATGGATGGTCTGTTTGTAGACGAATTAGAAAAGAATCAGCAGTACCAATTATTATGCTAACAGCTCGTTCAGATGAGGATGATACATTACTAGGGTTCGAATTAGGTGCAGATGAGTATGTAACAAAACCTTTTAGTCCAAAAGTGTTAGTAGCTCGAGCAAAGACATTATTGAAACGTGCGGATGGTGCGGTAGGTGTAACTGAAGAAAATGCTATGTCTTTAGCTGGAATAGAAGTGAATCGACTATCTAGAACCGTTTTAGTCGATGGAGAAGAAATTATATTGACACATAAGGAATTTGAACTTCTTGTTTATTTAATGGAGAACAAAGGAATTGTGTTGTCACGTCAACATTTATTAGATCAGTTATGGGGATATGATTACTACGGTGATGACCGAACGGTGGACACTCATATTAAAAAACTACGAAATAAACTAGGAGATAAAGCGAAGCATATCGGTACTGTTATTCGAGTTGGTTATAAGTTTGAAGAATAACCTTTAAGTTACTATGCACTTTAGCTTCGGGATATAGCAAATTTATACTCTCCTTTGTAGGTGGAATGTACAAAAAATACTTTTCTTGTCTACAATGATAGATAGGAGTATTTTTTAAATTGGATTTCACGATGAGTTCACAAGAAGGACACAAAAAGTGACTATACTGAAAGTACGAGTTCACCAGAGAGGGGAAATAAAACATGGGATATTACGACGGACCGAATTTAAATGAAGAGCATAGTGAAACGAGAGAAATGAAAAAATCAGGTAGTAAAAAAGGATACTTTTTTACAGGTTTAGTTGGAGCTGTAGTCGGGGCTGTTACAATTAGTTTTGCAGCACCTTACATGCCATGGATGCAAAATAATGGCGCGGCAGTTTCATCATTCAATTCTAATCAACAAGTGGAAGGTACGCTAGCTCCTGTTGTTAATAAAGCGAAGGGCGAAACTGATTTGCCAGGTATGGTTGAAGGGGCAAAGGATGTTGTAGTTGGTGTAATTAATATGCAGAAGACTATTGATCCGTTTGCAATGCAACCGGCAGAACAAGAGCAAACAGCTGGCACAGGATCAGGTGTTATTTATAAAAAATCAGGAAATAAAGCATATATTGTAACAAATAACCACGTTGTAGATGGTGCAAATAAACTTGCTGTTAAATTGAGCGACGGAAAGCAAGTTGATGCAAAGTTAGTTGGTAAGGACCCTTGGTTAGACTTAGCAGTTGTAGAGATTGATGGATCTGCTGTTAATAAAGTTGCAACTTTAGGTGATTCTAGTAAACTTCGTGCTGGAGAAAAAGCAATTGCAATCGGTAACCCACTTGGATTTGACGGTAGTGTAACGGAAGGTATTATCAGTAGTAAAGAACGTGAAATTCCAGTAGATATTGATGGGGACAAACGTCCAGATTGGCAAGCACAAGTTATTCAAACAGATGCAGCGATTAACCCTGGTAATAGTGGCGGTGCATTATTTAACCAAAACGGTGAATTAATTGGAATTAACTCAAGTAAAATTGCGCAGCAAGAAGTTGAGGGGATTGGTTTTGCAATTCCAATTAATGTCGCAAAACCAGTTATTGAATCGCTTGAAAAAGACGGAGTAGTGAAACGACCAGCTCTTGGTGTAGGTGTAGTTTCATTAGAAGATGTGCAAGCTTATGCATTAAACCAATTAAAAGTACCAAAAGAAGTAACAAATGGCGTTGTATTAGGTAAAATTTATCCAGTATCACCAGCAGAAAAAGCTGGTTTAGAGCAATATGATATTGTAGTATCATTAGATGATCAAAAAGTAGAAAATTCACTTCAATTCCGTAAATATTTATATGAAAAGAAAAAAGTAGGCGAGAAAGTAGAAGTTACGTTCTATCGCAACGGTCAAAAAATGACGAAAACAGCTACACTAGCAGATAATTCAGCTACAAAGAATCAATAATCGGAATAAAAGAAAGTCTCTTTCATGTTGAAAGAGACTTTCTTTATCGGCTATACTAAAGGAATAGGAGGGATAAATTATGACAATTGAAAACCCAACTCGTACGGAAATTGGTGAAGTATTAAAGAAAAGCAAAACGATTGCGGTTGTTGGATTATCGGATAAAGCAGAACGTACATCGTATATGGTTTCAAAAGCAATGCAAGATGCAGGGTACCGTATTATACCGGTAAACCCAACAGTAGATGAGGTGCTTGGAGAAAAAGCAGTTTCTTCACTAAAGGATATTAAGGAACATGTTGACATTGTAAATGTATTCCGCCGCTCAGAATTTTTAATGGATGTTGCGAAAGAGTTTGTAGAGATTGATGCAGATGTTTTTTGGGCACAATTAGGAGTACAAGATGAAGATACATATAAACTTTTACAAGAAAAAGGCTATACTGTAATAATGGATCGTTGTATTAAAGTAGAGCATGCGATGACAAAGTAGTTTATGTTTTGGTAACGGAAATGTTAATTCCGCCCCTTATATATGATGGGGTAGATGAACGAGGTGTTCATCATGAGATTTTTTAAAGGCTGTTTTTGGGGATTGTTACTTGTTATCCCGTTTTGGATATTGATCATTTGGATCATGATAAAGGTTTGGAATGTATAATCTTGGAATACATATCCATTTCTCGTTGACAAACGATTATTTTTCTGAAATAGTAGCCTAGAGGAATCCTTGTGAAAAAACAAGGATTTTTCTATTGAAAATGGTATATAAAATAGATAAGATAACTTGCCAAAACTATAGTCGAGGCGTTATTCTATAATAGAAACATATGTTCTGATTTGATTAGGAAAGGGGCAAGGAGTTTGGCGAAGCATCAGTTCCAATATAATGAAGATGCAATTCAAGTGCTAGAAGGACTTGAAGCCGTTCGAAAACGCCCGGGTATGTATATCGGGAGTACGGATAGCCGTGGATTGCATCATTTAGTATATGAAATAGTAGATAACTCCGTTGACGAAGCGTTAGCGGGATTTGGCGACGAAATTTCTGTCGTAATACATAAAGATAATAGTATTAGTGTTATTGATAAAGGGCGAGGAATGCCTACGGGAATGCATAAACTTGGGAAACCAACACCTGAAGTTATTTTAACTGTACTTCATGCTGGTGGTAAGTTTGGTCAAGGTGGCTATAAAACAAGTGGTGGTTTACACGGTGTTGGGGCATCAGTTGTAAATGCCTTGTCAGAATGGTTAGTAGTAACGATTAAACGTGATGGAAGCATTTATGAACAACGCTTTGAAAATGGTGGTATTCCTGCAACGACGTTAGAGAAAATCGGGAAGACAAAAGAGTCTGGTACAACAATGCATTTTAAACCAGATACAACTATTTTCAGTACAACAAATTACAATTATGAAACATTATGTGAGAGATTACGTGAATCTGCATTCTTATTAAAAGGAATGAAAATCTCGATAAAAGATGAACGTAATGATTTAGAGGATGTATTTCATTATGAAACAGGAATTGAAGCTTTCGTTTCATACTTAAACGAAGAGAAAGATTCGATTCACCCAGTTGTATACTTCACTGGTGAACAAAACGGAATTGAAGCAGAGTTAGCATTCCAGTTTAACGATGGCTATTCAGAAAACATTCTTTCGTTTGTAAATAATGTACGTACAAAAGATGGGGGAACACACGAAGCTGGATTTAAAACAGCAATGACGCGTGTGTTCAATGAGTATGCTCGTAAAGTATCGTTATTAAAAGAAAAAGATAAAAACTTAGAAGGTACAGATATTCGTGAAGGTGTAGCGGCTATCGTTTCTGTACGTGTACCAGAAGAAGTACTTCAGTTTGAAGGGCAAACGAAAGGGAAACTAGGTACAAGTGAAGCTCGTTCTTCAATTGATGCAATTGTATCTGAGCATTTAGCTTACTTTTTAGAAGAAAACCCGGATGTTGCTACACTTCTTGTGAGAAAGGCAGTTAAAGCAGCGCAAGCACGTGAGGCTGCTCGTAAAGCGAGAGAAGAAGCGCGTACTGGTAAGAAGAAGAAAAAATCAGAAGGTACTTTAAGCGGAAAGTTAACCCCTGCGCAATCACGTAATCCGCAGAAAAATGAATTATATTTAGTAGAGGGTGACTCTGCCGGTGGTTCTGCGAAACAAGGGCGAGATCGCCGTTTTCAAGCTGTATTGCCATTACGTGGTAAAGTAATTAACACGGAAAAAGCAAAGCTTGCTGATATCTTTAAAAATGAAGAAATTAATACAATCATTTACGCTATTGGCGGTGGCGTAGGGAATGAGTTCGCTGTTGAAGATATTAACTACGATAAAGTTGTTATTATGACCGATGCAGATACGGACGGAGCACATATTCAAGTGTTACTACTGACGTTCTTCTACCGTTATATGAAACCACTTATTGAAGCTGGTAAAGTATTTATCGCACTTCCACCTTTATATAAAGTAAGTAAAGGAAAAGGGAAAAGTGAAGTAATTGAATATGCATGGTCTGATGAAGAATTAGATGGTGTAACAAAAAAGGTCGGTAAAGGTTATATGTTGCAGCGCTATAAAGGACTTGGCGAAATGAATGCCGATCAATTATGGGAGACAACGATGAATCCTGAAACACGTACGTTAATTCGTGTGAAAATTGACGATGCATCAAGAGCTGAGCGTCGAGTTACGACATTGATGGGTGATAAAGTAGAACCTCGCCGTAAATGGATCGAACGAAATGTACAATTTGGTATGCAAGAAGAGGGAAATATTTTAGAAAATGAAATGATTATGGAGACGGAGGTGGAATAACATGCAGGCAGAGAAGTTTCATGACCTCCCGCTTGAAGACGTGTTAGGTGACCGCTTTGCACGTTATAGTAAATATATTATTCAAGACCGTGCGCTTCCAGATGCGCGTGACGGTTTAAAACCGGTACAAAGACGTATTTTATATTCTATGTATGTAGAAGGAAATGTACATGATAAAGCGTTTCGTAAATCAGCTAAAACAGTAGGTAATGTTATTGGTAACTACCATCCACACGGAGATTCCTCTGTATATGAGGCGATGGTACGTTTAAGTCAAACTTGGAAAGTACGTAATGTTTTAGTTGAAATGCATGGTAATAATGGTAGTGTTGATGGCGATCCAGCAGCGGCAATGCGTTATACAGAAGCGCGTTTATCACCAATCGCATCTGAGTTATTACGTGATCTTGATAAAGAAACAGTAGAATTTGTGTCAAACTTCGATGATACGAGTGAAGAACCAGTCGTATTACCGGCAATGTTCCCGAACTTATTAGTGAACGGATCGACAGGGATTTCAGCGGGTTATGCAACAGAAATTCCTCCGCATCACCTTGGAGAAGTAATTGATGCGACGATGATGCGTATTGATAAGCCGAATAGTACTGTTGATGATTTATTAACAGTCATTAAAGGGCCAGATTTCCCAACAGGTGGTATTATTCAAGGGATTGATGGTATTAAAAAAGCGTACGAAACAGGGAAGGGTAAAATTATTATTCGCGGAAAAGCAGAAGTTGAAACGATTCGTGGTGGGAAGCAACAAATCGTTATTACAGAAATTCCGTATGAAGTAAATAAAGCAAACCTTGTTAAGAAAATGGATGAATTACGTCTAGATAAAAAGCTAGATGGAATTGCTGAAGTGCGTGATGAGACAGATCGTACAGGTCTTCGCATCGTTGTAGAATTAAAAAAAGAAGTAAATGCTGAAGGCATTTTAAATTATTTATATAAAAATACAGATTTACAAATTCCATATAATTTTAATATGGTAGCGATAAATCATCGTCGTCCAACACTTATGACATTACCTAAAATTTTGGATGCATATATTGGACACCAAAAAGAAGTTGTTACGAGACGTTCACAATATGAATTACGAAAAGCAGAAAATCGTCAGCATATTGTAGAAGGTTTAAAGAAAGCATTATCAATTTTAGATGAAGTGATTGAAACAATTCGTGGGTCTAAAGATAAGCGTAATGCGAAAGATAATTTAAGTGCGAAATTTGGATTTACAGAGGCGCAGTCAGAAGCAATTGTTTCGTTGCAACTATATCGTTTAACGAATACAGATATTACAGCGCTAGAGCAAGAAGCAGCTGAACTTAGTAAGAAAATTATAGAGTTACAGTCGATTCTACAAAGTGAAAAAAGACTTCTTCAAGTTATTAAAACAGATTTGAAGAGAGTAAAGAAAACATATAGTGATGATCGCCGTGCGATAATTGAAGAGGAAATTGAAGAAATTAAAATTGATGTGGAAGTTATGATTCCGCAAGAAGATGTCATCGTTACTGTAACGAAAGAAGGATATGTGAAACGAACAGGTTGGCGTTCGCATAATGCATCGAACGGGAAAGACTTCGGTATGAAAGAGGGTGACATCTTACTAGAGCGTTTCGATACAAACACGACAGAAACCATTCTTTTATTTACGAACAAAGGAAATTATATTTATCTTCCTGTATATGAAATGCCAGAAATTCGTTGGAAAGATTTAGGTCAACACGTTGCGAATCTTGTTACACTCGAGCGAGATGAAACATTAATTTGGGCAACAGTCGTACCGAATTTTGAAGAAGAAAAACGATTTATCGTATTTGTTACACGAAAGGGTATGATTAAGAAAACCGAATTAAACCAATATAAAGTGCAACGTTATTCAAGAGCGTTCGTCGCTGTAAACTTGAAAAAAGAAGATGAAGTTGTTGATATATTTGCGACAGATGGAACGAGTGATATTGTTCTTGCAACTCATGGTGCATATGCACTTATTTTCCATGAAGATGAAGTAAGTCCAGTTGGTGTAAGGGCCGCTGGTGTAAAAGCAATTAATTTAAAAGAAGATGATTATGTCGCTTCTGGTAAACCGTTAAATGGTGAAAAAGATCAACTTATTCTCGTGACGCAGCGAGGTGCTGTAAAACGTCTAAAAGCATCAGAAATTGAGAAATCAACGAGGGCGAAGCGAGGTCTTGTTATTTTCAAAGAGTTAAAGCGTAATCCGTACCGCATTGTCGGTATTGAAATTGTGCGAGACGATGAACTAATTTACATGAAGACAGAGAAACACATTGTAGAAGAGATTGATCCGAAAGCGTATCGAAATAAAGACCGGTATAGTAACGGTAGTTTAGTATTAGATGTTAATGATACTGGTGAAGTTGTAGAAACGTGGACGAAGAAAAGAACGGAGTAAAGGAAGCATCTTGCTATCATTCATAGCAAGATGCTTTTTTATAAGCAAATCATTATGTATATAAAAATAATCTTGTTATAATAATGAAATGAAATCGTTCTCATAAAGTGGAACTTTAATCAGTGGGGATTTTCTTTATCCCCACTGATTATTAGTTGAACTAATCGGGCTTTTACGAGCAGTTGATTCCTCACCTAATTTCTTTGCTTTCGCTGAATTTTGAGGTAGGAATCTTACTGCCCGTTAAAGCGGGACAAATGGAGGGGCAACATGAAAAAAATAGGTGTAGGGATTGTAGGATTTGGATTTTCTAGTACAACATTTCACATCCCGTTATTACAAACGATAGAAGAATATGATATTCGTGCTATTTTATCATCAAAAGAAGAAGTAGTGAAACAAGCATTACCAAATACTGAAGTTGTTGACACAATTGAGGAATTAGTAAATCGTGCTGATATTGACTTAGTAGTTATTACTTCACCGAATACAACGCATTTTCCATATGTAAAAGAAGCGATTGTACATGGTAAGCATGTTGTTGTGGAAAAACCATTCGTTGTTTCAATTGAAGAAGGAGAAGAACTTATTTCATTAGCGAAGCAACATAATGTCGTTTTAAGTGTGTATCACAATCGCCGTTTTGATAATGATTTCTTAACGATAAAGAAATTGTTAGAAGAAAAAAGAATAGGGAATGTATACGCATATGAAGCGCATTTCGATCGTTTCCGCCCACATGTACGTGATCGCTGGAGAGAGAAGAATTTACCAGGATCAGGAATTTTATATGATTTAGGCTCACATTTAATTGATCAAGCATTTTCATTATTTGGGAAACCAGATGCGATACATGCTGATGTAATAAAGCAACGACCAGGTGCAGAAATTGATGACTACTTCCATGTTGTACTTCACTACGGAGTAAAGCGTGTCATTTTACATAGTAGCAGTTACGTAAAGCAAGCAGGTCCACATTTTACACTGCATGGAGATAAAGGTTCTATCGTGAAGTATGGTATGGATTCACAGGAAGAACAATTAAAGACTGGAATGAAGCCAGGAGATAATGGTTATGGAGCAGACTCTGAGGAGAATTTTGCTACTTTAGAAACAGAAGAAGAGTTAGTGCGTATTCCGACAGAAGTTGGCTGTTACGAAATGTATTATAAGGGTGTAAGAGATAGTATTGTAAATGGTGAGAAACCACCTGTAACAGCAGAAGAAGGTTTAGAGGTTATTAAAGTGATTCAATTAGCTATTGAAAGTAGTGAAACGGGTAGAGTTATTCCTGTAAAATAAAAAAGACACGAATTTCGTGTCTTTTTTATTTTACAGGAATATGCGAATGTGACTAAGTATTTAGTTTAGTCGTTTGTCATACATTAATTGGATTTGTATGCCGTAAGGATCTTCAATAATACCATATGCTTCACTAAATATATTTTTTTCTAGTGGAGAGATTATTTTCACATGCTTATCGGAAATTAAATTATTATAAAATCTTTGTATTTCTTCTAAATTAGCACTTTGAATGCAAAGTGACATGTTATTTCCAACGTTATAACATTCAGTAGGATTCATTGTATCTTCTGCTATCATTAGTTTTGTAGTCCCAATTTGTAAAACAGAGTGGGCAATATGATCTTTATTTTCACTTGTAATTTTAAAAGAATGATCTCTTTTCGCCAGTTCTTCGTACGTAACAATCATTAACTTCTTGGCGTCTAAATTACGTGTATAAAAATTAATTGCCGCCTTTGCTTGCCCATTCATTGAAAGAAAAATAGCTATTTCTAATGTCATAAATATAAAACTCCTTTATTAGTTAATAATTATAATATAGACTAAAAAGGTTTCAATACATGACACCTTTTCGGGAGGGAAATATGAAAAAAACTGAACGAATAAATGATATGCTTATTTTCTTAAATAATAAAAGATATTTTAATTTAAAAGATTTAATGTCTAGATATGATATTTCTAAAAGTACCGCGTTGCGAGATATTCAATCATTGGAAGAAATAGGTGTACCAATATATTCTGAACTAGGTAGAAATGGAAGTTATAAAATTATAGAAAATAGTGTGTTATCGCCAATTTATTTTAGTGTGGATGAAATGTATGCGTTATACTTTTCGATTCTTACATTAAATGGATACAAGACGAAACCATTTAATATAGAAAGTATTGCACTTGAAAATAAATTTAAACATGTATTACCTGATAATGTGAGTAAAAATATTTCAATTATGGAACGAACGCTTTCTTTTGAAGTAACAAATCATAGTAATTTTAGTCCGTTTTTAAAAGAAATTTTACAGGGGATTTTTGCTGAGCGAGTTTATCATTTAACATATTTAAAAAAAGATGAGGAGAAAGCATTGGTCGCCCAATTTATTCGAATAGAATCTAAATTTGGCCAGTGGTATGCTAAAATCTTTAATTTTGAGACAAGTAATGTTCAAATAATTAGATGTGATAAAATTCTTTCTATTGTGGAAACAAGTAATATTAATCCAAAAAATCTTGAAGAATTATTAAGTTATCTTACTGCTTTTCACAGAAAGCCTGATGCAACTGATTTTATTGTCATTGTTAATCAAAAAGGAAAAGATATTTTTGATAAAGAGAATTATCCTTCCATGAAGATACAAAAAGAAAATGAAAATTACATTATAACAGGCTATTTTAACAAACAAGAAGTTGATTTTATCTCGAACTATTTTCTGAATTTCGGAGAAACGATTATCTCAATTCAGCCTGTTATGCTAAAAGAGTTAATCTATAATAAGGTATTAACTATAAAGCAACATTTAACTTCGTTAAGATAAAGTTGGTTTTAATAATTTTTATTGACATGAAAAGCCCTTGAGATTTAAATATCCAAAGGGCTTTTTTGTGATTTTGTTTGTTCTTTAGAAAAAATTATTTTTCTGGGACAGAAAGTCCATAAAAAAACATAGTGACTATATCTTGTATATGTTTTTCTCGATCTCCTTCAAGAAGTTGTGCCCCGAAATCATCACCTAACTTAGTGAACATTTGAATGTAAAGTAGCATCATTTCTTTTGAAAGGTGTGGATTAATTTCATTTTTTTGCTGTGCTTGTTCTAATATTTCTAAATACCAAGGTAGGATTTTTTCGTTTTGATAACTATAAATAAATTCTCTGAGCTCTTCATCTCTTTGCATCATTTGTAGTAACATATCCGGCTGAAATAACCCACCAGTATTCATTTTTTTTACAATCATTTTTTGCATCATATCATGAAAAGGTAAGTTTTCTTCTGCAAGATCTTTATAATATTGAAATTCAGATATTATAAATTCTTGTATCAGCTCTCTAAATAACGCATCTTTACTTCCAAAATGATTATAAATTGTAACTTGAGAAACGTTTGCTTTTTTTGCAATATGTTCTATTTTCACTTCATTAAATCCACGTTCTGAAAATAATTTAAAGGCCGCATCTTTAATGGCACGTTTTTTCTTTTCTTTCACTTTTTCAAAGCCGTTCAAAGTAATCACCTCATTTAAAATATACAATAAAAAATAATTGAAAACAATATTTTTGAAATATGGACATATAAATATTTCAAAAAGTTGTTGCGAATATGTAAGGTGAGGAGTACAATGATTTTGAAATATCATACATTAAATATTTCAAAAAATGAGGTGGGCTTATGATTTCAGTTCAAAATGTCACAAAACAGTTTTCAAATGGGAAAGGCTTGTTTGATATTACATTTGAAGTGAAAGAAGGAGAAGTGTTTGGCTACTTAGGACCAAATGGAGCTGGAAAATCAACAACGATTCGTAATTTAATGGGATTTATAAAACCGACGGCTGGTAAAGCGACAATTTTCGGGTTAGATTGTTGGGAAGATGCTGCGAAAATTCAAAGAGAAGTTGGCTATTTGCCAGGAGAAATTTCTTTTATTGAAGGAATGAATGGATTAGATTTTTTAAATTTGATGCAAGGAATGCGTGGGTTAAAGGAAACGAAGAGACGTGATGACTTGATAGAGCGTCTGCAATTTGATGTGAAAACACCAATTCGAAAAATGTCTAAAGGAATGAAACAAAAAGTAGGGATTGTTGCTGCATTTATGCATGATCCAGAAGTACTAATTTTAGATGAACCAACATCAGGACTCGATCCACTTATGCAACAAGTGTTTATAGATTTAATAGTAGAGGAAAAGCAAAGAGGGAAAACGATTCTTATGTCGTCGCATATTTTCACTGAAATTGAGAGAACTTGTGACAGAGTAGCTATTATTAAAGATGGACGTTTAGTAACGGTAGAAGATATTCATGATTTACAAGGAATGCGAAGACAAGTAATAGATGTAACAGTATCATCTCAAGAAGAAATTGAGTCTCTTAGACAATGTGATTTGCAATTTGAAGGAGTGAAAGGTAGAGAGGCGTCAATTATTGTGCAAGGAAATTATCAAACTGTTTTACAAATACTTTCAAACTATAATGTAACTGCACTACAAACGAGAGCGACGGATTTAGAACATTTATTTATGCATTATTACGATAAGAAAGAAGGGGTAAAGCATGAATAAGCAACTATTTTTAGCTAGTTTGAAAGAAACGCAAAAAAGTATTTTGAGTTATGCAACTGGTGCAGCTCTTTATTTATGGTTATTAATTTGGATATTCCCATCAATGGTATCAGCGAAAGGGTTAAATGAATTAATAAGCGCTATGCCTGATAGTGTAAAAAAAATTGTTGGAATGGAGAGTCCAATTCAAAATGTAATGGATTTTTTAGCTGGTGAATATTATAGCCTATTATTTATTATCATTTTAACAATTTTTTGCGTCACGGTTGCAACGCATTTAATTGCTCGTCATGTAGATAAAGGAGCGATGGCATATTTATTAGCAACACCTGTATCCAGGGTGAAAATTGCAATTACGCAAGCTACCGTTCTCATATTGGGACTATTAATTATTGTAATTGTTACTTATGTAGCTGGTATATTGGGTGCAGAATGGTTTTTAAAAGATAATAATTTAAATAAAGAATTATTCCTGAAGATAAATGTAGTCGGAGGACTAATATTTTTAGTAGTTAGTGCGTATTCATTTTTCTTTTCTTGTATATGTAATGACGAAAGAAAGGCACTAAGTTATTCAGCAAGTTTAACAATCTTATTTTTCGTATTAGATATGGTAGGTAAATTAAGCGATAAGTTAGAGTGGATGAGAAGTCTATCATTATTTACATTGTTTCGTCCAAAAGAAATTGCTGAAGGAACATATAGTATATGGCCGGTAAGTATAGGCTTAACTGTTGGGGCACTATGTATTTTTATATTAGCAATTGTAGTGTTTAGGAAGAGAGATTTGCCGTTGTAAAGTAGAAAGTCCACTTAATTAGTGGGCTTTTTTCGTTTGTAAATTCGAAGGGATATCTTTTAGAGAAACATTTAAGTGGATAGTCAAAATGGAATGTTTATATTTTTTCTTGTAGAAATATTCAAAAAGAATTGAACCTTTTTCTAGGATACTCCGTCTAATATGTGTAAAGTTTAATTAATAGAGAGGCTGAAACAGGAGGACCAAATGTGAAAGTAATTCCTTTATATAAGATGATTGTAAAAGAAGAAACAGATGTTTCTTTAGCAAAAAAGGGTAATCATGAGGCTTTTATGACACTTATACATACAGAAAAAGTAAAGATGTATCGCATTGCGAAGGCGATGTTACGTGATGAGACGAATATAGAGGATGCAATGCAGGCAACAATTTTAAAAGCTTATGAAAATATAAAAAAATTGAAAAAGGAAGAATTTTTTCAAACTTGGCTCATTAGAATTTTAATAAATGAGTGTAACAATATAATTCGCGCTTATAAAAAAGTAATTGTAATTGAGGATCATGATAGTAATATGGTGGCGTTCGATCGATATGAAGATATTGATCTTTGTAATGCTATTCAGTCCTTAACGGAAGAACTAAGAGCTGTAACCGTACTTTATTATTATGAAGATATGAATCAAGAAAGTATTGCAACGCTTTTAGAAATTCCAAAAGGCACGGTTAAATCAAGATTGTCACGTGCAAGGGAACAATTAGAAGAGCGATTAAAGATGGAGTAGGAGGTGGTTAAAATGGATAAAGAAAAATCATTTGATGAAAAATTAAAAAAGAGAATAGAAAAGGATAATACCGTATTGCCACAGGCACTAAACGAAAAAATTAATGATACACTTCATAATCTTCCTGTAAAAAGAAAGAGTTATAGAGTACATATGATGTTTATTAGTGCCGCTGTTCTAACGCTATCAATTGTATCTATGTCTGAGTTTTCTATACAGAGCTTTGCACAAAATGGAGGGATGTTTAATTACGTAAAGAAGAATGCGTTTTCTGATTATGAGAATGAAGAAGAAATAAAGTCGAACGTCAATTATCCAGATAAGGAAAAGATTCATCAAAAGATGCTTGATTCAATTGATCACTTCCAAAATGTTTCAGGGCAATTCGAAGAATATTCTAGCTCTACAAGAATTGCTACAACATATAAATATGCAATTGATACGGAGAAACAAAGTGGTATTTCATCTAAAGAAGACAAGCTATCGAAAAAAAGCACGATGATTTATAGCGAGGAAGGAAAAAAAGAGTTTAATGATAAGAATAATACGTATAAAGAGACGAGATGGAGTCCAAAAGAAAGAAATAATGGAATAGTAAAATTAAGCCCTACGGAAAGGTTATTGAGAAAATCAGGTGAGAAGAAACGGTATGATGACGAATATGTGGGATTCGCTAAGTACAGTATTCAATCAGAATTTGCTGATCTATTAATTCGATATAAAGATTGGAGTTATAAAGAAACGAAGTATCTTGGACTTGATTGCTACAAAATAGAAGGGGTAATAAACATAGAAATGCCTGTAAGTACATCTGAAGATTTAAGAGGGAAATTTGAAATGGTTGTAGAGAAAAATACGGGGATTATGTTGAAGTTCCTTAGTTTCGATGAGGGTATGATTCAATATTCGATTACGACTGAATGGATACAAATAAACAAAGGATTGAAAGAGAATGTATTTCAAAAGGATAGCGCTAATTATGAAAAATTGAAAAACTTATTAGATGAATAGAAAACGGAGGGAACTATATGGAGAATACCTCTCCTTCAAGAGAAAAGAAAAATAAACGAAAATATAAAAAGATAACGATAATAAGTGTATTGTTAGGGGTATTACTATTTGGCGGAGTTGGGTATGGTGCCTATGTATATATGAAAACTTCTAATCTCGTACAAAAATCTAATTTGAACTTATCGCGTGGTGAAAAATCAAATTTACGTGAGAAAGCTGTAAAGCCAATTACACACAACGTTTCAATGTTAATTATGGGAATTGATGAAAATCAAGAACGGCAAAAGGGCTATAATGGTGCATTTCATACGGATGCATTATTGTTAGCTACGTTTAATAAAGAAGATAAGACAGTGAAATTAACCAGTATACCAAGAGATACTTATACATATGTTCCAATCGAAAAGAAAAAAGATAAAATAACACACGCATATGGGAGTGGTTTCGTTAAAAACGGAAAAGATGGAGGGCCACAAGCTTCTGTTGAGGCAGTAGAAAAGTTACTGCAAGTACCGGTAGATTATTTCGTGAAATTTAATTTTGGATCATTTATTAAAATTGTCGATGGGCTCGATGGTGTTGAGGTAGATGTCCCGGTTGAATTTACTGAACAAAATAGTAAAGATGAACCTGATACGATTCATTTGAAAAAAGGGGTTCAAAAATTAACGGGAGAAGAAGCACTTGCTTTGGCGAGAACTCGTCATATTGATAGTGATGCAATGAGGGGACAGCGCCAACAACTTGTTATTGAGGCGATTTTAAGTAAATTAAAAAATGTAGGGTCTATTACAAAAGTTGAGAAAATGGTTGAGGCCGTCGATGGTGATTTTAAAACAAATTTAGCACTGGATGATATTTTATCTTTTTATAAATATGGTTTAGATTGCTCAGTTGAGAAGATTCAGCTAAATGGTGATGATTTATATTTACCAAATGGCCCAAATGGGCAACGGGTATATTATTATAATCCTAATAAAAAAGACTTACAAAATTTGAGTAATACACTCAGAACACATCTTGGGTTAAGTGAGAAACAAATTGAGGGAAATTAAAGCAGATCTTATATCTGCTTTTTTTGTTAAATAGTATATCTTTTATATTTAATTGTTATATACTATTTAAAAAATTTATATATTAGTGTAACGTAATAACAGGGGTTTAAGTTAAATAACAAGGGGGCTATCACATAAAATAAATGATTGTCATCGATAGAAATAGTATGGGAGAAATGAAAGAAACAGGGGAGTATTGAAAAAGAAGAATTACTCATTGTTTTAGGGACATCATCATCGGAATCTGTACTACCACGAATGATGACAAAGATGGAAGAATTCGGATGTTCAAAGCCAGTAGTAGGCTTAGTTATTCCGACGGGCTACTCTTTTAATTTAGATGGAACAACAATATATTTATCAATGGCAACTATATTTTTAGCGCAAGTTTTTCACATTGATCTTTCACTAGGTCAACAAGCAGCAGCAGTAACAGGTGGAGGATTTATCGTATTAGCATCTACTTTATCTGCACTGAATGTTATCCCGTTAGAAGGGTTAGCACTTTTACTGGGTGTTGATCGTTTCATGTCAGAAGCAAGAGCGATTGTAAATTTAATTGGTAACGGTGTAGCGACTGTAGTTGTTGCAAAAAGCGAAAATGAATTCAATGATGAGAAGTATACGAGAGTATTAGATGAAATGAAAAAAGAGAAAATGGCCGGATAAAAAAGTCAGCTTAGCTGACTTTTTTATTTTTGTAGGAAAGGAGTTTCTAAAAATATACATTATTTATTAACAATAATTCACAGGGATTTAATGTGTAAACATAATAAAGACTATTAAAATGGTACATTTATATGGATGAGAAATAGAATTTGAACATTATATGGAATTTTTATGAATATTACTGTAAGAAAATAATTTTTTAAAAATTTTTAATAATAATACTTTACAAATTTTAAAAAATTAGTAGAATAAGAAGTAGTAAGAATCGTCTGATAAATATATAGAGAAAAACAGAATTATCAGAAAATTCTTGATTAGATATCGTTTAGAATTAGGGAGGGTACAAAAATGAAAAAGAAAAAAATGAAAAAACTAACAGCAGTTGTAGTACCGGTTTTAGCAATGAGCATGGCACTAACAGCATGTTCTACATCAGGCGGAGATAAAAAGACAAGCACAAACTCAAGTGGAGATAGCAAGTCAGGGGAAAAATTAGCAGCAAAACAAGTTTTAAATCGAACAGTAAACCAAGAGATTCCAACGATGGATTCTTCTAAATCAACAGATACAGTATCTTCACAAATGCTCGGGAATACGATGGAAGGATTATATCGTCTGGATAAAGATAATAAGCCTATTCCAGCTGCAGCAGAATCTAGCACGAAAAGTGAAGATGGTAAAAAATATACATTTAAACTACGTAAAGATGCAAAATGGTCAAATGGAGATCCAGTAACGGCGAAAGATTTCGTATATGCTTGGCAACGTCTATTAGATCCAAAAACAGCTGCTGAGTATGCATTTATCGCATTCCCAATTAAAAATGCAGAAGTGGTTAATAAAGGTGAAAAACCTGTAGCTGAATTAGGAGTGAAAGCGGTAGATGATCTTACGCTTGAAGTTGAATTAGAGCAAGCGGTACCGTACTTCTTAAACTTAGTAGCATTCCCATCGTACTACCCATTAAATGAAAAATTCGTAAAAGAAAAAGGGGAGAAGTTCGGTATAGAGTCTGATACAACAGTTTATAATGGACCGTTCGTTCTTAAAGATTGGAAGCATGAACAAGGATGGCAATTAAAGAAAAATGATCAATATTGGGATAAAAAGACTGTAAAACTTGAAGAAGTTAACTTCAGTGTTGTTAAAGAACCAGCAACTCTTATCAATTTATATGATAGCGGTCAAGTTGACTTTGCTTTATTAACTGGAGAGTTCGTAGATAAATACAGAAATAAGAAAGATGAATTTGGAACATTTTCACAAGTAAGTACGTACTTCATTCGTATGAACCAAAAACGTGATGGACAAGATACACCATTAAAGAGCAAAAAATTACGTGAAGCAATTGCACTTTCTATCGATAAGAAAAATCTAGCAAATGTAATTTTAAATGATGGATCAAAAGAAGCTGACTTCTTAGTACCAAAAGGTTTAGCAACTGGACCGGACGGTAAAGACTTCCAAGAAACGTTTAAAAATGGTTTGAAGCCAGATGCTAAAAAAGCTGCAGCAGCTTGGGAAGAAGCGAAAAAAGAGCTTGGTAAAGATCAAGTTACAATTGAATTCTTAAACTACGATACTGGTAATGCGAAAAAAGTTGGAGAATATATTAAGGACCAAATTGAGAAGAACTTAAAAGGTGTAACAGTTAACATTAAACTTCAACCATTTAAGCAAAAACTAAAATTAGAATCTGAGCAACAATATGATATTTCGTATGGCGGATGGAATCCAGATTATGCAGATCCAATGACGTTCTTAGATATGTTTGAGACTGGACATTCTCATAACCAAATGAGCTTCTCTGACCCTAAATATGACGGCATGGTGAAAAAAGCCGGTACTGAATTAATGGGTGATGCGAAAAAACGTTGGGAAGAGTTAGGAAAAGCTGAAAAAACATTACTTGAAGAAGATGTAGCGATTGTACCTTTATATCAACGTGGAGATTCTTATGTTTTACAACCAAATGTAAAAGGTGTAGTAAAACATAATATCAGCCCAGAATTTAGCTTTAAGTGGGCATACGTGACTGAAAAATAATAGAGTTAAAAAAGCATTTTAAAGTAGCTTAGCTACTTTGAAATGCTTTTTTTAATTCAGTTAAATAGAGAAGAATAAGGCGTATAGTACGTACATATAGTAGATGGGGGATAAATCATACTAATTTATGAAGATTAAAATCAGAATATTTAAAATAAAACTATTTACAAACGCGAAAAAAAGAGTAGAATAACATTAGTTATAATTTTCTGAAAAGTAAATCATTGACAAGGGGTCTCTCAAGGGTTGGTAATGTACATATAATTAGGGAGGGTATAAAAATGAAGAGAAAAAAGATGAAAAAGTTAACAGCGGTTGTAGTACCAGTTTTAGCAATGAGCGTTGCATTGACAGCATGCTCTGGGTCAGGTGGGGAAAAGAAAACGACTACTACATCTAATAGTGGGGAAGAAAAAAAATCTGATATTAAATATGCAGCGAAGCAAGTATTAAATCGTACGGAAAACCAAGAGATTCCGACGATGGACACTTCTAAATCTACTGATACATTAGGGGCACAAATTTTAGGGAACACGATGGAAGGGTTATACCGTCTTGATAAAAATAATAAGCCTATTCCGGCTGCTGCGGAATCTAGTACGAAAAGCGAAGATGGCAAAAAATATACGTTTAAACTGCGTAAAGATGCGAAATGGTCAAATGGAGATCCTGTAACAGCAAAAGATTTCGTGTTTGGATGGCAGCGCTTACTTGATAAAAACACAGCTGCAGAATATGCATTTATTGCTTACTATATTAAAAATGCAGAAGCGATTAATAAAGGAGAAAAACCTGGAACTGAATTAGGAGCGAAGGCGGTAGATGATTATACACTAGAAGTAGAATTAGAAAAACCGGTACCGTACTTCTTAAATCTATTAGCATTCCCGTCATATTATCCTTTAAATGAAAAGTTCGTAAAAGAAAAAGGAGAGAAGTTTGGTTTAGAAGCAGATACAACATTGTATAACGGGCCATTTGTAATGGCATCGTGGAAACATGAACAAGGTTGGCAGCTGAAGAAAAATGATAAATATTGGGATAATAAGACTGTGAAATTAGAAGAAATTAATTACAGCGTTGTAAAAGAAGTGGCTACAAAAGTAAATTTATATGATACAGGATCGATTGACTTTACATTATTATCAGGAGAATTTGTAGATAAATATAAATCGAACAAAGATGAATATGGTGAGTATTCAGAAGCAAGTACGTACTTCTTACGTTTAAATCAAAAGCGTAACGGACAAGATACACCGTTAAAGAGCAAAAAACTTCGTGAAGCAATCGCATTATCAATTGATAAAAAAGGTTTAGCAAACGTTATATTAAATAATGGATCAAAAGCAACGGATCAATTGGTTCCAAAAGGGCTTGCGACAGGGCCGGATGGTAAAGATTATCAAGATACATTTAAAAATGGTCTAAAATATGATACGAAAAAAGGCGCAGCAGCTTGGGAAGAAGCGAAAAAAGAACTTGGAAAAGATCAAGTTACAATTGAATTACTAAGCTATGATGATGGAACTGCGAAAAAGATTGCTGATTACTTTAAAGATCAAATTGAGAAAAATTTAAAAGGTGTAACAGTTACCACGAAAATTCAGCCATTCAAACAAAAATTAAAATTAGAGTCAGCGCAAGATTATGAAGTTTCGTTTGCAGGTTGGAGCCCAGATTATTCGGATCCAATGACATTTATTGATATGTTTGAATCGAAGAGCCCATATAACCAAATGAGTTATTCAAATCCGAAATATGATGAAATGGTACAAAAAGCAGGTAATGAATTATTGTCTGATCCGAAGAAACGTTGGGAAACGTTAGGAAAAGCAGAAAAATTATTCCTTGAAGAAGATGCAGGATTAGTTCCTTTATATCAAACAGGAAGAGCATATGTAATGAAATCGAATGTCAAAGGAATTGTGAAACACAACATTAGTCCAGAATATAGCTTTAAGTGGGCGTATGTAACTGAGGATGGCGGCAAGAAATAATATGAAAGCATTTCAAAAGTGGCTAATATGCTTTTGAAATGCTTTTTTTATGAATAGGAGAATAAGCACATGGGAATTTTGAGGCCACTTTTAAAGTTTGACTGTAGGAATAGTAGAAGGGATTCAATAAGACAGCTAGTGATATCATTTTTATAAGAAAAATATAGAACTTAGCGATAGAGAAGAATAAGAGGAGGTATGTTTACATATAGTAGATGGGGGATAATTCATATAGTAGTAATAGTAAAATAACAAGTTACTATCATAAAAAAATAAATATTTAGAAAATTTACAAAACTACTTTACAAAACTCAAAAAAATAGTAGAATATTAATTAATAAGAATTTTCTGATAACGAAAGTTAATAGAGAATCTCTAAATGTTAATATCGTACATATAATTGGGGAGGGTACAAAAAAATGAAGAGAAAAAAGATGACAAAATTAACAGCGGTTGTAGCACCAGTTCTAGTAATGAGTATGGCATTAACAGCTTGCTCGGGATCAGGGGATAAAGATAAGGCAAGCACAACGCCGAAAAGTGGCGAAAAAGAAGGCGGAAAATTAGCTGCAAAGCAAGTACTTAATTTAACGGAGAGCCAAGAGATTCCATCTATGGATTCTTCAAAAGCAACAGACCAAGTATCGTTTCTTGCTTTAAACAACGTAATGGAAGGTTTATATCGACTTGATAAAGATAATAAAGCAGCACCAGGGGTTGCTGAATCATATAAAAAGAGTGATGATGGTAAAAAATATACATTCACATTAAATAAAAATGCGAAATGGTCAAATGGAGACCCTGTAACAGCGAAAGATTTCGTGTTTGCTTGGAAACGTGCGGTAGATAAAAATACAGCAGCTGAATATGCATACATTATGTTTGATTTAAAGAACGCAAAAGCAATTAATGATGGAAAAGCACCACTTGATACGTTAGGTGTAAAAGCTGTAGATGACTACACGTTAGAAGTAGAATTAGAAAATCCAGTTCCTTACTTTGTAGAATTAACTTCATTCGGAACATTCTATCCGTTAAATGAAAAATTCGTAAAAGAAAAAGGAGAAAAATACGGTTTAGAATCAGATACAACGTTATACAACGGACCATTTACATTAACAGACTGGAAACATGAAGAAGGTTGGAAGTTAAAGAAAAATGCACAATACTGGGATAATAAAACAGTTAAGTTAGAAGAAATCAACTTTAACGTAGTAAAAGATAGCGGTACACGTGTAAACTTATATGAAAGTGGACAAATCGATCGTGCAGCACTTGCATCTGAAATGGTTGATAAATATAAATCAAATCCAGATTTCTTTACACAAAAAACACCGTCAACGTTCTTCTTACGATTAAACCAAAAACGTGTTAATCAAGATACAGTGTTAAAGAGTAAAGATTTACGTCTAGCGATTGCAATGGCATATGATAAAAAAGGCTTAACGAATGTAATTTTAAATGACGGATCTACACCTGCAGATTACTTAGTACCAAAAGAATTTGCGAAGAGTCCAGATGGAAAAGACTTCCGTAAAGATAACGGAGATATTTTAAAAACAGATGTGAAAAAAGCAAAAGAGCATTGGGAAAAAGCGAAAAAAGAACTTGGAAAAGAGCAAGTAACTGTAGAGCTATTAAACTACGATAGCGATAATGCGAAAAAAGTAGGTGAGTTCTTAAAAGGAGAGCTTGAGAAGAACTTACCGGGCTTAACAGTGAATTTGAAAAACCAACCGTTTAAACAAAAATTAAAATTAGAATCAGATCTAGATTATGATTTATCTTACGCTGGTTGGGGACCTGATTACTTAGATCCAATGACATTCATTGATATGTTCGTTACAAATGGACCTCATAACCAAACTGGATATTCAAATCCGAAATATGATGAAATTGTAGAAAAAGGTAAAGGCGAGCTATTAACGAAAACGAAAGAGCGTTGGGATAGCTTACTGAAAGCTGAGAAAATGTTACTTGATGATGCTGTAATTGCACCATTATATCAACGTGGCGATGCTCTTGTTCAAAGAGCGAAAGTAAAAGGTATTATTCACCATCCAGTTGGTGGAGATTACAGCTACAAATGGGCATATATTTCTGAAGATAAGTAAGAGAGAGGGCGCGAGCGATGCGCCCTTTTTTTATGCACTTTTCTTCCTTCCTGGAATATATAAAATAAAAAAGGGAGAATCCCATGAAAAGAAACTCGTACATTGATTTTTTAGCTTATTACGGAATAGGGAGTGCTCATCCAGGTGGTTTTACGTTAACAAAACAATTATTAGCTCAATTGCCACTTAGACATGGAGCAAATGTTCTTGAGATAGGTTGTGGCACGGGGAAAACAGCGGCGTATATGACAAAAGAATTGGGTTATAAAGTGACCGCAGTTGAAAAGAATGAAATTATGATTCAAAAAGCGAAAGATAGATGGTTGTTTGATGGTTTAAATATACAATTGATTCAAGGCGATGTAGAAGGATTACCGTGTTTAAATGATTCATTTGAACTGGTACTTGGAGAATCTATACTCGCGTTTACAAATAAAGAAAAGGTTATTTCGGAATGTTATCGTGTATTACAGAAGGACGGAAAGCTTGTTGTCATTGAAATGATTACCGAAAAACATATTGAGAAGAAAGAGGAAGAAAAGATTGGACAGTTATACGGTATGAAAGAATTATTAACTGAGAATGAGTGGATTCATTTATTTAAAGCAGCAAATTTTAAAAGAATTACAATTGCAGGTGGCGGAACTATTGCAGAAACAGTTGCAGGACATATGGAAGAGCCAGAGTGGAATGTATCACCGTTTATTCCAGAAGAATTGTATGAAGCGTGGGTGCAACACGAACAAGTACTGCTTATGTATCAACATATTTTAGGACATCGGATTTTTATATGTGAAAAATAGAGAAAAAGAGTTGGCTAAAGATAGTCAACTCTTTACTATGTTAGATGAAAAATAATGCAGCCAAAGTAATTCCAAAAATAAAGCCAAATCCGAGTTCAACGCCCCAGCCACAACCGCCGCCACCCCAGCCACAACTATCGCAACCACGACCGCCGCATCCACAGCCACTAAATCCACCACTGAATCCACCACCGCATCCAAATCCACAGTTATCACATCTGCTAATACCACCGCAAATATCACATCCACCGTTTGAATATGCGTTATAATATCCGAATCCTGTATCAAAAGATGAGCGCTGTTGCATTGGTTCAATCCAAACAGAATCGTTTGTTACATCGATTATTTTGCCTAAGTGAATGCGACCATCACGATCTTCAATTCGAACAACTTTACCGAAATAACGTTGGCATGTATCATAACATTTTTTTCTATGCATGTTCTTTCCTCCTTCCGCATTACCGTAATACGATATGTAAGCAGGACAAGTGCGGCTTGTACGAATGACCTATCTATCATAATTGTTATACGAAAGGGGAAATATACGAACAGGATACATAACGAGGAGGAAGAGAAAATGAAATCTACAGACCAATTTCAGACGTACGAAGTTCCTTGGGAAGAATTTATTGAAGCATTGCGGAGAGAGATGAAGAAACAAGTAGGAGCGGATATTATAGACACAGTAGTCTGTAATTTAGAAGATGGTTTTGAAGTGTATACATATGTGCAAGGAGATTTGGATTTCGAGTATACAGAAGCTCTTGAACGAAAATACGGGAGTGACGGGAAAATCCCTAATTTGTTAACAGTTATGCTGGTAGCGAGCATTTATAATACGCCGGAAGAGAATATACGTTTACATGCAGATCAGAAGGAAAATCCGATTGTTGAAGTATATGTGAAGAAATAAAGAGTGCGCTAATTATAGCGTGCTCTTTATTTCTTGTATTGAAAAGAAAATCAAACTTTAGTGGTGGAATTTATAGCGGGAAAAGTATGAAAGCTATGTGTTATTTCAGATATATAATAAGGAAAAAACTAGAAATAAAATATGGGAGTAGTTCATTTTTATTTACATAATGTACTCGTTGTGAACTGTTGTCCTAAAATACAAGTCATATATCTTGTTTCCTCTCATAAATTTAAACATAGGAATTTGTCTACAAAGGTGGCGAAGCCTCATCATGAAAATTCGAATTTGTGCCACGTTCATGCTGTTTCTATTTATATGTTTACCTTTTTCAGTTTTTGCAAAAGGAGAGGAGGCAAAGGAAAGGGTCGTTTCACTTGTATATGATGATTCGGGCAGCATGAGAAATAACGATCGCTGGAAGTATGCCAATTACGCCTTGCAAAGTTTAGTTGCGCTATTAGATGAGAAAGATAAATTTTCTTACGTTCCAATGAGCAAGCCGAATGCTCCATTAAACATTTCATTAACAAAGGATCAAAGGCAAACAGAAATTGAGGGGATTGGGGCGTGGAAAACATATTTAAATACTCCATTTAGCGCAGTAGAAACGGCGATGCAATCTATAAAAAAGGAAGCAGATATAGATGGGAAACGTGAATTTTGGCTTATTGTATTAACTGACGGGGCATTTAATGATTTGGAGAAAGATAAGATTGGTGGAAAAGAACAAATTACACAGAAGTTAGCGCAGTTTAAGAAAGAAATGGATTCGAAAAAGATCTCTTTACATCCAGTCTTAATCACGATGGAAGAGGATTTAGGGCAGCAAGAAAAAGAACAGCTAAATACGTTTAAAGAAATATGGAAGAAAGAGATAAATGGTGTTACGATGCCATCTAGTGGTGAGGATGGCATTGTAAAAAGTGTAAATCAAGTGGCAGCATTAGTTGCCAATCGTGACCCATTCTCCTCGGTTGAAACAATTGTCAAAACGAAAATAGTAGGGAAAAAAATAGAAATTACAACGCCGTTCCCATTAAAGCGTATGACGCTTGTACGACAATCATCGTCTTTGTCTAATTATAAAGTTATGCAAATTTCTAAACCGTTACAAGTGCAGTCTTCTTTTTCCATACATGCACCAGGAGAAGCTAAATTATTCGGAAATATAGTACATGTGAGTACAGCGAATCAGGAAGTGATTAAGCCAGGAACATATACGATAGAAGTGGATCAAGATATGGAGAACGAAGGGTTACAAGTACTTGTTGAACCAGCGCTTAATTATACTGTTTCTACGTATGACAAAGATGATAAAGATAGAAAAAATGTTGAGAAAATGTACGAAGGAGTAACGGCTGTTATTGAAGCAAAACCTACGGAGCTTCCAATTCAAATTTCTTATTTTGAAGCAGAAGTAGAAATAGACGGAAAGCAGTATCCGATGAAGTGGGATGATAAAAGACATGTGTTTTATTATGAGACAAAAGTTGGCAAAGAGTTAGTACGCGGAAAAGTTCATATGAACATAAAGGGATTTTATAGGCAGACGAAAGAATTCAAAATTGATACATCCATAAAACCGAAATTAACACTTCAAACTGTTACAAAAGGTTACGAAGAAAAGGTAACGAATTTGGAAAATAGTAAACCATTTATTTTACAGCCGCAGTTAGATGGTAAACCGATGACAGAAGAGGCTGTAAAGAAACTATTAAAATCTACTGGTGTCACATCCAATCAATCAATCAACTATGAAGTAAAACAACATGATAATCAAATTTACGTTTATCCTCGACCTTATTACTCCGACACATTCAATTTTACAGATACAGGCACCGTAGAAGCTACCATCACGATTAATGATTCAAAATTACAAAAAGTAAAGGAAAAGATTGTACTTCACATAGAAAATGCACCATTTTTTGAGAAATATGCGCTCATTTTTAAATTTGTAATTCCTATCACTTTATTACTTTTAGTAGTAGGAATTATTATCTTAGGATGGATTGTTCGTCCGAGATTTCACCGAAAAGCATTATTATATTATGAATGGGATCAAGAGGTAGCGAAAGATTGGCTTTATCAATCCGAACCAGAGTTACTTAAAAATAAATGGTGGAAGCACTATTTTGGTATTCCATTCCGAGCAGAAAGAAAGACGGTGCAATCTGTAACATTAATAGCGAAAAATGGATCGAAATCTATATTTGTAGCGAAAGAGTCACAAGTAGTTGGGATGATTATTGATGGAATGTTTATAACAGAGGATGAGGTTGGAATGGAACATAAGACACTATATCCAAATGAACTTTTAGTAATTGATAGAGGATACGGTAAAGAGATTTACAGGTACGAGTGTGAATAGGAGATAGGGAAAAGAGGGGAATTTTAGCTTTCTCCTCCTTTTTCAAACAAGCAAGAATAGGAAGGTGGTTCACATGACGTTACAAGTTCCAACGATATTAATTGGTTTAGGTGGAATCGGTAGTACTGTGACACATCAAATATATGAAAGGCTACCTGAGGAGCGCCGAAAAAAGGTAGCAATGCACGTATTTGATACAGATGTGAATACATTGAGTAAATTTGATCATATTCGGAAGTTTAAGACGCAAACAAGTTCGAGTAAAACGCCAAGAGAGTATATTGCGGGAGATCCAACAATTCCGGAGTGGTTTCCGATGGACCCGACTATACTTGATAAACCACTGACAGAAGGGGCAGGACAGTTACGCGTCATTTCCCGTTTAGCGTTACGTGCTGCGATGAAAGAAGATAAATTGACATCCTTTTGGCAAGAAATCGAGAAGATTTTTCCGGTTACAAGCGATCAAACGGAATATGGAGTGCGTGTCATTATCGTAACATCACTAGCGGGCGGAACAGGTTCAGGGATGTTTTTACAAATCGCATTATATTTGCGTGAAATGCTTCGGAAAAAATTGCAGCATCACAACATTTTAATTCGCGGTGCGTTTTTAATGCCAGATGTTTTAGTGAAGACGAGAACGGTTAGTGCAAAAGAGTTTGAAACGGTGCAAGCAAACGGCTATGCCTCGTTAAAAGAATTACATGCTATTACACTCGGCTCTACCGGTGAATTATCAAAACGAGGCGGCGTCACGATTGAATTAGAATATCGTCCTGATCAAGTGGATGAAGATGGAAGAACGAATCATACGATAAAGCAGCATCATTTACCGTACAATTATTGCTTCTTATATGATTATGAAAATTTACATGGGCACCATTTGCACAACTTATCAGATTATATGGAGCAAATGGCAAATACAATTCATTTACAGTTATTTAGTCCAATGTCTGCAAATCATTTTGCACAAGAAGATAATCAAATTCAGCAATTGGCAGAATCGAGCGGGAAAGGTAGATATTGCGGAGCAGGAACGGCAAAACTTATTTATCCGTATGAGCACGTTTTGAAATATTGTGCTTTAAAATGGGCGGTTCAAGGTTTAGATGAATCTTGGCTTCATTTAGATCAACTGTTTCAAGAAAAGAAGCAAAGATACGACCAAGATGTCAAACGTGGTATGCAGCGTGAAAAGCCAGAACGCGGGAAAAGTTATTTAGAAGATTTAGAGCATCTTGCTACTCGTCCAGAGCAGGCTCATATTTTTTATAGACAAATGTTCAATGAAACGCGTGAAGGAGCAGAGGGCGGTAAGGTCGGTGTCGCAAAGTCTAAGTTGTTTTTAGAGGCTGTTGAAAGCTATGTACACCGTACAGTGCAAAAAGATGAAGAATTAAACCGCCTGCAGCATGAGTGCAAAATATCGGCTGCGAAACTTAAAATAATGGAACAAATGAAAGGTGAAGTAGCGAGAGTTGATCATGCGGTTCGTTTATATGCGTATGCGATTCCGAGCCGTGTACATGAACATGTAACTACCCTTTTATATGACATGATCGAATCAGATCGCTTTACACCGAGTGGCTCAGAAGGACAGTCTTATCAATTAAATACATGGTTTTTAAAGAAAACGGATCCTGTCCATCCCGTTGCAGCGCGTTTTATGCTGTATGAAATCCGAAAGCAGTTAGTAGAGAAGATGAATCGACTACATGAAAATAATGAACAAAAGCGTAATTTAATTCAAAATTACGATAAGAAATTTAATGTGAGTAATATTGATGGAACGGTAACAGCTGTTCGCCGAGTAGAAATTGCGCAGCAACAAGGCTGGTTTGGAAAAATGATTAATAATCAGCAGCGTTTGTTTAAAAAAGAATTTGAAGATATTGTAACGCAGTACGTACACAAATTAAGTGAGTATCGTAAAGAGATGTTGTTAGAACTCGTGTATCAATCGCTATACCAAGCAGTTGATAAAATGATTCAATATTGGGAAAGGTTTTTTGATAACTTACACGAAACACGTGAAAATTTATTGTTTGAAATTCAAAAGCGAAGCAAAGAATTTGAGGGGAAAACGAACCCGACGAATGTATACGTATTAGCTGAAGAGAAATTACAAGAAAAGATTTGGCAAGATATGCAGCAACATTTAAATTTAGGTGTATTACCGAAAGATATATCAGCAGAAATTTATATGAGCTTGTACGGGGAATATTGTCGTGATGCGAAAGCCGAAGAAATTCAGTCGAAAAAGGTTGAAGACTTCTATCGTGAACATATATTGAGTTATTGTTATGACGAACTTCAAGTACGCTATCGTGACAAATTAGAGCTTAATATCGTTGAAGCATTGCGAAAAGAAGCAGATTTCAAGAAGCGTGATCGTGATGAATACGTTCGTGAAAAAATTGAAGATCTTTTCCATTTAGCAAGTCCGTTCGTTCCGAAAGTTTCTCATCATAGGGAATTACAATATTGGGGCGTACATCCATCTTTAAAACAAGAATTGCAAGAAGAGTTATTGCAAGAAATGTTCAAAGAAAAAGATACGGTAAACGAGGCGTTTTCACCATTTGAAGTGATTTGTTATCGTGCTCATTACGGATTATCGCTACAAGATTTTCCTAAGCTTTCATCTGGGCATATTTCAAATGGTTTTATGAATGATAAAGGTGATTACTTCCAATCGTATTATCGCCGCGTGAACAAATTAAATAGTAAAAAATCTAGTTTGACGCCGCATTTAGATAAATATTGGCATTTGCCAGCCTTTATGCCAGACTTGAATGCAACGCAAACGAAGTTAGATTACGATAAATGTAATCGTGCTCTTCTATACGCGTATATGTACCGCTGGATTAGTTTAGTTGCTGTGGATGGACAATTCGTGTATCAATATAATGGTGTCGGCCGTAGTTTTTTAATCCAGTCGATGGGAAAAAATATTTCAAGCGAAAGTTATAAGTTGCACAGAGCGTTGCTTCATAATCCGTTCATTTATGAAAACATCTTGTCCAGGTTTGAAGAAGAACAAGACAAAGCGATGATACAAGGTGGACATTTATATACACATCCATTTGTATTAGGTGCTCAAGATATTAGATGGCTTCGTAAAGAGCATGTCCATAATATTTTAGATATGATTTTAATGTATGACCGTGAGGCGAAATATGACCCGACGTTAGAAGAAACATCCGACGAGTTGTTAAGATTATTCCTTGATGAAATTGAGTTGTATTTCCAAAATTACTACGGAACAGGCGCGGATATGGTTGCGAAGAAAGAAAAAGAGATGTTTATTAAGCAATTGTGGGATCGTTCGTATGCGAAAGGGTATGTAGATCCAAATAGTGCACCTTATAAAAAATGGCAAAATGTATTACATGTTCACGATGAAGAAGAAGCACCAAAAACGAATGTATAATGAGCGAAAAGGGAATCCTTAAGAATGGCAATACAACTTTAGAAAAGAGGGATTCCGATGCCGTTTTTAGGGAGTGTATATCAAATATTTGGATTATATCCAGAAATTTATTATGGAATGATTTCAGCGGAGATTGCAGAGCAACAAATGGAAGAACAAAAAGAACAAGAAAATCATGAGACTGAAGTATAAAACCATGCAGGCTACTCGCCTGCGTGGTTTTTTCGTGTTACAATAAAGCGAATTTTTTAAGGGAGAGAAAGAGATGAAATGGATTTATTTTATTATTATCAACGTTATAGCATTTAGTATGATGGGGCTTGATAAGCGAAAAGCAAAGAAAAAGCAGTGGAGAACGCCAGAAAGTACGTTATTTTTATCAGCTGCAGCTGGAGGAGCGGTTGGAGCTTGGATTGGTATGTATATGTTTCATCATAAGACACATAAAAGTAAATTTGTCTTCGGTATTCCAGTGCTCGTTATTATAACAGTAGGAGTGTTTTTATACATATAAGGGATTTGTAAGAGGAATGTCGAAAGAAATGCAGATTGAATATTGGTAAAGTAAGCATGTGAGACCTTATAATGAAGAAAAAAAGAGCAGAGGAGAACAGGGAAGATGGGGAGTCAAGCAGCACAACAAAAGCAGGGGATTATATATGCGGCAGGTGCGTATACGATGTGGGGAGTCCTTCCGATTTATTGGAAATGGGTGGAGGAAGTACCGGCAGATGAAATATTAGCGCATCGCATCGTTTGGGCATTTGTTTTTATGTTGTTAGTTTTAGGAGTAACAAAGAGATTTCGTCAGTTTGGTGGGGAGTTAGTGGCCCTTTTTAAACGACCTAAATTATTAATGTCATTAACAATTGCTTCGGTACTTATTAGTGGAAACTGGTTTGTATACATATGGGCAGTAAATCATAACCATGTAATCGAAGCGAGTCTTGGGTATTATATTAATCCACTTATAAGTATTTTACTTGGTACAGTTGTTTTAAAAGAGAAGCTTAATTTTTGGCAATATGTTGCGGTCGGTTTAGCTGGATTAGGTGTCGTTATTTTAACGGTACGTTTCGGATCAATTCCATGGGTTTCTCTTTCACTTGCTTTTTCATTTGGATTATATGGATTAACGAAAAAATTATTAAATTACGACGCAACAATCGGGCTTACGATGGAAACGATGTTAGTGACGCCATTTGCACTTATATATTTGTTTATGACAGGAGTGCATGGTTTCGGTTCGTTCGGTTCTATTTCGGCAATATCAACGTTTCTTTTAATAGGTGCGGGTATTGTTACAGCATTACCACTCTTTTATTTTGCTAAAGGGGCACAACTTATTCCGCTCTATATGATAGGGTTTTTACAATACATCGCACCGACTATTAGTTTAATTTTAGGTGTGTTCGTTTTTGGTGAACATTTCACATCTACTCATATGATTGCGTTTTTCTGTATATGGATTGCTTTATTTGTCTTTTCAATGGCGAAAACAAAGTTTCTACTACAGAAACAACCAAAATTTATTAAAAATAAATCAGCAAAAGTATCATAATGCGTAGTATTTTCTACGCATTTTTCTTTATACTTATATTATATAGAAATTCCATTATAGTCAGTGAGGAGCTGAAAAACATGGAAACAATTTTACATAATGATCCACTTATAGCAGCTATAATTTCTTGGTTTTTAGCACAGTTAACGAAAGTCGTTTTTAAATTAATAAAAACAGGCGAGTTTGATTTTGCTAAGTTTTTCGCTTCAGGTGGAATGCCAAGTTCGCATGCTTCGACTGTTACTGCACTTGCTACAGGTGTCGGAGTGGTGGAAGGTGTGGAGAGTCCAATATTTGCGGTTGCCGCTATTTTTGCCATTATTGTTATGTACGATGCTTCAGGAGTAAGGCTTGCGGTAAGTAAGCAAGCGAAAATATTGAATGATTTTTTTCATGGTAGACAAACAGAATATAAAAAGTTAAATGAGCTCGTTGGACATACACCGTATCAAGTTGTTGTTGGTGCACTATTAGGAATTGTTGTCGGGGTTGGGTATTGTTTGTAAGCAGAATGTGTAATACACGTTCTGCTTTTCTTTGTTTTCATACATATTTAGCTAGCTTTTCGAATATCGTATACGGACTTAGAAAGGGTGGGTGAGCGGTGTGCTACTATATGACAAAGTGCGTGAGGAGATAGAGCGGAGAACGACTGCACTTCAAACGATGCAAAGGCAAGACGGAACGTGGTCATTTTGTTTTGAAGGAGCATTGCTAACGGATTGTCACATGATTTTTTTACTCAAATTATTAGGACGAAATGACGAAATAGAGCCGTTCGTGAAAAGGTTAGCGTCTCTTCAAACAAATGAAGGGACTTGGAAATTATACGAAGATGAAAATGGAGGGAATTTATCCGCGACGATTCAAGCATATGCTGCTTTACTTGCTTCGGAAAAATATTCGAAGGAAGATATAAATATGAGGCGAGCTGAAATGTTTATTAAGGAACACGGGGGAGTTTCTCGTGCTCATTTTATGACGAAATTTTTATTAGCGATTCATGGAGAATATGAATTTCCTACGCTTTTTCACTTTCCAACGCCAATCTTATTTTTACAAGATGACTCCCCGCTCAGTATATTTGAGTTAAGTAGCTCAGCCCGTATACATTTAATTCCGATGATGATTTGTATGAATAAGAGATTCCGTGTAGAAAAAAAGTTATTGCCAAATTTAAATCATATTGCAGGCGAAGGTGGACAATGGTTTCGGGAGGAGCGGTCTCCGTTGTTTCAATCGTTTGTAGGTGATGTGAAAAAGGTAATAGCTTATCCACTTTCTTTACATCATAAAGGATACGAAGAAGTGGAGCGCTTTATAGGAGAACGTATAGATGAAAATGGAACATTATATAGTTACGCGAGTGCTACGTTTTATATGATTTATGCTTTGCTTGCATTAGGGCACTCTATTCAGTCTCCAATTATTGAGAAAGCTGTGATAGGATTAAAATCTTATATATGGAAGATGGACAGAGGAAGTCATTTGCAAAATTCTCCTTCTACCGTATGGGATACCGCTTTACTTAGCTATTCATTGCAAGAAGCTAATGTAATGAAAGAAAATAAGATGATTCAAAAGGCAACGGAATATTTACTACAAAGACAACAAACTAAGAGAATGGATTGGAGCGTACATGCACCATCAATTATGGCTGGCGGCTGGGGATTTTCAGATGTGAATACGACAATCCCTGATGTAGACGATACAACAGCTGCTCTTAGAGCGTTAGCGCGAAGTAGAGGGAGTAGCAGAGTAGATAGTGCGTGGGAAAGAGGTGTGGAGTGGTTAAAAGGATTGCAAAACAATGATGGAGGCTGGGGAGCTTTCGAACGGGGGGTAACGAGCCGTATATTAGCGAATTTACCGATTGAGAATGCGAGTGATATGATAACTGATCCGTCCACACCAGATATTACAGGTAGGGTGTTAGAATTTTTCGGCACATTCGCACCGAATGAATTGCCTGAAGAGCAAAAAAAGAAAGCAGTCAAATGGTTAATGGATGTACAGGAACTGAATGGATCATGGTATGGGAAATGGGGGATATGCTATATATACGGTACATGGGCAGCGATGACAGGTCTACTTGCATTAGGAGTACCTTCTACTCATCCGTCGGTGAAAAAAGCAGCTTTATGGCTTGAACATGTACAGCACACAGATGGAGGCTGGGGAGAATCATGTCAAAGTAGTGAGGAGAAAAAATTTGTTTCGTTACCCTTTAGTACACCGTCACAAACAGCGTGGGCGCTTGATGCACTCATTTCTTACTATGATCAAGAAACACCAATTATTCGAAAAGGAATTTCATATTTGCTCGCGCAGCCTACTATGAATGAAAAATATCCTACTGGTACAGGGTTACCGGGTGGCTTTTATATTCGGTATCATAGTTACGGACATATATATCCGTTGCTCGCTTTGGCACATTATATAAAAAAATATAAAAAATAAACCGAGAGTAGCTCTCGGTTTATTTTTCGGGTAGTAGGTCCCTGTTGAAAAGAATAAGGAATGTTGTAGTGCCTTATTTTTCTGATGACTGGCGTTTTTGACGTGCATCAGCGGCATTTGCACGTGCGTTTGCTTCTAAGTCATTGTGGTCAGCGAGTTCGCGAGAGAACTCAACATCAATGCCATCAGCAGATTTGTTTCGGTTTACATTTTTGTTTTTCATTCGACACAATCTCCTTGTGTTTTATCCCGCATAACGGGTAGTAAAACTCCCACCTCAAAATTCAGATGGAACAAAGAAGCTAGGTGGGAGATTAACTGCCCGTAAATGCCCGATTGGTGAGGGCTAATAATCAGTGGGGGATGAACAAACTCCCCACTGATTAAAGTTTCACTTTATGCGACGTTGCAAAGTTAGTTTGACACAAATAGACTTTTTTATACAAAGAGGATTTGGAAAGCATAGAGCCGAAATATACAGTATAGCTAATAGAAATGGGGGATAGGGATGGACTTGTTAAATGGAAAAACAGCAGTTGTAACAGGTGCTGCGCAGGGGATTGGAAAAGAAATCGCACGAGTTTTTGCAAAACTAGGGGCTAAAGTATTAATTAGTGATGTAAATGAAGAGAAGCTACAAAAAACGACACGTGAGTTATTGGATGAAGGATATGAAGTGAGCTTATATCGATGTGATGTGAGCAATCAAAATGAAGCGAAGTCGCTAATTGAATATGCGGTTCAAAAATTTGGTACACTACATATTTTAGTGAATAACGCTGGGGTTACAAGAGATGCAATGTTACATAAAATGGAGAAGTCTGCTTGGGAGCAAGTATTACAAGTTAATTTAACAGGCGTTTTTTATTGTATGCAGCCAGCACTTCTTTATATGAGGCAACAAGGGTATGGGCGGATTATTAATATATCTTCAATTAGTAGAGAAGGAAACATAGGACAAGCAAATTATGCAGCTACAAAAGCAGGTGTTGTAGGCTTAACAAAAACAGCAGCGAAAGAGGTTGGGAGTTTCGGTATTACTTGTAATGCCATTTGTCCAGGGTTTATGGATACAGATATGACAAAAACGATACCAGATAAAGTAAAAGAAAAGATGATTGGCGCGATTCCAGTTGGTAGAATTGGAACGCCAGAAGATATTGCGAACGCAGCAGCCTTTTTAGCATCAGAATACGCTTCCTATATTACAGGAGAAGTGTTAAATGTAAGCGGGGGATTGCAAGTTTAAATGAATACATAATGAAAAGAACCTGACCGGATAGGTCAGGTTCTTTTTCGTTAGTTTAAGTTGAGCCAAACGCTCTTCACTTCTGTATAGTTATTTAATGCGTAAGATCCCATTTCACGGCCAAGGCCGGATTGTTTAAATCCTCCAAATGGAGATGCTGCATCAAAGACGTTATAGCAGTTTACCCATACAGTACCAGCACGTACTTTACTTGCAACATAGTGTGCTGTTTTAACATTTTCTGTCCACACACCAGCCGCTAAGCCGAATTGTGATTTATTTGCACGTTCAATTACTTCATCAATATCGTTAAAAGGTATTGCAGAAATAACTGGACCGAAAATTTCTTCTTTTGCGATCGTCATTTCGTCATTTACGTCAGCGAATACTGTAGGAGAAACGAAGTAGCCTTGATCGAATGGATTACTTCCTCCACAAAGTACTTCAGCGCCTTCTTCAATCCCTTTTTCAATGTAGCCCATTACACGTTTTTGTTGTTCTTCGGAAACGAGAGGACCGATTGTTGTTTCTGGACTTAGACCAGCGCCTTGATTTAATTTTTTAGAATAAAGGACGAGATCAGCCATGACATTATCGTACATTTTCTTTGGAACAAATAAGCGTGATCCAGCAGAGCATACTTGTCCTTGGTTAAACATAACACCAGAAAGTGCACCAGGAATCGCGCGAGATAAGTCGGCATCTGGTAAAATAATGTTCGGTGATTTACCGCCAAGCTCTAAAGTAACACGTTTCAATGATTCAGATGCTTGTCGCATAATTTGTTTACCGACTGGAGTAGAGCCAGTAAATGCAATTTTATCAACGAGTGGATGATTAACAAGAGCTTGTCCAGCTGATTCACCGAATCCAGGAACGATATTAATAACACCTTTCGGGAATCCAGCTTCTTCAATTAATTCAGCTAAGTATAGAGCGGATAGTGGAGTTTGTTCTGCAGGTTTTAAAACGATTGTACATCCTGTAGCAAGCGCTGCTCCCATTTTCCACATTGCCATAAGAAGTGGGAAGTTCCAAGGAATAATTTGACCAACGACACCAACAGCCTCATGGCGTGTATAGTTAAAGTAATTACCAGAAACAGGGATTGTTTGACCAACGATTTTCGTCGCCCAGCCAGCATAATAGCGCATATGTTCAATTGCAAGTGGTATGTCTGCTGCCATTGTTTCACGGATTGGCTTTCCGTTATCTAATGTTTCGAGCTGTGCAAGCTCTTCTTTATGTTCTTCCATTAAATCAGCTAACTTGTACATAAGACGGCTTCGCTCAGCAGTGCTCATGCGAGACCAAGGACCTTCGTCAAAAGCCATGCGAGCTGCAACGACAGCTTTATGAATATCTTCGCGACCAGCTTCAGAAACAACGGCAAGTGTTTCGCCGGTTGCTGGGTTAGGTGTTTTAAATGTTTTACCGGAAGCGCTTTCAATGAAGGATCCATTCACATATAACTTTTTTGTACCTTGAAGAAACTTTTCTACCTTTTCATGAAGATTTACAGCTAGTTGACTCATTGTATAACCCCCTTGAAAGTATAATGTAAACGCAGTACGAGACGGCGTTTATTCCGAAATCAAGGATGTGGGAACTAGATGGAAAGCCTCTAATTTAAATCATAATTAACAAATGCTGAAAATTCAAATTTCATTTGTGTTACAATTGTAAAAAATATGTAATGTAAGAGGGTCTTCTATATGATTATAAAAAATCCTGCTTGTTTTTGCTTTCTAGTAGGAAAAACTAGAAGAACAATGGTACAATAATACATCGTGAGAGGAGGGAGAAAAATGAAGGATTATCATGATGATCCACGCTTTCGAATCGCCCATAGAGAAGCGTTAATTGGTCTTGGACTTGCTATTATTAATTTTATAATATGGTACGGATTTGCTTATGGGCTTGGTAGTAAAAATCCAAGTGAATATACATATGTATTCGGTTTTCCAGCATGGTTTTTTTATAGCTGTATCGTTGGGTTTGTCGTTATGGTTATTTTACTTAGTTTAGTTGTTCGTTTTGTATTTCAAGATATTTCACTCGATGAGGAAGAAAAAAGTGAGGAATAATAGATGAATTGGTATGTGATCATTCCAATGATAATTTCATTTATCGTTGTGTTTTTAATTGGTGTATATGCTTCAAGACGCGTACAAGCGACTGCTAATAATAAATTTTTACAAGAATATTTTCTTGGTGGGCGTGAACTTGGCGGTTTATTATTAGCGATGACAATGATTGCTACGTACGGTAGTGCTAGTAGCTTTATTGGTGGTCCAGGTATTGCGTACAATATGGGCCTCGGATGGGTATTATTATCTGCGATTCAAGTTGTAACAGGGTATATCGTTTTAACGGTTATCGGTAAAAAGTTTGCAATTATCACTAGGAAGATGGAAGCCATTACTCTTATCGATTATTTAAAGGGAAGATACAATAATAAAGCAGTTGTTATACTTTCTGCGTTATGTATTATTATCTTTTTATTTTCAGCAACAGTAGCTCAATGGGTCGGTGGTGGCCGATTAATTGAATCACTAACGGGTCTATCTTATACAACAGCACTATTTTTATTTACTTTTTCTGTACTTGTATACGTATTAATTGGTGGATTTCGTGCAGTTGCTTTATCAGATACGTTATTAGGAATCATTATGTTAGTTGGAACGACAATCATTTTAATTGCTACTGTCATTGCTGGTGGTGGAATTGAAAAGATTATGCAGGAGCTTATTCAAATCAATCCAAATTTAATTACACCATTCGGAGCGGATGGTAGTTTAACGAAATCATATGTGACATCATTTTGGATTTTAATTGGAATTGGTGTTGTTGGTTTACCGCAAATTAGCGTGCGTGCCATGTCTTATAAAAATTCAAAAGCTATGCACCAAGCGTTAATAATTGGAACGGTTGTTGTAGGTACAATTATGATTGGTATGCATTTAACAGGTGTATTTGCGCGAGTCGTACTTCCGGGTATAACAGTACCGGATAAAGTCATGCCGCTACTCGCGATGGAAGTGTTGCCACCTTGGTTAGCTGGAGTTTTCTTAGCTGCACCAATGGCAGCGATTATGTCTACAGTAAACTCGTTATTGTTACTTGTAAGTTCATCAATTATTAAAGACATATACGTAAATTACATAAATAAAGATGCAGCAGACAGTACGATTAGAAAAGGAAGTTTGTGGATTACTGGTATCGTAGGGCTGCTCGTTTATGCAGCAGCAATTAAACCACCAGATTTTTTAATATGGTTAAATTTATTTTCTTTCGGTGGATTAGAAGCAGCATTTATTTGGCCAATCGTATTAGGGTTATATTGGAGAAAAGGAAATGCAACAGGAGCGCTTGCCTCTATTTTAGTTGGGGTAGGCTCATATATGTGTATTCATCTTTTCTATCCAAATCCGTTCGGTATACATACAGTTGTCTTCCCAATTTGTTTTGCGTTTATCGCTTATATTATTGGAAGTATGAGTGCTATGAAGAAGAACAGTATAGGTTAGAGGAAGAACGTAGTCCTTATAGAGGACTACGTTTTTTTGTGTGAATTTATTCTTTTTTATTCTGTATATGTAAGGTTATTCATAAATTAATAACAATTGAGGGGATGGAGTTGAGGTCGATGAAAAAAGTGTTATTTTTGGGAGACCCAGGAATTGATGACTCTTTAGCCATCATGTATGGAATTATGCATCCTGATATTGATATTGTTGGTGTTGTAACGGGATACGGAAATGTAACACAAGAAAAGGCAACGAGTAATGCGGCGTATTTATTGCAAATGGCAGGAAGGGAAGATATACCTGTTATTAATGGTGCGAAAATCCCTTTATCCGGGGATTTTGTGACGTATTATCCGGAGATTCACGGCGCAGATGGCTTAGGACCTATTAAACCCCCAAAAGCTTTTTCACCAAATATAAAACCCTTTTGTGCATTTTTCGATATTCTTGAAAAGTATAAAGGCGAATTAATCATTGTTGATGCTGGCAGGTCAACGACACTAGCGACAGCATTTATTTTAGAAAAACCGATGATGAAGTATGTGAAAGAGTATTATATAATGGGCGGTGCTTTCTTAATGCCTGGTAATGTTACACCAGTCGCGGAGGCGAATTTTCATGGTGATCCTATTGCGTCACAATTAGTTATGCAAAATGCAAAAAATGTGACAGTAGTGCCGCTTAACGTTACATCCGAAGCAATTATTACACCAGAGATGGTAAAATATATTACGAAACACTCTAAAACAAGTTTTAATAAGTTAATCGAACCGATATTTACGTATTATTATAAAGCTTATAAAAAGTTAAATCCCAAAATAACAGGTAGTCCAGTACATGACGTTGTTACAATGATGGTAGCGGCAAATCCATCTCTTTTAGATTACGTGTATCGCCGTGTTGATGTCGATACGGTTGGAGTTGCAAAAGGAGAAAGTATCGCTGATTTTCGCCCGCAACCTGATGCGAAAGCATTGAAAAATTGGGTGAGAATTGGTTGGTCATTACATTATAAAAAGTTTCTTGAAGATTTCGTGAAAATTATGACGTAGACATAATAGGAACATACAAGTTAAAATAATGGAGATGATTATTTAAATAATCATCTCCATTATTTTGTTTTTAAGAGATAAATAGAGAAGAGTTACACAATAGGAGAGGAATTTTACTTGAAAAAAACTATAGTATGCGCAGTGATTTTGGGTATTTTTGTTTTGCTGATATCGGGTAACTTTTTAGTGGAAAAGGTGTGGAGTTCAAATAATGATGATGCGCAGTACATAGCATCCTTTATTGAAGAACATAAAGATGAAAAAAATAGCGCTCTTCTAGTAAAGAGAAATGATAAAGTTGTGTATTCTGTAAATCCAGATGTTGTATTGCCAGTTGCTAGTACGATGAAGTTAATTGTGGCGCTTGAATATACGAAACAAGTTACAGAGGGGAAAATCGATCCGTCTAGTTTCGTTTCAATTAATGATGTGAATCGTTATTATGTGCCGAGTACAGATGGTGGTGCACAAGATAGATGGCAAAGTTACTTGCAAAAAAAAGAAAAGATAACTGAAGGAGCGGTTTCTTTAGAAGAAGTTGCAAAAGGAATGGTTAAGTTTAGTTCTAATGCAAATACTGAATATTTAATGGAGGTATTAGGATTAGACAATATTAATCGGAATTTACAAAGTTTAGCGCTTCCTGCACATCAACCGCTATTTCCGATTGTTTCATCTTTATACATTCCGGGATATTTGCATAAAGAATTACATGTTCCAAAATATAAAATAGAGAAAAAGTTAAAAGAAATGTCTCAAGAGCAATATCGTGAATATGCTATGATTATTCATGAACGCTTAAAAAAGAAGGGGCCATTATTACAGAAGGAAATTCCTCTTTATTTAGAGGAACGATATGATAAAATTTGGTCGGATAGATTGCCGGCTGCTTCCGCTAACGATTATATGGTACTGCTTCAAAAGGCCAATCATCAAGGTGGTCTTACAGAAGCGGAAGAAAAAGTGTGGGCGAATATCGTTGAAACAGATATGAGTGCGAAGAAATATCGTAAAACATTCAGGCATGCCGGGCAAAAGAATGGTTATACACCATGGACGGTAACTAAAGCAGTTTATGCAATGGATAAACGCGGAAACTGTACAGAAATTGTTTTCTTGGCAAATAATTTAAATGAAGATGACAGTGCTGAAATACGTAAACATTTAGCAAATTTACATTTCCAAGTATTGCAAAGTGATAAGTATGATGCGACTTTTATTAAATAAACTCGGTGCTATGAGCGCCGAGTTTATTTTTACGTACAAGCACTTTTTTTTCATCCCTGGGTATGATGGGTAGTAATACTTAGGCGAAAGGGGAAAAGGTGATGAAACAGAGTAAAGAAGAGTTTATTAAAAATGAAGGCGCTGATTTCCCTGGGAAAACATATGTAGACTGTGTACTACAGCATGTATTTGATTTTCAGCGTAATTATTTATTGAAAGATATGTTTCAAGTGCATAGGGCACATATTATTATGTTAACAGAAGAAAAGTTAATGAAAAGAGAAGAAGCGAAAGTTATACTAACAGCACTTAAAAAGGTAGGGGCAATCCCAAAGGATCAGTTGCTATATACAGAGCAACATGAAGATCTTTTTTTCTTAGTTGAACATTTACTTTCTCAAGAAGCAAAGTGTGAATTTGTCAGTAATATGCATATCGGTAGGAGTAGAAATGATATGGGTGTAACGATGTATCGCATGAGTTTGCGGCAATATGTATTACGGTTAATGGAACATCATTTATTGCTGCAAGAAAGTATGCTGGAGCTCGCTGAGGAACATATGGAAACAATTATGCCTGCGTATACACATACACAACCAGCGCAACCAACAACATTTGGTCATTATGTTTTGGCAATTTACGATACGATGCAAAGAGACTTAGAACGAACGAGAAAAGCGTATCATCTTGTAAATCACTCTCCAATGGGGGCAGCGGCCCTTTCTACAACAAGTTTCCCGATTAAGCGAGAACGAGTGGCACAGCTACTGGGATTTACAAATGTAATTGAGAACTCATATGATGCTGTCGCTGGGGCGGATTATTTATTAGAAGTTAGTTCGTTGCTAATGGTTATTATGACGAACACAAGTAGATGGATTCATGATTTTTTACTATTAGCGACGAAAGAATATGGTGGGATTACTGTAGCGAAGCCATATGTGCAAATAAGTAGTATTATGCCGCAAAAACGAAATCCTGTTTCAATTGAACATGCCCGCGCTATTACGAGTAGTGCTTTAGGGGAAGCCTTTACTGTATTTCAAATGATTCATAATACACCATTTGGCGATATTGTCGATACGGAGGATGATTTGCAGCCGTATTTATATAAAGGAATCGAAAAGGTGATTCGTGTTTTTTGTATTATGAACGCAGTTATTCGAACGATGAAAGTAGAAGCGGAAACGTTAAAAAGCCGTTCATATAAACACGCGATTACGATTACTGATTTCGCAGATGTTTTAACAAAAAACTATGAAATACCATTCCGGCATGCACACCATGCAGCAAGTGCGATTGCGAATATGTCTATGCAGCAGAAGAAAGAATTACATGAATTACATTTCAAAGAAGTAAATATGTACTTGCAAGAAAAGTTAAGAGTAAATTTATTAGAAGAAGAGTGGAAAGAAATTATATCACCAGAAGCTTTTATTCAAAAAAGAAATGTATATGGTGGTCCGAGTAAAAAAGAGATGGAGCGTATGATTCAAAAACGCAAAGAATCTTTTCGAAAAGAAGAAGAGATATTTGAGAAGGAAAAGAAGAGAGTGTTGCATGCTGAAAATGATTTGAGCACATTAGTTTCAAATATTATTGAATCGTAAAAGGAGGATTTAATGAATTAATCGCCAATACTTAATTAAAATATAAATTGAGGGAAGAGATTGTCGATGATTCAATTACACGTATATGAAGAGGTTCTCCGTTTTAAAGAAGATGTTACACCATTTTTAGAAAAGAATGAGCAGGAGAACAATTTAATATTAGGCGTTTTACAAGTTGTTCAAGAACCGATATTTATGGCGGTAGCGAAACGAAGAGAAGAAATTGCAGTTGTATTTCTTCAAACTGTAGAGAAACAAATGATTGTTGCTACGTCTGAAATTGCGGAAGAAGATATTGTGGAACTTGCAAAGAAGTTAACGAAAGTATATCCGGATATTCCTGGTTTCATTGGTAATAAGAAAGTCATACAGAAGTTAGCTGAAGAGATTGCGATATTAGAACAGAAAAAAATTGTAGTTGGAATGGAGCAAGGTGTATATGAATTAAAACGAGTAAAGAAGAAGTGGAACAAGGATGAGATCTTTCGTACGATAAATAGTGATGAGCTACCATTAATAGAAAAATGGATATATCAATTTTGCGAAGACGTGAAGCTACCTACTACGAAAGAGGAAGCGAAGCAAACCGCACATACATTAATAACTACCAACCGTCTATTTGGTCTGGAGGTTGGCGGGAAATTAGTCTCTGTAGCTGCAAAAACAAGAACAACTACAAATAATATAACAGTTAATTTCGTATATACGCCGAAAGAAGAACGGAAAAAAGGGTACGCATCAAATTGTGTAGCTGCACTTAGTCAACGTATGTTAGATGAAGGTTACAAAACAACGACATTATATACTGACCTGGCAAATCCAACATCGAATAAAATTTATCAAGAAATCGGTTATGAACAGATTATGGAGTCTGTACTTATATTTTTAGAGAAGTAGAATGAAAAGGCACACTAGTATAGCGTGCCTTTTTGTTATTCATCTATTCGAATTACCTCACCCCGCGGGAAGTCCTCTGTTTCTAGTAAGCTACGAATAGCTTTCGCCACATATTCAGGTGATAATAGCTTTCCTTCTTCTTTTAATGTGATGAAGCGGTCTAAATTTGTGAAGTCTTCTTTATTTGTTTCGCGAATTTGTGCTTGCATATTTGTATCCACAACACCAGGTGCAAAAGCGACGATTTTTACTGGATATTCTTTTTCCTCTTCTTCAGTCGCTACGCATTGTGTAAACATATTTACGCCAGCTTTCGTTGTACAATAAGCGCCCCATCCGAAATAAGGATTTTTTCCTGCGCCAGATGAAATGTTAATAACGCGTTTATCTACTTTCCAGTCTTTCGTATGTTTCATGAACGTAGATGTAAGGATCATAGGGGCAAGTAAATTAATGTGAACGTTCGTAATGAATTGGTCGCTTTCTGCTTTTTCAATCGGCTTCATAGGTGCAACTGTACCCGCATTATTAATTAAATGAATAGAAGATACATTGTCTTCTTTAATGGATGAAATGATTTCGTTAAAGTTAGTTTCTAAATGATGTACATCTTGAAGATCTAAGGAATGGAAAATGCAATTACTGTTATATTGTTCTGCGAGTTTAGTAAGCTCTTTATTTTCTCTTCTAGAAATAGAGATGACCGTTGTATTTTCTTCTAACAATTGCGTGGCGATGGCCTCACCTAAACCTTGGGAAGTTCCTGTTACGATAACGTAGCGCATAGTGTAATAAACTCCTCTCCATATATGTGGAATTTTGTTGGACAACGTACGTTGCATAGTTTGTCTACATTTTATAGTATAGAGCACTTTTTACTATAAATGAAATGAAATGAGATGATTGTGTGCCTTTTATGAATCGCTTTACGACAACTGTAACTGGTGCCGTCACGTTCACTGGGAACACGTTGGGACTAAGTCCTACATCACCTGCACCAAACAATAACTTCGGTACGATTAATGTGTTTACAACGATAAATACATCGCTTCAAATACCTGGATTCCCGGCAGGAACAACGAATGACTGGCCATTAAATTCTTCAAGTGCAATTTTGAACCTTCCAGCAGGGAGTAGTGTTTTATACGCAGAACTAGTATGGGCCGGCACATACCGGACCGATACAGAGGATGTTACAGCATTTTTAAATGATAATATTTCATTTACAACACCAGCAGGAACATTTTCTGTTACACCAGATCCTGCAACGGCGCAGCAAGGTTCGGTAGGAAACCAGTTTTATTATGCTCGCTCTGCTAATGTAACGAATCTTGTAAGTGCAGGTGGGGCAGGCACATATACAACAGGTGCCGTGCCAGCTGCAAGAACTTCAGCTGATCCAACAATCAGTCGTTCAGCTGGCTGGACGCTTGAGGTAGTTTATCAAAATGCAAGTTTACCACTTCGGAATTTATCAGTATATGCAGGTCAAGAAATTATCGATGCTTCATCCCCGCCAGTTGATGCTACTATTTCAGGATTTGCTACTCCGGCAACAGGAGCTGTTACAGGAAGAGTGCTCGTAACTGCTCAAGAAGGTGATTCTAACATTGTTGGAGATCAGCTTCGCTTTGGACCGAATGCAAATGCTACAGTCGCATTATTCGGACCGAGAAACCCCACGAATAATTTCTTTCAATCACAAATTTGTAATGATAGTGGCAATCTAGATACGAGCGGCACATTTGGAGATTTGAATCAGCCGTTAGGAATAGCTTTAGCGGTCCGAAGACAAGGGTGGGATATTACGAATGTAGATGCCTCATCTTCTTTAGTAAACAATCAGACGTCAGCAACTGTTCGCTTTGTCACAAATGGAGATGGATACGCTGCAGCTGGTTTTGGTGTTCAAATTGATGCGACAGGTCCAATCATTAATCCTGTTAAATCGGTTAATAGAACAGTTGCAGGGGTAGGGGATACTCTCACCTATACGATTACGGTCCCGAACACAGGAACAGGAAGTGCAGAAAACGTTGTATTACAAGATAGTATTCCGAACGGAACGACATTTGTAGCAGGTAGTGTAACGGTAGGTGGAGTAACACAACCGAGTGCGAATCCAGCGAATGGAATTAATTTAGGTACAATCCCAAATAACACGCAAAGAATTGTTACATTTCAAGTTCGAATAACATCGTTCCCGAACCCAAACCCTATTCCAAATCGTGCAATGGTGTCATATCAATTCCGTCCTTTTGTCGGTAGTCCCCCTATTACAAGTACGTCTTCTTCAAATACAGTACAAACGACAGTGAATCAAGCAACTATAAGTATGCAAAAATCTGTAGATCTACAGACGGCAACGCTTAATGACGTATTAACGTACACAGTGAATGTCACGAATAATGGGAATGTTGCTGCAAACAATGTTATTTTTGTTGATAGTATCCCTGCAGGAACAACATTTGTTCCAAATAGTGTTACGGTAAATGGAGTAGCGCGTCCAGGAGCGAATCCATCAAGTAGTATTAATCTTGGAAGTATTAATGCTTCGCAAACGACTGTAGTGCGCTTTCAAGTTCGAGTGACATCGAACCCTCTTGTCAATCCAATACCGAACCGTGCAAGTGTAACATTTAACTTTACTCCAGTGCCTGGCCAACAACCAATTTCAGGTCAAGCGACAAGTAATACTGTATTTACTACTATTAATATAGCTGATATAAGAACGAGAAAAACAGTGGATAGAGCTTTTGCGACAGTGAATGACGTTCTTACGTACACCGTTACAATTGAAAATACAGGAAATGTACTTGCGACAAATGTTATTTTTCAAGATCCGATCCCAACTGGAACGACTTTTATTCCAAATAGTGTGACTGTAGATGGGGTTTCACAGCCTGGAGCAAATCCTGCGACTGGGTTTACAGTAGCGAATATATCTCCAAGTGGAAGTAGAACGGTGACTTTTCAAGTACGAGTGACATCTACCCCATCAGGAGGTACGATTGCGAATCGCGGTAATGTATCTGCTAATTTCGTCGTTATTCCGAATCAACCGCCAGTAACGATTAATAGGCAAACGAATACCGTTGTAACACAAGTTAATACAGGTGGTTTAAATGTAATAAAAGAAGTAAATACAGCTCAAGCGGCAGTAGGTGATACTTTAACATACACGATTGCCGTCCAAAATACAGGTAACGTTCCGTTAACAAATGTATTTTTCCAAGACACTACTTCTTCAGCGGTTTCTTTCGTTGCAAACTCTGTAACAATTAATGGAACACCACAAAGTGGACTAAATCCAAATTCAGGATTTTCTCTTCCGAATATCCCTGCGGCTCAGACAGTTTTAGTTACATTTGAAGTATTAATTGAGCAGGATCCGCCAAATGAAGATATTTTAAATCAAGCAAATGTAACAGCAAGTTTTCAAGTGAATCCGAGTGAACCACCAGTAACAATTAATGTTCCTAGTAACATTGTTAATACAACTGTACAATCAGGGAATTTTGAGGTTGTGAAATCAGTCAATACGGATGTTGCAACGGTAGGGGATGTTTTAGTATATACAATCGAAATAATTAATGCGGGTAGTGTACCAGCTACAAATGTGTTTTTCCAAGATTCAATTCCGCAAGGGACTTTATTTATTGAAAATAGTGTATTGGTTAATGGTGTTTTACAAGAAGGGGCAGATCCAGAACTTGGATTCCCGCTAAATAATTTGCCTACTGGTGCGAGTGTAATTGTGTCGTTTGAAGTATTAATTGATGAAATTCCCCAAGGAAATAATGTCGTAAATAATGCGAATGTAACTGGAGATTTCCTTGTAAATCCAACAGAGCCACCAATTACTGTAACAGTACCAAGTAATACTGTTATGACAGTTGTGAATTCTTCAGGGCTAAATGTAATGAAAAGTGTAAGCGCTACTGAAGCAGGTGTAGGAGATACGTTAACGTATACAGTTCGTATACAAAATAGTGGAACAGTAGCAGCAACAAATGTATCATTCCTCGATCCTATTCCATCTGGAACAACGTTTGTAGCAAATAGTGTAACCATAAACGGAACACCGCAGCCAGGTTTAAACCCAACGACTGGATTTCCGCTTGCCAATATTCCAGTAGGAGGGATGGTAACAGTTGCTTTTCAGGTGACGATCACGAGTGTACCACCAAATAGAGTTCTTCCGAATAATGCGAATGTGACTGCTGATTTTCAAGTAAGTCCTTTGCAGCCACCAATTACAATTGTAACGATTAGTAATATTGTTGTGACGCGAGTGAATATAGGATCACTTAATGTAATGAAGAGTGTAAATACACCACAAGCAGGAGTAGGAGATACGTTAACGTATACAATTCGCATTCAAAATACAGGAACTGTTCCTGCAACAAATATTATTTTTCAAGATCCGATTCCTGTTGGAACAACGTTTGTTGCGAATAGCGTAACGATAAATGGAGTCGTTCAGCAAGGCGCGAATCCTATGACAGGTTTTCCAGTACCAAATATTCCAGTCGGGCAAACTGCTACAATTACGTTGCAAGTTACAGTGACGAGTGTTCCAAGTGGAGGGAATATAAGAAATCAATCGAACGTTACTGCAAGTTTTCTTATAAACCCAGCAAATCCTCCAATAACAACTGTTACGAATAGCAATTTCGTCGTGACGCAAGTAAACACAGCACAGTTAAATATACAAAAATCTTCATCTGTACAACAAGCTGTACTTGGAGAAACTTACACGTATTCTGTTGTCATTAGAAATAATGGAACGGTAACAGCGACGAATGTTTCCTTCATTGATCCAATTGCTTCAGAAACAACATTTGTAACAAATAGTGTAACGATAAATGGAACGCCTCAACCTGGATTTGATCCAAATATAGGTTTTACGCTTCCTAATATCGCTGCTGGAACATCATTGACTGTAACGTTCCAAGTAACAGTAGTTGCGCCATCCACGCGCGGAGCCGTACTAAACACGGCATCTGCTACAGCCACTTTTTTATTAAATCCTTTACAGCCCCCTGTAACAACGACAAATTCAAGTAATACGACAGTAGTTACGATACCGTTACCTCCTCCTGGTGAAGTAACAGCAATCAAAACAGTTGACGTTGCAACTGGAGCGGTTGGGGATGTATTAACGTATACCGTGCTAATTTCAAACGTAGGAATTATACCTGTTACAGATGTGTTCTTCCAAGATGTCATACCAGAAGGAACGACATTTGTAGAAGATAGTGTAACGATAGGTGGGGTGCAGCAACTTGGTTTAAATCCAGAAATAGGATTTACAGTTACTCCATTATTAATTAATGGTGGAAGTATTGAGGTAACGTTCCGAGTGACGATTACAGAAATTCCAGATAATGAAGTCATATTAAATGATGCAGACGTTACATTTACTTCACAACCAAATCCGCAGGAACCACCGATTACGGAAACGATATTAACGAATTTAGTCGTTACGACAATTAATATAGCGTTTATTTTTCCATTAAAATTAGTAGATAAAGAAGTAGCCACTGTAGGAGAAATTTTAACGTATGATGTATTAATCTTTAATTTCGGCACAGTGGCAGCGATCAATGTTGAATTTATCGATACTACTTCCGCCGGTGTAGCATTTGTACCGGGAAGTGTGAGCATAAACGGGGTGCCGGCACCAGGATTAGATCCTTTCATTGGTTTTACAGTTCCAAATATACCTGTAGATAATTTTGCACTTGTCACATATCAAGAGATGGTGACGAGCATACCGGAAGGTGGAACCGTTGTTAACTTTGTAGACGTTACAGCTACATTTGCTGTAAGTGAAACAGAGCCGCCTATTACTGAAACAACGACAAGTAACACGACATTAACGAAAATAAATGAATCTGGTTTGAATGTTTTAAAATCAGTAAGTGAGCCAATTGTTGCAGTAGGCGATACAATCACATATACGACAGTAGTTCAAAATACAGGGACAGTGACAGCGACGAATATTCAATATAGTGATGTATTACCTTCCTCTATAACATTCGTACCGAATAGTGTAACGATAGGTGGTGTGATACAACCTGGGTTCAATCCTAATAATGGATTCCCACTTCCAGATATAAATCCAGGGGGAAGTGTAGAAGTCACATTCCAAGTAACTGTTGTTAGTGTCCCATCAAACGAAACAATTGCCAATACGGCAAATGTTACTGGAAGCTTTATATTAGTACCAGGAGAACCACCAGTTATAGTAAATCAGCCAAGTAACACAACGCTTACAACTGTAAATAGAGGACGCTATACTGTTATTAAACAAGTCAATAGAGCTGCTACCTTAGTTGGGGATGTATTAACGTATACAGTGCAAATAACGAATACAGGAACAGTAACAGCTAACAATGTTCAGTTTATTGATACGATTTCAGCAGGAGCGTCATTTGTCCCAAATAGTGTAACGATAAATGGAGCCCTGCAACCAAACTTAAATCCGGTTACTGGGTTTGAAGTTGGAGATATACTCGTTGGTGAAATGGTAATAGTGACGTTTCAAGCGACAGTTACAAACATCCCGTCATCAGGAACGATTACGAACGTTGCAAATATAACTGGAAGTTTTACTTTAGTGCCAGGAGAGCCACCGGTTGTAGTGAATCAGCCAAGTAATACGACGATAACTAGGGTAAATAGAGGACGATTCAGCGTTATAAAATCTGCAAATAAAGACGCGACACGTTTAGGAGATACGTTAACTTATAGTGTGCAAGTTACAAATACGGGAACGGTAACAGCGACAAATGTTCAGTTTATTGACGTCCCATCACCTAGTTTAGAATTCGTTCCAGGAAGTGTACAAATAAATGGAATTCCGCAGGTAGGTTTAGATCCTTTTGTAGGTTTTTCATTACCGGATCTTGCAGTAGGGGATAGCGTATTAATCACATTTGAAGTAAATGTAATCGCAATTCCACCTTCTAGTAGCATTATGAATACAGCGAGAGTAACTGGTGATTTCGAATTGATTCCAGGAGAACCACCGTTTACAATTACGAATTCAAGTAATACGACAGTCACACCAGTAAATAGAGGTAGTTTAGATATGCTGAAAGAAGTAGATCATCCAATTGTTGGAGTAGGAGAAACGGTAACGTATACTGTTCGTATATTAAATACTGGTACTGCTGATGCGATGAATGTTCAATTTATAGATGTGTTATCTCAGGAGGCTGTTTTTGTGCCAAACAGTGTAACTGTAAATGGAATCCCCCAACCAGGAGTAAACCCGCAGGTTGGATTTACAATTTTAGACATTCCAGTCGGTGAGACGGCATTTGTAACATATGAAGCTACGATTACAAGTTTTCCTGATGGTGGTACGGTAGTGAACGTTGCTGGGGCATTAGCAGAGTATATTTTAGTACCAGGAGAGCCACCAGTTACAGTGATGGACACAAGTAATACAGTTATTGTAACGGTAAATACTGCAATTTTGTTTGTTGCAAAAGGAGCGGATTTTGAAGTAGCAATGGTAGGAGATGTTGTCACTTACGGAATTGCTGTTATAAATGATAGTACAGTTCCTGTGACGAATATTATTTTAACAGACATCATTGACCCAAATACGTTATTTATAAATGGCACGATAATAGTAAATGATGTACCTTTTCCATTTGCCAATCCGAATACTGGTATCTCTTTAGGTGATTTTCAACCAAATGATGCAGCGATTATTAATTTCCAAGTTGTAATAACAGGAGGGCAAATAAATAACTTAGTTACAAATACAGCGACAGCGAGTGGGTTTGCAACTGTGAATCCAAATGAACCGCCTGTAGTAGTTGAAGGCGATAGCAATACAGTTGTTATCCCGTTTATTCCTAAAAATGTCTCAACGACAGTCGTAAAAACGGCGGATCATCAAACAGCAACAATTGGAGATGTTATTACGTTTACGACAGTTATTACAAATACGGGTGATACAGCGATACAAAATATTCGTTTTCAAGATATGTTAGATAGTAGTGTTCAATTTGTCCTTGGAAGTGTAACTGTTGATAATACGCCGGTGCCAAATGTAAACCCAGTATCAGGATTTCTTATAGGAAGTTTAAATCCAGGTGAAGCACGGACAGTTTCGTTCCAAGTAGTAGTTCAGAGCGCGCCAAGTGGTTCAGGGAATTATATTAATCAAGCAAGTATTCGTTTCGAACATCAAGTAGGAACAGTATTGCCACCTGTTACACAAATAATAGAAAGTAATATGGTTGTTATTCCGTTTGTTCCAACAATTGAACAAATTTGTGAAACAAACTTTAATTGCTTAGATAAAATTCCATTTCAATGTTCTCCATGTAATCACTTACAAATAAATAAAAAATAAATACAAAAAGAGCATCCTGAAAGAATAGGATGCTCTTTTTGTTTGGATCAAGTAGCTTCTTCTTCGGGAGAAGTGAAAAATTCGTTGATTTTGTTGGAGAGTAGAAATGGAATAGCTCCTTTTATAACGGAAATGTCCCAGTCCCACCATGCAAGGTTTTCTAGTTTTTCAATGATTTCTTGCGGGAAACGATATCGAACTAGTTTGGCAGGATTACCAGCGACGATTGCATATGGAGGTACGTCTTTTGTAACAACACTCTTGGCCCCGATAATGGCCCCGTTACCAATTGTAACACCAGATAAAATGCAGGATTGATAACCAATCCATACATCATTGCCGACTACGATATCACCTTTTGAAGAAGGATGACCAGTAATGTGTGCTCCTTCTTCGAAGAGGACATTAAATGGATAAGTTGTTATCCAATCAGCACGATGTTCACCGCCAAGTATGAAAACGACTTCTTCTCCTAATGAACAAAACTTACCTATTTTTAATTTTGTTTCATCATTCCAAGAAAAAATAAAAGGGCCTACTTTACTGTAAGTATAATCACCGATATCATATTTATTATATTCTGGTTTTTGATTTAAATATAACATACCAATTTTAGCATCCTCTCTAAAGAAAGTAATGGATATGGAACATTATATGCAAGGTGAAGTAAGGCGAACTATGTTGTATGAAATAGTAATGTGCAAAAATGTTAGTAGGCAAGATGAATAAAAGGGAGTGGAATGTATGAGATACGAAATGGGATTATATAATAAACCTTTTCAGTCAATTCAATCAGGAAAAAAAGTATATGAAGTACGCTTATACGATAAAAAACGTCAACTTATAAAACAAGACGATGAAATTGTATTTACGAACCTTACGACAGCAGAAACGATGGCTGTAAAAGTAACGGAGATAAAACGATACGAAAGCTTTAAAGCAATGTACGAACAAATTGATAAAAAATTATTTGATTGTGAAGAAGTTAGTATAAAAGAAATGTTAGAAAGTACATACGAAATATATACGAAAGAACAAGAAAATGAATGGGGAACAGTTGCGATTGGTGTTGAGGTAATAAAGTGAGAAGAAATCGTGGTGCAGCTATTATTGTACAGGACGGTAAAATCGCTCTTATAAAACGTGTTCGAGAAGATGAAATATATTTTGTTTTTCCGGGCGGGGGAATTGAAAAAGGAGAAACACCTGAAGAAGCAACGAAGCGAGAGGTTTATGAAGAATTAGGGGTACATATACAAGTGAAGAATCTGATCGCAAAGGTGGAGTATAAAGGTACGGAGTATTATTATAATGCCCATATTACAGATGGAGTGTTCGGAAGTGGTAAAGGCGAGGAGTTCGAGCTGAAAGATAGAGGGAGTTATATTCCTTTATGGATGCCGGTAAACGAGTTGCCAAATGTAAATATAAAACCGTATGAAATCGCCCAAAGTGTATTCGATTATTATAGGGAATAAGGTCTGACAACATACAAAAAAAACCATTGACATAGCCTTCTGATTTAAGTATTGTATTCGAGTATGTTTATAATCAGGAGGTTTATATGAGCAATCAAACTACTACACATCATGTGAAAATGACAACAGCAGATCCATCTGGAATCGGTCTATTTGGATTAGCGATGGTAACACTTGTAGCATCGTCTCAAAAGTTAGGCTTAACAGATGGCGTTTCACTTGTATTACCATGGGCAATCTTTTTAGGAGGATTTGCACAAATCTTTGCATGCATTCACGATGCAAAGCACAACAATACGTTTGGTACAACAGCATTTGGTGCGTACGGCCTATTTTGGTTAGGTGTTGGAATGACTTGGTTAATTCAACTTGGAGTATTTGGCGAAAAATTAGCCCAAACTGCAGATTCAAAACAGCTTGGTGTAGCCTTTATCGGATACTTGATTTTCACGATCTTTATGACAATTGGTGCAATGGAAACACATAAAGTATTATTTATGATTTTCGTCCTTATTGATTTCTTATTTATCGGTCTTTCATTAAGTACTTTAGGTGTTATGCCGCACGCAATGCATAATTTAGCAGCGTATTCTGAACTATGTATTTCATTATTATCTTTCTATGGTTCAGCAGCAGCTGTGTTAAATACACACTTCGGAAAAGTTGTATTACCAGTTGGAAAACCATTTGGTATTTTTAAAAAATAATAAAAAAGAACGGATGATTGTATAGTCATCCGTTCTTTTTTTATGGAATTAAATAAAATAGCAAAAAATATAATTGAAATTGATTCTCATTATTAATATAATGAGAATGAGAATCATTCATTGTAAGAGGGGGATGCCAAAGTGGCGAAAATTTTAATAGCGTATGCAAGTATGTCAGGGAATACAGAGAGTATTGCTGATTTAATTAAAGTAAGTTTAGATGCCTTTGATCATGAAGTAGTAGTACAAGAGATGGAAGGTATGGATGCTGAAGAATTATTAGCTTATGATGGAATCATTTTAGGATCTTATACGTGGGGTGATGGTGAATTACCATTTGAAGCGGAAGATTTCCATGATGAGTTAGAAAATATAGATTTAACGGGGAAAAAAGTGGCTGTTTTTGGATCAGGTGATACGGCGTATGAACTGTTTTGTGAAGCGGTAACGATATTTGAAGAACGTCTTGTAAAATGCGGGGCAGAACTTGTACAAGAAGGATTGAAAATTGAATTAGCTCCAGAAGATAAAGAAGACGTTGAAAAATGCAGTGATTTTGCAATTGCTTTTGCCGAGAAGTTCTAGGAATGGGAGTGTCAACGTGAAAACAGAGTTCAGTGCAACCGCTATTACAAAGTTAAGAGATGGAAAGCTTTTGTTAGCTACTACATATAATGGTTTATTCATTGAAAAAGATGGAGAATGGAAACAGATTTTAACTGGATTCCAAAAACGAATTCGAGATTTACATAGTGAAGATAACGTAGTTTATGGAGTAGGAGACGAAGGAGTTTTTATTCGTAGTATGAATGGTGGAGAAACGTGGACGATCCAGCGCTTTCCAACGAAAGCAACGAGCTGGAATGTATGTAGTAATGAAAATGGAACAGTAATTGCTCATGGAGATAAAACACTGTATCATTCTAATAATTTTGGTTCCACATGGGAGACTATTCAGCCATTTCTTGATTATGATAGCGAGGCACCATCTATTCGATCATTATTTTTATATAAACATTACTTATTTATCGGTACGAAAATACATACTAAATATGGTGGTGTTTGGCTTTTTGATTTAGAGACACGTAAATTAAAAAGGATTAAAATAGCGATGAACCAGATGATTTCTGCGTTGACTATACATAATTCCTATTTAGTAGCGGCAAGTGGATCGTGTAGGGGAGTTAGTGGGAATATTTCTTTTTGTAAAATAGATGATAGTATTGAGAATGAAAAAATATGTTGGCATACATGTCAAAGTGAACAAAAAGCGAGTAGCTATTTAGATTTAAGTGTAGATCAACATGTGTTATATACAACGTCAACGCAAAATAAGGCGGGAATTAGCGCTGTTTGCCGTGTGCTTCTTGAAGAAGGAATTGTTACAGTATGTGATTCGGTTAAAGGGCATGGTTGGCGCATTGTGAATGAAAAGGAAGACTATGTTGTAGCTGGATCAGGTGAATTAAAAGCGATGCAATGGAAGAAAAAAGCTGTATAGCTGAAAAAAACTTTACTTTTATTATATTGATATGATATAGTTACTTTAAACCATTTTACTTTTAATAATATAGAGATTTAAATGAGCTGTAACTTCCAAGGGGGTAGCAATGTTAAATCTCCTTCGGGGGGTTGCAGTTTTTTAATTTATGACGTATTATTGTAAAGTGGTTGAAAATGAATATGTACATATAGGTACATTGTAGGAGGATTTTTTAAATGCAAAACGGTAAAGTAAAATGGTTTAACGCAGAAAAAGGTTTCGGTTTCATCGAAGTTGAAGGCGGAGAAGACGTATTCGTTCATTTCTCAGCTATCCAAGGCGACGGCTTCAAATCTTTAGAAGAAGGTCAAGAAGTTACTTTCGAAGTAGAACAAGGTAACCGTGGACCTCAAGCTACAAACGTAAACAAGAAGTAATTATGAAAAAAAGAAGGGCTTGCCCTTCTTTTTTTTGCGTTCTTATTGAATATCCTCCAATGTACATATGATAATAAGACTGAATTTTTGTTTTTTTACACGAGGTATTTCATGCATAAAGTGCATTAATAAATAAATACTGAAAATAAAGTATTTGCGTGAAAAGGAATTTAGAAAGAGGTAAATAAATTGAAAAACGCTACACATTTCATTGTGTTTGATATTGAAAGGAATTTTAGGCCATATAAATCGGAAGATCCGTCAGAAATAGTTGATATTGGAGCTGTAAAAATAGATGCGAGTACAATGAAGATTATTGGAGAATTTTCAGAGTTAGTAAAACCAAGTGCCCCATTAACTCGTCATACAACAAAATTAACCGGAATTACAAAGAAAGATTTAATTGGTGTAGAGAAGTTCCCTCAAATTATAGAGAAATTTATTAAGTTTATCGGAGAAGATTTTATATTTATTTCATGGGGAAAAGAAGATTATCGTTTTCTATCTCACGATTGTACATTACATGGTGTAGAATGCCCATGCATGGAAAAAGAGAGCAGATTTGATGTGCAAAAATTTGTTTTCCAAGCGTATGAAGAATTATTTGAGCATACACCAAGTTTACAATTTGCAGTGGAGCAGCTTGATTTAACATGGGAAGGTAGGCAACATCGTGCTTTCGCAGATGCTGAGAATACAGCGAATATATTTCTTAAAGCATATAGTGAGAGAGATATTAATAAGCGATACAAGAGACATGGTGAGCTTGAACTTGTAAAGAACGGAAAACTAACAGAAAAAGCGAAAAAAAAGATGCGAAAATGGGCATTTAAAGAAATGAAAAAAAGTGCAGAGCGTCCTTTTGTATGGGGTGCATTTGAAAGTAGTGACACGTGGGAAAGTATAACGGAAAGATATTATATAAGTGAATCTGCAGTAGAACTTCTGAAAAAGCACTTTCCTACTGCAGTGAGAAAGGCAGAGCGGCAACTTAGGTATTTGGCTGAGATGGAGAAGAATACAGAGGTTAAATGAGATTCTCCTCCATTTCTAACTACATAAATTTAATGTCATCGTATTGACGGGTGAATAATGTATTCATATTAAATGGGAATAAACTTGTTGTTGCAATTGAGTCATTATAATTGCTTTGAAAATTAAGGCGTAGTAAGAATTTTAAAGTGTATTAATAAAATAAGAACTCATAGAAATGAAAGAGGATACAGTTAAATGGAAGCAATCTTTAACATTTTAACCATTTTAGTTTTTTGTATTATATTCACATCACTTTTTGCTTTTATTACACTTCCTCTTATAGCAAAGAAGAAGAATTGGAAAAAGCTTAACATATCTTTAAAACGTGGTGTATTAAAGATTAAAATTGAAGAGTAAGATAAGCGTTTTATACATGGGAGATGTGATGATGATAAACTTGGATATCAAAGATGTCAACGTAAAGATGGAATTAAACGGTGTCTTTTGGAATGAGGATAGGATTGCTGAAATGATGGTGACTACAAAAGCGGAACATGCCCTTATTCTTCGTCTAGTAGTTGACGTAGAAAGTAAAACTATTCGTGCGATGAGTGCTGAGATAGTGAATGGATTCTGCCCTCTGTGCAAACAGAAAAGGGACGAATGTAGTGAACTTAATGACCCGCAAAACAAAATGGATATTTTAGAAGAAGCCTACGATTGGGTGAGAGAGCATCCGAAATATCGTTTTCAATTATCTTTTTACGAGTACAATAAATTTGAGGTAGTAAAATGAAATTTTCATTTTAACAACATACATATTGACTAAAAGGAAAAACACGAAAAACTTATAGAAGAACTTGGTCTACTAGAAATATCGAAGCGGATATCTATAATGGAAATACGCTTGTGCAACAAGGAAGAAATCTACTTGACGCTGCAACAAATGTTATCTTGGATTAAAAATAAGCATATTTTGTATAAAGCAGAGAAACCGATTCTTAGTAGAATCGGTTTTTCATATAAATGTTAACTATGTCCAAAATAAAAGAGCGCTTGTTAAAAGCGCTTAGTAAAAATAATTATATGGAAGCATTTATTCAATCCCGTTCGTATCATAAGAATACTGCTGCTTATTCTCAATCCGCTCAATTACGTCTTGCAACTCATCCGGCTTCAGAAACTCAATGGGAGAGAAGCCTTTTTCAAACGTAAGTGTGTCAGCCTCAATCATTAATACATAGCGGTCGTTTACCTTTGCGATATGTATTAAGTCTCCGAAATCAGCAAGCAGGGCCTTCACAGAGATATGATCTGCTTTTAACTTTAATTCCACTTCAGGAGCATGCTCGACGATTTGAGCGGTAGCTTCCATTACTTCTTCGGTTGAAAATTGTTCCATAATTTCACGTTTCGGACTGGCAGCCCATACTTCCATTGCTTGGTCGAATTGTTCGCGTTCTTCCGTACCTTCTTCAAATACATCTTCAATTTGGTCGTATACCATGTCCATTACTTGTGTTTTCATAATTTCAGGCATAGAGCGCTCGTACTCGACGAATTTTAAGAAGTCTTCAAAGTAACGGGCGTGTGATGCTTGGTGAATTTTTAGCTCGCCTACTTCGACGATGCCTTCTTCAGGCATGTACGGATATTGGATAGATTTCATGTTTTTTGTTGTGATGGCCATTTCGACGTTACGAATCAGTGTGGATTCATCGGAAATAGAAGCGACTTTCGGCTCGAAGTCACATTTCATAACGAAAACGAATGGATCATCAAAGTATTTACGTAGTTTTGCTTGCGCAATTAAAAATACACCACCGCGTACAGCACTTGTGTCAAGATATGTATAAACGAGAGGCTCACTCATATCTTTGAAGTTTTCCTTTGTTTCCGCAAAGCGAATACGATTAAAAAGGTTGTAATGAGGGTTTGAATCAAGTTCATGTCCTGCTTCTACAATAAAGCGACCAATCTTGGTTGGGGCTTGTTCCGTTTTTGCGTGACGTTCTACTTTTCGCTTTGAAATTTTTAATAATTCACCATTCAAAAATTCTTTTAAGGAGCTATCTTCATATTCTTCAGCGTCTAATGTTTGAAAATGTTTATAGCGTTTATCAACTGCTTCACCTTTTCCTTCTACTTGTACTACATAAAAGGAAAGAAAATTTATTTCAAAATCCATTTTTATCACCTTGTTTCATTTCATTAACTCTTATCAGTATAGAGATGGAAAAAACTTTCGTCAATTTATATAAGGAAGGGGGGAGCCCCTTCCTTCATATATTTTTTAGTTTTCGAAATTAAAATCCATCTTCTAATGCTGAAAATGGAATGTTTAGTCTGTTTTCAACTGTACGTAAACGCTGATTTAAGCGGTTTAATCTACGCGTATGTCGCTCAACTGTGTTTTCTAGTTGACGTACTCTTTGCTCAAGCTCATTTACTCGTCTTTCTAGTTGACGGTTTCCAGTACCAGGAAAAGAGATTGGAAGTTGGAATTGTCGATTTTGATCATATGGATCTACTTGTTCTGCTGGATCTATATATTGTTGGTATTGTGCTTGTAAATCATATTGAGGCTGATAAGCATTTTGGTTATATGGATCGTATGGATTGTAGGGGTACATAAAACATCCTCCATTTCTTTAAAATAGGTTAAATTCATCATAATGTATGTGCAAAAGCGGAGTAGTGGCACGGCAAATACCTAGATGCGCTGAATGGATTGATTTTTTTGATCTATAAAAAGTTGGTTTCAGTTGTTTAATAATGATCATATATGAGAAATCAGCATTATGTTTTATGAAGCATGTAGGTGAATAAAGAGGTGAAATGAAAGAGTTTTACAATTGTATTTCATCTGTTAAATGGTATATACTGGATAGAGATAGGTTACATAAAAGTTACAATCTTATCAAACTTAAAAATTTATATAAATATGTATAGACATTTACAAAAGAAAAGAGTAATTTAAATAGAGTAAAAAACAACTTGTAACATTTTCTAAATATATTGTAAAATGATTGTAACAAAACATACATAAAATGAAATAAAACTTAAGAAATAATGTTGGGGAAAAGGAGAGAGTATATTGTTCCGAAAAGTAAAGGGTATATTAGTAGGGGTACTATGCGTAGCTGTAGTAAGTGGTTGTGGCGCAAAAGTAAGTGATGTAGCATTAGTGAGTGATATTGGTGGGAACGTTGTAGAGGCTAAGGCTGATGTACAGGATTCAATTAGCTTGGTTGATGCGCGTACTGGTACTGAAGTGAAAAAATTAGACTTATCGAGCTTAGGTTATTTTGAAGATGAAGCGAAATTTAAAAAATCGGTAACGAAGGTTGCAAGTGAAGTTGGGAAAAGCGTTGACAAAAAGATGGTTCCTTCACGTATAGCTCCTGATGGAAGTTGGCAAGAAGGAAAACCTTCTTATGAATTAATGGAAAAAGAATTAGTAGATAAATTATTAAACGTAGGTATGTGGGATTCTTCATATCAATTACCTATTGTTGAGAAAAAGCCTATCGCAACATTAAGTGATGCGCAAGGAAGTGGCACGGTAATTGGTAGATATGAAACGAATTTAGGTGGATCAGCAGGTGGCCGTATTGAGAATATTCGTTTGTCGGCAGCGAGCATAAATGGAGTTGTATTAGCAAAAGGAGACAGTTTCTCTTTCAATGCATTAATCGGTGATACAACGCCGGATAAAGGATATCAATTAGGTAAAGAAATTGTAGATGGTAAATTAGTAGATGGTTATGGTGGTGGCGTTTGTCAAACATCATCAACTCTATACAATGCAGCAGATCAAGCTGGTTTGAAAATGGTAGAGAGAACTACACATTCTAAAACAGTAGGTTATGTCCCTCAGGGAAGAGATGCTACAATTGCGTATCCATATTTAGATTTAGTATTTGAAAACACAAATGATGCGCCTGTTAAGCTTTATATGGGCATACAAGGCGGAAAGTTAGTTGCTGAAGTACATAAGATGAAATAAATATTTAGTTAAAAGATAATAAAGTAAAAGATTTATAGTTTCTATAATAGAAGCCATCTCTTCTGAGTTTCAGAGGAGATGGCTTTTTTTATTAACGGCCCACAAAAACTATTAATTCTGATTTTTCTTATTTACATAGTGTGTTTTTAGTTGTATCCTTCATAGTAACGGCTATGTTAATTTATTTTGAAATAAAGGACTAGGAGAGGAAGTTATCCATGGTACAAATTCATCCGAAAACACGTATTGGTCATGTTGAATTTAAAGTGAAAGATTTAGAGCGTCAAGTTGATTTTTATAAGAATGTAGTAGGCTTAGAAGTTATAAAGCAAGAGGGGAATAAAGCACATTTAGCTGGAAAAGGTAGTAATAATACATTACTTGTTCTTGAAAAATTAGAGGACGGGGTACTGCAAGAACCACGTACAACGGGAATATACCATGTTGCCTTTTTAGTTCCGACTCGTGAAGCTTTTGCTTCGGCATTAATTGGTGTGCTTCGCAATAAGAACGTAATTGATAGTCCAGCTGAGCAAGAAGGACGTTATACATATTCAAATGAAATTTTACCAATTTCAAGGTTTAATAGCGCCAGTGATCATACGTATAGTGAGGCGTTTTATTTACAAGATTTAGAGGGGAATGGTATCGAAATATATGCAGACCGTCCGCGTGATCAGTGGGGAGAAGGGCCAGGAGGAAGTACGCCACTTGATTTAAAAGAACTAGCAACGCTTGTTGATTATGAGTTTGATGGATTACCTGCTGATACTGTCGTTGGGCACGTACATTTACGAATAGCTGATGTAGAGAAATCACATGAGTTTTATGTAGAAACAGTAGGCTTTGAAGTACAGCAGCGTGAAGATGATTGCTTATTTATTTCAGCAGGTGGATACCATCACCATATTGGTGCAAATACGTGGAACGGGGTAAATAACCCGCATCCACCAGTACATGCAACTGGACTGAAGGTGTATACAATTGTATTACCGCACAAAGAAGCGTTAGATGAAGTGAAAGAAAGATTAATAGAAAAACAACATGAGATAAATGAAAATACACTTGGATTTACAGTAGTAGATCCAAGTGGTATTGCAGTCCAGTTTGAAATAGAAGCAGTATAAAGTGAAACTATAATCAGTGGGGGTTTTGTTCATCCCCCACTGATTATTAGTTGTACTGCCCGTTAACGCGGGATAAAACAAGCCAGAAAGTGTGTAATCACTTTCTGGCTTGTTTTTGATTATTTATAGCTCAATCCAATACCTTCTTACAACATTACCATTTTCTTCAGTAAAATCATCATCACGGAGACCGCCGTTATGTAAAATCGTTTTCTCTGAAGCAGTATTCACTTCGTCGCAAACGACAAGTGCTTTCGTGATGTTTAATTCTTTCGTTTTTTCTAGTGATAACTCTAGTAATTTCGTAGCATAACCTTTTCTTCTTTCAGAAGGACGAATACCATAACCGATATGACCACCAGCGTTAAATAGATGATCAGTTAAACTATGACGTATATTAACAACTCCTACAACTCTATTTTCATCTGTCACGAGCCAATAAGTAGAATCTGGTACCCAAGTTTCAGGAATATTTATTCCGTTATGTGCGTCGTGTAATTCTTGAATCATTGCCGTGAAATTAGAAGGATTTTTTGAAATAACCCATGGAATCATCGTTTCACCGCTATCTTTCCATTCGGTATAAAAATCTAAGTATTCTTCTTGTAAATCAGTAGTAGGTGTAAGTAAAGAGACGTTCATTGTTAGTAAGCTCCTTTTATTTATGTTTTATTTCACAAAAATTATGATATAAAATGAAAGCGTTTTCTGACTTTCTCAACCTCATTTCACGCAACTCATTTGCCATTTTTAACTGAAAATAAGTTAGATGTTGAACTTTAAAGTTTTTTTGTATGAGAAGTAGGTTGTTTTATTTATGTTAATATTTAAAATATTAACATAAAATCATTGGGATATTAAATGTATTTTAATAAAATGCTTTTATATCGATGGATAGATGCATGTGATAATTTTTGTTTTATCTCTCTATAATGAATAAAAGGGGGAAGTGCCCGTGAGCTTACATATTGATTTAATTATACGAATCGGTGTTGCTGGTTTGTTAGGGGCGATAATCGGTATTGAAAGGGAAATTCGCTCAAAAGAAGCTGGATTAAAAACACATTTCCTAGTAGCCGTAGGGAGTGCTTTAATAATGGTCGTTTCGAAATATGCTTTTTCGGATATTGTGTTTGAAGAACATATGGCTCTTGATCCGAGCCGGATTGCAGCGCAAGTTGTTAGTGGAGTTGGATTTTTAGGTGCAGGTACAATCATTATTCAAAAGCAGGCAGTGAAAGGATTAACGACAGCGGCTGGTTTATGGGCTACAGCAGGAATAGGGTTAGCAATTGGAGCAGGTATGTATGTTGTAGGGATTGGAGCGATGATTCTCGTTTTGATTGGTTTAGAGATTGTAAGTCGTATTTTTAAGGTGCAATTTTTATTTCCGCAAAATATAACAGTGCAAATGTGTATAAATAAACAGGAAGCGGTACAACAAATAGTAGAGACGCTACAAGTGAAAGGTATTCCAATACTTTCATATGAAGTTGAAGCTTTACAGCAAGATACAGAAATAGTTTATAAGGTAGGAATACAATTGAAAAATATATCGTCAGAAGAAAAGAATGCATTTATTCAGCATATGCAAACATTGCCGGGAATTACGTTTATAAAGTTAAAATCATAGTGTTGAAATAGAGGATAGATGTAGCAGGAATTTCGCTATTATCTATCCTTTTTTTGACATGAATCACATGTGAAGTCAAGTGTTAATTTCACTTTGAATGGATACATGTGTGAACGTTCCCTTCTTTTTTCTCAATACAGAATAAATAGTCAGAATAGTAAAATAATGGTGCGGGACACTAAAAAATGTAAGGTAGGGGAGAGTATGAAAGGCTATTCAAAAAAAGTTTTAGTAGGGGTAAGTTTTGCTAGTTTAATGTTAGGGAGTTTTCAAGGAAGCATATTGGCGGAAGATACTAAGGGAGAGCAAGTTTCATATCGAAATGTGCTAAAAATGGAGCCGGTTGGTGTACAACTGCCAGTGGAAGAATTAGCTCATTCATCGAAAGTATTAGAAAGCAAGTCTTTTGAGAAAAGGCTACAATTTGCTGATTTATCGCAAAGACCGCCTGAAGTAAAAAAGGAAAGTAAACAATTAGCTGTAGCAAAAACTTATACAATTGCTGAATTAAATCAATTAAGCAATCAACAATTAGTAGATTTACTTGTAACAATCGATTGGGAGCAAATTACGGGGCTATTTCAGTTTAATAAGGACAGCCTTGCATTCTATCAAAATGATAGTAGGATGCAGGCGATTATTGATAAATTGAAGCAGCAAGGACAAGCTTATACGAAGGATGATTCAAAAGGGATTGAGACATTAGTAGAGGTATTGCGCTCTGGATTTTATTTAGGTTTTTATAATGCAGAATTAAGCAAACTTAATGAACGGAGCTATCATGACAAGTGCTTGCCGGCGTTAAAAACGATTGCGAACAATCCAAATTTCAAGCTCGGTACATTGGAACAAAATAGAGTTGTATCATCATACGGAAAATTAATAGGAAATGCTTCGAGTGATGTGGAAACGATAACATCGGCTGCAAAGATTTTTAAGCAATATAATGATAATTTTTCTACATTGGTAGATAATCTTTCAGCTGGAAATGCGATTTACGATATTATGCAAGGTGTTGATTACGATATTCAATCGTATTTGTACGATACGAGAAAAGCACCGAAAGATACAGTATGGTATCAGAGAATAGATAGTTATATTAATGAGTTAAGTAGATTTGCGTTAATGGGAACGATTACAGAGAAAAACGGATGGCTTATTAATAATGGCATTTATTATACAGGTAGACTCGGTATATTCCATAGTACAGGGACAAAAGGATTACAAGTTGCAACAGATGCGATGAAAATCTATCCTTATTTAGGTGAGCAATATTTCGTAGCAGCTGAGCAAATTACGACGAATTATGGCGGAAAAGATGCAAACGGTAACGTTGTTAATTTAGATCAAATACGAGAAGATGGGAAGAAAAAGTATTTGCCGAAAACGTATACGTTTGATGATGGTGCAATTGTTTTAAAAGCCGGAGATAAAGTGACTGAGGAGAAAGTTAAACGTTTATATTGGGCAGCAAAAGAAGTGAAGGCACAATTCCATCGTACGGTTGAAAGTGACCAACCGTTAGAAAAAGGAAATCCCGATGACGTATTAACGATGGTTATTTATAATAGCCCTGCTGAATATCAATTTAATCGTCAATTATATGGATATGAAACGAATAACGGTGGTCTTTATATAGAAGGAACAGGTACGTTCTTTACTTATGAACGTACGCCAGAAGAAAGTATTTATAGTTTAGAAGAATTGTTCCGCCATGAGTTCACGCATTACTTACAAGGTAGATATGAAGTGCCAGGACTTTGGGGACAAGGTAAGCTGTATGAGAATGAGAGATTATCTTGGTTTGAAGAAGGGAATGCTGAGTTTTTCGCAGGGGCAACGAGAACAGATAATGTTGTACCGAGAAAGAGTATTATAGGAGGACTATCTTCAAATCCAGCAGAACGTTATACGGCAGAGCGAACGTTAAATGCAAAGTATGGAACGTGGGATTTCTACAATTATTCCTTTGCGTTACAATCGTATATGTACAATAAGAGATACGATATGTTTGACAAAATTCATGATCTTATTAGGAAAAATGATGTGACAGCATATGATGCATACCGCTCTGCATTAAGTCAAGATGCGAATTTAAATAAAGAGTATCAAGATTATATGCAAATGTTAATAGATAATCGTGAGAAATATAACGTTCCATTAGTATCAGATGATTATTTAGCAACTCATGCACCGAAACCAGTTTCGGATATTGCAGCAGAAATTACAGCGGAAGCAAAATTAAGTAATGTATCAGTAAAGAAAAATAAATCACAGTTCTTTAATACATTTACACTACAAGGAACATATACAGGAACTTCTGCAAAAGGAGAAAATGAAGACTGGAAAACAATTACGCAAAACGTTAATGATACGTTAAAACGTTTAAGTGCGAAAGAATGGACAGGCTATAAAACAGTAACAGCTTACTTCGTGAATTACCGTGTGAATGCATCAGGGCAATTTGAATATGATGTTGTGTTCCACGGTATTAATACAGAAGAAGGTGCTGTGAATAAAGCGCCAATAGCGGTTATAAATGGTCCGTATAACGGAAATGTAAATGAAGCAATCTCGTTTAAAAGCGATGGATCAAAAGATGAAGATGGGAAAATTGCTTCTTATAAATGGGAGTTCGGTGATGGTGCGGTAAGTAATGAGCAAAATCCAACTCACGTATATACAAAAGAAGGAACGTATACGGCGAAATTAACAGTAACAGACGATAAAGGATTAACTAATACTGCTACAGCAAGTGTAACTGTTCAAAAGAAAGAAGATAACAGTGTAGAAAAAGAGCCGAATAATTCATTCCAAACAGCGAATAAACTGCAGTTAAACCAATTGTTACGTGCAAGTTTAGGAAACGGTGATACAAGTGATTACTTTGAAATAAATGTGGAAACAGCTAGGAATCTCCAAATTAACGTAACGAAGGAAAATAATATTGGGGTAAACTGGGTTCTTTATTCAGCAGCAGATTTAAATAATTATGTTACGTATGCTCAGACGCAAGGAAATAAATTAGTGGGCAGCTACAATGCGCATCCAGGTAAGTATTATTTACATGTATATCAATATGGTGGGGGAACAGGGAATTATACGGTAGAAGTGAAGTAACAAAAAGGTCGCCATGAATGGCGACCTTTTTGTTATGCGTTATACCCGAATAATTTTAGATCTTCTCCGGAGTCTGAAATTATTTTTTCGAATCGCAATCCTACTTTTTCTAACAGATTGCCTGAAGCAGCATTATCTATAGAAGTAATTGCTACAATTCGTTTCATACCTAGCTTATGTACACCGTATTCGATTACCGCAGCAGCTGATTCATAGCCGTACCCTTTCGAACGGAATTTTTCTAAAAAGGCAAAGCCGATATCAACATCTTCTAATGAATCTCTTTTAATAAGGCCGCACATGCCAAGTGGAGTGAGATCTTCTTTTCGTTCAACTAAGTAAAGACCAAAGCCCATTTTATTATACATATCGAAAGGTCCGTTTAAGATGTAATTTTTTGCATCTTCTAAGTTTTTAACCCTTTTATCACCAATAAACTGAATCCATGCAGGATCATTTACTAACTCAAGAATGAACGGAGCATCTTGTATATCGAACCAACGAAGAGTGAGTCGTTCAGTTTCAAGAACTATCAATCTATTGCACCACCTTTATAAGTTATAATAATTAGTATGGATTGTGTAACACAAAAGCGCAACATATTTTAATAGAGCCCTGCTTGTTCACATAAAGTTCGATTGTTTTGTATAAAAGGATATTTTATAATTAGGATTGACTGTAAAGAGTGAGATGCTTATACAATGACTCCTAGGAAACTAGGAGTTTTTACTATGTAACTATCATTATTACTAAATATGACGCACTACACATTCTACTTAAGGAGGTACATAATGAAGAAATTATATAATGCATCGTTTACGTATTTAATTATTGGTTTACTATCAGGAATTTTCGCTAGGGAGTATGGAAAGTATAAGGGGATTGTAGGATCTACTTTGTTAAATCTTTTGCATACACATACACTTGTACTTGGCTTTTTCTTCTTTTTAATTGCATTAGGATTAGCAAAAGTATTCGCGTTTCATGAAGCGAAAAGTTTTAATAAGTGGTTTGTTTTACATAATATTGCATTAACTTTAATGTTAGGTTCGCTAGCAGCGAGAGGGCTCCTTCAGCTAAATGGAGCGGACTTTAAAGGGTTAACTTATATTGTAGGGTTTTCTCATTCGTTGATGGCAGTTACTTTAATTTGGTTTATGTTGTTAATAAAAAAGTCATTTAAAATATAGTTTTATTGAAAAGAACTTGCACTAATTAGTGCAAGTTCTTTTTGTTTATTTGACAGTAGGAAGCGAATTTTATATATGTAAAACTTGAATTATTTAATTTTTCGGATTATTATGTATAAAATAGTTAACATATTTTGTAATTCTAATTTGTAGAAAGTAGGAGAGTGTACGATGGAAATAACGGTAGAGCGTTTAGTAAATGAATTAAGGGGTGTACTTCCCGAAGATCGAGTAGTTGTGAATAAGACAGTAAGAGAGTTACATAGTAAAGATGAATCTTATCATACTAGTAGTTTACCTGATGTAGTTGTTTTTCCGAAGACGACCGAAGAGGTCAGTAGGATAATGAAAGTAGCGAGTGAGCATGAAAAACCTGTCGTTCCTTTTGGGGTAGGTTCTAGTTTAGAAGGTCATATAATTCCTTATGAAAAGGGGATTACAGTTGATTTTTCATTAATGAACAAAATACTTGAAATAAGAGAGAAAGATTTTCTAGTGAAGGTACAACCGGGAGTGACACGCTCTCAGCTCAATAAAGAATTGAAAAAGTACGGTCTGTTCTTTAGTGTAGACCCAGGTGCAGATGCAACGTTAGGTGGAATGGCTGCTACGAATGCAAGCGGAACGACAGCGGTGAGATATGGAGTTATGCGTGATCAAGTTCGTGATTTAGAGGTGGTACTTGCTGAGGGGGAAGTAATACATACTGGAAATTTAGCAGCGAAGTCATCATCAGGTTATCATTTAAATGGAATTTTCGTAGGATCAGAAGGTACGCTTGGATGCTTTACAGAGTTAACATTAAAAGTATACGGCATACCAGAACATGTTATGGCTGCGAGAGCATCGTTTCCAACTATAAATGATGCGGTAGAAGCTGTTATTAATATACTGCAAGCGGGTATTCCAATTGCGAGAATTGAACTTGTAGATGAATTATCTATGAAACAAGTAAATCATTATAATGAAACAAGTTACAGAGAAGAGCCTACATTGTTTTTAGAGTTTCACGGTAATGAAGCTGGGCTAAAGCAAGACATTGAATTTACGAAGGAAATTGTTTTTGATCATAAATGTAAAGAAGTTGTTTTTGAAACGGAAACTGCGGCGAGAAATAAATTATGGGATGCACGGCATAATCTAGCGTACTCTTACGTTCATAGCTATCCTGGTAAAAAGCTTATGAGTACAGACGTATGTGTACCAATTTCAGAATTAGCGGGTGCAATCCAACATGCGAAAGAGACATTAGATAAAGTAGGTCTTGTTGGTGGTATTCTTGGCCATGTAGGAGATGGGAATTTCCATGTGCTATTAATGATTGATCCAAATGATAAAGATGAAGTGAGAAAAGGGGACGAAATAAACGAAAGTATCGTACTGTATGCTCTTAAACGTGGTGGAACGTGCACAGGAGAGCATGGCGTTGGGATAGGGAAACAGAAGTATCAAGAAGAAGAACATGGGGCTGCGCTTTTAGTAATGGAGAAAATAAAGAAAGCTCTTGACCCGCAAAACATTTTGAATCCGAATAAAGTTTTTCAATTGAAGGATAGGGGATGATTGGGTGAAAGTACTAGAAGCGATAAGTAATATAGCTGGAAAGTATTTTGCATTTTGGGTTATTTGTATTGCAGCTATTGCATATTTCATTCCTGGACCATTTCTAGGTTTAACTAGTTACATAACGATTTTACTTGGAGTTGTCATGTTTGGGATGGGATTAACATTAAAGGCTGTTGATTTTAAAATCATTGCTACAAAACCATTGCCAGTTATTATCGGTGTATGTGCTCAGTTTATTATTATGCCACTTGTCGCATACGTACTAGCCTACGTTATGAAGTTACCAGCCGAATTAGCGGCTGGATTAGTGTTACTCGGTTCTGTACCGGGTGGAACTGCATCAAATGTTATGGTTTATTTAGCAAAAGGAAACTTAGCGTTGTCTATTGCAATGACGTCACTATCAACTTTATTAGCGCCAATTGCTACACCTCTCATTTTATTATTACTTGCAGGACAATGGATGCCAGTGAATCCTATGTCTATGTTTCTTTCTATCGTACAAGTCATTATCATACCTATTATTTTAGGATTATTAGTGAAGAAGTTTTTCCCTAAAACTGTTACTAAAGGAATGACTGTTATCCCTTTAATATCGGTCTTAGCAATTATCATTATAGTTTCAGCGGTGGTTTCAGCCAATGTAAGTAGTATTACTTCTTCGGGACTTCTTATCTTTATTGCAGTTATGCTCCATAATGCATTTGGCTTTTTGCTCGGATATATAACAGCGTTCGTACTTGGACTAGACGAAGGTACAAGAAGAGCTATTTCAATAGAAGTAGGAATGCAAAATTCAGGATTAGGTGTTGCGCTGGCAACAGCACATTTTGGACCAGCGGCGGCACTTCCAAGTGTATTAGCGGCAGTGTGGCATAACATTGCAGGGCCAATTTTAGCAACAATCTGGTCAAAAAATGCAAAGAAATCTTTCAGTGATGAAAATTTATCGGTAAATATAGAAAAATAGGAGAGCAACCTTTTAGTTGAAATAGAGGAATGATAAAAAATGCAAAAACGTATTGTACATTTTGAAGGGCTAGTTGTTTTGGTAGCCACGATTTATGCGTATTCAGTATATGAATTTAGTTGGATTATATTTTTTGTGTTCCTTTTAGCGCCGGATTTATCAATGTTAGCGTATGGTGTAAATAATTATGTTGGTGCTAAAATTTATAATATATGTCACACATATATTATATCCATATTAATTGCTATCATAGGTGTCTATTTTAAGGTAGATTCCGTTATAATGATTGGTTTAATATGGACAGCGCACATTGGAATGGATCGAATGTTTGGATATGGATTGAAATATGAGACAGATTTTAAGGATACTCATATTCAAAGGTTATAATTGCTTTTGAGGAGAGGGATACATTGAAACAGAGAATTACTATCGAAGAATATAACATCAAATGGGAAAATGAATTTTATAAACTACAATCGCTCATTAACAATGTAATAAAAGAACTTGTTTTGTCCATTGAGCATGTTGGGAGTACATCTGTTAAAGAACTTGCAGCAAAACCAATATTAGATATTGATATTGTAATAGAAGATTATGAAGTTTTTCCTGAAGTAGTAAAAAAGCTTGAAACGATAGGGTACTATCATCAAGCGGAATGGAGCTTTAATGGGAGAGAGGCGTTTGGCAGAAAGGACGCTTTCGTTCCGTGGGACGGGGAAAGTACAGTTTGGATGGAACATCATCTATATGTGTGTGATAAGAATAGTGAAGAGTTGAGGAGACATGTAGCTTTTCGTAATTACCTTCGTGAACATACCGAAGTTGCTATTAAATATGGAAGCTTAAAAGAAGAGTTAGCAAGAGCGTCAAAAAATCGAGCTAGCTATAATGAAGGTAAGACAGCATTTATTACAAATATATTGGGGCAAATGAACTAAGGCGGCATGGAGTACATGCTGCCTATTTTTTTGAAATAGAAGGCTGCCATTGTAAAACAAATACAATCTGGCCCTGTTGATTGATGCGATTACTAAATATAATAGGAAATAAAATAGAAAAGACTGGAAAAGAGGGAGCTTATGTACATACCAAAATATTTCGCAATACAAGATGAAGAGATGAATTACGAAATAATTGAACAAAATAGCTTTGCGACATTATTTTCTCAACATAACGGGGAACCATATGCAACGCATTTACCGTTGTTATTAAATAGGGAGACTCTAACTTTACATGGCCATTTCGCACGTCCGAATGAACAGTGGAAAGATAGTGGAAATCAACAAGTACTCGCTATATTCCAAGGGCCACATAGTTACATCTCGCCGTCATGGTATGAAACAAACAATGCAGTACCAACATGGAATTATGTTGCGGTCCATGTATATGGAGAGTTGGAAATTGTTGAAGATGAACAGGAATTAATAGATTCTCTTCAAGATTTAGTACATAAATATGAAGATCCACAGAGCACGTACTCACTTAATGATGTAGACCCGAATTATATGGGAGGATTAAGTAAGGGAATAGTTGGGTTTAAAATAAAGATAAATAAAATAGAAGGAAAAGCGAAGTTAAGTCAAAATCATTCTGGGCAAAGACGGAAATTAGTTGTGGAGGAACTTGAGAAAGTTGGTAGTGAGGGGAGTAGGGGGATTGCTGATTTGATGAAAGAAATAGAGTGATTTCATATGAAGCAAAGGGATATTTCTATTTTTGTAGAAATATCTTTTACTTGAAAGAAAAACTGCCTCCGTAGCTCTAGAAGGGAAGAGCGCCGGAAAACAGTGTAGAACCGGGTCGCAAGGCGAAGGTTTCAGAAGCACCGAAAAGCAAATAAGCTGAGACAGGTGAAACTCCTGTCGGTGAAATTCCGTAGGGAAGCGTGTTCCCCTTAGCCTATGCTTACGAAAGGAGTGCGGGTTCGAATCCCGTCGGAGGCATATGGAAAGCCCTGTATGAAGAAATATTCGATTACATTAACTAAATAAGTGCATTTAAAAAAGACCTTCTTAATGGAAGGTCTTTCGTTTTTAAAGCGCTTTTACAGCTGTTGTTGAGTTGTAGTCTTTACTTACGTCAACAGATTGAACAAAGTCAGGTCTTTGTGGTGCAGGAAGATCAGCATGACCCGCTTGGTATGTAATTGAACTATGAATACCAGTAGCTAAAATACCGAAAACAGATAGTCCTAAAAAAACAGAGCCAATTTTTTTAATCATTTCAATGCCCCTTTCTCAAATGTTTTTTCTTTTGCCTGTAACGCCTTATGAAAATATTCGCTTGCCTTAATGTGGTTATTTTCACCATAAAATTTAACAGCTAATTTTTCTGAGTATTCTTGAGTGTAGTTATATAATAATTCTTTGTCGAAATACGTAATTCCTTTAAGAATAATTGTTTCTAATTCTTCAGAAGGAACATTATTATTTATTTCGTTTAGAATTTTAAAATGATATATATATTCTTCATTATTTAATTCCATACAAATTTTTAATCCTTTTTGGATTAACCCCTCAGCAATACTTGTTTCATCTAGTTTAGAGTGTTCTCTTGCTTGTAAGAAGAGAGCTTTGAAATGTGTAGGCCTCTTTTCAGTTACTTCTGATAGGTGACGTATTGCGAGTGTGGAGAGGTTTTGACTGGCATATAACCAACCCAAATTATTACGTACACTTAAAATTAATTCTTTTTCATCGGATTTTTGTAAAAGGTGTATTGCTGAATTATATTGCTCTTCTGCTTGTTCATATTGTTTTAAATATACAAATGAGGCACCTAATGTATTTTTACATAATCCAACTTTAACTTCGTAGCCAGCTTGTTTATTGAAAATCTCTTTAGCCTTTGTCGCATATTCAATAGATTCAATTGGTTGGTAAAAGTGATAATGGAAAATAGCCATCCGATAATAAAATTCAGCCTGCTCTAGATTATCAGTGTTATTTACTAATAATAATTTAGCCTGTTCATAATGTTCGCTAGCTAAGTTATAGTCTGTGGTTAAAGTTGCATAAATGCCTTTAAAGAAATGATAGTAGTAAGACAGTGGGTGATTAGATGAGATTACGTAAGAATCTATTTTATCAAAACTATCTTTTGAAATGCTTAAACTATCTACTAAAACTTTATATCGAAAATCTAGTAAGGAATGATATAATGCTAAGTTTTCATCTTCCTCAAAGTTTAGTTCCTTTTCCTCAATTTCATGTTTTAAGTTTGTCGCCTGAGACACATCTTGTTTAAGCATAGCTAAATACCAATCATTAAATAATTTCGTAATTTGTTCATTACCTTGTAGTTGAACGTTCATGAAATCCCCTCACTTTTTGAATATTCTTATAAAATATAGTATCAAAAATAACAATATTTAGAAATGATGTTTTATATTTCTCAACATTTGTTTAATGGATTTACTATTAAATAAATGTTGAGGAATTCTGTCCTTTAGTTTAAGAGAGGTTAGATACCATATTACAGAATCAAAAAATGATTTGAATATTGAATTTGAAAATACACTAATCTTTGAGATTTCTAAGAAGATGAAAACGGGAAAATTTAATATGAAAAGGTTAACAAGTATAAATTCATATATAAAAGCATGTAAAATTTTAAAATATATTTTAGAGAATAAAAAATTCCCTTCAGAAATATATGAGATAGGAGCTTCGATAAATAAGGTAGAAAAATTTAATACCATTTGTGAGGAAATTAAACAGTATGAAGATTTACTCGAGACTTGTGAGAGAATTGGTATTTCAGGCGATTATGTATTTGATGAAAAAGAAAATTTGGATGATTTATTTACCGGTATTTGCAATATTTTTCGAGAACAAAAATATGAATTAATTAGTGGCGAATCAAAAATAGATGGCCAAATAATCCTAAGGTTAAAATTATCAGAATATATTACCTTACTATTATTCAAAGATGAAAAAGATAATATGTTTTATAATATGTTTGATGAAAAAATCTTTCAGAGATTGGCGGCATTTATTCCTAAAAACCCAGGAGAGTTTAACCCTAATAAAGATACTTATAATAATGTTAGCATATATGCTGTATATAAAATTAGAGAAGATTTATTGTCCTTAACTAATTTTAACTTTGAAACATATAAAAAATCTTTTGATAATAAACGACATGATAAAGGATTAATGGAAAATAATCAAATTGCATTGGATTTAATTTCTACGTATGATGAATGTGGAAATATAGCGTATCTTGAATTAGCAAAGAGGCTTTTGGAAGATTTGATTGAAAGTCAACATGATAAGCAAATTCAAAAGAGAATTAATCAAAAGTTAGAAAGCGAAGAAGAAAACTATTTATATGATTTATTAGAAACTACAGATAATCCACAGTTAAAGTTTGTTGCAAATGTGATTTTAGGATTGAAACAGCAAGCGAGTAGAATTTTTAATAGGATGGATGATGGACAACAATCGGAAGTACATAAATGGCCTATTTATAATTTATATTTGCAATTATAGGTTTTTATAATGACTTAAAAGCCTTTGTGGAAGCGATCCTAGGTTTAAAGTGACTTTCATTAAATTAGCCTCTAAAATTAAACAAGAATATTTGATTGAAAAGTACTTTCATGGAAAATGTATAAAAAAGGTGCGTTCACACAATTTGTATGAACACACCTTTTTACATATTAAACAATCACGTCCCACAAAAAGTACGATAAGGACGATTCGACGGCGCTGGAGGCGTGCAGTAATCCGCTTGTTCTTGAGAATATTCATAAGGATTTGCTAAAGCTTGAAGAAGTTTCTCCATTACGCTATAGTCTCCATTTTTAACAGCTGCTTCTAGTGCTTCTTCTACTCTGTGGTTTCGAGGAATGATTACTGGATTGTTATTTTTCATCAACTTGTAGGCATCATCTTGTGATTCTTTTTGTCTTTCTAACCGGGATTGCCATAGCTCGTACCATTCTTTAAATTCAGGACTTTCAAATAAAGGTGCATTTTCTAATATATTGTCAGTTAATGCACGGAATGTATTTGTATAATCTGCTTTATATTTTTCCATTGCTTTTAAAAGTTTCTCAATAAATGATTGATCTTGTTCTTCATTGCTGAATAGTCCTAATTTCTTCTTCATTCCGAGGAACCAATTATTTTCGTACTGCACACTGAACTTTGAAATTTCATCTTGTGCAATTTTTAGTGCTTCTTCTTCATCTTCATGTAGTATTGGTATTAAAGATTCAGCTAAACGTGCGAGATCCCATGCAGCCATGTATGGTTGATTTCCGTATGCATAACGGCCTTGTGTGTCAATAGAGCTAAATACTGTTCCTTGGTTATAACTATCCATAAAGGCACACGGACCGTAATCAATCGTTTCACCGCTAATCGTTATATTGTCAGTGTTCATTACGCCGTGAATGAAGCCGACGAGTTGCCATTTGGCGATAAGGCTTGCTTGTCTTTTAATAACTTCTTGTAGTAATGCGACATACGGGTTTTCATGAGACTCAATTTCTGGATAATGTCTTTGTATCGTATAGTGGGCTAAAGCTTTTAAATCCTCGATTGATCCACGAGCTGCGGCATATTGAAAAGTACCGACGCGAATATGGCTGCTTGCTACTCTAGTTAAAATTGCTCCAGGTAATTTCGTTTCGCGATAGATTGGTTCGCCAGTTGAGACTACTGCTAAACTGCGAGTAGTTGGAATATCAAGCGCGTACATCGCTTCACTAATAATATACTCACGTAGCATCGGACCGAGTGCAGCGCGGCCATCACCACGGCGCGAATATGGAGTTGGACCGGAACCTTTCAATTGAATATCAAACCGTTCGCCTGAAGGAGTAATTTGTTCCCCAATTAAAAGGGCACGACCATCTCCTAACATGTTGAAATGACCAAATTGGTGCCCAGCATACGCCTGAGCTAGCGGGTGAGTTCCTTCTGGAATTGCATTACCAGCGAGAATAGCAATTTCAGCTTCCTTTTTTAGTTCCTCAGGATTAAAACCAAGAGATATTGCTAAAGAATTATTTAGTTTAATTAACTCCGGTGAGTGTACAGGAGTTGGGGGGATTTCGGTGAAAAATGATTTGGGCAGGTCAGTATAACTACTCTCTAAATTCCAACCAGTTTCGTTTTTATTAGTCATCGTATCTCCTCCTTTTTGTGTATTTTTGAAATTTGAATTGTAATTGGTTTTTAATTATTTTCTTGTACTTATATGTATTCTGTGTGAGGTTAACTAAAAATATTATACGTTTATTGTGAATTATCCCCTTGAAATCTATTGTAAGGACTTCACTGCATTGTGTCCATTTAACTGTCATAAAAACAAAAAGAGCCTTCGTTATATTGAACTGTACCCTATAAAATGGATATTTTAATAAAAAAGCCCTGAAAAATCAAGCACTTAAAAGGTGGTTCCGATATTGGATCGGAGCCATCTTTTTTAATGTCCACTGATAACGATTAGAATTATACTCCTCCATATAATTCTTTATGTTGAGCTCAAGGGATTCAAAGGTTTGACAATCTTTATAATCTAATTCATCTTTCATATGACCAAGGAAGGTTCCAATGGTGCATTGTCTAAACAATTGCCCCTACAGGACATAGACTGTCTGATCCCGATTTTTCTTACACGTTTTTGAAATTCAGGGTGTGTATAATGAATACCTTGGTCTGAATGTAGAAGCGCTTCAGTATGAATGACTTCTCCTAATCTCTCTTCCAAGTTATCTAATGTTTGATAGACGATATCCATTCATAATCTGTTTCATCGTTGCGTTCTTTTTGCAGCTGTTTATCTGTCTGATGGAGCCACGCATAGTATCCACTCCGACTTATCCCAGTCAGTATGCAAAGGTAACGCACCATACGTGGGAATTGGAATCGTGTGTATGTTTCTCGTGCTGTTAACGCTTCTTCTGTAACGCCTGCCTTGCGAGTTCGTCTAACTTTTTTAGGAATGTCAATTCTGCTTCTAAAAACGAAATACGTACTTCCGCTTTCTTTAATTTTTTATCAGGAGAGAGGGGTTTTTCCGAAGGGCGTCCCGTACTTCCTTTCCCACAGTGTTCTGTATAAAAGCCTTCCTCTCCAAATTGTTCAAAGGTTCTTCGCCAACGTTTCAAGCATTGTTTTGGTTTCTTCTCACCAATCACAGCTAAGTCAAACCCATTCTCTAAAAAGATTTGGCTAGGACCTTTTCCTTGTGGATTTTCGTTTACCTCTCATTTTCGAAAAAATTTTGTGGCGATCTATCCATAACAGAAACCATGACCTGTTACCTTACGTAAGAAAGTCTATACTGCGCTTCTGCTTACAAGAAACATACAAAAATATTACAAAGTAAAGGAAAAATGTTGTAAATTTATGGATAATATTGTTATTATATGTAACGTGTTTTAGTTTTTTGTGTTAGAATTATACACATAATTCCCAATATCTGAATATACTCTTATGAATCCTCATGCGTATTAGAAGGTGGGGTGAGAATGATGGATGCAAAAACCAAGTGTTTTATACAGAACCTAAACGAGAAATTGCAATTTTGTACATACGAGTTTATTAAACTAGAAGACTGTGGAGAAAAGGAGCAGGTTGAGAAAGAGCTGCAAACGATCTTATCAGATATCGAGATTATGATTCATTTAACAGAACTTTTTATGTTAATAGACAGTTCGTATGCGTCAGAATTAAAGCAAATACATGAGAAATTGCTGCAAAAACAAGAGTATATTCAATTCGAATGCACCAACGATTTCGTCCGTGTTTAGAAGAATGAATACATTAAGAATTCTAAAAATAAAAAATATTTTTTCGGAAAAACTTATTTACATTTCTTGATTTTTGGAATAAACTTCTAATTGTAGAAAAAATACAAAATATGGAAAGGTTGTGCGTTATGACAAACGTAACAGGAACAAAATTTACTTATGAACAAGTGCAGGAAGTAATCACGAATGTAATCAAGGAAGAAGCTTCAGTAGATGAAGTATCATTAGATGCAACTTTACAAGATCTAGATGTGGATTCATTATTGTTTGCAGAAATTATGATTGTACTACAAGATGAATTTGATCAAGAGCTGGAAGTAGAAGACCACTTAAACCCTAAAGAATCAAAGCCCACTGTTAACGAATTAGTTAAAGCAGTTTATACATGTTTACAAGTTTAGAAGTTTAAACTTGTTATAATTCTTTTAAGTTAATAGTCAGATTTTAAAATAAAAGTCAATATGCAAGAAAATTATGATTCGTAGAAGGAGTTAATAAGATGACGACTACAGTTGATACGCGTACACGATTTGATGTAGAGAAATTCGAAGAATGGAAGAAAGAAGGCGTTTATCCGTTCTTCCCAACAGTTGAATCCACAACTGACAACTACATTACGACAAAAGAAAACGGTAAAATGTTAATGTTTGGTTCATGCGATTATCTTGGTTTGTCACAAAATGATTACTTAAAACAAAAATCTATTGAAGCCATTCGAAATTTCGGTACAAATACATATGGTGCACAAATCTTTTGTGGTCATACAACGATCCATAATGAATTAGAAAACAAACTTGCGAAATTATATAATAAGCCAGCTGGTATTATCTTCCCTTCAGGAATGACTGCAAATATCGGTGTGTTAACGGTAATGGCTGGTCCAGATGATGTTATTATCAATGACAGATTAAATCATATCTCCATCTTTATGGGGAGCCAGTTATCAGGTGCACAAATCCGATCTTTCCCTCATAATAACGTAAAGAAGCTTGAATCAATCTTAAAACAAAGCATGGATAAAGGAAAAAGAATCATCGTAGTCGATGGCCTCTTCAGCGCAGATGGAGATTATGCTCCGTTAGATAAAATCTGTGTGCTTGCAAAAGAATATAACGCAATTGTCATGGTTGACGAAGCACATTCATTTGGTGTTGTAGGGCCCAATGGTTTAGGTGTAGCGGAACATTTTGGTGTTTTAGACCAAGTAGATATTGTCGTAGGAACAATGAGTAAAGCTGTAGGTAGTGTTGGTGGATTTATTGTTACAAATAAAGAAATCGAAAGTGCCATTAGATATTATGCACCATCATATACGAGTTCAAGAGGTTCAACACCAGCAGTTGCTGCCGCATCACTTGCATCTTTAACATATATGGAAGAACACGGCATACAATTAAGAGAAGACCTATGGAGAAATTCTTCTTACCTAATCGAAAAACTACAAGAGAATGGTTTTAATTTACTAGATACGGTTAGTCAAATTGTTCCTGTTTTAGTCGGCGACGACAAAAAAACAGCGAGTGTTACATCATGGTTAATGGAAAGAGGACTATTTACAGCAGCATTCATTTCACCAGGTGTACCAGTAAATAAAGGGCGCTTACGTATTGGTGTTACAAGTAGCCACTCCCTTGAAGAATGCCAAAAAGTTGTGGACCTATTAATAGAAGCAAAAGAAGTTTTCAAATTTTAATTCCTATATTTACTAACTATTGTTAGAAAAGATGATATACTTACAATAGTTGGGATACCATCAGCAACATTACCGCATTAACCCCGCGCTGATGGTATCATTATAAATATATTTATTAAAAAGGATGCGAATCATGGAAAATTACGAATGCAAAAACAGAGAAAACATTCTTGAACAATTCAATTTGACGACTCCCATTTTCCAAGCATTGGGCGATGTAAATCGGCAACAAATTATCATGATTTTACTTAAAACCGATGGTTTAAATGTAACTCAAATAACAGAACAAATGTCAATTTCTAGACCTGCAGTATCACATCATTTAAAAATATTAAAGCAAGCAGAATTGGTTAGACCAAAGAAACACGGAAAAGAAGTATACTATTCTTTGACAACCAGTAATTTCGTTATTTATATGAAAGAATTAGTATCTGCGATTGAAGCAGGATATTAATTTTTTTGTATAACAAGTTTATAAGTTTGAACCTGTAAACACGAAACTTACAAATTTAACTAATTAGGAGGTACAAAGATGCAAAATCAAAACCAATCAAACAAGATTTATTTCTTACTTCTACTAGTTCCTTTGTTTTGGGGCGGTTCCTTCTCGACAGCTGAACATGTTGTAACTGAAATCCCGCCATTAGTCGCAGCTACTCTTCGTTTCGGTATCGCAGGTGTCATCCTTATGGTGTATTTAACAATTAAATCGGAATGGGATATGGCTTCTATCAAGAAAGGATGGAAAGGACTATTACTCGTTGCGTTAACTGGTATTTTCGGCTATAACGCTCTATTCTTTTTAGGTGTACACTATACGTCCGCTATCAATGGTTCATTAATTATTGCAACCATGCCAATCTTCGTTACACTAGGTTCGATTCTTTTTTTAAATGAAAAATGGAACAGTAAAGTTGGAATCAGTTTAGTACTATCTTTAGTCGGTGTTATTATCGTGATTACAAAAGGATCTCTTGATATGTTACTTTCCTTAGCATTTAATGTTGGGGATTTATTGTTTTTAGCAGCTCTAGCATGCGGCGTTATATATGGTTTAGTAGGGAAAGCTGTCATGAAAGACGTTTCACCATTATTTGCTACGACAATAATGACTGTTATGGGCTCTGTTTTCCTAGCAATCTCTTCCTTATATGAAGGGGGTTGGGACAAAGTACCTAGTATGTCTGCACAAAGCTGGTTAGAAATGTTTTATATGGTTGTATGTGGTACGCTCGTTGGATATATTATTTTCAATAAAGGTGTAGAGCAAATCGGGGCGAGCAAAGCGAGCATGTATCTGAACCTTACACCAATCGTTACGACTTTAATTTCTGTCGTATTCTATGGTTCTGTCATGAGTTGGAAAGAAGTAATCGGTATGTTATTTGTATTAATCGGTGTATATATCGCGACTGCAAAATCGGCAAATCAAAGCAAGAAAGTCGCTTTAAATGATTAAAGGAATAGGCATCGATATTACAGAGATTGAAAGATGGAAGAATAAAAAAGCACTTCAAAAGCTATTTACAAAGCAAGAAGTACTGTGGGCAAAAGAAAATTACATCAATTATTCTATTATGTGGTGTATCAAAGAAGCGACAGTAAAGGCAATCGGTACTGGCTTTCAAAAGAACACGATGTGGAAAGATATAGAGATAATAAACATTGATGGAAAATACGAAATACATTTTAGCGCAGCAGCAAGACAAACCTGTCACATTACGGCAGAAGATCAATTTCATATTGATGTGACAAGAAACAGTACGAATGTGATATCACAAGTAATTTGGACTGATACTCATTTTGCGTAATTAATCTACTATTATAATAGAAGGAAATGAAGAAAAAACCTATGCATGGGCATAGGTTTTTTCTTATCAATCTAATTAACTTAAAGTCAATGCATCATTCATTCTCCGTACCTCATTTCTATCGTTGGTTCCATTATAACGAGGTTTTTTGATAAAAATACACAAAAAACCCGAATCATGGGGCTTTTTTAAGTGTCCATGATTCGGGATACAGTTCATATAACGAAGGCTCTTTTTGTTTTTTTCCTTTTATTCATACACAGTCCTCATAGTTGTAGATGTATAAAAGGAAAAAAGAAATTTGGGGCGTAATCTATCTATATGATAATTCAAAATGAAATATAAGTCTATATTTTTGTTGTTTTTTTGATTATATTTATGTCACTGAGCTCAGAAGAATATATGTGGAGGGAAAATGTATGAAATCGAAACATGTACCAGTTTTAATTGTTGGAGGGGGATTATCAGGATTATCGTCTGCATTATTTCTTGCAAAACATAACATTGATTATGTGCTTATAGAAAGGCATCCGTCTACTGCGATTCATCCGAAAGCAGGTGGAATCACTTTTCGTACGATGGAATTATTTCGAGAATTAGGTCTAGAAAAAAGGATTAGATTAGCTGGTAAAGCGTTAGAGAATTGTCACGGGAGAATTGCGGTTCAAACAATAGCTGAGGTAAATAATGAAGAGCTGGAACAAATAAGGGCGGCTCAGTATGAAAATAACGAAAATTTAGTTCGTAAAGTGGAAGAGATTAGCCCATCAAAACAAACTGCTTGTTATCAAATTACTTTAGAAGAGATGATGTTACAATACGCGCAAAAGTTAGGCGGAGAGCTATCTTTTTATCATGAGCTGGTTTCTTATGAGCAAAATGAGAACGGAGTAATAGCGGTTATTCGAGATTGTGAAACGAAGGAAGAGAGTACTATTTATTGTGATTATGTAATCGCAGCAGATGGAGCGAAAAGTAAAATACGTGAACAGTTAGGTATTTCAACCGAGGGCCGTGGTACAATCGGTGGTTATTATATGAACATATATTTTGAAGCAGATTTAAGTGAATGTATTAAAGGAGACGCATTCGGTTTTACTATGATACGACATCCAAAAGTAATTGGCGCGCTTATTCCAGTCGATAACGAAAGTAAATGGATTTATCATGTAGCTTATGATCCACTAAAAGGGGAGCAACCAGAGGATTTCTCTATAGAACGCTGTAAGCAAATTATTCAAACTGCAATTGGAAGTATGGATATTAAGCCAGAAATATTAAGTGTTTTACCATGGGAAGCGAGTGAAAGTACAGCGGTAAAATTTCAGGACAATCGCATCTTTTTAGTTGGTGACTCAGCACATATTATGCCGCCAACAGGAGGATTTGGTTCAAATACAGGAATACAAGATGCGCATAATTTAGCTTGGAAATTAGCGGCTGTTATAAAAGGGAAAGCAAATCCAAAATTGTTAGAAACGTATCATGACGAGAGATATCCTGTTGCAAAATTAACGACGGACCATGCGAGTAGTATATTATTTCGTGCTGCGGGCAGAGAAGAAGGTAATTTGAGTAATATGGATAGTTTAGCTGTCACTGCTGGTTATCAGTATTGCTCAGAAGCAATTATAGACGAGTGTAACACACCGCATAGAATGAATATAGTTGATTTGAACGGACGCCCGGGAACGCGTGCGCCACATTTTTGGGGAACTTATGAAGGAAAAGAAGTTTCTGTACTTGATCTATTTGGTAGCAACTTTGTGTTACTTACTGGAGCAGAGCCTAGTACTTGGACTGAAGCTGCAAATGTTGTTTCATCCGGATTAGGAGTAAAGATAAAAGTGTATCAGGTGGGTTTAACTGGTGATTTCATCGATCAAAGTAACTATTTTAGAAAATTATACGGGATAGAAAATGGAGGAGCGGTAGTAATAAGACCAGATGGATTTATTGGATGGCGTACGGAAAATGAGGTAGTAAAGCCGGGTATATTACTTGAAGAGATAATGAATCGTTTATTATGTAATTAAATATAAAACCACCGCTTGTATTTCAAAAGCGGTGGTTTTATTGCTTACAACTTACAAAAAAAAATATTGTAAGTTGTAAGCGGATGTGCTAATCTTATAACCTACTTGAAAGATGAATTTTTTTGATTGTAACTTACAAATAATAAAAAATGTAAGTTGTTGAAATAACAGAAGCTAATTTTATTATGTAAATAAAGTGGACGGTGAGAAAAATGACAGAAAAAGCATTAACGAGAAATGTTGTTTTGGATGCAGCGGAAAAGGAATTGATTAAATATGGATGGAGTAGGACGACGCTTGTTAGTATTGCGAAATCCCTTGATGTTAGTCATGCAGCTTTATACTCCTATTTTCGTAGTAAGGCAGCACTTCGCGACGCTATTTTGGAAAGATGGTTATTAAAGTATTCAGATCAACTTGAGAAAATTAGTGGAAAAGACGGAGAAACAGCAGTGATTTTACAAGAGTGGTTCTTATGTTTGTTCCAACTTAAAAAGAAAGAATTACTGGAAAATGAAGAGCTATTTACATTGAATAGTTCGTTAGTGCAGCAAAAGAATGCTGTTATCCAAAAACACGAAGAAAGATTAGTTAGGCAACTGGAAAAGGTTATAAATCAAGGGATAGAGCGTAACGAGATTGAAAAACAAGACAGTTTATTTTTAGCGCATACGATTTTTGGACTCCTATCATCGTTTTATCATCCTGCTTTTTCTGAGCGATGGAAAGAAGAGAAGATAAACGAAGAATTTCAAAAGTCATGGGAAATTGTTGCGCGTGGTATTTTTCAAAAGTAAAGAACTTCGTATCATATAAGGCTTTCAATCAGGAAACGTAATGAGAAGGGGAGATTATATGAGTCATTATAAAGAAGAACAACAACGTGTAAATGTAGTCATTGAAAAAGTAGACGAGGAACTGAAAGAGCTGGACAGCCGAATTGGTTCGGTGAAGTCTGAAATTGTAAATATAAGAAAAAACTTTTGGGAAGATGTAAAAGTAAATATAGATAATATTAAAGAGGCGGTTGAAACGGCGGCTAGTATTAGGCAAGAGGCCGAGATTCTTTCAGAAAGGGAGCATACCCATCACCATGCGAAAAATGAATATAATCTTTTAACGAAAATAAAAGATACACCGTACTTTGGAAGAATTGATTTTAAAGAAGAACAAGAGGCGGATACTGATGAGATCTATATTGGTATCGGCTCTTTTTATGATAAAGAGACAGATGGATTTTTAGTATATGATTGGCGCGCACCTATTTCTAGTCTTTATTACGATTATTCTTTAGGAAGTGCAAAGTATATAGCACCAATGGGGACAATATCAGGTGATTTACTTTTGAAACGTCAATATATTATCCGGAATGGTAACATTCAAAGTATGTTCGATACAGGTGTAACGATAGGGGATGAACTCCTTCAAGAAGCGCTAGGAAGAAATGCAAGTGAACAAATGAAAAGTATTGTAGCGACAATTCAAAAGGAACAAAACAAAATTATTCGAAACGATAAAAGTGATGTATTACTTGTGCAAGGGACGGCTGGAAGTGGAAAAACTTCAGCAGCTCTGCAACGGGTTGCGTATTTATTATATCGTTACCGCGGGACAGTAAACGCGGATCAAATTTTGCTGTTTTCTCCGAATGAGTTGTTCAATAGCTATATCGCTAACGTCTTACCAGAGCTTGGTGAGGAAAATATGCAGCAAACGACTTTTCAGGCGTATGTGGAGCATATGATCAGCAAAAGTTTTATTGTAGAAGATTCTTTTTCACAGCTAGAATACATGTTAACGAAAGAACAGGAAAACATGTATGAAACGAGGCTAAAAGGAATTCAATATAAATCATCGATTGAATTTATGGGACTGATTGAGAAATATGCGAGAAGTCTAAGTGAAAAAGGACTAGGTTTTCATGATGTCACATTTAAAGGTGAAGTGCTGATTGAGGAAAGAACGATATATGATTATTTTTATGCGCTAGAAACGTCTATTTCCATACCGAATCGAATGCAGCTTACAGCGGAATGGATTCGTAAGAAGATAAATGAATTTGAAAAGAAAGAAGCGAAAAAAGACTGGGTAGAACAAGAAATTCAGTATTTAAATAAAGAAGATTACAATCGTTTTTATGAAAAATTAGAGAAGGATAATCAATTTGATTATTATGAGCAGGAACATGAATTATTAACGAAATATGTAGTGAGAAAACATTTTCGTTCATTGCGAAGAAAGGTGAAATCTTTAGCTTTTGTAAATCATTCTGCAATATTTCAGCAGTTCTTTGAAACCATCCAGAAAGATGTTTTTGTGCCAGATGGTTGGGAAGAGATATGTAAACAAACAGTAAATCGGTTGGTGAGAAAACAATTAGCGTATGAAGATGCAGCGCCGTATTTGTTTTTAAAAGAATTAATTGAAGGATTTAAAACGAATCACCTTGTGAAATTTGTATTTATTGATGAAGTACAAGATTATACACCATTTCAGTTAGCGTTTATGAAGCGGCTGTTTCCTAAGGCGAAATGGACAATGCTTGGGGATGTAAATCAAAACATTTTATCACACGCTAGCGATAGAGGGATGGATATGATTTCAACGTTGTTTGCAAATAGAAAAGTAGAAAAAATTCAGCTTAACCGTAGTTATCGCTCGGCAAAACCGATAATTGAATTTACAAAACATATCATTCCAAATGGAAAAGAAATTGAAGCTTTTAACCGTAACGGGAAGAAACCGTTATGTATAAAAGTGAATGATGAACGAGAGCGCGCAGAAAGTATCATAGATAAAGTAAGAGATTTACAAAAGCAAAGTCATAAATCGATTGCAATCATTTGTAAAACAGATGAAGAATGTATAAGGGCTATGGAGTCAATAGGGAATAAATTAGATTTTCATCTTGTAAAAAAAGAAAATACGACTTATGAAAAAGGCGTTGTGATTATTCCTACTTATTTGGCAAAAGGGATAGAGTTTGACGCTGTTATTATATTTGATGCTTCAAATGACATGTATAGCAAAGAATCTGAACGGAATTTATTTTATGTAGCATGTACACGAGCGATGCATGAATTATATGTATATTATGCAGGAGAGATTACGACAATGCTTTCGAAAGTACCGAAAGCATTATTTCAAAACGAAACTAGTAAAGGGAGAGATGCTTAATGGCTAATCAATTAAATGCTTTTCAAAACTGTAATAAGGAAGTTTCAATGTTATTATCCATTCCGAAGTATGTAAAATTAGTGCATGAGCATGAAGAATTGCGTGATGGTGTAAATGTTGAAATACATCGTTATCAAGCAGAAGAACGACTAAATTATGGTGGCTCTCATATAACAACTATTACTTCTCAAAAAGATAAGCATCTTTTAAGTTATACGAATATGATGCCAGTATACTCTAATAAACTACCTCATAAGGATGAGGCAGAGGAAATAGCAATGGATGTAATGAAAAAGGTTGATCGACAATATGCAAATGACCTAACTTTGCTTCGCATAGAAAAACAAACGAGACATTATGTTGATGGGGGACAAACTGTGGAATTTCCTGTTTTATGGGTAAAGATGATGCATAATAACGGAAGTTTTAACTGGGTGACAATTGGTGGCGATGGACAAATCATCGAATTTGAGCGTGAAGTACGCTGGGATTATATGATGAGCCGCCGTCAAACAGAAATGTGGTATTATGATGACTGGGTATTGGCACGAATGGGGAAAGGACCACAATTATTGTCGCCAGCTGCTTTAGCTTAATATGTAATAGGTAGGTCTCTATGATAATATACCGTTAGTAATATTTTATCTATATAATAAACTGCACATAAAGGACTGAGAAATATGAGAAGAAAAGGTTATTTTATAGACAATGAGAGTAAGCGGTTATACAACAATGACATCGTAGTCTCAAATAAAATATATTCTAATAATCCTACGTTGGCAGAACTGAAACAAATGATTTATAACGGTGGAATAGAAGAAGTGTTTATATCCGATTATTTTGACGATCGAAAAAGTAATTTAGAGCGTGAATCAATAGATGATGTGAGAGCCGAATGGGATACAAAATATCACAATAATATTTGTCTTACTGATGAACCAGTATCTTTAGAAGATTTTCCAGATGAATATCTCTTCTTTGTTGAAATGTGGGAAAATGAAAGAGGAAAAGTAATTTTAGTGTTATTTATGCATCATTAGAATATTCGGGAAGCCTTTATATTGGCTTCCCGATATTTTTTATGCTGAAAAAATATTATGCAAGATGTTGGTAATATACTACGTATTTTTCTAATCCTTCAATCTCTTTCTCAGGAGGTTCAATTCCACCTTTTCGGCCGTAGCAAACATTTCTCAAGTATTCGCCGAAAATTATAGAGCGATTTTTCTCATTTTCCATCCAATTATATCTATTAATTATAAAATCACCATCAAAACTTGTATCAAATGTATATGGAATACAAGTTATATGTTTTGGTAAATGTTTTTTTAATACTCTATATTGCCGACCTGCTCCTAAACTTTTACATACAAACAGTAAACTATTAATTGTTGTAAAATCAAAAATCTTCTTAGCTTCAATTACATTTGCGATAGAATGGAGAGAGTTTTTCTCGAAAATGATAGCGTCTTCTGGTACACCGTGTTCAATTAACTTGTTAACAATTACTTCTGATTCTGATAACTCTCCATAATTCCAGTTTGGATGTTTCATTCCATGTAAACTAGTACCACCTGTGACGATAATTTGTGCACCTAAACCTTGTTGATAAGCATGTAAAGGAGCTTGCCAATTCCCAGGATGGGAACCACCGAAAACGAAAATTGCATCACACTGTTGTGGTGTTGATTCTTTTAGGAAAGCGATTTCGGTTATTTCTTCAATTTGTTTTTTCGTAAGATGTGGGACTTCAGGGTATTTAGGGATTACCATATGAAAACCTCCTATATAGTGAAATGTTAAATTCATTATATAGCGATGTTGTTTAGTGGAAAAAGGGAAGTTTTTCATTTGACAGTTCCCCTTTTATGATAACTCTCCTATAAACAAAAGTTCTACTTCATCATAAAATTCATCTTCATCCTTGATTATCTCTTGGAAATGCAATGTTTGGACACTGTTAGAAATTGATATTTTCCATTCATGCCCGAAGTCGGAATCATTGGGGAGGGGAATCCATTTTTGAAATTCATTATCTCTATTGAAAAATTTTTGAAAGTAGTCGTCGTTTTTAAATATGATGATTTGTGAGTTCCATAAGCTTGCTATTTTGATCATAACAACGACTCGATATGTATTTGTATCGTTCGGTTTCATTGTCATTAATTGATTCGCTTGATTTAACAGGGTTTGAATGCACAATCGCTTTACTTTCCTAGGTGTTGTACTAGAATCGATAAAAGCTTGAGAGCCTGGTAAAGACATATGCCAGTATTCATCGTTATAGAAAGTAGACGGAAATGCTTTAGTAGAGTCTTCAATTCTTTTTATAAGAGTTTTTGTTTTTCGTTTCATTCCGCGTATTTTTTTTTCACGCATTGTTGATCATCTCCATAAATTTTTGCAGGGCAGCTGAGTGGAAAATATCTTTTCGAGTAATAAAGGTAGTAGGAACCTTTTTAAAGTGATTTGGTAATGTATTTAAAGATAACCCATGTTCGTAATCTGGAATAATAGATTTCAGCATAATAGCCGTACCCATACCTGATTTTACACATGCAAGTATTGCTTCAATTGTTCCGAATTCTAGTATTCTTTTAGGTGAAATCCCTTCTTCTTGAAGCCAGTTTTCTAATAGTTTTCTGTAATAACAACCTTGACTAAAAGCGAGTAAATTCAGTTCTCCTATTGTTTTAAAGGAAGATAGAGGAGTCTTGCTAATGAGAACGAGTTCTTCTTCTCGAAATGAAAGTGTATGAAGTTCAGTATGCTGAATATTTCCAGCGATAAGAGCCCCGTCAAGTTTTCGCTCTAAAACGAGCTGAGTTAATTGGTCTGTCGTATTTGTTTCTAGAATCAATTCAACTTCTGGATACTTTTCATAATAGGTCGTTAATATGGGCGGGAGACGAACGGCTGTTGTCGATTCTGTACACCCGATTTTTAACGTGCCTTTTGGCTCGGTTCCGTTACTTTGGACAGCTTGAATGGATTGATCGATTAAGTGGATGATTTGTTTTGCATATGTTAATAAAATTTTTCCGTTAGAAGTTAAAGTAACGCCTTTTCCATTTCGATAAAATAAAGGCACACCTAACTCGATTTCTAGTTGTTTTATACGCATCGTTACACCTGATTGTACATAGTTTAAATTTTTTGCGACATGAGATATATTTCCTACTGTCGCAACTTCGTAAAAAACCGTTAAATCTTTTATGTCCATTTATTATCACCCCGAAAAAGGTATCAATTTTTTTGATGGATTCTATTATTAACACTTATTTTACATGATATCAGAACCTTCATACAATGAAAGGGATATGGGGGAGATAACGTTGATAAGTGAAGAAAAAATTGAAAAGTACAGTAGTTCTAATAAATGGATCATGTTAACTTTGGCAACGGTAGCACAGGCAAGTGCAACACTTATAACATATGGAGTAGGGGTACTCGCTTTATTTTGGAAACAGAAATATGCACTTTCGAATATGCAGGTTGGGTTGTTAATAAGTGCTGTAAATATTGGTCCGCTGTTTTGTATGCTTTTTGCCGGAAGGTTACTTGATCGATATAACGAAAGAATATTAATTGGAGCGAGCGCTGTATTACTTGGCGGGGGGCTTTTACTTGCTCATATGGCAAGGGGATTTATTGGGCTATTATATGTCCTTCTTTTAATAGGAACTTTTTATAGCGTATCCCAGCCAGGGGGAAGTAAAGTAATCTTGAAATGGTTTCCGAAAGAAATGCGCGGATTAGCTATGGGAATACGGCAAGCCGGTATACCTATTGGCGGGGCGTTAGCAGGAGTAACGATCCCTTTGCTTACACTTAAATTTAGTTTATCTTATACGATAAATGTTATTGTAACTATATGTATAGTAGGTGGGTTATTGTTTTTCATATTTTATAGGGAATCGTACGTACGAGAACACACGAGCCAAGAAAATGTAAGTATTTCTTTTTGGATGCAGTTAAAAAAGGTAATATGTAAAAAAGAGCTGTATCCAATTTTTATTACAGGTATTTGTATGATTTCTTTACAGATGGTATTAGTCGGACATTTTATGAAATTTTTAGCTGTTGAAAAATCGATAACACCTATTTTAGCAGGGAAAGTATTTTCGGTTATGCTATTTGCGGGAATGATAGGCCGAATTATATTAGCTACAATAAGTGATACATATTACAAAGGGAATCGTCGGACACCGTTGTTTATTTGTGTATGTATTTCTTCTTGCTTAATTCTAGTTGTTGTGATGAGTATACATACAATGAGACTTGGGGCATTATTTGTGGTAAGCGGACTATTAGGATTTTTTGCAATTGGTTGGTTTAGTCTTTTTATGGTCGAAGTTGCTGAGTCTGCAAGTGAGGAATCGGTAGGTTTAACAATGAGTTTTGCACTTACGCTTAATCAAATTGCTATTATCTTTGCACCTGCTTTGTTTGGTTATATAGTAGATCGAGAAGGCTACACATATGCATGGATGGGGATAGCTGCATTACTAAGCGTTTCAGCAGTAAGTTTATGTAAAAGTAAATGAATATTAAAAATGTAAATCTTTTATGAAGAAAATCTAAAGAAATGTCATGGGAGTGACATTTCTTTTTTAATATGCTGTATAATCAATTTGTAAATGAGATTCGTTTTCATTAACGCTCATTTCCTCTTTTGAAATTACCTGTAATTTTAGCCATAATAAGTTGTTTTTCTTTTTCGTTATTTGCCCGATTTATTTTGTTTAAAAATTTTTCAGCATCATTTCCTTTTAAAATTATAATCTGTTTTCCGTAATATTCAATTGAAACTATATTGTTTTTTGTTACTCGATAATGAAACATCATATCATCTAAACGATTGCGTTTATCGGTCTTTTTCAAATTAACGCCCCCATTCTTGTTAATGTGTAACGAATGTTACATAAAAAATTTAAATTAAAGTTGGATGTATCCGATTGTAAGGTGGAAATTTTGTAAAAAAGAACTACAATAGAGAGTAGTTAAAATTTGAACGTTAGAAAAAGGAATCTAGTTTAATATGAGGAATAATAGAGTAGATAGATTATAAGATATTTAAAAACTAAAAGATATAGAATAGAATGGAAAAGTATAAAGTGAAACTAGATAAAAGAGGGTTCCCATATGTTTAAGAAATGGTTAATCGCTTTCTTTGTTTTTGCTATTTTTTGTGGAAGTGTCGCTGCACTCATACATGCAAATAAAGAAAAGAAATACAGTTTGAAGGCATTTTCAAATTTTGAGGATAAAGTTGATGCGAATCAGCAAAAACGTTATGATATTGCAGCAACGAAACTCGATCAATATTTAAAAGATAAAGGATTTAACGGAACGGTTCTCGTAACGGATAAAAATAATGTGGTTTTACGAAAAGGCTACGGGTATGCGAATATAAAAGATAAAGTTTTAACAACGCCAAGAACAAAATATCGCATCGGTTCCATTACGAAAACGGTAGTTGCAATATCTATATTACAGCTAAGAGAAAAAGGGAAATTAAATATAGAGGATAATGTGAATAAATATATTCCGTCGTTTCCGGCAGATAAAAATATTACGTTAAGAAATTTGTTAACACACACTTCTGGATTGCCAGAGCAGGGACAAGGTGGTGTTGATGCAGCATCACGCTTAAAGTTAGTAACATGGATTGGATCACAAAAGCTTGAATTTCCTGCAGGAACGGGATGGAGATATACAGATTATAATTATATGGTGCTTGCATATATTGTAGAAAAGTTATCGAATAAACCGCTTTCTGAATATGTGAAAGAAAATATTTTTACTCCTGTTGGGATGTATGAATCTGGGATGGGGGCAACTTTTCCTGGAGATATGTTTTTAGCAACAGGGTATACGAAAAAAGATAATGAGTTAGTAACTACGTCTCGTTTAAGAATGAATTGGCTATATGGTTGTGGTGAAATGTACACCACTGTTGATGATATGAAAAGGTTAGATGAGGCAATTATGGATGGTAAGCTACTTTCTAAACAAAATTTATCAGATATGTTTACTGTATCACCCGCTAGGAAGTATGGATTTAGTTTCTACATTAATGCAGATTATAATCATAATCATGGAGTATTAGCTGGATGGAACACATTTAATAATTTTAATGGAGATAAACGGATTTATGTGATTCTTTTCTCTAACGTACAGAATGGGATGAACGATACATTTAATCAAGAGTTTAGAAAGATGGCGAAAGATTTAATAGAAGGAAAATAATTATTTAAAAATCGGTATTGATATAAAATTATCAATACCGATTTTTTTATTTAGTAAAGTTTTATTTAGTGAACAAGCGTGTATGAGAGGGAATTAATATTAGAATAAATTTATGAAGGAAGTTAAATGATATTAATGTTAAATATAGGGAATTTTTTTGTGAATGTCATCTATTTGTATTGAAATTATGTGATTATCATGCGGGAGAATAATTGGTAATTTTTACATTGATGAAAAAGCTTGAGCTTCACACTATGTTAAGCCTTACATTATTGTAGACATGAACAGGAGGTTGAAAAATGAAAAAAGTAGTAAAGTTTTGTTTAATCGCTACATTATCTATAACGATTATTAGTGGATGTTCTTTTGAAGGGAATAATGAAAATGTCAAAGGGAAAGAGGATAAAAAAGTAGAGGTACAGAAAAACGCTGGAAAATATACGATGCCGGATGAAAAAGATAAACATGAAGGTACATGGCTACAATGGCCTCATGAATACACATATGGTCAAGAGTATAAACAAGAAGTCGAACCTATTTGGATTAAGATGGCAAGTGCTTTAACTGAGGGTGAAAAAGTCCACATTGTTGCATATGATGAGGAGGAGAAAGAGCGAATCAATAAGCTTTTAATAGATAAAGGGCTGAATATGGCTAAAGTTGATTTCTTTATCGCTCCTACAGATGATGTGTGGGCAAGAGATAGTGGACCGATTTTTGTTTATGATAATAATAAAAACCTAAAAATATTAGATCCAGCATTTAATGGTTGGGGAAAGAAAACTCCTTATAAAAATGATGCCCGTATACGTGAGAATGTTAGTAAACAATTAGGGATTGAAAGAATTGATTGGGGGAAATTTGTCCTTGAAGGTGGCGCAATTGAATTAGACAGCAATGGGACTGCTTTATTAACTCGAAGCGCAGTAACGAATAAAAATAGAAATCCTGATTTATCAGAAGAGGAAATTGAAAAATATATAAGTGACCTTGGGGTGACAAACTTTATTTGGTTAGATGGGGTGCCTAATTTAGATATTACTGATTTTCATATTGATGGATTTGCTAAATTTCATGATAAATCTACAATCGTAACGATGGCAGAAGATGACTTGGCTGAATGGGGCTTGTCAAACAAAGATATGGATAAATTGTTAGATGCAAAAAATGCTTCAGGACAGAAATATAAGTATGAATACTTACCACTTAGTAAAGATAAAGTTACTTTAGAAGATGGAAAAACTCTTGATTATAAAGGGTCGTATATCAATTATTATATTGGAAATAAAGTTGTATTGGTGCCTAACTATAACGATCCAAATGACAAAATCGCAAACGATACGATTCAGAAGTTATATCCGGATCGTAAAGTAGTGGGAATTGATGTGAGAGAACTTTATAAAAATGGTGGAATGATCCATTGTGTGACACAGCAACAACCGATTCAATTGAAGTAATCGATTATAGTTTCGTTATGTTGCTTTATAGACAAAATAGGTGAAATGCTATCTTTACCTATTTTGTCTTGTTTTAACAACTGTAATAAGAATGAAATGTATAATTTTAATGTAATGATAATTAAATAAAAATATATTGTCATTATTGTTTTATATGGAAAAGGAGAAAAATTTTTGTGTTAAAGAATTTAAAGAGAGTATTTTCGTTGTTCCCTATCGTTCTACAGTACATTATAAATGTAGCTTTGATCTGTTTGGGAATTGTTTTAAGTGTGTTTCTTATGAAAGAAGTCATTCAATTTATACAAGAACTGAAATTGAGTGGTGAGGAATCTGGTTATCATTTAATTGATAGCATTGTCGTATTCTTTTTATATTTTGAATTCATTGTAATGATTATAAAGTATTTTCAAATGAACTTTCATTTTCCATTACGTTATTTTATATATATAGGTATTACGGCCATTGTTCGTCTAATTATTATAGACCATGATAGTCCAATGGATTCATTGTTATATGCTTGCGCGATTCTTGTGTTAATTAGTGCTTTATTTATTGCAAATTCTAAAATAATGCGTCGTGATTTAGAAGAGTGAACATTTGTTGTTTAAATCAAAAAAGATGTTTTATCTTTTGATAAAAAGGAGTAATGGTATTGAAAGAAATAATCTTAACTAGTTTCATAATAATAGGATTTATGATTCTACTATTTAATTGTATACTTTCATAATTTAAAGAAAGTTAATAAAGAAAGAGGTTTTTGTAAATATGGTACATTACAATAATCAGAATAGTTCACATCAAATATTTACATTAAAGGGAACGGTTATAAGAGATATTTTCCCGCAAATTTTATTATATATATGTGTTTCAGCGATAGTAACTGTGATTCATTATTATTATGTAGAAATAAAAATGAATCAAACTCCTTGGGTAATTGTTGGAGGAGCTTTAGGTCTACTGTTAGTTTTTCGTACTAACACTGCCTATGATAGGTATTGGGAAGGTAGAAAGTTATTTGGCACGGTTGGTGCTTGTACTAGAAATTTGGCAGTTAGTTTTTTATGTTACTGGGAGTCTGAAGGGAAAAAGACGGATCAGGAAAAATTAAAATTTTTACATTTGTTAATTGCTTTTCCAAAGATAGCGAAAGGACATTTGAGAGACGAAAAAGATTTATCCGAAATAAAAGCATTGTTTGATATTTGTTCTGAGAAGGAAAAAGAGATGTTGGCTGAGTCTATTCATTTACCGATTAGTATAGTTTTTATGTTAAAAACTATACTATCAAAAGGTTTAAAAACGGGTCAAATTCATCCAAATGCGATAATTAATATGGAAGCTGATTTGAATACTCTGCTCACGGCTGTGGGTGGATGTGATCGGATCAAAACAACGCCTATTCCTTTTGCATATTTTGCTCATATTAAAATTTTACTGCTCATATTTTGTGGGACTTTACCGATTGGCCTTGTTGATAGTCTTGGATGGTTTACAGTACTTGCAACTACGTTTATAAGTTTTGCATTTATAGGTATTGAAGCAATAGGAGTTGAAATTGAGGATCCATTTGGTCAGGATCCAAACGATCTTCCGTTAGAAGGAATTTGCATTGGGGTAGAAACGCATTTAGTGAATTTATATAACCAAAACGCCCTATTAGAAGTAATGGATTTGAATCTTGATAAAAAAATCATCTAATCCCTCATTGTGTACGACGATTAAAATTAAAAAACCTTGTCAAGAGTCAGTTTACGGCTTAACGACAGCTTTATATTTTTTATATAAATATATAATATTTCTCCGTGCTATAATCCATTCATGAAATGTGCACGTTTCGAACATTGTTATGAAAAGAGAAATAGTTGGCATAGTGAAATTAGTTATTCAACCATTATTAAAAAGCGAGGTAAATAATATGGAACAAAAACATAATGGAATTATTTTTACTGCAATACCAGATAAATCAAATGCATATTATCGTCCATTTTATGAAGACCTGATTTATTTTAATGAATACTTAAATGAAAATAAATCATTTACTGATCAACTTGTTTCTTTATCCGTTGAAGAGCAAGACTTTCATACAAGCTTTTTTGAGTATGATGATATTTGGCTAAGAGATGTTGCACCAGTTGTCACAAATCATTTAGTTAAATTTAAATATCAACCAAATTACTTACCGAAAGATCAATGGAGATATTTAGATCAACAATTTAATAAATGGTTGAAAAAGAACGATTTTGAATATGTGAAGTCTCCATTGATATTAGACGGTGGAAATCTTATTTGGAATAAAAAAGATACTGTTATATTAACGGAACGCATATTTGATGATAATTATGATTGGACGGAAGAAGAAATTATAGAGCAACTGGAATGGGATTTGGATGTGAGTCGGGTTATTATTATTCCTGCTGAAGAGGGAGATGTATTTGCACACGCAGACGGGATGGTTAAATTTATTGATGAACATACAATGTTTATTAGTGATTTTTTAGGGGATCATGAATTTAGATATAAGGTTCAAGAGATTATTCAAGAGCAAATGCCAGAGGCTGAATTTATAGTTGTTCCTTCGTCATATACAGAGAAGGGTCAATACGATGAAGAGATAGCGTCAGCAAAAGGTTTATATATAAATATGTTAGAAACATGTGATACGCTTTACGTTCCTAAGTTTGGATTAGCTAAAGATGAGGAAGTTTTACGATATATTCAACAGCATACTGAGAAACAAGTTATTCAAAGTCATGTAGGAGAAATATCGACAATGGGAGGCGCCATGAATTGTTTAACGTGGTATTGTCCTAGTCATTTGTTACCTTCAAAAATGAAAAGGCTGAACGATCAGAATGAAGGTTCTTCAATCAGAAAAATATTTGATTGGTTTTAATAAATAAGCTTATATATAAGAAAATGTATTCAAGGGGTATTTATATGTATACAATTACTGAATTTTCACGGATTTGTAAAATGAGTACACGAATGTTAAGGCATTATGATAAAGAGGAAATATTGAAACCAGCATATGTGAATCCAGTAAATGGATATAGATATTATGAGCAAGGGCAGCTTGAAATAGCGTTGAAAATTAAAAAGCTAAGGGAGTACAAGTTCCCTTTACCGAAAATTAAAATCATTCTTCAGTCATCAGATCAAGATTCATTTATTAAACATATGCAATCGCAAATTATAGAGTTGTCTCATGAGGTAAAACAAAATTTACAGGTTATTTCAGAAATGAATGAAATGGTAAATATGAATCATGCTTTAAATACTGCTTGTCATAGAAATTACGATATATTTATTGGAATGAGAAATGAAATAACAGTAATTGCTCAAAGACTGCAAATAAATATAGATGATATGGATGATTATTTTTATGACTTATATGAAAAAGTACAAAAGCATAACTTACAAATGGTCGGTTCGCCCTCTACGGTCTTTTATGATGAAGAGTATATTCCAAATGAAAGTGAAGTTGAATTAAGGATTCCGGTCATGCATGGGAACAATAAAGATGTAGTACAAGAATATGAAATAAAAAAATTAAATCCACATCAAATCGTTACTACTATGCATTATGGAAGTTATGACTATATAGGCTACGCTTATATTGCGTTAGAAAAATGGATTGAAAGAAATGGTTATGTAATAGATGGTTCACCATATGAGGTCTACATAAAGGGATCTGAATGTGATTGTTTAGTAGAAGAGTATGTCACACAAATTTGTTTTTTAGTTATGAAAATAGAATGAGAATAAGGATTGACATTAACATTATGTCAATCCTTATTCTATTTATGTAAGTAATTCATCATAATAAAAAGGAGAAAGAATATGAAAAGAACAATCATGATTATTTGTCTGATTCTAAGTATGACATGGGTTTCAGCGTGTACTCCTGGAGTAGGAGAAGGTGAGAATGGTAGCTTCGTTCTACCAAATCAGTTGCCCAAAAATGTAGTGTTTAAAAATGGTACAATCTATACTTCAAATGGCAAGCAAGACATTGTAGAGGCTGTAGCCGTTAAAGAAGGGAAAATTACATTTGTTGGTTCAAACAAAGATGTAGAAGAATTTATAAATGAAGATACGAAAGTGGTGGATTTACAAGGACGTTTTATTCTCCCTGGTTTTGTGGACAATCATAATCATATATTTGAGGCGAAATCACCAGCAGCAGGGAATTGTAGTGTCTCATCAGATGCTTCGCTGCAAGAACAACGCTCGTATTTAAAGGCTTGTAAAAAAAATGTGAAAGATGGCGAATGGATAAGTGGAACAGGGTTTAGTTTGGAAGAGCTGTTAAAAGATATGGACGAAAAATCAGAACAACAAACGCCATTACAAGTTCTTGATGAGTTATTTCCTAATAACCCCGTATTAATTATGGAAAGAACCTCTCATTCTGTATGGGTTAACTCAAAAGCACTGGAGTTAGCTGGAATAAATAAAGATACGAAAGATCCGCAAGGCGGAAGAATTATTCGGGATCCAGAGACAGGAGAAGCTTTTGGGATTCTTTATGATACAGCAGGAGATATCGTGATGGAAAAAGCATGGAATTCTCAGCCCAATCTGTTTGAAAAAAATTATGAAGGTTTGCTGGACGGATTAGATGAGGTTGCGAAGAATGGTATTACAACAGTCGGTGATGGACGTCTTTATTGGAAGCGAGGCTGGTTAGACGTTTGGAATAAAGTACATGATGAAAAAAAATTAACAACGCGAGTAGTACTTCGCCCATGGGTATATCCAAATGTAAATGAAGCAGAACAAATGGAGTATTTCAAAAAAATTAAACGTGATGATTTGTCATCCCGCATGCTTATTAATCAAGTGAAAATGTATAGTGATGGAATTAGTATTAATAGTACAGCTAAAACGCTTGAAAAATATAAATTTGAGTGGTTTAAAGGAACCCCGTATGGTTTGAACTATATTCCAGAAGAAAAAATGAAATGGTGGTTAACTGAACTTAATAAACTTGGTTACGGTGCACTCATTCACACAATTGGAGATGGCGGGGTAAGAGAGAGTTTAAATGCAATTGAAGCAGCGAAAAAAGAAGGTGCGAATCAACCTTATACGCTTACGCACGTGGAAATGGTAGAAGATAGTGATATAAATCGTTTTGTTAAATTAGGTATTAGCGCTGATTTTCAAGTAGGTCATGATTTTGCGGAAGATCCTAAACAAAGCTGGGCGAGTACGTATTTTACAAATCAACAGATGAAACGAATTATGCCGTTAGAACGAATTTGGAAAACAGGAGCAAACGTATCACTTAGTAGTGATTGGGATGTAAATGAAGTAAATCCACTTGTGACGATTTCAAATGCACTAAGCATTGATGAAAAGGGCTTGTCTGATGTATACGCAGCTATCGATGCTTATACAATTAAGCCAGCTAAAGCATTAGGTCTTGATAGTGTTACTGGTTCAATTGAAGTAGGTAAATCAGCCGATATGATATTACTAAATGAAGATATTACTAAAATGAGTACCGATAAGATTCCGAATGCGAAAGTTTTAGTGACGGTTTTACAAGGAGAAGTAGTGTATCACAAGGGAGAATAAAGAATCAGTTTATGAAGTAGTTAATATATTTCTGTTGACCTTAACACGATGTCAAAGTTTAGACTGAACTTACATTCGTAGAAGGGGTGAAAACGTATGAGAAATAGTTTATTTTATATGCCTGCTGAGTGGAAAAAACATGAGGGAACATGGCTCCAATGGCCTCATGATAAGGCTCATAGAGGTGAAGGTTATAGAGCTAAGTTAGATGATATTTGGGTAACGATGGCAAAGGAGCTTCATTACGGAGAGAATGTGCATATTGTTGTATTTGATGAGGAAGAAAAAGTGCATGTCCAATCGAAGTTAATGGAAGCAAACGTAAATATGGACAAAATTAGTTTTTTAGTTGAAGAAACGGATGATGTTTGGATAAGAGATAATGGACCGATCTTTGTAAAAGATAAGGAAGGCAATCTCTGCTTAACACACTGGATTTTTAATGGCTGGGGGGAGAAATATCCATATGAAAATGATGCTGTTATTCCGGAAAAAATAAGTGGAATGTATAGCATTCCAAAAGTTAAATCTAGTGTTTGTATAGAAGGTGGAGGAATAGAGATAAATGGAAATGGCACCTTAATGGCGGCAAAAACTTCTATTATAAATGAAAATCGAAATCCTACACTAAGTCAGGAAGAGATTGAAATAGAGTTAACGAAGTATTTGGGAGTAACGAATTTTATATGGATAACTGGTATTCGCGGAGAGGATAATTATGATGAAGATACAGATTACCATATTGATGGGGCAGCGCGTTTTGTAAATGAAAATACAATTCTTTATGAATATGATCCTTTCGGGGAAAGCGAATCATACCTTTTGGAGGCGTACGAAAAGCATTATCAAGAATTGAGACAAGCAAGAAATATAGATGGAAAGCCATTTCAGCTCATACCAGTACCGGTGACAAGAAAAGTGGTAAAAGAAGCAGACTGTAAGGGCTCATATTTGAACTTTTATATTGGAAATGAAGTTGTATTAGTTCCTATATATGGCGATGAACATGACAAGTTAGGGCTTCAAATCATTGAAGGGCAGTTTCCAGGAAGAAGAATTGTCGGTATTTATGTAAATGAACTGTTTGCGTATGGTGGCATGATTCACTGTGTGACGCAGCAACATTTAGCATAAAGTATCCGAAATGAAAAAAGCGTGCAGAGTATATACTCTGCATGCTTTTTATAATGCTGAAAACTCTTCAACAAGTGAGCTAAAACGATTTAATGCACTTTCAATCGGTTCTGGTGTAGTTAAATCAACACCAGCTTTTTTCAGTAGGTTTAATGGATAATCAGAGCTTCCACCTTTAAGGAATTCGATATAATTTTTCTGAGCATTTGGGTCGCCGCTTAATAATTTATCAGCGATTTGGATTGCAGAGGCAAATCCAGTTGCGTATTTGTATACGTAAAATGGACGATAGAAGTGTGGAATTCTAGACCAGCCGTATTTTACTTCTTCGTCAAATACGAGAGAGTCGCCATTATATTCTCTAAATAAGTTTTCGTAAACTTCGCTGTAGACTTGGGCATTTAATGGTTTACCTTGCTCGGCCATTTCATGTGTGATTTTTTCAAACTCAGCAAACATGATTTGTGTAAAGAAAGTACCTTTAAAGCTCTCAATAAAGTGGTTAATTAAATGATTACGCACGTTCGTTTCTTTTGCTTCTTTTAATAAATAGTGAATTAATAACACTTCATTTACTGTAGAAGCAACTTCTGCAACAAAGATAGTATAGTGTGCAGAAATCCTTGGTTGGTATCCGTGTGAGTAATGCGTATGCATACCGTGACCGCATTCATGAGTAAGAGTGAAAAGGCTATTTAAATCATCATGATGATTTAAAAGAATGAAAGGATGAACACCGTATACACCAAAGTTATAAGCGCCAGAACGTTTTCCAGGTGTTTCTCTCACGTCTATATAGCGTTTATCTTTAAAGCTTTTTAATGTTTCAATATATTCTTCACCTAAAGGAGCGAGTGACGCGATCATTATGTCAAACGCTTCGTCGTATGGAATGTCTTGTTTTACACCTTTTACTAAATCAACACTCAAGTCGTATTGTCTTAGTTCATCTACATTTAATTTTTCTTTTCTAAGTTCATTATATGTATGTAATGATTGAATGTTTTTTTTCGTCGTATCGATTAAATTTTCATATACTTCTTTCGGAACCATATCGCCAAATAATGATTTTTCTAAAGCTGATGGATATTTTCTTAGCTTTGAAACAGTAACATTATTTTTAATAGCAGCAGATAAAGTAGAAGCGATAGAGTTTTTTAACTGAACGTATGGTTTGTAATAAGCTTTATAGGCTTCTTTACGTTTCTCACGATTCTCATCTTCTATTAACTTTGCATACATGCCGCGCGTTAAATTTACTTTTTTTCCATCATCAGTAGTCACGTCACCAAATAGTATATCTGCATTATTTAACATGCCAAATGTATGCTGGGGGGAGGAGAGTGCTTCGCCCATTTGGGATAAAATCTCTTCTTGGTCCTTATTCAATACGTGTTTTTTATAACGGTATAATTCAAATAAGTCTTCTTTATAATATTGTAAGCCTTCTGCTTCTTCTATGTAAGAATGTAATGTGTTTTCATCTACGCTAAGTAAGAATGGGGAAAAGAAAGATTTAGCCGCACTTACTTTCACATGTAATTGTGATACTTTATCGACAAGAGATTGAGCGGCAGTATCGCGCGTATCAAGATCAGATTGTAATCGTGCATAAGCGAACATTAAAGATATTATGCTAGAAATTTCTTCACTCTTTGTTAAATAAGCTAATAAGCTATTACCATCATAAATATTTCCATTAAACTCATGTAATTCTTTCGTTAATACTTCAATTTTATGAAAATCGCTTTCCCAATCTTCAATTGTATGATAAATGTCCGTTAAATCCCATTTCTCTTTATCATCTACTTGTAGTCGATCTTTAAGTTCTGTCATAATCATTTCCTTTCTAAATATGTAGTTATATTCCTATATAACTATGAAATACAACAAATTGCAAAAAATCCCTGCTGGAAAATGAAAAGCCTTGCTAAAATGGCAAGGCTTAAAAAATTATAATGTAATTCCGAATTTTGAATGTAAAAGATTTTTATATTGCACATCTGTAACGTTTTCTTTCGTTTTTTTACCGTTTTTCGCTATTGTTAGACTATCCTTTGTTAAAGATGCATGCCCATCTTCAGTTAGTTTTACAATAAGAGGTACTTTATTAAATGGTGAGCCCTCATGTTCAACGATAATTTTTTGTGCTGCATTTGCTTTTTCTTCATTCACTTCCTCTATATAAAATGCATAGCCTAACGTCCAATCATCAGTAGAAGATTGATCCAAAAACTCATTGTTTTTACGCATCTCTAAAATATAGTTTCCCTTTTCGGTCATTTCTTTACGAATACGATAATCTCCTGTGATGGAGTGAATGACTTCACCTGAGAAAGGGACAGGTGCAAGAGGTAAGTATGATCCGAATCCTACTTCAATTAAATAAAGTTCATTATGGTGTGTTAAAACAGTTGCGATATGACCAGAATCAACAGCCCATATAGAATTTGCAGTATTGTACACTGTTCCTGAAACGAGATGAACATCAAATCCAGCGTCTTTAAGGAAGTAGTACATAGTAGGATTAAGTTCATAACAAAGACCACCACGGTTGTTTACTAAAATTTTTTCTTTTAGATTTTCTTTTGATATTTTTATAAAGTTGTTTTCGAGAATATTTAAGTTTTCAAAAGGGACAGTTTGTGCCATTGCGTACATAATGTCAGATAAATTTTCAAATGAAACTTTGTCTTTTTTTTCTATATGTAATCGCGTGAAAAATTGTTTTTGAAAGTCGGTCATAGAAATCCCTCCGTTATGCTTTTATAGATAAATTGTAAACAATCTTGAATAAGATGTGAAATGAAAACTACGTTGAAGTATTTGATGAATATTTGAAGTTAGACTAAAAAATAATATGAGAGAGTGAGAGATTGCTACTTTACTAATTGTAGAACGAATATTATAATAATTCCGATAAACTATGCAAACGTTTTCTTGGAAGGGGATGGTGTAAATATGTTGAAAAGAATAACAGTAGTCGGATTGTTGGTTGTTTTGTTTTTACCTAGTATATATGGAGGGAGTAAAGCATATGCAGATAAGGTTAACAATGGAACGTTAATGCAGTATTTTGAGTGGTATGCTCCGAATGATGGGAATCATTGGAACCGCTTGCATTCAGATGCCGGTAATTTAGCTCAGAAAGGAATTACATCTGTCTGGATACCGCCTGCATATAAAGGAACTACGCAAAATGACGTAGGATATGGAGCATATGATTTATATGACTTAGGGGAATTCAATCAAAAAGGAACGGTGCGGACAAAATATGGGACAAAAGCACAGTTGAAATCTGCAATTGAAGCTTTACATAAGCAAAACATCGATGTATATGGTGATGTAGTTATGAATCATAAAGGTGGAGCGGATTATACTGAAAATGTAACAGCTGTTGAGGTGGACCGTAATAATCGAAATATTGAGGTATCAGGTGATTATGAAATTAATGCATGGACGGGGTTTAACTTTCCCGGGCGCGGAGATACTTATTCTAATTTTAAATGGAAATGGTATCATTTTGACGGAACGGATTGGGATGAAGGGAGGAAATTAAATCGAATTTATAAATTTAGGGGGATAGGTAAAGCGTGGGACTGGGAAGTGTCTAGCGAGAATGGAAATTATGATTATTTGATGTATGCAGATCTTGATTTTGATCATCCAGATGTTGCGAATGAGATGAAAAATTGGGGGACGTGGTATGCGAATGAATTAAATTTAGATGGCTTTCGTTTAGATGCTGTTAAACATATTGATCATGAATATTTACGCGATTGGGTAAATCATGTCAGACAGCAAACGGGGAAAGAAATGTTTACGGTGGCTGAATATTGGCAAAATGATATCCGAACTTTAAATAATTATTTAGCGAAGGTCAATTATAATCAATCTGTATTTGATGCACCACTACATTACAACTTTCATTATGCTTCAAAAGGAAATGGGAATTATGATATGAGAAATATTTTAAATGGAACAGTAATGCAAAATCACCCTGCACTTGCAGTTACTCTCGTTGAGAATCATGATTCTCAGCCTGGGCAGTCATTGGAATCTGTAGTAAGTCCGTGGTTTAAACCGTTGGCATATGCATTTATTTTAACTCGTGCAGAGGGCTATCCTTCAGTTTTCTATGGTGATTACTATGGGACAAACGGAAATAGTAGTTATGAAATACCAGCGTTAAAAGATAAAATTGATCCAATTTTGACGGCACGAAAAAACTTTGCATATGGTACGCAGCATGATTATTTAGACCATCCAGATGTAATTGGATGGACACGAGAAGGTGATGGTGTACATGCGGATTCCGGTCTAGCGACATTAATCTCAGATGGACCAGGAGGATCAAAGTGGATGGAGGTTGGAAAGAATAACGCAGGGGAAGTATGGTACGATATGACGGGTAATCAAACAAATACTGTAACAATTAATAAGGACGGATGGGGGCAGTTCCATGTAAGTGGAGGTTCAGTTTCGATATATGTTCAGAAGTGAGTTGGTGATAGAAAAGAAGAGGAAGACTGAAATATAAGTCTTCCTCTTCTTTTTATATTGTTATCATACCTAAATCTTTATTTTAATAAATGCACTAGTCGACTTTTGAAACAACAAGAGATGCGTTGGAATAAATAATGTCACCCGTGGCTTCTCTTATTCGTACTCGAAGAACATCTCCTTGGTTTAAAGGTAATAGATCAGTTCTGGCGGATGTAGCTCTTACCCCAGACCCACCACCAACTCGTGATTCAATTGCGAATTGAATCGAATCGTTTATTGTAAGGTTTAATATACTAGACGAAATAGCTTGTATCGCAAATACGATTGAAAAGGATACAGAGTATACACCAGTGGTATTAATTGTAATGGAGTTGTCTACTAGGTTTAGAGTAGTTCCACTAACAGGTCCTGGAACGGTAAAATTAATATTTGTATTAACTACTACTGAAAAACCGATACCTATTTCAGAAGTTATTGCTCCAAATACGGGGAGGATCCCTAAACCGGTTGTACCAGTAGGTCCTGTAACTCCAGTGGGCCCAGTTATTCCAATTCCAGTAGGTCCTGTAATCCCAATGGGCCCAGTTATTCCAATTCCGGTAGGCCCTGTAAACCCAGTGGGTCCAGTTATTCCAATTCCAGTAAAACCTGTCGCACCGGTAGGTCCTGTGATTCCAGTAGGTCCGGTTGGGAATGTAAATGGTGGAATTGGTGGTAGTGTGGGGCCAATTAAATTTGGTTCAAGAGCAGGCCCATGTAAAATAATATATTGTTCGTTCATATAGTAACCCCCTATGATTGCTTGTCATAATTATTAAATGTATTAGGGAAAGTAAATGACATTCGCAATAGCGGAGGCGCTTATTTAATTTTTTCGCAGCGAAATTAAAGTTATTACTTTAAAGTTGGAGACGATAAAAGCCATACTGTGATTGTTATAGAACTAAATATTAGTATGTTTTTAACGTGATTTTAATAGATGTTATATTTGCTTTACGATAAAATGTTTATAGTGTAAAATTACACTTTAAGTGTAAAGTGAAAACAAATGGGTGTTTTTACACTTGTGGTTATTAGGGCCTTCTAAAGCAAAATGATGAGTTTTTATTATTAATGTCAGAGAAGGCAAAGTGGTGTAGCAATTATTAGAAGAAGTTTTTTATATACATTGTAATTTCAAATCTATAAGGACATTTCTGTATAGGCAGTAGTAGCGAAAGGAGAGGCATTATGAAAAGAACAATAATGAAATATAGTATAATGTTTAGTTTATTACTATTAACATCATGTGATATAACGGATGAAGAACTTGAACAAAAAGCACAAAGTTATACAAAATCGGAGTATGGTATTTCTGTTAAACTAAACCAAGTTGAAACACTGGATAACGGAAAGGATTTCCTTGGTCCAAAGTGGCGGATAGTTTCTGTACAGCAAGTCGATGAACCGTATTTGCAATTTCAATTTTCTTTCGAGGGACAAATCTCTCCAAAAGTAAATAATGATAACTATAAAATAAAAAAAGAAGCGAATGATTTACAAGAAAGATTCAATACATATTATGAAAAAAAAGAGAATAATACTATCCTTATTTTCGCTCAAATACAGGCGGGGGATACTGTTTTCGATAAAAATGCCGAGAAAGAAATAGCGAAGAAAAATTTGAAGCAGTATTATACGGCAGTTTTTAGAAGTAATACTGTTTTAGATGTAAACAATCCTGTACATATGGAAACATTAGCGGAGGCCGCAAGAAGTATGAAGGAATTTAATAAAATGATTGAAAATAGTAAGAGTAGTGTGGAAGATATAACGATTCAGCTGCCAGACGTTAATAAGGATGTATTAAAAAATATTGCAGTAGATTATATATTAACGGCTGAAGATGCGAAAAAGACCCTTGAGAAAAAGGCTGACTATATGAAAGTTTTACAGTCTACGAAGTGAAAAAAGGGACCTTCCTCAGGTGTGAAAGGCAATAGTCTGACACCTTTACTTCTTGCAAAACATATAGTATGATGATTTCAGTAAATTAGATTTCAATGACTATAATATAAATTAATGAGAGGTGCTTTTTGTGAGTGCGGTAGGTACTAAATAGGAAAAATTTAATGAAATAAATCGGATAAGACCAGGGGATTTTTATGTACATCATACCCCTAATTTTGTCATGGATTTATTTCGAAACCTATGAAGATACCTACAATACTTTATAAAGCGTGTAATAAGGGGATTGCCATCTGTTTTTTATGGCTTATTTCCTCATATGTTATTACACATGCCTTGTAAATGTAAAAGCTGCGGTATCCCCGCAGCTTTTTTGTATATTTTTTTAATGTATAAAAATGGTAAATGAATAATGTAGAACTCATTGGAATCTAATGAGTAGGTATCTTCATTTATGATAAAAATCAATCATAGTGAGGAGAAACAAAATGAATACGATGACTTTTGAAAAGTTACAATATAACGAATTAAAGGAAATAGTGAAATCATATTGTGTAAGTGGATTAGGTAAGGAATTATTAAATAAATTAGAGCCGAGTACGAGTATAAAAGTAGTGAGGAATCGCTTGAATGAAACGACAGAAGCACGAGCTATAGTAGATGCAGAAGGGCATGTTCCTTTCTTCGGCATTTCAAATATTGCTAGTACAATTCAAAAATTAGAAAAAGGGATGATTTTAGATCCTGAAGAGTTAGTAAGTGTTTCAGACTTTTTACGTGGCTGTAGAAAGATTAAAAAGTTTATGTTAGATAAAGAATTTTTTGCGCCAGTATTAGCTTCTTATGCGAATTCAATGACTGAATATAAAAGTATTGAAGAGGAAATCAACTTTTCTATTAAAGGTAATAGTATTGATGCAGCTGCGAGTAAAGAATTAAAACGAATTCGCAATAACATTGATTCGGTAGACGGAAAAATAAAAGAGCGCTTAACGAAGTTTTTAAATAGTAGTACAAATAAGAAATATATTCAGGAATTCTTTATTAGTAAAAAGGATGATCGCTATACGATTCCAATTAAATCTTCTTATAAAAATCAAGTTGCGGGAAGTATAGTTGAAGCATCCGCTAAAGGTTCTACTGTATTTATAGAACCGCATACGGTTACAAAGTTAAATGCGGAACTCGCAAGTTTGAAAGCAGAAGAAGCGATGGAAGAGTATCAAATTTTAGCAACTTTATCAGGAATGGTAGTAGAAAACATTTATCATATAAAAATTAATATGGAATTGATTAGTCAATATGATATGGTATTTGCGAAAGCGAAGTTTAGTAAATCAATCGATGGAATAGAGCCGAAATTAAATGATCATGGCTATATTCATTTAGTGAATTGTAAGCATCCGCTTTTAAATGGGAAAGTAGTACCATTAAACTTTGAAATCGGTCAAAACTACCGAAGTTTAATTATTACAGGACCAAATGCGGGCGGGAAAACAATTGTGCTAAAAACAATCGGATTGTTAACATTAGCGACAATGTCAGGCCTTCATATCGCTGGAGATAAAGAAACGGAAATTGCTATTTTCGAAAATGTATTTGTAGACATTGGTGATAATCAAAGTATCGAAAATGCACTAAGTACATTTTCATCTCATATGAAAAATCTTTCTGAAATCATGAGGATGTCAAATAATAATACGTTACTGTTATTTGACGAAATAGGAAGCGGTACAGAACCGAATGAAGGTGCGGCGCTTGCGATATCTATTTTAGAAGAATTTTACCTTGCGGGATGTATTACAATTGCGAGTACGCATTACGGTGAAATCAAACGCTTTTCAGAAATGCACGATGATTTTATGAACGCAGCAATGCAATTTAATAGTGAAACACTAGAGCCACTTTATAAATTAGTGATCGGTAAATCAGGTGAAAGTAATGCACTTTGGATTGCGAATAAAATGAATGTGAGAGAACATGTACTGCAAAGAGCGAAAGAGTATATGGGAAATAAAGAATACGCTATAGAAAAAGTGAATGAAAGTAAGATTAGAAAACCGAAAATGGTGCAAGAAAAAAGAGAAAACCATTATGAGTACAAAATCGGCGATCGTGTAAATTTATTAGATTATGATGATTTTGGTATCATCTATAAGGAAATAGATAATTTCTATAACGTCGTTGTATATTATAACGGTGAATTTGTTGAAGTGAATGTAAAACGTATTACGTTAGAGGTAGCAGCAAAAGAATTATACCCAGAAGGATATGATTTAAATACACTATTTGTCGATTATAAAGAAAGAAAAATGCAACACGATATTGAGCGCGGATCGAAAAAAGCGCTTCGTAAAATTGAAAAAGAAATAAGAAAGAATAGAGGATAAGTTAAGATGGTAACGATTAGACAAGAGCAAAAAAACGATTATAGAAAAACAGAAGAAGTTGTACAACAAGCATTTTTAAATGAAGAATTTAGTGATAAAAAGGAACATGAACTTGTAAAACGTATTAGAGAATGTGACGCGTTTATTCCTGAATTATCATTAGTTGCGGTTGATGAGGGAATAGTGGGGCACATTTTGTTGTCAAACATTACAATAGAACAGGATGGAACTTCTGTAGAATCGTTAGCACTTGCACCGATTTCAGTTGATAGGGGCCACCAGAAAAAAGGAATTGGTGGGAAGCTTATTGTAGCTGCTTTAGAAAAAGCGAAAGAACTTGGATATGGATCAGTTGTAGTGTTAGGACATCCAGAGTATTATCCGAAATTTGGTTTTAAGAAAGCAAGTGAGTGGAATATAAAAGCGCCATTTGAAGTGCCTGATGAGGTGTTTATGGTGATGGAGCTAAGAGAGAATGCTCTTGAAGGTGTAGAAGGAGTTGTTCAGTATTCGAGTGCTTTTGCTGAGTAGGAGTATCGATTAAGAAATGTAATCATAAAAGAAGCTATCTTTTTGTAGGGATATACAGAAAGATAGCTTTTTTTATTAAGGAAATTCACTTACGTATATTTTGCTCAATGAATAATTGAGATGGTAAAATTGATATAGAAATGTAAAGGGAGAGAATAGAATGAAGAAGCGAGAAACAGATAGCAATGAGAATGTAGTTACGTTATATGTTACAAGACACGGTAAAACAATATTAAATACGAATCATCGTGCGCAAGGTTGGGCAGATTCTCCATTAGTAGAAAAAGGTGTGGAAGTTGCCTCTAATTTAGGAACGGGATTAAAAGATGTTCATTTTATGCAAGCGTATAGTAGTGATAGCGGTCGAGCGATTGAAACTGCTAATTTAGTATTAAAGTATAGTGAACAATCAAAATTGAAACTTGAGCAAAGGAAAAATTTACGAGAATTAAATTTTGGTATTTTTGAAGGTGAAAAACTTGAAAATATGTGGGATGTGGTTGGAAAAGCTGCGGGCGTTGCATCACCAGAAGAACTCATGAAGTTTTCTATTCAAGAAGTGATTAACCTGATTAGAGCAGCAGACCCTACGAAACAGGCGGAAGATTGGGAATTATTTTCTACTCGTATAAAAGCAGAGATTGATAAAATTAGTGAAGAAGCTGTTGGAAATGGTGGCGGTAACGTATTAGTTGTCGTTCATGGGCTTTTAATTACTACCTTAATAGAACTGTTAGATAGTAGCAAAACAAAGCTTGGAGTGGAAAATGCTAGTGTGACGAAGATTGTATATCAAGATGGGAAGTACACAGTCGAGTCGGTTGGAGATATGAGCTATGTTGCAAAAGGGAAAGAAAGTGTGGAAATATAATTATATCTCAAATAGAAATAAGAAAAAGAAGCTAGAAAGATCTTAACGAGATCTTTTTAGGGTGAGTTTTACTCAAAATAACAAATAAGATCGTATGCCTTTTCGCATAAGCGGAAGGGTCTTTTTTTATTGATTTAAATCATTTTTCGTTGAGTTTGTACCAAAAACAGTACCACTTTCAACATAAAGTAAGAGTGTACAATGATTTATGTTACAGTTGATTAGAATAGGTGTATAAAATCTTGGTTGAGCAGTTATGTAAAGAGACTCGCAACTGTTTCAGATAGATTTTCAAAATGGGGGGAAATAATGGATTTTCAAGATTTGATGGAATTTAAAGGGTATATATATTTAAACAAATTGTTTGAACCTGAAGAAAATTCACTGAGGGTACTTATTGATAGGTGTAAAGTTAACAAAACTAAGGGACTCGCGAAAATTACAGATGAGGTTAAAATAGAAGCATCATCCATTGATGTTGATGACAATCTGCCAATTGTGCAATTGGATTTTGAATCGTATGTTGCTTACTCCGTTATTAATGAATCGTTTACTGTAATGGATGACTACGAAATTTCAGAAGGTAGAATTTTTAGAGTTTACTCAAAATCAAGATATTCGGATTTTGTTAAAGCAGGAACAATTGCTGAATTTATATTTCCTGAAGAGCAGTTCGTTCATTATCAAATTCCTTGTTTGAACCATATCATCGACATTATTTCATATGATGAGCCGAAAATTACTGGAATGAAAAGAAACTAATAAAATTCCATACTAAAAGAGCATCGGAATCGATGCTCTTTTAGTATGCTTATCTTTCCTTTTTAAAGTGGAAAGATTACGGAATTAATAAAATTTTCCCAGTACTTTTACGGCTCTCTAATAATTCATGTGCAAAAGCACCATCTTGTAAAGCGAATGTAGTTGGACTCGCGATATTTAATTCTCCTGCAGTGATCCAATCAAATAATTGAGTAGATCGCTTTTTACGTTCTTCATACGTAGTAAGTACGTTCCAAAGGTCTCCGCCAGTTAAAGTTTTTGAAGTATCCATAAGCATACGTGGATCTACAGGCGTTGGATTACCGCCAGCCATTCCGTAAAATACGACAGTACCACCAACTTTAGTCGCTTTAAAACTTTCTTCTAATGTAGAACCTACGGATTCATACACAACATTTACGCCAGCGCCATTAGTCATTTCAAGTACATTCGTATGCCATGCTTCAGTATATAAAAATACGTGATCAACACCAGCTAACGTGGCTATCTGTGCTTTTTCTTTTGATGACGTAAGACCGATTACTTTTCCGCTTTGTAGTTTAATCATTTGGATGAGAAGTTGACCAACGCCACCAGCTGCGGCATGTACTAAAGCTATATCACCTTGTTTTATTTGATAGCTATCGTTCGTTAAATAATGTGCTGTTAGACCTTGCAATAAGACAGAAGCGGCTGTTTCAAAAGAGATAGCATCCGGAAGCTTAATTGCCTTCTCAGATGGAACAGCAACTAGCTCTGCATTTGCAAATGGAACGTCAGCAAATGCAATGCGGTCTCCGGGATTGATAGTAGTAACGTTAGCTCCTACTTTTTCAACAATACCAGCGCCTTCATAACCTAATATATAAGGCGGGTTACCAGCGAGATGATAATCGCCGCGGCGTCTATAAATATCAGCGAAATTTAAACCGATTGCTTGCATGCGAACAAGGATTTCATTTGGATTTATGATTGGATCAGGTATTTCTTTATATTGTAGTACATTAGCGTCTCCGAATGTTTCGAAGCAAAGTGCTTTCATATGGAATACCTCCATTTATATTGTTTGTCGATGTTCTTTATCATACAATACAAATATCAATAGGCAAAGAGGATTATTTCGATAAAATCAATCGGAAATACCGATTGAAAAAGAGGGATGATAAATGGAGATAAAACAATTAATTACATTTAAAGTAGCAGCAGAAAGTTTGAATTTTACACAAACTGCGAAGAAATTAAACTTCGCTCAGTCGAGCGTGACAGCGCAAATTAAAACGTTAGAGGCTGAGCTCGGTACACCATTATTTGAGAGATTAGGAAAACGTCTTTTCTTAACTGAGGCAGGAAAGAAGTTTCAACTATATGCCGATAAGATGATTGCGCTTAGTAACGAAGCGAAAATGGCTGTGAAAGATGATGAGGAAATGGCAGGTACGTTAATAATTGGTGCACAAGAAAGTCAATGTACATATAGGCTTCCTTCCATATTAAAAAGGTTTAAAGCACAATTTCCCCAAATAAAGCTTATATTTAAACCTGCACATTCAAATAAAGATGCGAAGGAACAATTGATGGAAGGGAAAGTAGATCTTGCATTTATTTTGGACGAATGTAAAACAGAGGATGTTTTACATGTGGAGCCACTTATGAAAGAAGAATTAAAAGTAGTCGCTGCTCCAGCGCATCATTTACTCGGGCAAACTTCCGTTTCTACAAAAGATTTGGAGAGCGAGACACTTTTACTAACAGAACTCGGTTGCTCGTATCGGACTTTATTTGAAGAGCTATTTCGTACAGAAGATGTGTATCCAGCAAATAAGATTGAGTTTGTTAGTGTCGAGGCAATTAAACAATGTGTTATTGCAGATTTAGGTATAGCAGTTTTGCCAGCAATAGTAGTAGAAAAAGATATACGAGAGGGGACGATAAAAGAGTTACATTTAGAAAATGCAATCTCACCGATTTATACACAAATCGCTTGGCATAAAGATAAATGGATGACAGCTCCGCTACAGCAATTTATTGAGGTAACGAGGGAGTCTTTTACAACGGATTAAGTGGAGAAATATTTATTTTATATAAAAGAAAAAATGGCACTTTTGTATAAAGAACCGATGCTTGAATGAAACAAGTATCGGTTCTTTTATGTTTTAAATAAAGAATGCTATAAAATGTGTATTTCTCAACTTTTTTTCTTACAAGGATAAGTAAATTTCTTCGTATATTCCAATAACCATAAGGGAATTTACAACGTTTATTCGTTTCTGTAAGATGCCTCTAGGAAGTAAGAAAGGAGGGCGTACATAGGAGATAGATTGTCTTTATTATACGTTCTTATTTTGAGGGAGGAGATTTAAATGTTTAAAAAGCTAATGAAAGTATGTGTGTTAAGTGTAGCGAGTGTAGGTGTATTATTTAGTTTCCAAGGAAGTACATTTGCAGCTACTGATTTAAGTAGTTACTATGACGGGAAAAATCCAGCAACAACGAAAGTATACGGAGGCAGTACAACCTGTGATGCAGATGGATTTAATGCAAAGTCTACAGCGGTGTATGAAGGTAGTAAAAAAGTAGGGACAGTGTATTTACGTTACAGTAATAAATGTCATGCAGCTTGGGCTAAGTTTGTTTTAGATCAACCAGCACCAGCTGTTTCGGGAGGAGTGTATGCGTACGCTGTTGTGAATAAATACAAAAACGGTGTATTCCAAAAATCAGTCACTTCTAATCAGGGGAACGGCACAATAAAAACAGGTCAAACGAGTACTTATACAGGAATGGTATTTGATTTAACTGCTGATTTCGGATACACAGCAGATGCTGAAGCAGTTACGTTTAATAACGGTTACGGAAAAACAGGGCGCTATTAAAAAGGAGTGGAATACTTTGAAACTTTTAAAAAAGCTGAGCGCATGTTTCTGTCTATCGTTGCTCGTTTTAACTAGTATGTTTAGTACGACCAATAATGATAAAGCATATGCAGAAGACCATTCGTATGATGGGAAAAGTCCGTATTACAATAGTTGTGATCAATCAGCAGTAACGAAAGAAAAGAAATGGATTGATTCAAATTCTTATGTGGAATTAAAGTTTAGTACGACGTGTAAGACTGCATGGGCAAAAGTTACTGTAACTCGTCCAGCAGTTTATAATAATGAAGCTGATGCAAGGATTGTTAGAAAAACAGATGGAAAGGCATACACTTGCGGAAGTGCTGGAGGAAATGGTGTTGTGAATAAAGGGCAAACATCATGTTATACGCCAATGGTATATGATTTAGATCCAAGAAAGGCACAAGCGCAGGGGAAACACGCCATTCCGAATAGTGACGCGTATAATTATGCTGAGACAATTTGGTATTGATGGAATTATAGAAATTTTAAGATAGCATATTTCAAGAGCATGTTTTGATTGGTTTTCAAAACATGCTCGATCTGTATTCATTTTAATCTTTTCGGTAATCAGGGCCTTTGAATCAACTAATAAGGTCTGTATCAGGAGGAGTATATCCAAGGTGACGAGCCATAGATACGATTTGTCCTTTATGATGAAATTCATGTGTTTCCGTATGAGTTAAAAGCCATAGCGGAGTTGTGCTCCAAGGTTCTTTTTGCCATTTCACTTCATTTGCTATATTTTCGAGCCAACGGTCATTGTATTCATCTAAAAAACGCATTACAACCTCATCGACTAACTTAAATCTAGCACGAACTTTCTCGACATCTGCATGCTCAATTTCATAATCACTAGCAAATGAAAAATCTGCTCGTTTTTGCTTAAATGCGAATGATCCAAGCCAGTATCGGTAGCAATCGGCTACATGAATATGTGTCTTTATAATGCTACCGCTCCCGAAATTCGGAACAGTGCTATGTAATTTTTCTAGTGGGATTTCTTCCAAAAATGAAAATAGAGTTTCTCTTGTAGCGCTAATAAGATTATATTGCTGTTTTAAAACATGTAACATGAAATTAACACTCCTCTTTTATTTACTAAACTATTTGTGTAGTAAGTAATTCTATATGTACGAGAGGTGAACCTTTTTATTATTTTTGCTAAGCATATTAGATGTATTTCTTCATTGTTTCTGATAGATTAAACAAGGTGAAACTTTAATAGGTTGAACATTCTTAGTTCATAATAAATTGTACATGAAGAAGGGGAACGATAAAATGAATAGAATAATTGGTTTAAAACAATTTGAAATAACGCGCGGGGCATTACTTAAATTTATGGAGACGCTAGATGATAAAACTGTGGATACGCAGCCAGAGGGTTTTAACAATACAATTCGCTGGCATATCGGTCATGTGTTAACGGCAGCAGAAGTTTTCATGTTTGGAAAAGAATTCAAACAATTACCAACTGAATATCCAGGTATGTTTGGGTATGGATCAAAACCGTCTAAATGGAAAACAGAAGGACCATCATTAGAAGTGTTAACGGCTCAATTAAAAGAACAAGCAAAACGTATTAACGAAATTCCAGCAGAAGCATTTGAAAATAAACTGCCAGAGCCATTCCTAGGATTGGAAACAGTAGGAGAGCTATACGGTATGATGCTTTATCATGAAGCTGATCATATTGGGCAAATGAAGGCGATGGAACGTATTATTAAGGCTCTTTAGTTTTAATTGCATATGAAAAACGAAATCACAGATGTTTTGTGAAAATTGAGGTGTAAGTAGTTACAATCTTATTTTTCACAATACAGGTGTAATGTTAAATAATATAAAGACAAAAAAGATAGATAATTTATTATCTATCTTTTTTGTTGTTGAACTTCTTGAAGGATTATGAACGCTTACCATCGTGATACTGATGAAGTAGGAATAGTTATTAGTTTTTATTTACATAATAGTAAAATATTGAAGATAATACAGAAATAAGGTTGCAAAATCTGTATGAAATAGGGTATTCCTAAATATGGAATATACGTATAATAAAAGAGAGGAACTAGAAAATGGGGGAATACTATGATTACATCGGAAAAAAAGTTGGGGCAATACACACATACATATGCACAGTTAAAGGGAGAACTAAAATGGAAAACGAGTGATTCTCGAACCGGTATGATGATTGCTGCTATGTATGCAGGTAGTGATAAATTGTTTGATATCGGCCGTTTTTTAGAAATTAGTAGTTATATAAAGAATCAGGTAGGGATGTTTTCATACTTAAAGTCTTATCATCGCTTTGTGGTGGCCGCAACATTAGATATTCACTTTACAGATTATAAGAAAGCTTTTCGGGAGTTTTTAGATTTATATGAACAATTGGTCGCTGGTGGTTTTAGTCGAAGTATATTTACTTATCTCGCAGCAGCTGTGCTTTTAACAGAAGAAAATGAACAGCATGGCACGCACATTCAGCGTTCGATGCAAGTATATAAACGTATGAAAGAGGATCACCTTTTTCTTACAGGTACAAATGATTATCCGCTCGCGGTTTTACTAGCAGGACAATCAGAGAATGTGGAAACACTTATGGATCGAGTAGAACGTCTTTATCAAAAACTAGCGAAAGCTGGTTTGCGTAAAGGGAATGATCTTCAATTTTTAAGTCATATACTTTCATTAAAGAAGGATGTCCGTGAAGAAATGTTAGTTGCAACATGCACAAACATATGGAATTTGTTAAAGCAGGAAAAGATAAAAGTGAAACAGATGCATTACCCAGCTATCGGGCTATTAGCGTTACTTGAGGATGGAGAAAAAGAGATTCATTCTATTAAAGCGTTGATTGAAAAATTGCAGGGGGAGAAATTCTTCCGTTGGCATACAGATACGAATATTCTTATTGCTATTCAACTGTTCGTAAGTCAGAAAGGTGAGGAAAGTAAAGCTACCAACACAGGTTTACAAACTATGATAGAAGTCCTCATACAAGCACAACAGGCAGCTATGATGGCAACGATTGCCGCTTCATCTGCAGCGACATCTTCTGCTAGTAGTAGTTCATAATTTATGCTCTTGTAAATTATGATGAATTTATAACGAACAGTTTGAAAAATATTAATAAAAAAGGCCCATCACTCTCTAATGAGTGGTGGGCTAACTGCTTTTAGATAAGCAGCATTATCTTTTCGACTCCTTCAAATGTTTGAGTTGTGTAACAATCATAATGCTAATAACAACGAGTAAAAACCATGAGCTAATTTTGCTTAAGTGAACGAGATTCCACGTTTCCCGTTGATTTGGATATTGCCACGCTCCAAAAAATGTTGCGATGTTCTCTGCAATCCAAATAAAGAAACCGATAAGGAAAAAGGAGAGAACGAGTGGCATTTTATATGTAATGCCTCGTAATGAAAATTCCACAAATGTGCGAAAGAAAACAATGAATAAAATTAAAGTTAATACCCATCTAAAGTCGTATAGAAAATGATGTGTAAAAAAATTAAAGTAAATCATTGCTCCTAGAGGTATTGCAAAAATAGCTTTCGGCCAATGATGCATTTGTAAATGCAATCTTCTCCACGCTTGGCATATGTAACTTGCAACACTTGCATACATAAAACCACTGTAAAGCGGAACCCCCAAAATCTTCGAATACGCCTCTTCGGGGTAACTCCATGAACCGAAATGTACTTTATATATTTCTAGCAAAAGGCCGATGAGGTGGAAGACAGTAATTACTTTTAGTTCGTCTTTCGTTTCAAGACCAGTCTTATACATCACCCACTGCATAAGAACACATACGATAAGTATGAAATCATAGCGATATAATCCCGGAATAGAAATGATTTTTGAAAGGGCTAGTGTTAAGAAAATAACAACAGGGAACAAGCAGGATAATGCTTGTTCGTAAGTAAAGTGTAGTAGTTGTTTTACATAAAACATTGTTTCACCTTCAATGAATATATTTAGAAAATTAAAATAATAACTTAGTATACTACAAATATGGAAATAAAACAGTACGTCATTTTGCATGTATTTGTAAGTTTTAGAAGGGAATTGTAATAAGTATTTTAATATTTTAGCAAAGTAAAAAAATAGTTTGCTATTTAAAAAAAGTGGGGATATAATATCTAAATGAAAATGATAATTATTATCAATAATGATTATAAATAAAAAGTAATTATAAAAACAACTGAATATAAAGGATGAAATGAAACATGTTACATAAGTCTACTGTACATGCTGGCAATAATCGCTGGATACATATTAAGTTCGTATGTTTCATGAGCTTAACAATTTTATGTTTAATCGGATCTATATTTTTAGCTATTGCATTCGGGGCAAAGGATATTCATTTGCAAACGGTGTGGGCAGCGGTTTTTGATTATAATCCGAAATTAACGCAGCATCAAATTATTTATGAATTAAGGCTTCCGAGGGTAATTGGTGCGGCAGTTGTAGGAGCAGCTTTTGCAGTCGCTGGGGCTGTTATGCAAGGGGTAACACGAAATCCGTTAGCGGATGCAGGAGTGCTTGGGATAAATGCAGGCGCAATGTTTGTAGTAGCACTTAGTTTTGCTTTTTTCCCGCATATGCCGTATTCCTACTTAATGATTGTTTCCTTTATTGGAGCAGTTTTAAGTACAGTACTCATTTTTATTATCGGATCAGCAACATCAGGCGGATTAACACCGATGAGGTTAACGATTGCAGGGGCAGTTATGGCCGCGCTTTTACATTCGTTAAGTTCAGGCGTCGCGATTTATTATGACTTAAGTCAAGATTTAGCGTTTTGGTACGCTGGTGGTGTTGCAGGCGTTAAGTGGGAACACTTGAAATTTTTAGTGCCTATTATTCTCATAACAATTGTTTTTGCGACAGTGATAGGGCGATCTATTTCACTCATATCAATGGGGGATGATGTTGCTACGAATTTAGGCGTGAAAACGAACCGTACAAGAATATTTGGGATGATTATAGTAGTCATTCTTGCAGGTGTTTCTGTTTCAGCTGTTGGTTCTATTGGATTTGTAGGACTGGTCATTCCGCATATTGCTAGAAAATTAGTTGGTGTTAATTATCGGCTTATTATTCCTATGTCAGCATTATTAGGAGCTATGTTATTGGTATTAGCTGATTTAGGGGCAAGAACAGTAAATCCTCCTAAAGAACTTGCGATAGGAATTATGGTAGCTCTTGTTGGAGTTCCGTTCTTCCTTTATATAGCACGTAAAGTTGGGAGGGAGTTATAAGTGAAGGATCTTTTTAACACGGATAAAAAGAGGGCTATTACTGTAACTACAATTTTCGGATGTATAAGTATCGCTGTAATTTTGATTAGCTTAAATACGGGGACGCTGAGCATCGCACCGCTCAAAGTAATTCAAACGCTTTTTGGCTATGGTGATTTTGAGAGTGCAACCGTGCTATACGATTATCGTATGCCAAGAATTATAATCACAATGTTAGCAGGTATTGGCCTTGGGGTTTCCGGTGCGATTTTGCAAGGGCTATCTCGTAATGCACTCGCAGATCCTGGTATTCTCGGGTTACATTCGGGTGCATCTTTCGGGCTTATTGTATTTGTTACTTTCTTTCATTCTATTAACGAGAGTGCATCGATTTTAATACCGTTATTTACATTTGGCGGAGGAGTGTTAGCTGCATTTCTTATTGTTTTGCTTGCGAGTGATCGGTCAAAAGGTTTACTTCCCATTAGACTTATTCTTGTTGGGATTGCAGTTTCAGCTGGTTTTAGTGCACTTTCGTTATTTTTCTCGCTCAAGTTAAATGATGAGACGTATACGTTCGCTTCTAGGTGGTTAGTTGGTAACGTGTGGGGAAGAGATTGGATTCATGTCCTAGCATTATTACCTTGGATTTTGATACTAACTCCATACGCATGGCTAAAATCTAAAACGTTAAATGCACTGTCACTAGGTGATAGTGTAGCAGCAGGACTTGGTGTATCTGTTCAAAAAGAACGGTTACTGCTTTTAGCTACAGCGGTAGGATTGTCTTGTGCAAGCGTATCAATGGCAGGGGGAATTGGCTTTATCGGCTTAGTTTCTCCGCATATTGCAAGGAAGTTAGTAGGTAGTACATATCAGCACTTCCTCCCGTTAGCTGGCATTATTGGAATGATTATTTTAGTACTCGCAGATACGATAGGTCGTTCTATATTCGAGCCAAACTCTATTCCAGCTGGTGTAGTAGTAGCGGCTTTAGGAGCGCCGTATTTTCTTTATTTACTTACAAAAACAAAATAAATACTTCAAAGAGGAGAACATATGAAAAAGAAACTTTCCATTTTATTTAGCATTATGTGTATTTTAGTATTAGCAGCATGTGGTCAATCGAAATCTAATGAAGAGGCAACGAAAAAAACTGAAAAAAGTAATGATCCGAAAATCGCCTCTATGTCTATTCACTTAACGAATAATTTACTGGCATTAGGAATTACACCTGTAGGCTCTGTTATTGGTGGAGATTTAAAAGATTTCTTACCGCATGCAAAAGAGCAGTTGAAAGATACGAAGAAACTTGGTGTTGTAACGGATCCGAATATGGAAGCATTACTTCAATTGAAGCCAACTGACATTTATGTGGATGAAAAATACGCGGGCAAAGATTTAGCGAAATACGAAAAAATTGCAAAAACACATTCTTTCAATTTAGATGAAGGTACGTGGAGAGATCAGTTAAAACAAGTTGGTAAACTTGTAAACCGTGAGAAAGAAGCGGATAAATATATTCAAGATTACGAAGAGCAATCAAAACGAGTGAAAAGTTTAATAGATAAAGAATTAGGTAATAACGAAAAAGTAATGGCAATTCGTGTTACTGCAAAAGAATTACGTGTATTTAGCACGAAAAGACCGATGGGACCAATTTTATTCCAAGACTTAGGGTTACAACCTGCAAATGGTGTAGAAAAAATTGACGGAAACCGTCCTTTCGAAGTCATTTCACAAGAAGTATTACCTGACTTTGACGCAGATGCTATTTTCGTTGTTGTAAATAGAGATGATAAAGCGAAAGCAGCATTTAAACAACTTCAAGAAACACCAATTTGGAAAGACTTAAAAGCTGTTAAAGGCAAGCACGTATACATTATCAATGACCAACCATGGCTTGACTATTCTGCTTTAGGAAACAAAATGGCAATGGATGAAGCAGAGAAAATGTTTACAAAATAATACAGTTTTTCTATTAGGAAAGACCCTCTAAATTTGGAGGGTCTTTTTGTAATTATTATTGTTCGAATAAATAAAAAATTATACAATGAAGTTAATTCAATGTAGAGGAGTTGTGCCAATGTCAGCGCTTATTGTAAGTATCCCGTTTATAAGGCAGTGTATGGAACTAGGGGATAAATAGGCTACTTGTCCCCGCTATTTAATAAAAGGGGAGTTTGAAATGACAATGAATCTTTTTCAAAATAAAACTATTAAATTATCAGCTATTAGAGAAACAGATGCTAAAGTAATGGCTATGTGGCAAGAGGATAGTGAGTATTTAAGAAATGTCGATACAGACTTAGCATTCCCGCAATCTTTACATGAAATAGAAAATGATGGGCTATTAAAGGGACGGAGATCGAATAGTGTTTCTTTCATGGTAAGGACAGTTCAAGATGATCGCTTAATTGGTTTTGTGGCGATTCATGGCATAGAGTGGAATAACAGAACAGGTTTATTAGCAATTGGTATAGGAGATGCGAATGATAGAGGGAAGGGATATGGAAGGGAAACAATACACCTTATTCTACAGTATGCTTTCTATGAATTGAATTTACACCGCATCGGTCTCGATGTTATTTCGTATAATAAACCTGCCATTACACTGTATAAAAAGATGGGTTTTCAGATGGAAGGTTGTATGAGAGAAGCGGTGCAAAGAGATGGGAAGTGTTTTGATCGTATGATTATGGGGATATTGAGGGATGAATGGATAAAGTTGCAAGATTAAAAGTACATTCCATATTATATATGTAGTATGCAGGAGATATACCGGTAATTGGCGAAATTTTACAGTGAACTGATTGAATGTATCCCGCATGAACGGGCAGTAAAATTCCCACCTCAAAATTCAGGTGGAGCAAAGAAGTTAGGTGGGAGTCGGGCCGCCCGTAAACGCCCGATTGGTTCAACTAATAATCAGTGGGGGATGAACAAAACCCCCACTGATTAAAGTTTCACTTTATAAGGAGTTATGCAAAATGAATTTAGAAAAAAGTAAACCAGTAAATGAAGAGGTCGCTGAATTAAAGGAACTAATTAAAGAATTACATGGAAGTGTACACCAACTTCAAAGTGAAGTGCAGCAATTAAGGCACGAAAGACCAGTTGTTGAAGTGAGAAAAGGTGTTCAATTATCACCAACAATCGTCGGGCAAATTGGTGGTATGATTTTAGGTGGATTAGCAATTATAGGTATATTTTGGTGATGGAAAAAGGTATGCGGCGTAGTGCTGCATACCTTTTTTGTTTGAAGATATAATTTCATATAATACAACTTTTACATTAAATAACGTAAATATATATAAGCATGTGATAACAATAGCGCAATGATCGTTAAGGGGAAACCGATTTTTAAGAAGTCCATATAAGAGAACCCATGTCCTTCACGTTTTGCAATACCAGCAACGACTACGTTTGCTGATGCGCCGATTAAGGTTCCGTTTCCTCCTAAGCAAGCTCCAAGTGATAAAGCCCACCATAGTACTTCGATTTGCGGGGAATCGACAGATAGCCCGAGTCCAGTAGCTAAATCTTGAATAAGAGGGATCATCGTTGCGACAAATGGGATATTGTCAATTGTCGCAGATGCGATACCAGATACCCATAAGATAAGTATAGCAGCGAAACCGATATCACCATTTGTTACGTCGATTACTTCTTTTGCGAGTGAAGAAATAAGTCCGATATCAATTAACCCGCCAACTAGAACGAATAGTCCAGCGAAGAAGAAAATAGTTACCCATTCAACGTGGGCAAATACATCTTCAATATCATGCTCTTTCACGCCGATTAGCATAAGAAGTGTAGCACCTGTCATCGCAATTACGGCAGCGTCTACATGAATAATAGAATGAAGTACAAAGCCTAAAATAGTTAGTCCTAAAATCGAAATGGATTTTAATAGGAGGCTTTGATCTTTAATATAATCTTTTTCATTTAATGCCATTAATTTTTCGATTTGCTCAGGTGTTGTTTTTAGTTTGTTACGATACATGAAGTAAATAATGCCAAGTGTAACGATAGAAATAATAATTACGATGGGAGCTAAGTTTAGTAAGAAGGCATTAAAGTCTAAATGCTTATTAGCTGATCCAATCATAATGTTCGGCGGGTCACCAATTAATGTTGCTGTTCCGCCTATGTTTGAAAATAGCACTTCTGAAATTAAATAAGGAACAGGATTTACTTTTAAAATACGTGTAATAGACAGTGTAACAGGTACGATTAATAATACGGTTGTTACGTTGTCCAAAAATGCAGAACCGACAGCGGTTAATAGGGATAGCAATAATAAAATGCGGATTGGTTTTCCGCCAGCTGCTTTAGCCGCTTTAATGGCCACGAATTCAAACACGCCTGATTGACTCGTAATATGTACGAGAATCATCATCCCAATTAAAAGGGTGATTGTTTCCCATTGAATATGTGATGTGAAAGCAGTATGTAAATCTACAATTCCAAAAATAATCATAATAGCAGCACCGAATAGTGCGATTACAGCACGATTCAATTTCTCAGAAATAATAAATCCGTACGTGACTAAAAATACGGCAATTGCAAAATAATATTGCCAATTTGCTACTTCATGTGCTGAATGTTCCAAACATGTCACCTTCTTTAAAGTATGTATTCAATTGTAAAAATGCATCCCTCTGCGTAATTTATATTGTAGCAAATTCAAAAAAGAAAGAAAACTATTTAACAAAGTGAAGGAAAAAATATGATTTTTACATATCATATAAAAAATATAAAAAACACAGTGCAAATTATTAGGAAAAGTGGGCGTTGTCCTCTAATATAGAGATAGCAATTTACATTATTTTTGCGTAAAATGGTTTAAAGAGGTGAATTCCGATGGAAATAGTAAAAGATAGTTCTCTTATTCAAAATGAAATTGAACGTTTTGTAAATAAAGATGTATATATTCATTTAGAAACGACGAACGGAGCGTATGCGTCACACTTTAATGAAAAGATGATGACAGTTGGAGCATTCATTCGAAATGCGATTATTCGCTTTGAGCGTGGGAAAATAACTGGAACAAATCCATACCGAGTTGGTTTAAAAATGGATCATGGCTGGGTATATGCAGAAGGCATTACGCACTGGGAAGTAGACGATAAAGAGCGTTTATTACTAGCAGGGCATGATAACCAAGGCCGCTTAGCGGTAGCGCTTGAGCTAAGCTTAACGCCATTTAAGTAAGAAGGAGGGAAACTTATGGAGAGACATGTACTTGTTGTATTTCCGCATCCAGATGATGAAGCATTTGCTGCGGGAGGAACAATTCGCTTATTAACAGATCAAGGAGTACCTGTAACGTACGCATGTGGTACTCTTGGACAAATGGGACGTAACATGGGGAAAAACGTATTCGCTAACCGTGAAACGATTCCAAATATCCGTGAAAAAGAATTAAAAGATGCATGTGAAGCGATGGGGATTCAAGATTTAAGAATGCTCGGTTTCCATGATAAAACGTTAGAATTTGAAGATGTTGATTTTGTTGCAGATAAAATCGAAGCGATTATTCAAGAAGTAAATCCATCTCGAATTATTACATTTTATCCAGAACACGGGGTACATCCAGATCATGATGCATTTGGCCGCGCTGTAGTTCGCGCTGTATCACGTATGCCAAAAGAAGAACGTCCAGCCATTCATGCGGTTGCGATTACGAGAAATCGAGAAGCAGTACTCGGTGAACCGGATGTTGTAAATAATATTAGTGAAGTATTTGAACATAAATTAGCTGCACTAGGCGCGCATCGTTCACAAACAGAAGCGATGCTAGAAGAAACACATGCAAAAATAAAAAACAAAGACGCAGCAACATTAAAATGGCTGCAACTTGAACAGTTTTGGACTTATAAATGGGAGTAGGCTAGAAGGGTACCTTCTAGTAGCTCTTACATAGAAAAAGCGCCGTCACTTGTGATGGCGCTTTTTTGTGCTATTGTTTCGTACTAGCCAAATACATGAGCATGTGGAATTTTTCGTCTCTTACATGATAATCGAAATAAGGTCCTGGATCTGTACAGTAACCAATATTTTCATTTTGCATGATTTGAAATCCGTTAACTGATAAATTTTCTTCTAAGTATTTTGGATGTAAAATATGCTCATGGGAATTTGGATATAAGGCTGAAATATTTTTCAAGGATTTGGCCGAGTTATCATAATACGAGTATCCACCGACAATTGTTGAACTGTTATGTAAATAGTTTTTTAGAACGTGACTTGGGAACTCTGGGTTGAGCAGTGAAAAATCAGTTATTGTAAAACTATCCACAAAAACATCGATGCTAAGCGGTTTCAATGGCAGATTTAAATCGGAATTCAAAATATAAAGGACGCGTGGCTTCGGATTCATACGCTCAATTCTATTTCTCACCTTCTTAAGCATTGCAAGCGAATAGCCACTGAATACATAGGATGCGCTCGGTTCAAGAATATCGATATATTTCGGTAGTGACACAAAAGCGTCAACGTTCGTTTCCACGACTAATTTATTTTTTAAATCTATATTTTGTAGAACTTTTTGAAATTGAAAATTACTTTTTTCAAATAAGTTAATCATTTTGGGATTAATCTCTTTAATCGTTTCTTTATCGTAAAAATAAGATGGATAAGGTGACGTCTCGTACAAGTTCGCGGTAATGATAATACCCTCCTCGATAGCTGCTTCATATCCACAGCTACAAGTTAAACTCCCCGTGTTAATGTAGACTTTTTTAATTGTTACATCTTTCATTTCAAGTGGAATGCGGCACTTCGGACAATAGAGTAGATTTACAAAGTCAAGCGGGATTCCTGTAATATTCTCTTCTTTTTGTGAAGGTGAGCTAGTTTGAACCGCTTTTTCAATCAATTGAATCGCTTTTGATATGTCTTCTTTTTTAATGTTCAGCTCGTTCTTTTTATCAATGAGTAAGTTGTTGTAGTAGTCGATATCCTCATGGTCCGAGAAGTTTGTGACACGACGATACGATAAAATTCGTTGGATTTCTATCAATGAAAAATGAAATTTTTTCAGCTCAGTAATAAAAGCCATGTCGTCTAAACACGATTGGTTCATATGATACTGGGTGTTTTTTTTGTCTGGTATTAATAATCCTAGTTCAATGTAATAACGTACGGTATCAGTTGTAACATGAAAAAGCTTCGCAAATGTACCAATTTTCATAGATGTCCCCCCAATGAAAAAAATGGAGTTACTCCATTTTTTTCGCAAAATGAATTCAAAAAACCCTTAAATGGCTATTGACTTGGAGGAAACTCCAAGTCATATTATTAATTCAATAAATGTGAATATTTTGAATATTTTTGAGTGTATTGTAACATACATGTCACGAAAGGAGAAGGATTAGCTATGGGTAAAATGGATCGAATGGATACTCTCTCACTTTGGAAAGCGACTGCAAACAGCTATGAAAAAGGAAAACCTCTTGAAGGAAATGAAGAAGCGGATGTTGTCATTATTGGCGCAGGTTTCACAGGTCTTTCTTCTGCATATCATTTGCAAAAGTTAGGGAAGAGTGTCATTGTCCTTGAGCAGGAAACAATCGGATATGGCGCAAGCGGTCGCAACGGCGGGATGGTATTGCCAGGCTATAAGTCAACGATGCAGGAGCTTGCCAAGAAGTATGGTGCCGAAGAGGCGAGGCAGCTTAACGATCTTTCTCTGCTTAGTGTTGAACTAGTTAAAAACATTATCGACGAGCATCAAATCAACTGTAACTTCAGAAAGACAGGTCACATTGTGGCGGCTTACAAAGCCAAGCATTTTGAAGGGTTGAAACTTGAAAGTGAATACTTAAACAAAAATTTTGGATATGAATGTAGCGTGCTTAATCGAAGTCAGTTGCATCAAGAAATTGATTCCCCGCAATATTATGGTTGCTTAGTCGACGACTCGAGTTACTCGTTCCAACCACTGAACTATGCAATTGGTTTGGGAGAAGCAGCTAAATCGATCGGTGCAAAAATCTTTGAGCATTCGAAAGCACTATCTATTGAGTACGGCCGAAATAGTGTGAAAGTTATTACAGAAAAAGGTACTGTTACAGCGAAAGACATTATTGTCGCTACAGATGGTTACTCCGGAAAAATTATGGCTGAATTGAATAAAGGTGTACTGCCAATTTCGGCACGTATTATTGGTACTGAACAGCTTCCAGAATCACTAGTGAATGCCGTCATTCCTAAAGATCGCATGGTTTTTGATACAAGCAGTTTCCTTTACTATTTCAGGCGTACACCAGATAATCGGATCATATTTGGCGGTGGCGATATTCGTCCAAACTTAGGTGATGCTGTTTATCAAAATGTTTACGATGCCATGGTTAAAATAATGCCAAAACTAGAAGGAAGCAAGATTGATTACCGTTGGGGTGGATTTATTGGGGTAACAATTGATACGTTTCCGGTTATCGGTAGATCCAAAGAAGGCGCATATTTTGCAACGGGTTATACGGGGCATGGCGCGTCTCTCTCGACATTGTTTGGTAAGTTATTGGCACAATGGATCGTTACGGGGAGTGCAGGTGGATATCGATTTGAAAAAGAACGCCTTAAATCATTCCCATTCTATAATCAGAAAACGATGCTGGTCAATATAGCACATATTGGTTTCAAACTCGTAGATATTATCGCGTAAAGGAGAGGTGTTTATGAAAATTAACATGTTCATTGACGGGAAATGGGTAGAAGCATTATCGGGTGCTAGACGAAACATTATCAATCCTGCAACCGGAGAGGTTATCGCAACGTCTGCTCATGGATCGGCGGATGATGCGAAGATAGCAATCAAGGCAGCGCGTAAAGCGTTTGACAGCGGAATCTGGTCAAACTTATCGGCTGATGAAAGAGCTAACTATCTATATAAGATTGCAGACCGTCTTGAAGAGAAGACAGCTGAAATTGCCCGTTTGGAAACTGAAAATAACGGTAAGGTTATTCGTGCAACAAACTATGTAGATATTCCTGTATCAATTCAATGTTTCCGCTATTATGCTGACCTGATTAAAGGCATGAAAAAAGAATCTTACACTCGCGAGGATGATTCGGAAACGATTATTATTCATGAACCGATTGGTGTTTGTGGACTTATTGTACCTTGGAATTTCCCGCTTATGTTAGCAGTTTGGCAAATTGCTCCTGCACTTGCCGCAGGAAATACAATTGTAATTAAGCCTGCTGACGTCACTCCTGTAAGCGTATACAAATTATTTGAAATTATTGAAGAGATTGGACTGCCAGACGGAGTGGCAAACTTAGTATTGGGACCTGGATCAAAGGTTGGGAATGAGCTTGCAGAGAGCCATGATGTTGACAAAGTTGCCTTTACCGGTGGAACAAAAACAGGTCAAAGTATTATGCGCGCAGCTGCGGGCAATATGAAAAAAATCACACTTGAACTAGGTGGGAAATCTCCACTTATTGTGTTCGACGATGTGGATTTTGAAACCGCAGTCGATAATGCGATGTTTGGCATTTTCCACAATGCTGGGCAAGTTTGTTCAGCTGCATCTCGTTTGCTTGTACAAGAGACTATTTACGATAAGTTTGTTGAAAGATTGGCCGAGCGTGCGAACAAAATTGTAGTTGGCAACGGGGAAAGTGAGAACATTGAAATGGGAGCTCTCACAACTGAGTCTCATATGAATGAAGTTTTACATTATATCCAGAGAGGAATCGAAGAAGGTGCAAAATTAGTTTGCGGTGGTAAGCGCCTAACAGAAAATAGGCTTGATCGAGGTTTTTTCATTGCACCAACCATCTTCGCTGATGTAAATGAGAATATGTGTATTGTTAAGGAAGAGATTTTTGGTCCAGTTCTTGTTGTACAGAAATTTAAAGATGAGGAAGATGCCATCCAAAAAGCGAATGATTCCATTTATGGATTAGCCGGTGCTGTATTTACTGAAGATATGGACCGAGCAAAACGTGTCATTAGTAAATTACGTGCGGGAATTACTTGGATTAATAGTTATCATCTCGCTTATGTTGAAGGCCCTTGGGGAGGGTATAAGCAAAGTGGTATCGGCAGAGCGTTAGGTGTTGTCGGACTGGAGCACTTTATGGAAACGAAGCAAATCAATATCCACCAGCATGCAAATCCGGTAGGGTGGTATGCGAATTAATTGAGCTTAACTTGCTATATAAATTATTTGTAAGGGGATATGCTCATGAAAATAGTGGACAACCGTCCGTCATCGAAAATAGAGAAACGAGAAGTAATGAATAAACCGATAGATGATTCAGTGCTGGGAACCAAAAGTATTCCGTTACTATATTTACGGTTTGCTTTGGCAGGAATTATGGCTAACGTAATTCTAGGGGTTGTATCGGTTATCGATGGCTATTTCGTCAGTGGCTTTCAGGAGCTGGAAATCGAAGGGATCGGAATTGGATTTACGGTCATGGTTATTACCCGAATGATTGGTGTTCTTTTGGGGGTGGGGGCCGGAGCGGTCATTTCACTTCGACTGGGGAAAGGGAAAATCGAAGAAGCTAGAAGTATTATGGGACAAACTTTATGGTTTACTCTTTTCCTGTCTTCTTTGTTAGCTATACTTGGGTTGGCCTTTGAAAATGATATTATGATTTTATTTGGAGCAAGTGATGAAGCACTTCCGTATGCGGTGCAATATAGCCGACTGCTATGGATTTCGTTACCATTAACGATATTGGCCGTTGTATTAAGTATTTTAACTAATATCGATGAAAAACCTATATTATCAATGAACAGTTGGTTAGTTGCAGCGGTTGTTGCTGGGATTATGGAATGGATTATGGTAGTGAAGTATGACATGGGGATGATGGGTTCTTCATGGGCTAATACGATTTCGCAATCGATTCCTGTTCTCTTAATCTTTTATTTCTGGTTTGGTAAAACAAAACTTAAACCAAAAATGAAAGACATGATGATTAATTTTAAGAAAATTGGTGAAGTAGTTTGGACGGGGTTTGCATCTTTCTCGAGTCAGTTCATGATGTTTATTGCGATTATTTTCACCAATAACTTACTGCAAAGCTACGGTGGTGGTCTGCACGTTGCAGCTTTCACGATTCAAAATGGTTATATTACAAATCTCCTCGCCTTAGCAGCGCTCGGTGGGATGACAGGACTTCAACCGATTATTAGTTATAATTACGGTGCAGGCAACCTTGATCGTGTGAAACAAGCAATTAAGATGGGACTCATTTTTACAGTTTCCTTCTTTGTGATTGTGACAACTATACTAATCATTTTTGCAGATCCAATTGTGTCATTTTTTTCCGGTGGTAATCCTGAATTGCAAAAACTGGGCATTTGGACGACAGTTGTATTCAATTGTTTGTTTACGCTTAGTGCAGTCAGCTTGCTTATCTCCGGTTATTTCGAATCACAAGAGAGAAACTGGTCCGCAACGTTTATTAGTGTAAGTAAAATATTGTTGTTCATGTTACCGTTTCTATTTATATTCCCGAAATTCTGGGGCGTAGAAGGTGTATGGTACGCCGCTCCTGCTGCAGAAATTCCAGGTGTTCTTATTGCCATATACTTTATGACGAAAGAGTTTAAACGTTTAAAAGATCCAAAGGTTAAGACGGTAGATTTATAGACTTATTTCTTCAAAATTACCAATACGAAAGAGAGAGGATTTTCATGTTTTTTGCGAAAAAACTTACAGCAGAAGAAGCAGAGCAACTAGGTGCCTACACATGGGAACCATGGATAGGCGAACCGAATAAAGGTACTTGGCATGTAGAGGAACAGGAAGTTTTCTATGTGACAGACGGTGAAGTGTTTATTACTGTTGATGGGAAAAAGTATCATATCACAAAAGACTGGGTCGTTTCTTTGGCTAAGGATCTTGTTTGTGAATGGGATTGCCCAGTGTTCTTGAAAAAGAATTATAAAATGAACCACGAGATTATTCTGAAATAATGTGAACTGGGGAGTTGACAAATGCTAAGCAGATGACTACTCCTGCGTGTGAAATGGATAAGAAATTTAGAGTAGTAATGTTGAAGAAATGTATGTAAATAAGTTTATATACCACCTAATGAATACGCTTTCTTTTTAGGTGCAATAACATAGGATGGTTATCTTAAAATAGGAGGCTTCACCATGGTAGTAACGAAAAATGTACAAACGTTGAAAAATTATATTGGCGGACAATGGATAGAATCCACAAGTAAGCAAGTTGAAGATGTACCAAATCCAGCAACAGGAGAGATTATTGCTCGTGTGCCTCTTTCGACTAAAGAAGATTTAGATAGAGCTGTAGCAACTGCGAAAGAAGCATTCAAAACATGGAGAAAGATCGCTGTACCTCGGCGTGCACGGATTCTATTTCGCTATCAACAGCTATTGATTGAAAACTGGGAAGAGTTAGCTAAGCTCGTAACCTTGGAAAATGGAAAAAGTTATCAGGAAGCATACGGTGAAGTACAGCGGGGGATTGAATGTGTTGAATTTGCCGCAGGTGCCCCAACTTTAATGATGGGAGAGCAACTTCCCGATATTGCAACTGGTGTTGAATCAGGGATGTATCGTTACCCGATCGGAGTAATCGCAGGAATAACGCCATTTAATTTTCCGATGATGGTACCATGCTGGATGTTTCCACTCGCGATTGCATGCGGAAATACGTTTGTATTAAAACCATCTGAAAGAACACCGCTATTGGCTAATCGTATAGCTGAACTGTTTAAAGAAGCAGGACTTCCAGATGGAGTACTAAATATTGTACATGGTGCACATGACGTCGTTAACGGCATTCTTGACAATGACGATGTAAAAGCTGTATCTTTCGTTGGTTCTCAACCTGTGGCTGAGTATATATATAAAACAGCAGCAGCTAACGGTAAACGTGTACAAGCTCTTGCGGGGGCAAAAAATCATTCAATCGTATTAAAAGATGCGGACCTTAGTTCTACAGTGAAAGAAATTACAAATGCTGCTTTCGGTTCAGCTGGTGAACGATGCATGGCAGCGGCAGTTGTTGTCGTGGAAGAAGACGTTGCAGATGAGCTTGTTAATAGACTGCTTCAAGAGGCAAATGCTATTACGATTGGTAATGGTTTGGAAGAAGGTGTGTTCCTTGGTCCTGTTATTCGTGACGGACATAAAGAGCGGACACTTGGATACATTCAATCCGGAGTAGAGCAGGGAGCGACACTTATTCGTGACGGACGTGAAGACGATGCAGCAAACAGCCAAGGTTATTTTGTTGGTCCAACGATTTTTGACAATGTGACACAGGAAATGAAAATCTGGAAAGATGAAATTTTCGCACCGGTTCTTTCTGTAGTACGCGTAAAAGACTTGATGGAAGCAATTCATGTTGCTAATGCATCACCATTCGCAAATGGTGCATGTCTGTACACAAATAGTGCGAAAGCTATTCGTCAATTCCGTGAAGAAATTGATGCAGGTATGCTTGGGGTTAATCTTGGAGTTCCCGCTCCAATGGCATTCTTCCCATTCTCAGGTTATAAGAAATCTTTCTACGGTGATCTCCATGCAAATGGAAAAGATGGCGTAGAATTCTATACTCGCAAGAAAATGCTTACGGCTCGTTATTAAAAGATTCATGTGAAATCATAAAAGAATAGAATGGAGCTGATGATTGTGCAAGTGACAGAGCAAACACAAAGTTTGAAAAAAACAGATGAAAAGTACCTTTGGCATGCGATGAGAGGAGCGGCCCCTAGTCCAACGAATTTAATTATCACAAAAGCAGAAGGGGCATGGGTGACGGATATTGATGGAAACCGTTATTTAGACGGTATGTCTGGTCTTTGGTGTGTGAATGTTGGATACGGCCGAAAAGAGCTTGCAAGAGCGGCATTTGAGCAACTTGAAGAAATGCCATATTTCCCTCTGACACAAAGTCATGTTCCTGCCATTAAATTAGCAGAGAAATTGAATGAATGGCTGGATGATGAATACGTCATTTTCTTTTCTAACAGTGGATCAGAAGCAAATGAAACAGCATTTAAAATTGCTCGTCAATATCATCAGCAAAAAGGTGATCATGGACGCTATAAGTTTATTTCCCGCTACCGCGCTTATCACGGTAACTCAATGGGTGCTCTTGCAGCAACAGGGCAAGCACAAAGAAAGTATAAATATGAGCCATTAGGACAAGGTTTTTTGCATGTAGCACCGCCTGATACGTATCGCAATCCAGAGGATGTTCATACACTGGCAAGTGCTGAGGAAATCGATCGTGTCATGACATGGGAGTTAAGCCAAACAGTAGCCGGTGTGATTATGGAGCCAATCATTACTGGGGGCGGAATTTTAATGCCTCCTGATGGATATATGGAAAAAGTAAAAGAAATTTGCGAGAAGCATGGTGCGTTGCTCATTTGTGATGAAGTTATATGTGGATTTGGACGAACAGGGAAGCCGTTTGGATTTATGAATTATGGCGTCAAACCAGATATCATTACAATGGCAAAAGGTATTACAAGTGCGTATCTTCCTTTGTCAGCAACAGCAGTTAGACGAGAGGTTTATGAGGCATTCGTAGGCAGTGATGATTATGATCGCTTCCGCCATGTAAATACGTTCGGAGGAAATCCTGCTGCTTGCGCCTTAGCTTTGAAGAATTTAGAAATTATGGAGAATGAGAAACTCATTGAACGTTCCAAAGAATTGGGTGAACGACTGTTATATGAACTAGAAGATGTAAAAGAGCATCCAAACGTAGGAGATGTTCGCGGAAAAGGCCTTCTTTTAGGTATTGAACTAGTGGAAGATAAGCAAACAAAAGAACCGGCTTCCATTGAAAAGATAAACAAAGTCATCAATGCTTGTAAAGAAAAAGGTCTAATTATTGGTAAAAATGGTGACACTGTTGCAGGTTACAATAATATTTTGCAGCTTGCACCTCCATTAAGCATCACAGAGGAAGACTTTACTTTTATCGTTAAAACAATGAAAGAATGTTTAGCTCAACTTTAATTAATTATTGATAAATCTTGTTAAAAAGCGGATGAGCCTATTAGGAGATATAACTTTAAATACTGAATGAATTACTCAAAAAGAGTAATTCCGAAAGGGTTGAGTTTATGAAAGCTGATGTTGTATTGATAAATGGAGAAGTTATTACAGTAGATCAAAAGAATGCAGTAGTCGAAGCTGTAGCAATAAAAGATAATCATATCGTAGTTGTTGGCTCAAATCAGGAGGTTAAGAGTTTTATAGGAGAAAAAACGGATGTAATTGACTTGCAAGGAAAAACACTTCTTCCTGGATTCATTGATTCCCATCTTCACATCATTTCTCATGGACTAAATCAGTTGGCTGTCAGTTGTAAAGCTGAACATATTGATTCTATCGATGCTTTGTTAGATGATCTGAAAAAGAAGGCCTTAGAAACGCCAAAAGGTGAATGGATACGTGCTTGGGGCTTTAATGAAACCGCTGTGAAGGAAAAGCGTTATCCAACAATTACTGAGCTGGATGAAATTTCAGTTGAACACCCTATTATTATAACCCGTACTTGTCACCACATAAGCGTGGTGAACAGCAAAGCATTAGAAATTGCGCAAATTAACGAGAACACACCGAACACGAGTGGGGGAGTTATTGAAAAAAATCAGGAAGGGAGGCTTACAGGAAAGTTAATTGAAGCAGCAAATATGAGTATGAGCGAAGTTGCAAGTTATACAGAAAGTGAAATGATGAAGGCTGTGAAAATTGCATCAGATCATTTCGTTGCAGCTGGCATTACAAGTATACATGACGCAGGTGGAGATGGCCCTGAAAGTTTTCGTTTACTACAAAAAGCTGTGAAGAGTAAGGATATTCGTGTTCGAATATATGCAATGATATGTCAAATAAATAACTCTCATGAATTTGTTAATAAAATGGTCGAAGCTGGTGTGGTAACTGGTACCGGAGATGAGAGATTCAAAGTTGGACCAGCTAAATTATTTACAGATGGAAGTAGCACTGGCCCTACAATTGCAACCCGTAAGTCATATTCAAGTGACCCTAACAATTACGGCATTCTTTATTATAGTGAGGAAGAAATCTATAAGGTTTTAGGTGAAGCGCATAAAAAAGGTTATCAAATCACTGTACATGCACAAGGTGATAAAGCTATTGAAATGTATTTGAATTGTGTAGAAAGGGCGCTAGAGGAATCACCAAGAAAAAATCATCGCCATCGAATCGAGCACGCGGGAATTTCTTCACCGGATTTACAAGAGAGAATGAAAAAACTAGAGATGGTTCCAATTCCAAACCCTCCATTTCCATATGAATTTGGAGAGATATATGTCCAGCATTATGGCGATCGTGTGAATCACATGTACGCTGCTCGTGATTTTATTGATCGTGGCATCATTGCAGCAGGTAGTTCGGATGCACCAGTTACTGACTATAATCCTTTATTAGGAATTCATGTTGCTGTCAATAGAAAAACCAAGTTTGGAATAGAGGTTGGTGCTAATCAAGCTATAAGCGTAATGGAAGCTATTAAACTATACACATGGAATGGTGCTTATGCGAGTTTTGAAGAAGAGATAAAAGGAAGCATAGAGGTCGGAAAGCTGGCGGATTTAGTTATATTAAATGACAGCATTTTAAGTGTCAATCCAAACGAAATTAAAGATTTAAAAGTAGAAACGACAATTATTGATGGTGAAATTATCTATCAAAAAGAACAATCAGTGAAAATTTAGCAATAAAAAAACGCCCCTTCAATTGTGAGACTGATTTTAACAATTGAAGGGGCGTTTTAGTTGTTTAGTTGTGCTTTTTAAATCGTATTAATTTTCCGAGAGAATTGAAAGGACATTCGTGTACTAACAAATATTCAGATCATGAACACTAGAAAACGAACACAACCTATCATATAATTGAAAGACTATATTTTAAAATCAATGTTAATATTACCCTCCTATAAGTATTAACATGCGTAATTGAGGTGTTTTCTTTGTTGTTTTATGATCGAATTTCTATAATGGCCCCTCCTGTTCCGTAGCTAAGAAAGTCTATTCATTTCTGAGATTTTCAAAGTTATAGGAGGGTATTAAAAGTGAAAAAAGTCTCAGTACCATCACTTTGGTTAATGATCATTCTGGTGGCATTTCCGCAAATTAGTGAAACGATTTACACACCGTCTTTACCGGACATTTCAAAGGCGTTGCAAGTAAGTAATAATGAGGTACAGCTAACACTTAGTGTTTATTTTGCTGGATTTGCTTTAGGTGTATTTTTTATTGGATGGTTATCAGATATAATTGGTCGTCGCCCAGCAATGTTATTTGGAATTGTAGTATATGGCGCTGGAAGTTTCTTATGCTATATTGCAAATTCAATTGAATTTTTATTGGTTAGTCGTTTTATTCAAGCATTTGGAGCAAGTGCTGGTTCAGTTGTGACACAAACGATTCTTCGTGAAAGTGTAGAGGGGCATAAACGTCATGTTATGTTTGCTCAAATTTCAGCAGTTATTGCCTTTACACCAGCGATAGGACCGTTAATTGGTGGCTTTCTTGATCAAATATTTGGATTTAAAATAGTATTTTTAAGTTTAGTTGTTATGAGTGTTGGGATTTTGCTGTATACGTTTGTTTCTCTTCCGGAAACAAAAACGGGCGCAGTAACTGATAAAATAAATGTGTTTTCAGTATTGAAAAGGTTAATTACAAATCCGAAAGTAGTAACATATGGGTTATTAATTGGAGGAGCGAATGGTGTTTTATTTAGCTATTATGCGGAAGCGCCGTTTATCTTTATCGAATACTTTCAGTTATCACCTAGTATGTACGGGTTTCTAGGAATTGTTGTTGCTTCAGCTTCTATTATTGGAGCGAAAGTTTCAAAAAGGTTACTTGCTACTTATAAACCAGAGAAAATTATATATATCGGTTGTCTTGTAATGACAGGGGGAGCTATCCTCTTAACTGTTATTACTTCATTTGGATCAAATCCAAACATAATATATATGATTGGATTTTTAGTAGCGATGTTTATATTACTATTCGGAATTGGGATAGCGTTACCTAACTGTCTCAGTCTAGCATTAGTAGATTTTCAAGATGTCATTGGTACTGCAGGTGCCTTATTTAGCCTAGGCTATTATATAATAGTGACGATAACGATTTGGGGAATGAGCCAGCTTCATACAGGTTCCTTAATAGTCATGCCCCTATATTTTTTAGTTATTGTAGTAATTATGGTAGTTTTCACTCGAGTATTTATTTGGAATGATAGAGCTGGAAATTCTGTTTAAATATATAAAAAAGAGAGTCTCATTGAAAAATGAGACTCTCTTTTTAGTACTACAGTTTTACAAATTTTATTTATTAAACAAGAGATTTTTTAGCAATTGTTTTTAATCATCTACAATAAATTGTGAATATAGTTACCATGTGGGGAGATATAAGATTTTATCTAAAACCTGGCATTGGGCTGTGTTTGTTCTGTGTTTGGTTTATGTTTGGTTTATGATTGGTTTATATTTGGTTTATGCTTCGTTTTCGTTTGGTTTATGTTTGGTTTCATTAATTACAAAATCAGTTACAAAAGTTACAAAAGCTATTTTTGTTATCAAAATAGACTTATATTACGTAGGAGAGCATGAAAAAATGTCTTTAGGAGGGGACAAAAAATTTTGGTGAATAAAAATGTATTATCAAACTTGGACATACTCATATTATGGATTTAAACATAAAGGGAAATCGTATGAATAAACCAATAGCATTTAAATGAAAACATTATTAATCAAAAATTTATGCTCATTTTAAGATGATAGATATAATACAACATAAGATTTCGAGATCTGATAGGAATGATGAAACGGTGTAATGATTCTGATTACAACGATATCAGTAATTGCTTAGTTTATAAATGGTAAAATTAGTAAAGGTAATAGGGGGAATATAGATTATTTTTTGTTTGTACAAAGATTATAAATTAAGTTTATAAGTATGATTCAGAATTAAATAGTCTATATAAAAGTAAGAGGAAAATAGATTTACTTATAGCGTGCCGTTGATCCAAAAAGAAATACAATTGATTTTTATTTAGGTGAAACAAGAAAGATTTGCGGCCCTTGTTATAGTTTAAACCTTTGTATTATTACTCTATACAAGTATATGGTTGATCCTATGGTATTTCATAATGAATACATCATTGTAATAGGGAATTGTTTCTAGTTTGAAAATTTATATTGGGATTCTTAAAGATATAGTAAATATAAAGGAGATGGGTTAAATAATGAAATACACACTTAAAGATCTTATAAGTATAGACAAGTTTAAGAGTATAACAGAGCAATTTTATAATTTAACTAAAGTTCCATTCTGTCTCCTTGATAATAATCAAAATGTTATATTTACCAAAGGTGACCCTTTTTTTCATAACCAAAGAATCCAAACGCCCCAAGAAATGCATATTCCCATCATTATTGAGAATGAACATATAGCAAGTTTTGTTATAGGAGCAAGTATGAATAAAGAGGTTATTGCGGATTCTCACATAACACATTTTAAATGCATTGCAAATCTAATTGAAGAGATGGCAACACAACAATTACACCTTAAAAAAATTCATGAAAAAGATTCACAAATGAATGCGATAACAAATCATGAGGGAGATTGTTTAGGCAGTATATTACAAAATATGCCGATTATGATTAATGCTATTGATGAAAAAGGAAATATTATTATGTGGAATCGGGAATGTGAATTAGTAACAGGATATAATGCAGATGAAATAATTAACAATCCAAAAGTGATGAAATTGCTACATCCTTATAGACCTAATCGTAACGATTTTAGAGATTGGGAGATGGATATCACATGTAAAAATGGTGAGATAAAAACTATTATGTGGTCCAATATTTTACATAGTATTCCAACTTTAGGATGGAATGTCGGAGCAATTGGAATTGATATAACTAAGCGTAAGAGGATGGAAGAGAAACTTAAACAAACCTCGAATGAACTAGAATTAATTTTTAAAGCGATTCCTGATTTGTATTTTTTGTCAGAACTTGATGGGACCATTAAGGATTGTAAAGTAAATTCTGTATCCAAATTTTATGTTCCAATTGAAGAATTTATAGGAAAGAAATTCCAAGAGATATTACCAGTTCCTATTATAAAGCAATTTGAGAAGGCTATTAATCAAATAAAAACTTCGTCCGCTCCTGTATTAATAGATTATTCTCTACAACTAGATGATGAGATTTATTATTTTGAAGCAAGACTTTTACCGCTTTTTGAGGATAAAATTATGATTATTGTGCGTGATATTACAGAGCGTACAATAACGACGGAATTATTAAAGAAATCGGACACCCTTAATGCAGTAGGGCAATTGGCAGCTGGGGTCGCTCATAAAGTTCGTAACCCATTAACAGTAATTAAAGGGTTCATGCAATTATTGCAACAGGAAGTAGGAAAGGATAAAGAATGTTTAAGCCTAATACTTTCAGAAATCAGTAGTATTGAAAAGGTTATTCAAGAGTTTTTATCTATTGCAAAACCGAATGCTGCAGTATTTGAGCCTAAAAACCTTTGTACTATATTAGATAATGTAGTGGACTTAATAAGTACACAAGCAATAATGAAGAATATTCGTATTACATTAAATGTGGATGCTGAAAACTTATTAGTTGAGTGTTGCGAAATTCAATTAAAACAAGTTTTCTATAGTATTTTACAAAATTCTATTGAGGCTATACAAAATGGTCAAGAGATCATTATAAGCGTGAAAAAACATAATAGTACCGAGATTAAGATTAGTATTTTAGATAAAGGAATAGGTATTCCTTCAGAAAGAATAAAAAGGCTAGGTGAACCTTTTTATAGTACAAAAGAAAAAGGGACGGGTGTTGGGCTTATGATGAGTTACCGAATTATTGAAAGTCATGGTGGGAAAATAAGTATAAAAAGCCAAGTTGGGAAAGGAACTACTGTTACTCTGTTTTTCCCAATTTATAACGGTGACTCAGTTGGTGATGTTAGTCCAAATAGCATGTAATTATAACTAGTAAATAAATCTCTTAAAATGAAAAATTAAACTATTATCTTGTAGAAACATAGGTGGTATGAAGTAATTTGATCAGGAATAGAAATTGGATTTAATAGGGATAAATAAAAAATATATTGAACAGAGGTAACTATACGATGATTTTAAAACTATTATTTATACTTTTTGGCGTAGTCTTAGTACTATGGGGGATATACAGAATGAAAACTGATGAAGCATTTATAGGAAAAACACAAACGAGAAAAAATATTTTTAATTTCTTGATTTTGGGAGAAACAGCGGGACTGGGACAATTCTTAAGCGGGATTGCTTGTATAATTATAGGGGTTTTATCTTTTATAATTAAATAGTTTATAAAAAAAGGAACACTACTTTAAAACAAAAGTAGTGTTCCTTTTATTTTTGTCACCTATCTATATATTTAGTTACTAATATGACGATGAATTGTATTCGATTCGTATATAACAATCTGCCAGAAAAAGTAATTGTATTTTTCAGATAAATGAATTATTATAAAATAAGCAATTTTACAATTTTGCTAAGGGAGGAAAATGAAGAAGCTTTTACGACTTAATAAGAAGGAAAGGACAACTTTTAAGTGCGCTAAAAATGATACTCGCTTCATCATTTTCAGACCAAAGAAGAATTAGGGTACACCATCTTACTTTAAATGCGGCTATGAATCATCTAAGAGGGGGAAATGAAGTGGCAAACAAAGAATTGAAAAGGGGCTTAGAAGCACGTCATATTCAAATGATCGCTTTAGGCGGAACGATTGGTGTTGGTTTGTTTATGGGGTCAGCCAGCACGATTAAATGGACAGGTCCGTCAGTAATGCTTGCCTATGCGATTGCAGGTATTTTTATCTTCTTCATTATGCGTGCCATGGGAGAAATGTTGTATATGGAGCCAAGCACAGGTTCATTTGCGACATTTGGTCACAAGTACATTCATCCGCTAGCTGGTTATATGACAGCGTGGAGTAACTGGTTCCAGTGGGTTATCGTTGGGATGTCAGAGATTATCGCAGTTGGAGCGTATATGAACTATTGGTTCCCAGATTTACCAGCTTGGATACCTGGTGTTATCGCAATGGTCATTCTTGGTGCTGCCAACTTAATTTCGGTTAAGTCGTTTGGTGAATTTGAATTTTGGTTTGCGATGATTAAAATCGTTACGATTTTATTAATGATTATTGCCGGATTCGGTCTCATTTTCTTCGGAATTGGGAACGGAGGAGAAGCAATTGGTATATCTAATCTATGGAAAAATGGTGGTTTCTTCACAGGTGGTTTTTCAGGATTCTTCTTTGCCTTATCACTTGTAGTTGGAGCATATCAAGGTGTGGAATTAATCGGGATTACTGCTGGTGAAGCGAAAAATCCGAAGAAGACACTTACAAGAGCAATTCAAAGTACAATTTGGCGTATTCTAATTTTCTATATTGGTGCTATTTTCGTTATTGTAACTGTTTATCCTTGGGATCAATTAAGTTCAATTGGTAGTCCGTTCGTAGCAACTTTTGCGAAAGTTGGTATTACAGCAGCTGCGGGACTTATTAACTTCGTTGTTATTACAGCAGCAATGTCTGGTTGTAACAGTGGTATTTATAGTGCTGGGCGTATGCTTTATACATTAGGTGTAAATGGACAAGCACCGAAATACTTTACGAAGATTTCTAGTAACGGTGTACCTTTATTCGGTACAGTTGGTGTAATTATCGGTTTAGCGGTTGGTGTTGTTTTAAGTTATATCGCTCCAAAAAACTTATTCGTATATGTATATAGTGCGAGTGTACTTCCTGGTATGGTGCCATGGTTTGTCATTTTAATTAGTCAAATTAATTTTAGAAAAGAAAAAGGAGCAGCGATGAAAGATCATCCGTTCAAAATGCCATTTGCTCCTGTTACAAACTATTTAACAATTGCCTTTTTAATTATGGTATTAATCGGTATGTGGTTTAACGATGATACTCGTATTTCACTAATTGTAGGTATTGTTTTCTTAGCTATCGTAACAATTAGTTTCTATGCTTTCGGAATAGGGAAGAGAGCTCCGTTAGACGCTCAAGATGATCAAGGGATTTCAAGTAAATAAAGTCAGTAAAGAAAAGGCTGTTCCAGATGAACAGCCTTTTCTTATTGTTGTTTTTTTGCCGGTAAACCGATATGTCTTGTCGAATCGTTGATATAATTTCATACACTGTCGTGTAGTTTAGGAAAATTTAATATGATTAAAATTTTTCTACTACGATCTTCCCAATTGTACGTCCACTTTCAAGCAATGCATGTGCTTTTTTTAGGTTTTCTGCATTAATTGGTGTTAACGTATCGTTTAAAGTTGTATGAAGAATACCTTCATCTAATAGCTCACTCACTTTATTTAATAGTTCGTGCTGCGTAATCATATCACCAGTTTCATACATCGCTTTTGTAAACATAAACTCCCAAACGAATGTAGCACTTTTACTTTTTAAAATCCCCATTTCAAGAGGGTGTTCATTTTCTACGATAGAGCAAATTTTTCCTTGTGGTTTAATGAGGTCACATATTGCTTGCCAATGTTGATCTGTATTGTTTAAGCAGAAAATATAATCTACATCTTTTAGCCCAAACTCTAATATTTGATCTTTTAAAGGTTGGTGATGGTTAACGATATAATCGGCACCGAATTTTTCGACCCAGTGTATCGTTTCATTGCGGGATGCAGTTGTGATTACATTCAGTCCAGCCCATTTTGCTAATTGAATAGCAATCGAGCCAACACCACCAGCTCCGCCAATAATTAAAATGTTTTTGAATGTATTTGTATCTTTCTTATTATAATCAATACCTAAACGTTCAAATAAACCTTCCCACGCTGTGATGGCTGTTAAAGGAATTGCTGCAGATTCAGCATCACTTAACGTTTTTGGTTTTTTACCAACAATTCTTTCATCAACTAAATGGTATTCACTATATGTACCTTGTCTCGTAATGCTTCCAGCGTAAAACACTTCGTCGCCTTCTTGAAATAACGTACAACCTTCGCCCGTTTGCACAACAACACCACTAGCATCCCAGCCAAGTATTTTCGCTACTTCTTCTTTTTTATCTTTCGGAGATCGAACTTTTGTATCAACTGGATTAACGGAAATAGCGTTAATTTTAACAAGTATATCTCTTCCTGTGGCAACAGGTCTTTCAACTTCAATATCAATTAAACTGTTTTCTTCTTCAATAGGTAAGTATTCATGTAAACCAATTGCTTTCATTTCTATTCCCTCCATTAAAGTAAGAGTTTTTTCTCTTTTATTATAGGGGGGAAAGATTGTTATGTAAAAAAGTATACTTTAATTATTTTTATGAAATCGGAAATTATTTTAAATATTAAGTATATATGGTATGTTTTTGATAGAAAACATTGCGAGGTGAAGGGCTAATGACAATGCAGTTAAGAAGAAATGACTATTTCGTAGTAACGGCAATTATTACCATGTACCTTTTCATCGGTCACTTATTGGATATTTATATTTTTAAAATTATGACTATTCACGAAGATGGATTTAGCGTTAGTTTCTTAGGGATTGCTATATGTTATATCTCGATTGTTCTAGTATTTTTTACTGCTCGGAAATTGAAAAAATAGTAAGTAAAGATGGAATGACGGTCTAGAAGGATTTTATTTTTAGAAAGAAGAATTTTTACTGTGTGCCTTATCCAAAATAAAATGTAAAGGTGGATACATAATGACGGTAAAGAAGCTTTATTTCGTACCAGCTGGTCGTTGTATGTTGGATCATTCGTCTGTTAACAGTACATTAACACCAGGAAAATTATTAGACTTACCGGTTTGGTGTTATCTTTTGGAGACTGAAGAAGGACTTATTTTAGTAGATACAGGTATGCCAGAAAGTGCGGTTAATAATGAAGGCCTTTTTAACGGTACATTTGTTGAGGGGCAGATTTTACCGAAAATGAATGAAGAAGATAGAATTGTAAATATTTTAAAGCGTGCAGGGTATGAGCCAGAAGACCTTCTATATATTATTAGTTCTCACTTGCATTTTGATCATGCAGGAGGAAATGGTGCTTTTACAAATACACCGATTATTGTGCAGTGTGCTGAATATGAGGCGGCACAACATAGTGAAGAATATATGAAAGAGTGTATATTGCCGAATTTGAAATACAAGATCATTGAAGGGGATTATGAAGTCGTACCAGGTGTTCAATTATTGTATACACCAGGACATACTCCGGGGCATCAGTCACTATTCATTGAGACAGAGAACTCTGGCCCAGTGTTATTAACGATCGATGCATCGTATACGAAAGAAAATTTTGAAGATGAAGTGCCGTTCGCAGGATTTGATCCAGAATTAGCTTTATCTTCAATTAAACGTTTAAAAGAAGTTGTTAGGAAAGAGAACCCAATTGTTTTCTTTGGACATGATATAGAGCAGGAAAAGAGCTGTAAAGTGTTCCCTGAATATATATAAAAGAGAAAGTCATGAGCTAATGTGCCCATGACTTTCTTTTTTATATAATTTTTTTAAATAAGTTATATACTTTTTTTGAATTGCCTTCATTTAATTGATAATAAGTAAGATCTAAGTCATCAGGATTGTTTTGATGGGCAATCATAATTTCACTACTGTTGTTATCTACTATCCAAAGTAAATATTGTTTATAAGTCCCATCTTGGAAAGTAATCCACATGTTACAATCTACTAAATCAGAACCTTCTTCATCTAGCGTTAAATCGCCTTTTTTTGCTGTGTCCATACTGTTAATGAATGTTTTTAACTCATCTGTTTTTGTGAGAAAGATATCCTTTTTTGTTTTAATTGACTCTACATGTATATCTTTTATTTCCTGTTTCCCTAAAAAAACAGGAGGTGCATCCGGGTCTCTTTGAGTTGAAATAATAGTAGCTTTCTTCTTAGGTTTACTTGCTGTATAGAGATCTTGAATAGATTTTCCAGAGTTTAAAAACCATACGGTTCCAAAAATAATCAATGCGCTACCTATCAATATAATGATTTTCTTAATAGGGTATTCTCCTCTCTATTACTTCGTGTGAAGAGCTTTTCTATTAATATATGATAGGTAAGCGCAAAGTATTATAGGTGAACGTGTTTATTCTGTACAGTTTTAATAGGGCGATCAACGAGTAAATTGTAAGTAAGCCCAATTAATACGAAAATCCCACCGACAACTTTTCCTAAAGAGAGTTCGTTTGACAGGAAGAAATCAATGATAGTCCCCGCAAATAATTGTCCGATAAAGATGAGCAACGTTAAATAAAATGCCGATATTTTAGGAGTAATATAGTTTGATAATGAAATAACGATAACGCCTACTAATCCGCCTAAGTACACAGCGATAGGAATAGATTGTAACGTATGACTAGGAATATATAATGAATCTGAACTGAAAATTAAAAATAACATAGAGAAAAATAATCCCGTAATATAATTAAAAAACGTGCCTTCCCAATTTCCAATTTCCTTTGCTAAATTCGCGTTAATAATTCTAGCAACAACAATAGAAACACCAGCTAAAATAGCGATAGTAATATATAACATTTTCTTGCCTCCATTAATAAATTGTCATGATTATAATCCCGGAAGAGATGAAAAATAATCCAATTAGTTTTTTCTTTTCAAACTTTGCAACCTTCATTCCTAATAAGCCGAAGTGATCAATAACAATTGCAGCAATGGATTGACCAAGTAAACTTAATGCGATCGTAATAGAGGCACCAAGGACGGAGAAACTTATATTATTAAAAAGAACAGTGAATACCCCAATTGCTCCAGCGCTATATAAAAAAAGTGGAATACCTTTATCAAAATGGATTTTATTTTTGTTTATGATTAAAACGAAAATAACTGCAATTAAACCGACAAGGTGAATGACAACGCTTGCTGTATACTTGCCAATTAACTCAGATAAAATCCCGTTCAAAGGAAGCATAATGGCGATAAGCACGCCAATAAAGACAGAAAAAAAGTTATACAATGTAATATCCCCTTTATATTTCATATTTGTAATGACTGTATCATGCTGAAATTGTCTATTACTATGACATATGTCATAGTGGAAGAAGAAAATTTTAATTACAATGGGGATAGTTGTAAAGGCGGGGGAACTATGAAGAAAGTATGTAATTCTAATAAATTAGCAGAGTATATGAAACAAAATAATATCGATTCATTTTTTAGTAGTGATATGAAACCGTATATGGAACTTATATTTTTTAAAAAGAATGAGTTTATTTGTAGAGAAAATGAAGAGATAGATTATTTATATTTCTTTGTTGAAGGAAAAGCGAAAGCGTTTAATACATTAAGTAACGGGAAGTCTGTATTATTATGCTTTTATGATAGCTTGCAGCTGTTAGGAGATGTGGAGTTAGTTCATTCTCAAAAGACTGCTTCAAACGTACAAGTGATGGCAGATTCATATTGTGTTGGTTTACCTTTAGGAAAAGTGAGAAATCAACTATTTCATGATGCGAAATTTTTACGATGTATTTGTGGATCGTTAGCGCATAAGTTAAATCGACTTTCAAAAAATAGTACAATTAATTTACTATATCCACTTGAAAATAGACTTGCGAGTTATATGTTAGCAGCAGGGGAACGAGCTGCTCAGCACGGAAATAGAATTGTGTTTAGTGGGAATTTAACGGAAATAGCTGAATTGTTAGGAACGAGTTATCGGCATTTATTAAGAACATTAAATATCTTTTGTGATAAAGGGATAATACAGAAAAACAATGGATGTTTTGAAGTAGTAAACGTGGATGTTTTGAGGGAATTGGCGGCAGATGTTTATAAATAGGAGGAGAGTATAAATGATTACACCTATATTTAGAATTTTTGATATTGAAAAAGCAAAGCTATTTTACTTAGATTTTTTAGGATTTAAAATGGATTGGGAACATCGGTATGAGGAACATATGCCATTATATATGCAAATTTCGTTACATGATGCTGTAATACATTTATCAGAACATCATGGGGATGCTTCGCCAGGCGGTGCGATTCGTGTGAAAATAAAGGATTTAAAAAGTTATTATGCTATTTTCTCAAGTAAAGATTATGCTTATTCAAAGCCTGATATAGAAAGAACACCGTGGGATACAATGGAATTAACTGTAATTGATCCGTTTTTAAATAGAATTATATTTTATGAGGAGAAGGTTTAGAAATTGAGATGTCATAAATAACTTATCAAAGTAGGTGTTACAATGAACAGGAAAATAGCGATAATTTCAGATGTCCATGGAAATAGTCACGCTTTAAAATATGTATTAAAAGATATTGTACGTCGCAAGGTCGAAATGATAATAAATTTAGGTGATAGCGTGTATGGGCCGTTAGATCCTTTAGGGACAATTGAAATATTAATGAATAACGAGATGATACATATTAAGGGCAACTGTGATCGCATGCTTTGGGAACCTATACAAGAGCAATCTACTACACTAGCTTTTGTTCGAAATCAATTAACAAATCATCATATAGATTGGTTAAAACAACATCTTTCACAATGTATTGTAGACGATATTTTATTTTGTCATGGTACACCGACTTCAGATGAGGTGTATTTATTAGAAGAGATGAATGAAAATGGTGCGGTATTAAAGAGTGAAAAAAATATAATGGATCAACTCCAAAATATAGAACAAAAAATAATAGTATGTGGTCATACGCATATTCCTAGAGTTGTTTATTTAGCGAACGGAAAAATCATTATAAATCCAGGGAGTGTAGGACTTCCAGCATACAAAGATGAATTACCCGTTTTGCATAAAATGGAGTCAGGAACTCCGCACGCAAAATATGTAGTGATAGAAAAGATTTTGGGAGAATGGATAATTGAACAAATTTCAGTTCCTTATAATTGGGAAGAAGCAGCTCGGTTAGCTGTTCAACAGGAAAGGCATGACTGGGCACAAGCGCTAAAGACTGGAAAGGTAGAATGAAGAGGAGTTTACTTTATAGTAAACTCCTCTTTTTATTTTATGTAGATGTTGAATTATATAAAAATAAAATGTTATGATTATGGAAACATATGAATATATGAACATGTATTCATATATAAGAGGAGGAGGGATTAGAGTGAAAGACCTAATTATTATTGGAGCTGGTCAAGCGGGATTAACAATGGGATATTACTTGAAGCAAGAAGGGTATAATTTTTTATTACTTGAGGCAGGAAACCGAGTTGGTGATTCATGGAGAAATCGATATGATTCTTTACAGCTCTTCACACCGAGGGAATATAGTAGTTTGCCAGGTATGATATTAAAAGGAGAAGGGAATGGATTTCCACATAAAGATGAAATCGCAACGTATTTAGAAAAATATGCAAGGCACTTTAAATTGCCGGTCCAATTGCAAACTGAAGTTTTAAAAATAAAGAAAGAAAAAGATATATTCGAATTACATACTTCTGAAGGAATATTACAATCAAAAAAAGTTATTATCGCATCAGGCGGTTTTCAGCACCCATTCATCCCCTCAGTTTCACAACATCTTTCATCACATATTTTTCAAATACATTCATCACAATATAAATCACCATCACAAATTCCAAAGGGAAGAGTACTAGTAGTAGGTGGCGGGAATTCAGGAATGCAAATAGCAGTAGAACTTGCAAAAACTCATGAAGTAACAATGTCTATCAGTCATCCATTAACATTTTTACCGTTACATCTTTTTAGAAAAAGCATTTTTAATTGGTTAGAAAAATTGGGTTTATTGTATGCTGAAGTACATACTAAGAGGGGGAAATGGTTTCAGAAGAGAAAGGATCCCATTTTCGGTTTTGAAGGTAAGGAACTTATTCGTAGTGGAGCAATAAAACTAGAGGGAAAAGTGGTTAGTGCATCAGAAAATAGCATTATGTTTCAAAATGGTGGCACGTATAGTGGGGAAAGTATTGTATGGTCAACTGGTTTTAATCAGAAATATAAATGGATTGAAATAGAAAAGGCAGTGAATGAGAATGGATTTCCTAATTATCTAAAGGGAATAAGTCCAGTAAGAGGATTATATTATATCGGATTGCCATGGCAATCTCAAAGGGGGTCTGCACTTATTTGTGGTGTAGGAATGGATGCAGCGTATTTGCTTTCTGAAATCAAAAAAATAGATCAGTAGCAACAACTACTGATCATCCATATGTACATGAATTAGGAGAGGTCAAACATTTATTAACTTTATTATAATAGATTTTTATAAGAATAAAAACTGAAAATTCTAATTTTATGTTGAGAAAGTTTTTTGTATCGAAATATATGAAAGAATAGGAATTTTTATTAAAAGGAAAAATGATATTTATATTTTAGTAAATTATGATATAGTCTAAAAAAGAGTATTATCCATAAATGTAATTATTTTCATTTTGATTTCATTTATGTGAGGGAAGGAGAAGTAATTATGAAGTTTGATGATCAACGCTTATTAGGAGTACGATTAGGATCGATACTCGTAACAGAAGAAAATCAATATTTAGTAATTAAGAAAAAAGATCATTATGCACTATTAAACATACATAATTTAGAATGCACACATGTCGAAGTGCAGTTAGAACATATTGAAGAACTGTTGCATGAAGATTTCCAAGAAAGTATAACGGAGATTATCGCACCAGAACATATAAAAATTGTTGCGAAAAATGTTATATAAAGAAAGAAGCTGGAAGGAACAGCTTCTTTCTTTTCATTATAAGGATAACGTTTTTAAAACGTCACCAATAATCCCTTCCATTTGATGAACACCTAAGTCAGCGTTCGTCATAATAACAGCACCATTACCTCGGTAGGGATAGCATACCATCATACATTGAAATCCAACGCCCCATCCAAGTGAATAAATTTGTAAGTTTTTATTAGAATCATCTAGAAAAACACCTAGTCCAGTCCATTTTGAGCAACCTTGAGGAGAAATCATGTCTTGTACTGTTTTTTGAGAAAGTTTTAGTTTGCTATTTCCTTGTAAGGAATGAATGAGTTCGAGTACTAAAGTTGATAAGTCAGTTGGTGTTGTCCAAACGCCTGAAGCTGCTGCGAATGGATAAAATGGATACTTCTCATTTGTAACGGTGCCATCTTTATTATGTCCACAAGCAAATATATCTAATTTATTTATATCTTTAGTAGAGAATACCTTACTATTCTTCAGCTGGAGTGGCTGAAAGATATATTCTTCAAGTGAAAGGTTGAATGGTTTTCCAGTTATATCTTCAAGTAGTAGTTCGATAATACAAAAGTTTGCGTCAGAGTAGTGAAATTCGCTTTCTGGTTTATAAGTTACTTCAATAGGTACGGAGCAATATGATGTTTTACCAGCGAGGAGTTCAGACATGTTTGGTCGCCCTTGTGCAAGGGTATAATGCTCAAAACTATTAGGAGGATCAATCATTCCAGATTGGTGACTTAATAAGTTTCGTAACGTGACTTTTTTCTGCGAAGTAAATAGATTGGTAGGGATGTTCCAAGATGTGAGTCTATCATTTACGTCTTCATCTAAATGTACGATTCCTTGATCTGATAGCGTTAGTACGAGCATTGAAGTGATGAATTTGCTAATAGAACAAGAATTGAATATGGAATTCGTATTGACAGTTCTAGTTGTTCCAGATTCAAGTGTTCCGAAGGAAGTAGTTTCATCAAGTCTACCGTCATGTATAACGGCAAGGCTTAATCCTGCAACGGAATATTGGTTCATTTTCTCATATATATTGTTGTTTTTTAAGTTCATAGTGACTCCTTTCTTTCAAAAGACAGAATATTAGTTTTATTATACAGTAATAAATAGAGAGAAGGAGAGAAAAAGAAACACTTCATCTATTATCGATGAAGTGTTTTCTTAGTTTAAGTTAATTCGAAGTAAAGGCTTTGAAAAATTTATCTCGGTACATGTACATAAGCCATGAGGTTGTTAGTAAGGAAATAATGATTTGTTTGTTTTTAATTGGTGCATTGAAAACAAGCCAGCCAACGATATCAAATAATAAATGTAGTGCAATTGAAAGAACTACAAATTGTAGTAACGTATTTAAAAATCTTTTCATAAAGTATCCCCCCTTAAAGTAAAAGGTTTTATCCCGCATTAACGGGCAGTAAAACGCCAACTGATTAAAGTTTCACTTTATCAACAGTGTTGTATATCATTATTATACATTAAATGTGTTTCGTGGTAAAATTTACATAAGTTAGTGAATTAAAACAAATGAAAGCTAATGAGGAGGAATAGTCTTGGAATTTTGGATGATCATACCGATAGCGGTCTGTGGGTTTATGTATATCGTTGAAAAATTAAATAAAAGCGAAAAGAAAACGGATGCGCGTTTAAAGCGGATGGAAGATAGATTACAATTAATTTCGAAAGAAATGGGAATTGTAGATAGAGAACCTGAAATTAATAAAGAGTTGCGGCAGCTTATGGAAGAAGGGAAAACAGTTACGGCAATTAAGAGAGTAAGAGAGGCTTTTGGGTTTTCCTTACTAGAAGCGAAGCAATATGTTGATAAATTATAAAAAAGATCATCCATTTGGGTGATCTTTTTTCACTGCACCATATGTGTATTTACATAAGCTGCTATTATAACGTGGCCAATTATAATGATAGGAAATACGATTTTGGCATTAGGGGTAGTGAAGACACTACCAATTGTGGCGATAACACCGGCGGTTAAATTATAAAGACCAACTATCTTCGATAACTTAACTTTATCCCGCTTTAATGGGCAGTAAGACCCCCAACTCAAAATTCAGCGAAAGCAAAGAAGTTAGGTGGGGGATCAACTACCCATAAAAGTCCGATTGGTTCAACTAATAATCAGTGGGGGATGAAGAAAACCCCCACTGATTAAAGTTTCACTTTATCTGACACACGGCGTTCATTGAAACCGGATAAGAGCCAAGTGTATTGTTTTACTCCGATGAAATAAGCTAGTGCAAATGAAATGATTGCTAGTATGAATAATGATGGGGAAGAGAAGAGAGTCATTGAAAACACCTCCGTTAAGGGGCTATAAATAAATTATAGTATGAATGTTATAATTTAACAAAATACAATTTTGATTTTAAGTTTATTAAAAATGAGATATTTACGATGAAGGGAGATTACACATGAATATTTCGGAATTCCAGCAATATGTATCAAGTTTCAGTAACGAAAAAGGGTTTCAAGATACAACAATCGAAGAGCGTACGATGTATGCGATGGCGGAATTAGGTGAATTAGCGGAAGTTATATTAAAGCGTGATAAAATACAAGATTCAAAAAGAGAGATTGGTTTAGAAATGTTTGATGTAATTTGGAATGTATGTGATTTAGCAAACAAGTTAGAAATTGATTTAGAGAAGGCGTTTGAAGAAAAAATGATGATTAATAAAAAACGTGAATGGTAAAAAGAAAGTTAAATTAAAAAGCGTACAAAATTTTGTGCGCTTTTATTAATTTCATGAAAAATATGCAAGTGAAGATGGAACAAACATTTGAAATGAATTGTCTAATATAGGTAATGAATATTTAGTTTGAAAGAAGGGGTGGAGAAAATGAAAATGCATTCGTTATTAAAAGTAGGGGTATGTGTAAGCTTACTAGGAGCAACTCAATTTGTTAGTACAATTTCTTCTGTACAAGCAGAACGAACGGTAGAGCAAAAAGTAATAAAGAATGAGATAGGAACTATTTCACTTTCTCAGTTAAACAAAAATGTATGGGTTCATACTGAGCTAGGTTATTTTAATGGAGTAGCAGTTCCTTCGAACGGTCTAGTTCTTACTACTTCTAAAGGGTTAGTACTTGTCGATTCTTCTTGGGATGATAAGTTAACGAAGGAATTAATAGAGATGGTAGAAAAGAAATTTAAGAAGCGCGTAACGGATGTTATTATTACACATGCGCATGCTGATCGAATTGGCGGAATAAAAACGTTGAAAGAAAGAGGCATTAAAGCGCATAGTACAGCATTAACTGCGGAACTAGCAAAGAAAAATGGATATGAGGAACCACTTGGAGACTTACAAACCATTACGAAATTAAAGTTTGGAAATATGAAAGTAGAAACGTTCTATCCAGGGAAAGGACATACAGAAGATAATATCGTCGTATGGTTACCGCAATACAACATTTTAGCGGGAGGCTGTTTAGTGAAATCTGCGGAAGCTAAAGATTTAGGAAACGTTGCTGATGCTTATGTAAATGAATGGTCCACATCGATTGAGAATGTGCTGAAACGATATGGAAATATAAATATAAATTTAGTAGTGCCTGGTCATGGGGAAGTAGGGAACAGAGGATTACTTTTACATACATTGGATTTGTTGAAATAAGAAACTGTGGGAATATAAAAGAGAGGAGAAACAATTTTCTCCTCTCTTTCTTCTAACTATATTTAAATGCGAAGCTATCAATTATGCCTGCATACCTTACTGAGATTTTAATTCCAAGTATACAAATACCAGTACCGTCATAATTGCTATAACAATGTAAGTAACATCAAGCATTATAAGTGTTTTTAAAGTTTCAGTCATCCTCATTCACCCCTGGTATGAAAATATAACATAATCTCTTATCAATCAGATCAGAGATTATAAAGATAACAATGTACATGAAATTTCTTAAGTAGATTCTATATAAATATATCATATAAATAATGTAAACATTGTTAAGAAAGTGTAAATGTATTGTAAAGAAAGAGGGTGTTCATAATGTCTATAAAGCTTTTAATTTGTAAATACTATGTATCTCTCGTGTGCGGGGTAGAAAACAATTATAACATGTGAAAAAAACTTACTTTGACACATCAATCACGATGCTAGCTGTTACTACATTTTCCTCTAATACTTCTACCTGTACTTGTTCATCGTTTCTCCAACTGATATTGAAGTTCTCTGTCGTATACATTTCTTTAAGAGTGACCTCTTTATATTTTTCTAAAATGCTACCTCTTTTCCCATAATAGATTCTTACAGTTGAGCTGGGACTTGGTCCTTTTGATTTTATTGTTTCTCTAAACTCAATAATATTTATTAGATTTGGAGATTCACTTTTTTGAAAGGTAAAGGAACTGACCACTTTTTGTACCTTCTTAAAAACAGGACCATTGGATTTATTTGATATGTTAAATTCCACAACTTCAGGTACGGATTCTTTTTCTCGTAGAGTTATTGTTGCTTCGTAATCGTTTTTCCAATCTACGGAAACGTTTGAGGAATCGAGACGTTCCCCGTCATTTGCAATACTAGTGTCAAAATGTTCCCATAAGCCGTATTTAATTCTGACGGGAGAGGAACCATGAGAAGAGTCTGAATCTATTTTCACTACTTTAATCGTATTTTTATTATTTGGAGAATGGCTTTTTTTAAGTGTAATGTCCTGTAAATACAAAATGTAAGACAAACAGCCTACTACTAAAATAATTGGAATTACAACCCGTAAGGCAGTAATGGGACGTCCCCGTGTCGCTTTTTTCTTAGTGCTTTTACTATTTTGTTCAAGTTCTTTTTCAATACTCGTTTGAACCGTTACTTTTGGCGGGCGAATAAGCCACCAAATGAAAGCTATAAGTAGTAAGAAAAGAGGTATTCCTTGAATAAAGAGAAATCCTTTCCAAAAATCTAGTCTAGTACTATATGGAGAATCTGTTGCCATCACCCCTATAAAAAGTGCCACTGGACTTGCAAGTGTATTTATCCCTAAACCGATCAATACGAATGAAAGATTTTTATTCCTAATTTTTCGTGACCCAGCCATAATAAAAAGAAATACTGCAATACCGAGTATAAGAAACAGCATTCCGTAATAAAACATCATATATATCATATTATCCCTCCATAACTTTAATTGTACCATCAGTAAGGAAAATTTTGTGAAATGTTAGATGGATATGATATTTGTATTCCTTAAAAGTGCGCCGATATAATATGCAAATAAATAATGATGTGCAAGTATGAATATCAGAAGACAGTAAAAATATTATGTCGACAATGTGAACTATCACAAATTTTTATATGTTATTGTGATTGATATCACATCCTTTTTTCCTAATGGGTATTATGCTTGATTTGTAAGGAATGATTGGGAGAGGGTGGGATGATCATGTTTTGTTATCAATGTGAACAAACGCCAACGGGTGGATGTAAAGTGATGGGTGTTTGTGGTAAAAATGAAACAATTGCAAGTTTACAAGATACGATTGTGTTTGGGCTAAAAGGAATTGCAGCTTATCGTACGCATGCTGCTCAGCTAGGGTATACCGATGCATTTGTAGATGCTACAACGCAAGAAGCACTGTACATGACATTAACAAATTCTAATTTTAATGAACAAGAACATATTGATATGGCTATGAAAGTAGGGAAATCAGCTTTACGAGTAATGGAGTTATTAGATGAGGCGCATACGAATCACTTTGGTGTTCCAGAGCCTGTTCAAATTACGCAAAACCATGTAGAAGGTAAAGCAATTGTAGTTACTGGTCATAATTTATTTGCGTTAGAAGAGTTATTAAAGCAAACAGAAGGAAAAGAAATTAATATTTATACGCATTCTGAAATGTTACCAGCACACGGTTATCCGCAGCTGAAAAAATATAAACATTTAAAAGGAAATATTGGTAAGGCATGGTATGATCAACGACGTCTTTTCGAAAAATTTACAGGTGCCATATTAGCGACAACGAACTGTGTTATGCCAATTAAAGGATCATACTCTGATCGATTCTTTTCATATGATATTGCAGGTCTAGAGGGTGTACAAAAAATTGAAAATGATGATTTTGCACCATTGATTGAAAAAGCGCTAGAACTTCCAGAAGTACATATGGAATCGGATGAGCAGTTAGTAACAGGTTTCCATCACGATACAGTATTATCATTAGCTCCGGAAATTATTGATGCAGTAAAGGAAGGCAAAATAAAACGTTTCTTTGTCATCGCAGGTTGTGATGCACCAGGAAAAGGCGGGGAATATTATCGTGAATTGGCAACGTCACTTCCGCCAGAAACAGTTATTTTAACGACTTCTTGCGGGAAATTCCGTTTTAATGATGTGAGTTATGGTGTTGTACCTGGTACAGAGATTCCGCGTTACATTGACTTAGGGCAATGCAATAATTCAATTTCAACAGTGAAAATAGCGGCCGCTTTAGCAGATGCATTTGAATGCGAAGTGAACGAATTGCCAGTTAGTATTGTCCTATCCTGGTTTGAACAAAAAGCGGTTGCGATTTTACTTGGACTATTTAGTCTTGGGATTCAAGATATTCGCATCGGTCCAAAGGCGCCTGAATTTATTTCACCTGGCGTGCTTGATGTATTACAAGAAACATTCGGTTTGAAACTGATTACAAATGCAGCGGAAGATATGGAAATGATGTTATCGTAACAAAAGGATGATCTGTCTTATTAATAAGAAGATCTAGCCGTATTCATTAACTTCGGTATAGTATAGCGCCCCAAAACAAAAATGTAGAATTTTTGTTTTGGGGTATTTTCTTTTCTTAGCGGGATAGGTATGTGACGTAATTTCTTTAAAAAGAAAATCGGCAGTATCTAATAGGGAATAGTTGATTTTAGAAAAATATTAAAATCGAGTTGACATTTACAGCTACTCAGTCATACAATGTAGTTGTAATAGGTGATACTGAGTAGTGTTGTTTCTCAAAATGTTTTCAGTAAACAATAGGTAATAGCGGATTTTAGAAAAAAATTGAAAATCAGTTGACATCCATCGCTACTTAGTCATACAATGTAGTTGTAATAAGTAATACTGAATAGTGTGGTTTTACTCAAAAGCTATTCAGTAAAAATTCGCCTTAGTACTCTGTGATACTGAATATAAGTCAGACAGAATAGGGGGTAAAGGAGGATCAGGACATGGAAAATTTAACTGAAATGCTAAAAGGTTCACTGGAAGGGTGTGTGCTGGAAATCATTAGTCGCCGTGAAACGTATGGCTATGAGATTACCCGCCACCTGAATGATCTTGGGTTTACCGAAGTTGTGGAAGGGACGGTTTATACTATCCTCGTACGATTAGAAAAGAAAAAGCTTGTGAATATTGAAAAGAAGCCATCAGATATGGGACCGCCTCGTAAGTTTTATTCATTAAATGAGGATGGCCGTCAGGAACTTGAATTGTTTTGGAAAAAATGGGATTTTGTTTCTTCAAAAATTAACGTCTTGAAGTCAAACTAGCCTCATAATATAAAATGTTCCGGATCATATTTGGAGAGTTTCTTGTTCTGCTTTATAAAAAAGGAGGAAAATAAGATGTTGGAAATGTTCAAAAAATTAATCGGTGATAAAAAAGAGTACAAAATGATGATGGCACGTGTTGGAGCATTGCCAGAGGACTATCAGTTTGTGTTTAAGAAAATTCAAAACTACATGTGGAATTTCTCAGCGGGTAATGGGATGGATATGCTGCACATACAGTATGAATTAATCGATTTGTTTGAAGCCGGTGCAGCGGAAGGCAGACAAGTGCTTGACATTACTGGGGAGGACGTAGCATCCTTTGCTGACGAACTAGTGGCAAACGCTAAAACGTATGTCTCTAAGTATCGTGAAGATTTGAATGAAAGTATCATGAAGCAATTGAGAAAAAAATAAATGTAATAAGTAATACCGACTGATTAGCTGGTTACAAATGTGAATTGCCGCCATCGCTATTCAGTTATATTTTTAAATCAGTACTAAGTAATACAGATTATCAGTGATACTAAATAGATGTCGTAAGTATTTTATCTTTGCCAATTATTTTAATAAGGGGGAAAAAGTATGAGCAATGCAGCGATTTCGGTAAAAGGGTTAAAAAAATCCTTTAAAGACAAGGAAGTATTAAAAGGGGTGGATTTTGAGGTGCAGCGTGGCGAAATTTTCGCACTGCTGGGCTCAAATGGAGCGGGCAAGACGACGACGGTGAACATACTCTCGACACTGATGAAGCAAGATGGCGGTGAAGTAGGTATTTGCGGTTTTGACGTCCAGCGTCAACCGGATCATGTTCGTCAAAGCATCAGCCTGACAGGACAGTTCGCAGCTTTAGACGGCATGCTCACTGGGAGAGAAAACTTAATAATGATCGCCAAGTTGCGTGGAGTTTCTAGTCCTGCTCAAGTCGCTGATAATTTACTTGCAAGATTTAGCCTGACCGATGCAGCCAACCAGAGGGCAGATCAGTATTCAGGTGGGATGAAGCGCCGTCTTGATATCGCTATGAGCTTGATCGGGACGCCAGCAGTCATTTTTCTCGACGAACCAACGACAGGGCTTGACCCTGAAGCGCGGATTGAAGTGTGGGATACAGTCAAGGAACTTGCCGGCGGCGGCACAACGATCTTGCTCACGACTCAGTACTTGGAGGAAGCAGAACAACTAGCGGACCGTATTGCGATCTTGCATGGCGGAAAAATCATTACGACTGGTACTCTTACTGAACTGAAAGAGATGTTCCCACCAGCAAAAGTGGAGTATATCGAGAAGCAGCCGACATTGGAAGAAATTTTCCTTGCGATCATCGGCAAAAAGGAGGAGATGTAAATGAAAAGCAAAACAGGGGTATTACTAGGGCGCTTAATGCGCAACATCATGCGCAGTCCGGATACGATTATTACGGTAGCGATTACACCGATTATGATGATGCTGTTGTTTGTTTACGTATTTGGTGGGGCTATAAAGACAGGAACTGATAACTACGTCAATTATTTATTGCCGGGAATCTTGCTAATGGCTATCGCATCCGGTGTGGCTTACACTTCTGTGCGGTTGTTTACGGATGTAAAGAGTGGACTGATGGCACGTTTCATTACGATGCCCATCAAGCGCTCGTCGGTATTATGGGCTCACGTATTAACATCACTTGTTGCTAATGCGCTTACTATCGTGGTGGTTATCCTTGTTGCGCTCTTAATGGGATTCCGTTCCAGTGCTAATATTCTCGATTGGCTCGCAGTAGCTGGAATACTCGGGATGTTTACGCTGGCGCTGACGTGGTTGGCTGTCATTCCCGGGTTGACGGCGAAGTCTATGGAAGGGGCGACAGCCTATTCGTACCCACTAATTTTTCTGCCCTTTATTAGTTCGGCCTTTGTTCCTACTGAAACTATGCCAAAAATTGTTCGTGCATTCGCTGAGAACCAGCCTGTGACTTCAATCGTGAATGCGATTCGTGCCCTCTTATATGAAGGGTCTGTTGGCAACGATATTTGGATTGCACTTGCTTGGTGTGTGGGCATTATGGTTATCGCTTACTTCTTCGCAGGTAAAGCATTTAAACGTCAGTTAGGGTAAGTGCACCATCGGTTCTCTATGGAAACTAAACTTTCCGGAAAAATATATGTGGGAAAATGGATTTAAATCATATGATTCTTAGTTATTGCTATAATTATTGGTATTCTTACTGGTTACGCAGTTGGTACGTAAGTAGGTTCAGACGTTGAGAAAAATCAGCCTGAGAGAGTTAAATGGGAAGAGATAATGTTTTGACTGCAATTCTAATCGTCATAAAATCAATGTACAAAATGCCTCTATAAAAGAGAAGAAAGGGTCCTGACTAATCAGGATCCTTTTTTATAGTACTAGTATCAGTATATCTAAGTTTATATGGTTACTTACAAACGTTGAGGAGTGTTTGTACCAGAATCAGCTACCGCACTACATCTTGCGGAACATATACAAATTGAACAATTAGATGTACACTCATTACATGCATTTCAATTGTTCCTATTACAATCGCAAAAAAACTACGCTTCGTTATCCGATTGGAAAAGGGGTAAAGTTTGCTATTGTGATGAAAAAATTACTTCTTTGGAGATGGTGGGAGTATATTGTTTTGAGGGAATTCGCGAAGAAAAAATAGCGCTACTATGCTAAGGTCATTCACACGTTATAGTGCGTTAATTAAATATATGTATATACATAGTTTCTCAGAGTGATGCGATGTCAGGTGTGAGCTGTGTAACAACTAGAGGTGAGTAAAGGATGTTAACGTTTTCGTTTGAAATAGACAAGGATATTCCACAGAAGGATGAGCCACGGTATGTTGCTTATGCAAATGGCTTTATCGAAGGGGATTTAACGATTTGTGTGGGTGACAGAGTATTTTTTCAAAAGTCATGCATGAAGGTCGCAGAGCTGGGCATTTATTTAGGACAGTGGATGGAACAAATTCAACACGGACAGAACGTACATATGAATTATGAAACGAGTGACCGTGCTGACGTAATTCTTGGTTTCTTCTATGAAGAGGACAATCAGTGGAGGGTTTCTTCCAGTTGGCAACAATTAGAACTTCAGGAGTGTATATCTACTACAACATTAGTAGAGAGCGTTCAACGCTATTTGTATGGGCTCAATAAGGAACTCCGCGCGATAGAATATCCTGTGACGTTTGATCAGTATTTAAGAGGAGAGCGAATGATGCAGCTTTCTTACAAACGACTGTGTGATAGTAAAGCGGACACGACGTCGATAGAGGTTTACAATGAAAGCGAGCAAGTAGGCGTAGTACGGGGGTATTATAAAAATGCGCTGATGAAAGTGCTAGACTTCATTCCGAAAGTTGGTAGTAATATCATTTATGAAATAAAGGATAGTAAGGACAATATTCGCGTTATTGCAAAGGATATAAGTAGGCAGCGTCAAAGAAAGATTTTAGTAACGTACATCGATAATAATGATGCAGAGCATGAAGTAATTGTATGTGACGGAAAGTTATTGGATGCAAATTTCTTATTTACCTTTACATATAAGACAGAAGAATATGTTGTTCACAAAACTTCACTTGGGCTTGGAAAGCTATTACGAAAGGGCTATGTAATCGCAGATTGGAATATTCGTCTTGAGGAAGATATGTATTACATCGAGATGAATGTATATGATGAGGGTTATATACAAGATCAATACTTACTGTTAGGCGTATTTCATGCGATTTTGTATGGGTGATAAAGTGAAACTTTAATCAATGGGAGTTTTACTGCCCACAAATAGCGGGATAAATGAGAAGTACCGGTATTCTTCATGGGAAGGATGCCGGTTCTTTTTATCTTTCTGATATTTCAGGAGGTGTATCATCTGTTAGCGTCAAACTTCCTCCAACTACTGTGGGTTTAAAATAAGGTTCGATAATTTATAAATCAGTCTGATCATTAAGAATAAAGATTGATAATTTGTAAAAACTTTAATCAGAAGATCTATTTTGTAGTGTATTTCTTTGTTCAACAATCGGGTCTGTTGCAAAGTTCTGAACAGCATAAACCCGTTTACAAAATACGAAAGTATACTATCTTTTTCTAAATATGCAATTATGCATATTTAGAAAAAACTACACTTAATAAATATTACATATGGTAAATGGAAACTTATGGTGTTATTCTCTTAAAAGGCGTAACATGTCAATCATTATAGAAGATGTGGTGGCTCCTCTGTAAAGAAGTTCTTTTTTTCTGAAAAATGTATATTGATTCGAAATTAGTGATAAATATTCAGTTTTGTGATTTTATGTTTTCTTAATTTATTCCTTTATATCTACAATGATTATTTATTATAACAGTTTTTACGTCCAAAATAAGATATTTCAGCAAAGGGGAATATAACTATCTTTATAATGAGTTCCCAATATAATCAACGTGATAACAAAAATGATATCTGTATTATTTTCCCCTTTTTACTAACTAATACAGCTTCAAACAATGGACACAATCGCTACATACCAATTGTGATTTATTATCTATTCATTATTCTGTTTATTCAGTCTTTCTAAAAATAAAAAAATATTAGACTCGCAAATATAAACGTTATAATGAGGGCGTCGAGAGGTAACCGATTACCTACGGAGAAAATATCAAACATTTTAAAGTTGGACAGACTGAAACGATTAATTACAGAAGGGTGTGTGACCAGAAGGAGAATTTCTTCAAGAGAGTTTAGTAGCAGCGGACATCGTATTAGCTGGTGTACACAATATCATCAATGTTGACGAAGTATAGGGTTGGAGGATAAATGCCTTGCAACAGGTTTAGGTGGAATCGTTTACAATGTGACGCATCTAGTAAGTGATTCATTTTTTAAGAATGGTCTATATTCTTAAGCCTAAAAAGAGACATAAGAATAGGATACAAGGGGGATTTATTATATGAATGGGAATACTGCAAAAAAAATAGAATTTCAAGCTGAAAATACTGCAGTGAAAAATGAGAACTATCTAGATCCTAAAAAATGGCATAAACAAGATACTACCTGGGCATTGAGCCTTTTTGGAACAGCAATTGGAGCAGGAGTACTCTTTTTACCTATTAATGCAGGTTCAGGTGGTTTATTATCATTACTGTTAATCACTATACTTGCATTTCCTGTTATGTATTATTCACATAGGGCACTTGCTAAAATGATATACGCTTCTAATTCTGCTGATGAGGGGATTACAGGTACAATAAGAGAGTATTTCGGAAATAAGGCAAGTATAATTTTTAACATAGTATATTTCGTTTCAATTTATACGATCGTGCTAATGTATTCGGTTGCACTTACAAATACTGCAAGTAGTTTTATCGTGCATCAATTGCACATGCAGGAGCCTCCAAGGGCCATTTTATCGCTTGTATTAGTACTCGGTCTTATCGCTATACTAAATTTTGGTCAAGATATCATTGTAAAGATAATGAGCATGCTAGTATATCCGTTTATTGCTTCTTTACTTTTTATTTCAATATCTTTAATCCCACAGTGGAATACGTCAATGCTTAGTTTTTCAAGTGCTACTACTGCTTCAACAGGAACAGGGTATTTTGGAGTGATCTTGATGATACTACCAATCATAGTATTTTCATTTAATCATTCTCCTCTTATTTCGTCATTTGTTATAAAGCAGAGAGCTACCTATGGAATAGAAGCTACTGATGCCAAATGTGCTCAAATACAAAAAGTTTGTTATATCATGACTTTCGTAGTAGTTATGTTCTTTGTTTGGAGTAGTGCACTGAGTTTAACTCCAAAAGATCTTATGATGGCTAAAGAACAAAACTTATCAATTCTATCGTATCTAGCTAATGAGCTGAATTCACCAGTAATCACTATTGCAGCTCCTATCATTGCTTTTGTGGCTATAACTAAGTCCTTCCTTGGCCATTATATAGGAGCATATGAGGTAATGCGTGACGTGATTATGAAGTTTGGTAAAACACGCGGAAAAAATATAGAAGAAAAAACAATTAAAACAGTGATCCTTACTTTTGTCGTATTAACATGCTGGTATGTTGCTTATGCAAATCCAAGTATTCTTGGAATCATTGATGCCCTTAGCGGACCGTTAGTTGCTGCTATCTTGTGTCTATTACCGATGTATGCGATCCGTAAAGTACCAGTACTAGCTAAATACAGAGGGAAAATGAGCAATGTATTTGTCATTGTTGTAGGTATACTTACTGTCTTAGCAAGTATTAAGTCATTATTCTAATTCACTATTGTTGGTTTTAGTTCAAAATAGTGAAATATGAAAAAAGAATGAAAAATCTTATGGATAAGACAAATCCACACTCGAATTTTAACGGAAATTAAACTCTAATATAAAAAGACATGAACGAAGATTAGTTCATGTCTTTTTTTGTGTTGGCTTTATTCCTAGAAGAGCAGCGATAGTAAATAAAATATTTTCTCTATATGCTTGAAAATCGAGGTAACTGTCATCTATTACACCTCAATATTATTGGGGGTGTAACTGGTCACCGCTTATGGGCAGTATAAGCATAATCTCTCTTTTAAGCCTTGTAACACTTCTTCAGGCATTGCCTTCATTTTGATATCCTTACCTAGGAAAAGTAGCCAATTTGTTATCTCTGTTAATTCATCGAGATTGTTAACATTGATAAAAGTTTTTAGAATGGCTGTGGATTGGTAAGGGTTTGTATAGGAAATTGAAACTTTTAAAGGATGATATTTTTTGAACTGGGCAATTGCTTTTGGACCGAGTTCAAGTACAAGGTTGATTGCTTCGTCTTTCTTACTGAGTTTTTCTAAAACCTTTTTCTTACTTAATTTCTTTTTTGTCGTATAGGGTTCGACATTGATGAGATGATCGACAGGAAACATCTTCTTCTTTTCTTCTTTTACGTCAAAGCCTTCAATTATCCAATGGCTTTTTTCTTGATAAAGGTGCAGTAGATAAATTGGATAAGACTTGATTTCCGCCTCTTCTTTTAGGGTAATCAATAAATGGCTATCCAAAAGAAGGATTTGGATGAGTTTTTCTAACATAGGATGTGGGAGGTCAGAAAGCTCGAGTAAGTCGGGATTGTGGGGATTAGTCCCTTCAAAAAGTAAGAGTTGATTTAAAAGAACAAGGTCATCCTGCTGGATTTCTGAGATGAGTCCTAGTAGTTTTTCAGCTAAAGACTGACGACTCTTTAGATAGGGAAGTTGTTGATTTCTTGTGGCCATAAAGGCAATAAAAAGAGCTTTGACCTCGTTATCAGTAAAGCGAACAACGGGCAGAATAGAGTTATGCATAACAGAATATCCCCCATCTCTTCCAACTTCAGCGACAAGTGGCATCCCCATGGCTTCAATCTCTCTAATGTCTCTAATAGCTGTCGATCGTGAGATGTTAAATTCTCGTATGATTTCAGAAATTGTAAAGTGAGAGCGGTTATTGATATACCGCATGATGGTATTAATCCGTTCAACTTTTTTCATGTTGGTCTCCTAAACAGTATCATTTTTTGACATGATTTAAGGTTATTATAAACTCATCAAGAGAAAAGATAAATTACTTGATTAATTTAAAAGTGAGGAAGGTTTTGAATATGAAAAATTATACGCTAGAAGAAAAAGATAGCTTTATCGTGTTAGGTATTGGAACTGAAATTAAGAGTGAATACACAGACTTTGCTGGAATAAATAAAGAAAAGGAAGACTTTTGGTCAGCTGTTAAAGAAGATGGAAGGCTGGACACTTTAAAAGCTTTAGCCACAAATGATTACATTTTTTCTGTGAGTGAAGCGGTGAATAACAAGATGATGTATTATGCTGGTGTCATGACAGAGGAAACGATACAAGAAGAATCTAGAGTTATCCAGTTTCCTAGGGGGAAATATTTAGTAGTTAAAGGGGAAGGTAAGACGGCTGAGGAGCTAAGTAATAAGCTTACTGGCATTGCTTTTGGTCAAGTCTTACCAGAAGTAAATGATTTTGCCTATGTTGGTGGACCAAATACAACGGTTGAGATGGGGCAGCAAAACGGTTTAGTATTTGGTGAAATGTGGATTCCAGTTGTTAGGAAGTAAAGAGATTAAAGGAGGGGTGGAATTGTCCGGTATCGTTGATTTTAAAAATGTAACTATAGCTGGCTTAGAGTCTTCACCTGTAGCAGAAGCACTTGCTGGTTTACGTGCCCATGAAGCACGTTACTTTATGAACAAATACAAACATGAATTTACAGTTGTACCAGCTAATGAAAGCGGGGAGACTCTTGATTATGTGAATCGTATTTTGAAAGAAGAACGTGATATTGAGTTTGCGGCCAAACCTTTAGAAACATCGTGTTTTCAAGTGGAAAATATTAAATTTGCCTATGTCTTTTATGAGGATGGTCTTGCAGTCAACGTCATGTATACGTTGGATAACCCGAAAAAGCGGGCCGTTGGATTTAAGCTTTCTGAAGGAATGGAGATACCAAAGGAGTTAGAAGATAAGTTTAAATTTGCTAGGCAAAAGTCTAAACTTGCTGGAACAATTCGAGGTTCGTTTTTTGTAATAAAAGGAGAATATAGTGTAAGTTGAAGAACTTAGTCTTTTAATGTATTTTAAAAGGCACGAATATGGAAAGTAGGGCTAACGATCTTGAATTGTTAGCCTTTTTTTACATGAGTATAACAAGCGTAGTCTACTACACACTACGTTCTGATAAAATCAAACGAAAGGAAATTACTGTAGGGTGGTGGTGGCGTGAGCAAAAAAAGGTTATTTGAGTTATTCTTAGTAACTTTTGCTTTACTATTCCTTCATGTAAGCACATTTACTAATGAAAAATTGAATGATAAATTTGGTGACTTTGCCTTCTTTGTTGTATTTCTCATGTTTTATATCAACGTTGCATTTATAGAACGGTATTTTGATGATATACAAAAGTGGATTCGAAATATCATATTTCTTCTTGTCCTGTATTTAGAAGACTATGAAAAGTCCTCCATTTTTTAAAACTAGGGGACTTTCGTGATCACAAGGCTTTAAAAGTAACCTATCCATAGTGATATTAAAGTTACTACTTACAGTGAATCCCGATAATAATACGCTATGTTAACCTTATATGAATAGGCATACATTAATCTTTTTTCTCCTCAATCATGATAAAATGGACGATAAGAAATTTATGTAAGATAAAGGGGGAAGATTCATGGTCAGCTTTAGTACTGTGCTAGCTTTTGCAATTGTTTCACTTAGCATGGTTTGTTCACCTGGGCCTAACATGATTTATCTCATTTCTCGCTCGATTACGCAGGGGCGTATGGCAGGATTCATTTCTCTTTTGGGTATCATGCTTGGCTTCATAATCTATATAATCGCAACGATGTTCGGGCTTACAGCTCTTTTCCTTGCTGTTCCGTCTCTCTATGAAGCAGTTAAGTGGGCAGGTGCCGCTTACTTGCTCTGGCTCGCATGGAGTTCGATTAAGCCTGGTGCTACATCTATTATGGAACCTCGTACTATTGCTATTGAGCCGCCGCGGAAATTATTTCTAATGGGACTTATGACGAATCTTCTGAATCCTAAGATTGCTATTTTGTATGTGTCACTTCTACCTCAATTTGAAGATCCTGAGAAAGGATCGTTGCTTCTACAAGGTGCAGTTCTGGGCTTTACGCAAATAACGGTTAGCTTTATAGTCAACCTCCTAATTGTATTTACAGCAAGTAGAGTTGCCAAATGGTTTGGCACACGTCCAACGTGGCTGCGGGTGCAGCGTTGGCTTATGGCAAGCGTTTTGACAGGTCTTGCTGTACGTCTTGCTTTTGAACGTCGACAGTAAGAGCCTTCTTGAAAAAATTTACTATCTTTTTGAAACGATTGTAAGGGGAATAAGAAGGATATTAAAAATAAAGCCAGCTACTGTATGTTCTTACTTTTACCTAACGTTTTGTCAAAAATGCTAGTATATGCTGTTTCTTTTTTTAGAGGATACGGTAGGAATACCGTATTTTTTTATTTTAGGGGAATTTTGTTTTGTTGGCTTGATAGCAATGTGAAACCTAAAATAATATGGTCATATTATTTTAGGTACTTTTTTTATAATATGATCATATTATAAAAAAGGAGGAGGATATGAGTGCCTAAAATAGTTGATCAAATACAAAGGAAGAATCAGATAGCCACTGCTACTTGGCGTGTAATATTAGAAAAAGGTATTGATAAAGCTTCTATACAGCAAATCGCTGACGAAGCAAACATTTCGGTTGGACTTGTTCAGCATCATTTTTCGTCTAAAAATGAATTAATTCATTATGCAATGAATTTAGTATTGAATCGAATGGAAGAACGGGCAAACACTCGTACAAGTGAATTTAAGGGAACGAAAGAAGAAGCACTTAGAAGATTAATGAAATTTATTATTCCTTTTAATAAAGAAGAAATGTTGGAAGGGAAGGTTTGGATTACATTTCTGGGTATATCCTTTAGTTCCCCAGAACTTATTGAACTTCGGAAGAAAATGGATGACCATACGAGGTATCTTATGGGAATAATTCTAGATTTAATGAGGGATCTCGGATACGTCACACCAGGTCACAATAGAGAATTTGAATTAGAGATACTGTACGGATTTATTGATGGGCTAGTAATTCATGTCCTTCAAACACCAGAATCATATCCAGAAGAAAAAGTAAATCAACTTATTGAGTATTATTTAAAAGAAAAAAAGAGGGATTAATCGCATGAATAAAGTTTTCATTATTATTCTTGTAGTCGTTATTGTATTGATTATTAGGCAGCTTATCCCGAAGAAAGTAGATAGCTTCGATCTTCTTGGTATACCAATCATGGCTATAATTAGAACTTATATGGGTCTCCCAAATAGATTGGACTATATTATTACAATTGAATTAATTAGCTTGCTTATATTAGGAGCGATAGTTGGTTATTGGCAAGCTAAGAGGGTGAAAGTTTTTCATCATAATAATCAATTATGTAGTGTTGGAGGCTATACGTATATTATCGGATGGATTATTATGCTTTTGGGCAGGATTGTTATTTTATTGTTGTTCAATCTTAACTCGCTCATATCGACATTTCATGCGGGACAGGAACAGTTTACGAGTGAAATAATTCAAGTTCTTTCTCATGCTGGAGATTGGTTAATATGGTCTACTATTCTTGCATCTTCCATCATGTATACCGTTACCTTATATAAGGATCACCCGGATATCAAGAAATTAATACATGATCGTTTTAAAGAAATAAAACAACGAATAAAATATTAATGTAACTAATTGTTGTTATATGGGCAATTGCCAGCAAGTCAAGAAAAACTAATAATCCAAAATAAGCTGTTTTGTTACAAGTTAGTACAACATTTCGTTCTGGGGGTACTATGGAATTTTAGTCTAATAGCGATAATAAATTAAAGAAATGATTAACCTTGGTTATAAAAAAATAATATATAACAATAAAACCATCAATTTGAACAATCTTTTTTCAAATTGATGGTTTTATTTTTGAAAAAATATTTTTTTAACCCCCATAAAATCATTTATTCCTTCGAATATATATAAGTAGAAGAAAACAAATGAAAGAAAAAGCTAAAATTACCAAAAATATAGCGAAGAGTTATTCAAAGATTGCAGCTAAAATAGAAAAGAGCAAGTGGTATTGCAAAAGAAGCAGTACAACATACAGACTTCACTTTGGTACAAGTGGAAAAAATAGTCATATAAAAAAGTCGGTCTCGAAAAATATGAGCAACAGCAAGAAGACAAGCCCAAAGAAAAGTACTAAGAAAATGTGGTTAAATGGTCACTTGTTTAGTGACCATTTTGCAATTTGAAGCAGAAGGAGGCAGGGAGATTACTAGTGTTGAGTTTAGTAATGAAAATCTTAAAAAAAACGAAAATAGAAGATATCGTATTTAACATACAAAACAACGGTGGAGATAAGGAAGCTTTTATCGTACAGTATCAGCCGTTTATTAGAAAATCAATATCGTCTGTCTGCCGCCGATATATTACAGAGCAGGATGATGAATATAGCATTGGATTATTTGCATTTAACGAAGCAATTGAACAGTATTCATATAAAAAAGGAAAATCTTTTCTAGCGTTTGCTGATCTTCTTATAAAAAGAGATGTAATTGACTATATACGCAAGGAGTCTAAACATAACCTTGTCTTTTTAAAAGAAGATAAGCAAGAGGAAATGTTAGAAATGCAAGTGTCGCTTACGGAGTATATGAAAGAGATAGAAAATAGTAACCGTAAGGAGGAAATTCTTCATTTTCAAAGTGTACTAGCTGAGTTTAAAATCACATTTTCAGAGCTTGCTAAGGAATCTCCTAAACATCGTGATACGCGTGAGCACTTAATAGAAATTGTAAAGATTATTATAAAAGACGAGAAAATGATGGAAGAGCTGTTCCGAAAGAAAAAGTTACCCCTTAAACATATTGAACCACGTGTTAGGGTAAGTCGTAAAACGTTGGAGCGACATAGAAAATACATTATTGCGATGTGTATTATCTTTGCAAACAACTATACATATATTCTGGATTATATTAGAGGGGAGAAGCATGATGAATAAAGGAATTGTGATGGATATAAAAAAACATAACGTAGTTGTTTTAACTCCAAATGGAGAGTTTATTACGTTTAAAAGAAAAGTACACTCTTACATGATTGGAGAGGAAATCTCGTTTAACGAACAAGAACAAAGAGCACCGCGTTTTTCAATGCCACCTTTCTTAAAGCCTACAACAGTAATTGTTGCTGGTTTTCTATGCGTATTGCTGTTTTTCTACAATCAACCAGAAGAAAAAGTGTTTGCTTATGTCTCAGTTGATATAAATCCAAGTTTAGAGGCGAGCGTAACGGAAGATCTTCGTGTTATAGATTTGAGGGCTTGTAATGATGACGGAAGGCGTATTTTAAAAGAAATGAAAGGGTGGGAAAATAAGCATCTGCAAGATGTGATACGCACTATTATAAAGCAGAGTCAAGAGGATAAGTACTTAACGAATGATAAGCAAGTTATGCTAACAGCTGTTACAAAGGACAAGTCGCTAGAACCACAGTTGGAAAAGGCTATGCAGGAATTGAGGAAAGAGTATGAGATAAAACATATTACAGTCGAATATCAAAGCAGTACGATGCAAATACGGGAGAATGCTAAGAAAGCAGGAGTTGGCACAGGTGTTTATATAAAACAAGAGAATGAGAAGCAGAAATCGCTTACTCCTCCTGTACCGCCGTCTAATCAAGAGCAACCAAAGTCATCTCCTGATGTATCATCGGATTCGTCTCCTGCAAAAGAAGAAAGATACGAGAAGCAGGGGCATATAGAACAAAAGCAATCCAAGGAACAGCAACCGAAGCAAATAAAAGAAAATAATGGACACCAACAAGAAAACAACGGTAGAGGACCTCAAAAAGAAAATAATGGACATCAGCAAGGAAATAACGGTAGAGGACCTCAAAAAGAAAATAATGGACATCAACAAGAGAATAATGGTAGAGGATCTCAGCAAGAAAATAATGGACATCAACAAGAGAACAACGGTAGAGGACCTCAAAAAGAAAATAATGGACATCAGCAGGAGAATAACGGTAGAGAGTCTCAAGGAAATAATGGACATCAGCAGGAGAATAATGGTAGAGGATCTCAAGGGAATAATGGACATCAGCAAGAGAATAACGGTAGAGAGTCTCAAGGAAATAATGGACATCAGCAAGAAAACAACGGTAGAGGGTCTGAGCAAGGAAATATAAGCGGAAATAACGGGCCTGAAAAGGAGAAGAAAAACATTTCTGCCACACAACATTAAGGGAATGGAAAGAAGAATCTATAGAATATTGAAGATGGGAATTCATTTCGTGGTAATAACCCCCTCTAGTTTCAAGCTAAAAGGGTTTTTAATATTTAAATTTTTAAAATGACGGACACAAAATCATATATCCGTCCGAATTATATATATGGATATCATTAATGTTTATATAAAAGGGGAGAAAGAAATATGAAAGAAAAAAAAGAAATGTTGGAAGAGATTACTGAAGTATTGAAGGTATTGGCGCATCCTGTCCGTTTATCCTTAGTAGAAATAATGCTTACAAAAGGCCCTACTAATGTAACAACAATGTATGAAACATTACAAATGCCTCAAAGTACAATTAGTCAACATTTATCCAAACTAAGAGCTGCTAAAATCGTTACAGGTACTCGAAAAGGATTAGAAATTTTTTATGAAGTAACGGACAATCGTACAAAAGCGATATTATTAAGTTTGTTCTAAATGCTGACTAGACTACAAAATTAAGAAGAGGATACGAAAGTAATTCCGTTCCCATAACTTTTTAGAATTTTACATAAGAGCTATATGTATAAGAATATGTAATTTTCTTTTACTACAGTTCATTCCTTTGAGAAATAAGCTTTTTTTCATTCTAGGGGTATTTTTTGCTAGATTAATAGTGATGTGACATACCCCTATTATAAAATTTCAGAAGAACTCTTGACATAGAAGATGTAACAAAGTTGATAGGGTTCTTTTAGTCATTTAATCTTTTGATCTGATGGTCTTTTCCCCATTCAAATAGTTCATCCATAATTTGCATTAAAGATTTTCCATGTTCGCTTATTGTGTACTCAACCTTTGGTGGTACTTCTTGATATACAGTACGATGGATAATCCCATCAGCCTCAAGTTGCCGAAGTTGTTGTGTGAGAACTTTTTGTGTAATATTTGGGATTTCTCGTCGGATTTCATTTGTTCGCATTTTTCCATCCGCCAAAACACATAAAATATGAACTTTCCATTTTCCGCCGATTACATCGAGTGTCGTTGCAATTGGGCAGTCATCATTTTGATTCATATAACACCTCCAAAGGTACTTTAAGGTTCCTATAGCACTTTAAAGTACGTACTTTTCAATTATATGTGACTCACTCATACTAATACGTAAAGGATTGAATAATTTAAAAAGGGGCTGGGGAATGATGAGAACACTTGTAATTGTAGCACATCCTGATATTGAAAAATCTCGAATTAATAAAAGATGGGTAGAAGAACTTGAGAAATATTCGGATGAAATAACGGTGCATGAATTATATAAAGTGGCACCGAATTGGGAGTTTAATATTGAAGAAGAGCAAAAGCTGTTAGTAGAACACGACCGATATATATTTCAATTCCCGCTCTACTGGTACAGCTCACCACCATTATTGAAAAAATGGTTTGACGATGTATTAACATATGGATTTGCGTACGGATCAAAAGGGGATAAAGTGAAGGGGAAAGAATTTGGTCTAGCTATTTCTATAGGTGGATTAGAAAAAGACTATGAAAATAGCGGAATTATGATGGATGAGTTGACGAAACCATTTCAAGCTACGTGCTTATATACAGACATGAAATTTATACCTTCATTTTATTTATATGGTGCAGAATATAAACTAAGTGATGAAGAGATTAATAAAAGTGCACCTGAGTATGTACGATATGTGATGAATAAGCAGTATACTAATATATAAGAGGAAATAGCCATTTACTTGTTAAGTAGATGGCTATTTTTATTGATTTTATATTCACTAAGTGTAATCTTTAGTAAATTAATAGTTAATCTGGTAAAATAAAAAACCTAACATATATAAAGGGGAGTTTTACTTGAGAACGATGCGACAATTATTACAAAAAAGAGCAATGCAGTCACCAAATTTGGAAGCGCTTTTCGGTGGAGAGAAAAGGTATTCGTTTCAGCAGTATAATGAACGAGTAAATCAGCTTGCACATTATTTGTTATATACCGGTGTGAAAAGAGGAGATCGTATAGGAATTCTATGCAAAAATAACCATCCGTTTCCAAGCGTTATGATGGCAAGCTTAAAAATTGGAGCGGTATTTATTCCGCTTAATCATCAGCTTACTGCTTATGAATTAGAATCGATTGTAAAAGAAGCGAGATTAAAAGTATTAGTTATTGATGATGAATTTAGTGAAGTTGTATTAAAGATTGATGCAGTTAAAGAAATTCCTTATGTAATTGAGACGACAAAAGAAGGATTTGGCTCATTTGAATTAAAATTAAAGGAACAGCCAACAACAGAGCCGAATGTGGAAGTTCATGAAGATGATGATGCCATTTACTTATTTACTTCAGGAACGACTGGACAGGCAAAAGCATGTGTAATTGGTCATAAAAACTTACACCATTATTTTACTGAAATTGCGGGGCAAAGAGAAATTCCAGCAGGTGAACGTTTTTTATCAGTGCACCCATTGTTTCATATGAGTGGCGTGCTTTCTATTTTAAATTGTATTTATCATGGCGTTACGATGGTCTTTTTAGCTGATTCGAATCCTACTCTTATTTGGGATAAGATTGAAGAAGAGAAAATTACTACGATGCTTGCGTTCCCAGCTGTTTATAGTTACATGCTTGATGAATTAGATAAAAAAGAGCGCAACATTTCGGCCTTTAAAGTAGCACAAAGTGGTGGTACAAAAGTGCCAGAAACACTCATTCAAAAATATATGGAAAAAGGCATTTATATGGTGCAAGGTTATGGGAGTACAGAAGGTTGGGTAGTAACTTCTTGGCATCCAAATATGGGAAAAGAAAAAATGTCTTCTGTAGGGAAAACTTTGAAACATGTAGAGCTGAAAATTGTTCATCCAGAAACAGGTGATGAGCTAACAACAAATGAAGTTGGAGAGATTCATGTGAAAAGCCCGTACATGTTTAAAGGATATTGGAATAATGAAGAGGCAACAAAGAAGGTAGTAAAAGATAATTGGTTTAACATGGGTGATGCCGGTATGATAGATGATGATGGATTTCTACATATTATGGGAAGATATAAAGACGTTATCGTACGCGGTGGTGACAACGTATATCCAGATCAAGTAGAAGATGTAATTCATGAAATAAATGGCGTTTTAGAAGTTGCAGTAGTTGGGGTTCCAAATGACTTTTGGGGGGAGGTTCCAACAGCTTACCTTGTAAAGGACATTCAAACGTCTTTAACAGAAGAAGAGATTATTCAGCATTGTAAAGAAAAACTAGCAAGCTATAAAATACCAGAAGTTGTATTTATGGACGAATTACCGAAAAACGCTTTAGGGAAAGTGTTGAAGAGGGAATTAAGGGATGTTTTTCTTGTAAAATAAAAGGTTATTAAATAATAAAGAATCCAGTTATGTATAAAGCATAACTGGATTTTTGTTTATAAAAAACATAATAATTTACTAGAATTTGTATTTTGTGTAAGATAATAAAGAATATTCAATTAACAATTAAAGGAAGAGATATAAATGAAGCTGCCACTATTACAAGTAGAGACAGAGAGGCTTATTATCCGTCCATTTCAAAAAGAGGATTATGAAAGTTGGTTAGATGGATTCAATAAGAGGTTACCATCTCAATATAAATACGATGATGGCTATCATGACATGTCGTCTTCAACAAAAGAATGGTTCACGGAATGGATAAGAGGATTTGATGAGGCGGCAAGACGGGATGAAATGTACGTTTTAGGTATTTTTCAGAAAGAAGATGGCGCCAATATTGGAAAGCTAGAACTTATAAAAATTTTACGTATGGACTATCAATGGGCAATGATGGGCTACTCTATTCATAATCAATATTGGAAAAATGGATACGGAGTAGAAAGTGTAATAGCTGCGCTGCCGTTATTTTTTAATAGCCTTCAATTTCATAGAATTGAATTACATATACATATCGATAATGAGCCATCTATTCGTCTTGCAGAAAGAGCTGGTTTTTCATTTGAATGTATGAGAGAGGCATTTTCTATGGGGAATGGTAAGTGGGCAAATTTTCTTATTTATTATAAAAATAAGGAGATGGATATATGAAGGTACTTATTACAGGTGGAAATCGTGGATTAGGGCTAGAGTTAGTAAAAGTATTTCATGAAAATGGACATGTTGTTTATCCGTTAGTTAGAACTGAGGTTTCGGTAATGAAATTGAAGAAAATGTTTAGTTCTAGATGTTTTCCTATATTAGCAGATTTATCGACTGATGAGAGCACTGAGCAAATTAAGAACCAGCTGGAGGAATATACAGAGTATATTGATTTAGTTATAAATAACGCTGGAATTACTGGGAAGAAAACCGAGATTTTACGTACAAATTCAGAAGAGTTAATGGAACTATTTAATGTTCATTGCTTAGGAATTATTCGAGCTGTAAAAGGTACATATGTGGCTTTAACTAAGTCGAATCAACCAAGAATAATAAATGTATCCTCTCGTTTAGGTTCATTACATAAAATGGCCGGAAAAGAATTTCCACAAGGGCAGTTCTCATATTCATATCGGATCGCAAAAGCTGCACAGAATATGCACAGAATATGTTAACGCTCTGCTTACAACAGGAGTTTGAGAATGAAGGAATTGGTGTAACCGCAATTCACCCTGGGAAGTTAAAGACTGACATTGGTGCTTTTGATGCGAATATGACTCCTGCTGAAGGAGCACAAAATATATATGATTGGGTAATAGATTCAAATGAGGATGTGTCAGGGAAGTTTATTGAGCCGGGTGTAGGGGAATTGAAGTGGTAAAGTACGGTACGATCTTACTGGATTTTAGTGAAGAGTATGAAATGGTTTGCTGTATGTATTAACAATTGGAAAATTAGAAGAAGATTAGGGGATAAAGAAATGAAGACTATAAACGTATTTCATTACGACGCATTTACGAATAAACCAAATATGGGCAATCCAGCAGGTATTGTATTAGAGGCGGATGGATTAACGGAAGAGGACATGCAGCGTGTTGCTGAAAAAGTTGGATTTAACGAAACATCTTTTGTTCTTTCTTCAGAAGTAGCAGATATAAGAATGCGCTATTTTACACCAGGGTTTGAAATGGATTTATGTGGTCATGGGACAGTTGGCACTATATATGCCTTGCGTGAAAGAGGTTTATTAGAAGAAAAAACAAACCTTACGATTGAAACGAAGGCAGGTATTTTACCAATACAAATAGGTGCACATGAAAATGGAGAAACCTTTATTAAAATGAGGCAGGCAGTACCTCAGTTTAAAGGTTTTACAGGTTCAAAAGAAGAATTAGCTCATAGTATCGGTTTAGAAGTAACGGATTTAGATGCAAGTGTACCGATTGTATATGGAAGTACCGGGAACTGGACTGTAATTGTACCGATTAAAAATCTAGATGCATGTGAAAGAATGAAACCTAAAAATGAGGCGTTTCCATCGGTATTAAAAGAAATACCTAACGCTTCTATCCATCCAGTTTGTTTAGAAACTTATGATGAACAGGTGCAAATGCATGGGCGTCATTTCTCATCAGCTTATGCTGGAACGATTGAAGATCCTGTGACAGGAACAGCATCAGGTGTAATGGGAGCGTATTATGCGACGTATTTGGAGAAAGATTTTGACCATGAACTGGAGTTAATCGTTGAGCAAGGACAGGAAATAAATAAGGATGGTCGTGTAACGGTTTATGTAACGAAAGATGTAGAAAATGAGAAGTTGCAAATAGATATTGCGGGAACAGCGGTATATGTGAAAGAGTTGGAAATTTCAATATAAAAGAATAAAGCCCAGCACATAGCTGGGACTTCTCTTTATCTGTTCAACACTTCAATATACGAAGCACCCCCAGTTGTTCGAATTGTAGAGCGGAAATTGTTGTGTTCTAACGTTTCAGCAACTTGTTTTAATTGCTGTGCATCATCATGATGAATGAGTAAACTATCTGCACCACTTTCTTCTATATGAATATGCTCAACATTTCCAATCGCTTCATGTATAGCTTTTAAAAATTCAGGTTTCATATTGTCCTCCTATATGTATGTAACGTCGTTAAATAGTATTTCCTTATTTTTGAAATATAAAAGTAAATGAAAGGAGAAATGAAAATGAATATAACGCAGTTTAAAGAACATATTACATCACTTTTTGAAGAGCACCTTAATAAATACGGTGATGATGAGTATGGCTTCACTCACATTAGTAAAGAGGAATTTCACAAAATAGGTTACACGACAAATTTGACGCTAGAGACAATTGAAGAAGCATATAGAAATGGTGTCGATATGATAGTTACACATCATGCGCCGTGGAGTTTTTTATTCGGTATGGAAGAGGCTTGTATTGAGAAATTAAAAGAATATGAAATGAATCATTTTTGGATTCATTTGCCATTAGATTTCGTAAAGTTTGGCACGTGTACGTCGTTGTTTAATGAAATTGAGATACATACAATACTGGAGTACTCCACGTATGAGGAAGAAGAGCTACCGGGAATAGGAGAATATAAAGAAGCGATTCCCTTTTCAAACTTAGTTGGAAAACTTGAAGAGAGAATGGAAGAGAAAGTGAAGAGTTGGAAAAATCATGATAAACCAGTAAAGCGGATTGCGATTTTAACAGGTGCAGGGAACAATACAAATCTTATTGAGCGTGCACTAGAAAAAGGTTGTGATACGTACATAACAGGAGAAAAAACATTATATACGGTGCAACATGCGAAATTTAAAGGCATTAACTTAATTGTAGGTAGTCACACATTTACAGAAGTGTTTGGTGTAGAAAGTTTGGCTCGTAAGATAAAAGAAAGAGATAATTCAATAGAAATTACTAGATTAAATGAAGATCATTTGGAGTGAGGGAAATGGTAACTATATATGCAAATTATGGGGAATCAAAAGTGAAGTTAACGTGGAAAAAAGATTGTATATTGCCAGAATACGAAAGAATTACGAGTGTTCACGGTTTTTGTTTTCATAATAATAATAATAATAAGATTTTACTAATAGACCATGAGCAGCGTGGTTGGGACTTTCCTGGTGGGCATATAGAAGAAGGGGAACTACCAGAAGAATGTTTTAAAAGAGAAGCGTGGGAAGAAGGTTATGTAAAAGGAAAATGTACTTTATTTGGATATATTATCGTTGACCATAGTGATAATCCAAATTGGAATAAAAATAGTCCGTATCCAAAAGTAGGGTATCAGCCGTTCTACCAGATGGAGATTAATGAAGTGCATAAGTTTGACGGTGAGTATGAATCCGATAAAAGGATGTTTGTTAGAGTAGAAGAGAGTGCAGCGCATCATTATAAATGGAATGAATTATATGATGAAATCTTGAAGGAAGCCGTTTTAATAAAATAAAAATTAATTTCTGCAATATTAAGATGTTAGAAGGGATTCTCTTGCGATTGTCAAATAATAGTGAAGCTGTCTTTTGAATTGAGGGAATCTTCAGATACGAGGGTGAGTGAATGAACATTTCAGTAATCGCTGAACAACTAGTTAATGAGAAGGTTATTTCACATTATCCAAATAGCATGAAAGTTTTGAGCGGAGGAACGACAAGTACTGTATATTTGTTGGATGGAAAATATGTTGTGAAGTCAAATGGATCGGAAGTAATACGTGAAGAAGCTAATTTTCTTTCTTTTTATGAGGGGAATGCGTTATTTTCAAAGCTTTTGTATAAAGAACCTTTACATACATATTTCGTGTATTCTTTCCTTGAAGGTAGTACTTCGTGCGAACAAGGATATAAACGAAGTACGCTTATTACACTTGTAAAAGAAGTTATCAATAAGTATAAATTTGTTCCAGGTGCAGATGGCTGGGGGTGGAAAGAAAGTCTGGTTCAATCTTGGAATGAATTTTTAACGGCAAATGTGATGGAAGCTTATGAAAATGTAAGACGTTACATAAGTGAGGAAGAGCATAGAATTGTTCTTAAACTAGCGAATAGTCCAAATAGAGGGACTGGAATAAATCAGCCATTTTTATTACATGGTGATTTCGGGTTTCATAATTTTATATTCCAAGAGAATGAGCTGTATGGAGTAATTGATCCATTACCAGTGCTAGGAGATCCTATATATGATTTAATTTACGCGTTCTGTTCAACTCCAGACGATGTAACAAAAGAAACGATTGATTATGTGATGAAACAATGTGTATTTCATAAAAACGAACGAGATTTATATGAGGAAATAGTCATAGGTTTATATTTACGTATAGATACGTGTATAAGACACCACCCAAAAGATTTAGAAGATTACTTAGTAGCTTGGCGTTATTGGATAGGTGAAATTGAGCTAGCTTTTTAGCACAAATAATTTTGGGGAGATAGTGAAATGAACATTTCAGAAGCAAAAAGAGATTTAGCACAAAAAACGAAGAAGGGATTTCCTGTTATAATAGCTGGTCTTTTATTTTGGATTGTAGCGAGCGTAACTGGTGTTCTTCTTTCAGAAAAGCAAGTTGTGTGGGTATATTTAATTGGTATGGGCTGTGTGTTTCCTTTCGGTTTAATGATAGCTGCTATATTAAAAATTGACATGTTTGCGAAAGGAAACCCGCTAGGGACTTTAGCTGGAGTAATTGGTGGGATAAATGTATTGAATATTCTGTTTGTATTACTTGCATATTTTCAATTTCCAGAGTGGTTACCTTTTGTAGTAGCGATGTTAATAGGTGTTCATTTTTTACCATATGTATGGATTTATGAAAGTAAAAGTTATGGTTTTTTATCAGTAGGAACTGTATTAGTAACGTCAGTATGTGGAATTCTTTTTGCGGAAAAAGGATTTATTGTAATTCCGATGGCGGTTACAGTTGTCTACTTTATTACTCTTATAAGCGTATCACTTGAAAATAAAAAAGCAGAAAACGATCAACAAATATCAGCTTAATAAAAAATTAAAGGGATAGGGGAATAACTATGAATAATTTCGTTTGTACAACGTGTGGAGTGCAGTATGCAGCGGGTGTGGAAGAACCGGTAAGTTGTGTTATTTGTGATGAGGAGAGACAATATGTTAATCCGAAAGGGCAGTCATGGACAACTTTAGAAAACTTGAGAACGAGTGATACGTATAAAAATGAAATTATAGAAGAAGAAAATGGACTGTATAGTATTACGACAAAACCAGGATTTGCGATCGGTCAAACGGCATTTGTAGTAAAAACAGAGTCATATCGTTTGTTATGGGATTGTATTACTTATTTAGATGACACGACAATTGAGAAGATAAAAGAGTGGGGCGGATTAGATGCGATTGCACTGTCGCATCCGCATTATTATTCAACCCAAGTAGAATGGGCAGAAACATTCGATGTACCAATTTATATACATGAAGACGATAAAGAGTGGGTGATGCGTCCAAGTAGTCGTATTATTTATTGGTCTGGTGAGTCTTTACAATTAGCGGATGGGATTACTATACATCGTCTCGGAGGGCATTTTAGTGGCGGTTCTGTATTACATTGGGAAGAAGGTAATGATGGGAAAGGTATTTTATTAACAGGTGATATTATTCAAGTTGTAGCGGATGAGCGGTGGGTGAGTTTCATGTACAGCTATCCGAACTTAATTCCACTACCAGCAAGGAAAGTGGAAGAAATGGCGAATCGAGTGAAACCGTTACAATTTAATCGTCTATATAACGCCTTTCACCGAGTAGTAAAAGAAAATGCAAATGAGGCAGTTGAACGTTCTGCGGAAAGATATGTGAAAGCGGTAGAAGGAAAGTTGTTTCATACGTAAAAGGAGTGCTAAATTAATGAAAACGTTAGTATGCTTTGGTGATAGTATTACAGCTGAAGAAACGTTTTTTGGTGGAACGCCGAGGTTAACGCCACGTTTGCAAGAGCTGTTTCCAAATTGGAAAGTGGTTAATGCGGGTGTTCCAGGTGATAATACGTTCGATGCATTACATAGGATTGAAGGTGATGTATTAACACATAAACCAGACTTTGTAACAGTTTTTTTTGGTACGAATGATTCGGTGTTATTTGATCCAGTGCCATTACAATCTTACAAAGAAAATTTAGAGAAAATTGTAAGTGCGATTTCATCAGAAAAAGTATTACTTATTAGTCCTGCACCAGTTGATGAAGCAAGGCAACATAATAGAACGAATGAAGTACTCGGTCAATATGCAAATGTGGTTGAGGAAGTGGCGAAAGAAACAGGAAGTCATTTTCTAAATTTGTACGCTGAAATGATTCAAGAAAAGGATTATAAGAGATTTGTAGAAGATGATGAAAAAGACGGTTTACACTTCGGACCACAAGGTTATGAATATTTAGCGAAGTTAATTTGTGAAAAGTTAAAAGGGATTTTGTAGGAAGCAGAGCGTGGGCGCTTTGCTTTTTTTGTATTCACATAAGTAAAATATAGTATCTTTTCGCAAGGGCATTGTAGCACTGCAAAAATGCAAACACCTTAATATATTTTAATTAATCAAGGAAGTAGACAATTCCTGTACTAAATGTTTAATACCTATAGCACTTTAAAGAACATACATTTTTAAAGTGTTAAATATAATTCATAATAGCACCATTAAGAAGAAAACAAGCGTTACGGTACTATAGAGTCTGGTAATTCTAAAAAATGACAATGTGGTCTAGGACAATTAGGGAGGTTAAAGATATGAGTAATTCAAATTTGAGTGAAATAAGTAAACAAATATTAATAGAGGAGGAAACACTTCAATTTTCCTCTTTTACAAATGAAGATGCCTTGCAATTAGGTTTATTTATCGTTGAAACAGCAAAGCGAGAGGGGAAATTGATTGCTGTTGATATAGCAAAAAATGGTGTGCAATTATTTCATTTCAAGATGACAGGGACAACTGAGGAAAATACGAAATGGATTGAGCGTAAAAAACGGGTCGTTTCCCTGCATAATCATAGCTCGTATTATATGCAGATAGAAAGTGAAATAAGCGGAGTTCCATATCATGAAAAATACCGTTTAGATGGCTCGGAATATGCTGCGTTTGGTGGATGCTTTCCTATTCAAATAAAAAACGTAGGGGTTATTGGGATGATAACAGTCTCAGGATTACCACCAGAAGTAGATCATGAATTGGTTATAAGAGCAGTTAAAAATCATTTAAATCAATAATAGAAGTAATTTAAAAGGTTAAATAAAAAGGCAAAAATGAACATATTCCTGTTCGTTTTTGCCTTTTTATTATTTATTTAAGGAAATGGACATGGAGATGATATCCCTAAAAGTACAAAGAGAATGTAGCGTGGATTCTAAGGGGCAACGTTTTCCTAGTAAACAACCATTTAAAAATATTACGAAATAAAAAATCTTCAATTCAAGACACTTTTCTTGACGATAATAATCTATGTAGTTAATATGATAGACATAAAATAACTTAATTACTTTTAATAATTAAGTTATTTTATGTAAGTTTAACTAAGTAAGTAGGATGTGGGGAAAATGCTTTGAATTGCCACTATTAATATTGGGGACAATTAGAAAGCGACAACTATAAAACATTAGAAGTTAAGAAGTAAGATTGGATCAACAATAATAGTAGCTTCTGTACAATGCATTTTTACTAAGGTGGCAATGACTATACATCACGAGGAGGACTGAAATTGGAATCGATGACCTTTGTTTTATTTGGAGCGACAGGGGATTTAGCGAAAAGAAAAATTTACCCCGCGCTATATAACTTATATAGAGATCAAAAGCTTCCAAAGCCAATATCCGTTATCGGGCTTGGAAGACGTGAAGTATCTCATTTAGATTTTCAAAAAAGAGTAAAAGAATCCATAGAAACTTTTTCTCGTCGCAGAGAAGAAGGCACTCCGAAAATAGAAGATTTTTTAGAGTATTTTCGTTATTGTCCGTTAGATGTGAATAAGCCAGAAGACTATAAAAGGTTATTACAAGTAGTTCGTGAAAGGGAAGAAGAACAAAATATACAAGGGAATAGAATGTTCTACCTTTCAGTTACTCCTGACTTCTTTGAGACCATTGCTTTAAATATTAAAGAAAGTGGACTGGATAAAACGGATGGATGGAAGCGCCTAATGATTGAGAAACCGTTTGGTCATGATCTCACATCTGCTCGAGAGCTGAATGATAGGCTTAGTCGAACGTTTGAAGAAGACGAAATATACCGTATTGATCATTATTTAGGTAAACCGATGATTCAAAACATTGAAGCACTTGAATTTGCAAATCCTGTTCTTCAATCGATTTGGAATAAAGAACATATAGCGAATGTACAAATAACAGCTAGTGAAACGGTTGGGGTAGAAGAAAGGGCAGCATATTATGATCATGCAGGAGCCATTCGCGATATGGTTCAAAATCATATGTTGCAAATATTAATGATGACTGCTATGAATTTGCCGGAAAAGATAAATGCATGTGAAATTCGTGAGGAAAAGCGAAAAGTAATGGAGACTCTTCGTAAAGTGACAAAAGAAGATGTTCAGAACCATATCATTCGCGGGCAATATGCTTCAGGGGAGATAAAAGGACAACAAGTTGTAGCGTATAAAGAGGAGCCGGGAGTAAATCCTTCTTCTCAAACAGACACATTTGTTGCGGCTCGCCTATGGATTGATAACCCATTTTGGACTGATGTTCCTTTTTATATACGAACAGGAAAAAGAATGAAAGAAAAGTCTACTCGTATTGTAATTGAGTTTAAAAATACATTAAAACAGCAATATCAAGATAGTAACCCAAATGCAGAACCTAATTTGTTAATCATTGAAATTAGCCCAAATGAAAATGTTTCACTCCAATTAAATAGTAAAAATCCATTGAACAATGGAGAGCTTGAACCGATTCGTATTCATTTTACTTGTGAACAAACAGGAGTGGGAATACCGGAAGCTTACGAAAGGCTTATCTATGATGCTGTATGTGGAGATTCTACATTCTTTGCACACTGGAGAGAGGTTGAATTGTCATGGGAATGGGTGCAGCCAATCCTTGAAGCGTTCGACGAAAACTTGTTACCTCTTCATGAATATGAGTCTGGCTCGTATGGTCCGGATGCTGCTCATGCTCTATTACAAGAAAGTGAATTTAAATGGTGGTTAGATGAGGGATTGAAAAAATAAGTACATTCTTATAAGTAAAGCAATATGACAAAAGATATTCATCATTTTATTAACATGTATTTATGATGAAAGGTAATTCAAGGAGGAATTATATTATGAGAGTAGGATTAATTGGTTTAGGTAAAATGGGATTAAATTTAGGGAAGAATTTAATCGATCATAAACATGAAGTAGCTGCATTCGATTTAAATACGAGTGCAGTGGAAGAAATGAAAGCGTATGGGGCTACAGGTACGTCTAGTTTAAACGAACTTGTTCAATCATTAGAATCACCAAGAATTCTATGGGTTATGGTTCCGCACGCTGTTGTTGATTCTGTTATTAATGAGATTACACCTCTATTATCAAAAGGAGATATTTTAATTGAAGCCGGTAATTCACATTATAAAGAGTCTATTCGCCGATATGAGCAATTAAAGAAAGATGGCATTCACTTTATGGATGCAGGAACTTCTGGCGGAATGGAAGGTGCTCGTAATGGTGCTTGTTACATGATCGGAGGAGACCAAGAAGCTTGGGACATCGTTGAACCTATTTTCCGAGATACAGCTGTAGAAAATGGATACTTATATGCTGGAAAAGCTGGTAGTGGTCACTTTTTAAAAATGATTCACAACGGAATTGAATACGGAATGATGGCTGCTATTGGTGAAGGATTTGAGGTTTTAGAGAAGAGTGAATTTGACTACGATTATGAAAAAGTATCAAGAGTATGGAACAACGGTTCAGTCATTCGTTCATGGTTAATGGAATTAACTGAAAATGCATTTTCTAAAGATGCAAAACTGGATGAAATTAAGGGCGTTATGCATTCTTCTGGTGAAGGAAAATGGACAGTAGAAACAGCATTAGACCTTCAAACAGCAACTCCTGTTATCGCAATGTCTCTATTAATGCGCTACCGCTCATTAGACAATGATACATTTACAGGAAAAGTTGTAGCAGCACTGCGCAATGAATTTGGCGGACATGCAGTAGAAAAGAAATAAACATTTTAAAATTATAACTCGTTAGCGTTTAAAAAATGGAGGGAATGAATCATGAAGTTTTTTATTGATACTGCAAATCTTGAGGACATAAAAAAGGCATATAAACTAGGGGTTTTAGCTGGCGTTACAACGAATCCTTCTTTAGTAGCGAAAGAGGGCATTAAGTTTGAAGACCGTATTGCAGAAATTTGTCAGGCAGTGCCTAACGTTGAATCTGTTTCGGCAGAAGTAACGCCAGATGCTGTTACAGCCGAAGAGATGATCGCTCAAGCAGAAGAACTGATTAAAATTAACGGTGGCGATGAAAAAGTTACAATAAAACTGCCGATGACACTAGCAGGATTAGAAGCTTGTCGTTACCTTACTGAAAAAGGTGTGAAAACGAACGTTACACTTATTTTCACTGTGAACCAAGCTCTTTTAGCTGCTCGAGCAGGTGCAACGTACGTTTCTCCATTTTTAGGCCGTTTGGATGATATTTCTGAAGATGGCGTACTATTAGTTGCTAAAATTGCTGAATTATTCGATATTCATCTATTAGATACACAAATTATTGCGGCTTCTGTTAGACACCCAGACCATGTAACTCGTGTAGCGATGGCGGGTGCACATATTGCTACAATTCCTTATAAAGTCATTGAACAACTTGCTATGCATCCACTAACCGATCAAGGTATTGAAAAGTTTGCTGCGGATTGGGCGAAAGCGCCTAAGTTATAATGAAATGAAGATTTCACTTTTCAAAATAGCACTATAGTTATGAAAAGGACCTCCTTATGAGAGAGAAGTTTATTAAAACGTAGCTCTCATAAGGGAGCGTCTTTTTTGTATACATCATGGTGCTCTTTTGTTATAGGAATAATATGAAAGGGGTTACATGGTGAGCTCGAAATATATGATTGGTGTAGATATTGGGACAACTAGTACAAAATCAGTTTTGTTTTCGGTGGATGGATCAGTTATTACAAGTCATGGGATTGAATACCCTTTATATTCTCCCGCACCAGAAACAGCAGAACAAGATCCAGAAGAGATTTTTCAAGCGGTCATACATACGATTAAAGAAACTATACAATCAAGTAATGTGCAGCCAGTTGATATTCTTTGTGTTTCTTTTAGTTCGGCAATGCATAGTGTCATTGCTGTAGACGAAGCAGGGAAGCCGTTAACGAGATGTATCACTTGGGCAGATAATAGAAGTGCAAGCTGGGCAGAAAAAATAAAAAATGATATGAATGGTCATGAAATTTACCTTCGTACTGGAACACCAATCCATCCTATGTCACCACTTTCAAAATTAGTTTGGCTTAAAAATGAACATGCTGAGTTATTTGCAAAAAGCTATAAATTCATCTCTATTAAAGAGTATGTTTTCTATAAGTTATTTAAGGAATATGTAATTGATTATTCTATTGCATCAGCAACAGGAATGTTCAATTTGAAATCTTTAAAATGGGATGAGGCAGCTCTTCGTGTTGCAGGAATTACCGATGAAAAGCTATCTACAGTTGTTCCAACGACGCACAGTTTAATAGGGATAAATGAAGAACTTGCAAGAGAGATGAATGTACTTGTTACTACTCCTTTTATAATCGGTGCGAGTGATGGGGTACTATCGAATTTAGGTGTAAATGCAATAGAACCTGGAGTAGTTGCTATTACAATTGGTACGAGCGGTGCAGTGCGAGTTGTCACAAATCATCCTGTAACGGATCCGAAAGGTAGGACTTTTTGTTATGCGTTAACTGAGGACCTTTGGGTAATTGGTGGACCGGTTAATAATGGTGGTATGATTTTTAGGTGGGTTCGCGACCAATTATGTACGTTAGAAGTTGAGCATGGGAAGCGTTTAGGAAAAGATCCATATGAAGTGCTTACGGAAATAGCGGCAAAAGTGAATCCTGGATCTGACGGTTTATTATTTCATCCATATTTAGCAGGCGAAAGAGCTCCTTTATGGAATGCGAATGCGCGGGGATCTTTCTTTGGGCTTGGACTACATCATAAGAAAGAGCATCTTATACGTGCTGTTTTAGAGGGAATCATTTATAACTTGTATACAGTTCTTCTTGCGTTAAAAGAACTAATTGGCGAACCGAAAAAAATTCAAGCGACAGGTGGTTTTGCAAGGTCAGAAATTTGGAGACAGATGATGGCGGATATTTTTCATCAAGACGTATACGTTCCTGAAAGTTTCGAAAGTTCTTGCCTAGGAGCGGCAATCCTCGGTTTATATAGCTTAGGTGAAGTAGATACATTACATGTAGTTTCTAATATGGTAGGTGCCAATTTTTATCATGAGCCAAACATGGGAAGTGTGGAGAAATATAAAGATTTAACACCGATCTATATTCGTTTGGCCCGTCACTTGGAAGAAGAATATGAAAGTATAGCAGCTTTTCAGAAAAAGTGGGTTTAGAGGCTATTTGGCAGAAAAATATGGTAACGTATAAAGAGGTACTCCGATTTTTTAGGATATTCTTTCAATGAAAAATAGTTTTAGGTTGCTTAAAAAGAAGTATGATGAACAAAAACTATAGGGAGAGGGTTATGAAAATGACGGAAAACAAAGAGCTTATTGGATATGTTGGAACTTACACGAAAGAAAATAGTAAGGGGATATATACTTTTACTTTACATACGGAAGCACAAAAAGTTAGTAATGTAACACTTGCGGCTAAGCTGGATAACCCTACATATGTAACGATTAGCAAAAATAATCAATATCTCTATTCTGTTGTTAAGGAAGGCGAATCTGGTGGTGTAGCTGCTTATTCGATTAATAGTCATACTGGAGAGTTACAGGCGAAAAACAGACAAGTAGTAGAAGGGGCTTCGCCTTGTCATATTAGTGTGGATAGTGGAAACCATACGGTAGTTACAGCAAATTACCATAAAGGAACGATTGAGTCTTTTGTAGTAAATGAAGAAACTGGAACTGTAAATGCTGCCAAATCTATTGTTACACATGAAGGTTCAGGTCCAAATAAAGAAAGACAAGAAAAACCACATGCACATTACGCGGGATATACTCCTGATGAAAAATATGTGATAGGTGTTGATTTAGGAATTGATAAAATAATTACGTATGGAATAAAAGATAGTACATTAAAAGAAGTGAATAGCTTGTCTGTGAACCCAGGAAGCGGTCCAAGGCATATTACTTTTCACCCGGACGGAAAGTACGCTTATGTGATGACTGAACTTAGTTCGGAAGTCATTGTGTTAACATATCATCCGGAAGAAGGGTCCTTTACAGAGTTGCAGTATAGTTCTACTGTTCCAAAAGAATTTGCTGGAAATAGTCAAGGAAGTGCTATTCATATTTCTTCTGATGGCCGTTTTGTATATGTAGCGAATCGTGGTCATAATAGTATTGCTGTTTTCAGTGTGGATCAAAATTCAGGTCAGCTTGCATTTGTGGAACATACATCTACAGAAGGAAATTGGCCGAGGGACTTTGTGTTAGATCCTACTGGGAAATTTCTTATTGCTACAAATGAAAAGTCACATAATCTTGTACTATTTTCAAGAAATGAAACGACAGGGAAGTTAACACTGTTACAATCTGATGTTGTTGTACCAGAGCCTGTTTGTGTGAAGTTTTTAAACGTTTAATTTGTGATTAGTAGAATTTCTATATACCCCAAAAACAGAAAAAAGCAAAGCGATATCGCTTTGCTTTTTTCTATTTCTTCTTCGGCCTACGCACTAGTTCGCCGCCACAATTCGGACAAACGTTTTGTCTTTCCTCTGTACATGGTGCACAAAATGTACATTCATACACGCATATGTATGCTTCAGAATCAGGCTGAAGGGAATAGTCGCAAATTTGACAGTTTGTTTTCATTTCTAATGCCATTGTAATCCTCCTCGTTATTTGAAAGTTCTTAATTTAATTATAATTAATATTGTAGTGGGTGTCCTTTTTAAATGAAAAGAAATAGATGGATTATGTTGTTGTTTGAAATGAAATAGGTCCATTTGTTTTAAAATTGATTATTTAGTGCAGTTGGAATATTATGAAATAGTCAAAAGACAACAGGGGGTATATATTTTGACTAATCATAACGACTATTTTCGTGTAGAAGAGGATGTAAATTACAATAGTTTAAAAGCGGATTGTGAAAAATGTTTTGGATTATGTTGTGTGGCATTACCGTTTGCAGCATCAGTAGATTTCGCGGTGAATAAAGATGGTGGTAAACCTTGCACAAATTTACAATCAGATTATAAATGTAGTATACATAGAGATCTTAGAGGAAAAGGCTATAAAGGTTGTACAGTATTTGAATGTTTCGGTGCTGGGCAAAAGATTTCTCAAGTTACGTTTAAAGGAATTGATTGGCGGACAGATGCCGAGCATGCGAGAGAAATGTATGATGCTTTTCCGGTTATGCATCAGCTTCATGAAATGCTGTGGTATTTGAATGAGGCTATTCTATTAAAGGCGACACAGACAATTCATAAAGAGCTGAAGGAAGCAATTGAAGAGACTGAGCGTCTTTCTAATTTAAGTCCAGATGAGTTAATGGAAGTAAATGTGCCATTACACCGAGCGGAAGTGAATGTTCTCCTTTTAGAGACGAGTGAATTAGTATGGAAGGAAATGAATGCTGCACGTAAAAAACGAATCAGTCACCGAGGGGCAGATCTTATGGGAGCTAACCTTAAAAAGAGGGATTTACAAGGAGCAAATTTAAGAGGAGCTTATCTTATTGCGGCTAATTTACGAGATGCAAATTTAAGGGGAGCGGATCTCATCGGAGCAGATTTGCGAGATGCAGATATTCGCGGGACGGATTTTACAAATAGTATTTTTCTTACGCAAGTTCAAATTAACGCGGCGAAAGGGGACAAACATACGAAATTGCCGAAATTATTGTCCCGTCCATCGCATTGGAGTGCGTAAAGAGTATGGAGTGAAATAGTTTGGATATGTTTCAGTATTTAGAGGAAATGCAGGAAGATGTATTTTCGTTATCAGTATCTCAAATAGAATCGAAGTATTATGATATTTGTCGCACACTAGCGTCAAGTGAGGATGCGGAGCGCATTAAATTGATTTCATTAGATTCATACAGGGAAAGTATGAGGATAGGTTTGAAAGAAGCTTTAGAAATTACTGCAAGTGAAGAGGTAAAAGCAATTTATTTTGAGTATGATTTGGATAATGAATGGAATAGTCAGTTCTATGTTTGTGACGATTACATTCCACTTGAGGAAGAGGATGATGATTGGGCTTGTGAATGGACGTATGATATTGAGGGACCGAGGTCAGTAGAATTAGCAGATTTGTATGCTGAAAATGGCTTTGATACAAATGAAAAGGCAATTGGTATTACTTTATATTTAATTGCAAGAACAGTGTGTAGTTTTATAAGTGCATGTAGTGGATTACAAAGTAATATACCAATTTGCATCGGTTTTCACGACCAAGAGCCAATTATGCGAACAGGCAGAGACTAAGTCTCTGCCTGTTTTTTATACTATTTTTGCTTTTCAAAAGTAGTAATTATAACACTACATATAATAAGGATACCACCAATGAAAAAGTTACTGCTTAACGTCTCATTTAATAGGAGCCAGCCAAGTATTGAACCGACGATAGGTTGAAAGAAGAAAAATAATGAGCCGATGCTAGCATCCATTAATTCTAATCCTTTATTCCAAAGGAAAAATGCACCTGCAGTTGAGACGATTCCTAAATAGAGTACGCCCAATACTACATACATGTTCATATGTTCAATAGGATTTGTTTGAACTTCCCATACCATAAAAGGTGTAATGAAAAAGAGTGAAAAAAATATTGCGTACGTTGTAATAATTAAAGATGAAAATCGAGCTGAAGCGATTTTTACATAAATGGACAGTAAAGCCCACGTAATAGCAGCTCCAACTAAAATGATTGAACCGATAAAATAGGAGCCGATTTCAATATCCCATCCGATAACGATAATGACACCGAGTGTCGCTATTATAGTTGATAAAAGTCTACGAGTAGTTAGTTTCTCTTTTAAAATGAGCGCTGCAAATATAACCATAAATGCAGGTGTAGCTGATGTCACTAAGGAGCCTGTATGAGCATCGGATAATTTCGTTCCGATAAATTGACATGTGATTGAAATGAAATACCCGATGAATCCAATCCAAGCAAATAATAGCCAATCTTTTTTGTGGATGGTTACTTTTTTCTTTTGCTTTTTTTCAGTTATTTTCAAAATTACATATAAAACAACAAAAGCGATAATAAAGCGTAGCCAAACGAGTGTAAGTGGCGAGATAAAGTCGAGTACGTATTTACTAACAACGTACATACCGCCCCATATACTTGCTGCTAGAGATAAACATATAGCACCTAAAATTGTTTGTTTCATTTGAATTACCTCCGTCTATTTTTAGGGTTATGATTTATTCCCTAAGACGAGGCATAGTGCACTTGTTATATGAATGCCCGTCTTAGATTATAGACGGACTACAGGTTGATCGTTTTCGAATGAAGTGTTGTAGTACATGAGCGTAGTCTCCTTTCTTTTTTTATAATGACATTATAACTTAATTTTCTGATTATTGTAGAGTGTTATGAAAAATATTGCTATTAAGTTGCATGCCAGTGATTATCCGGATCCAATTCGTTTAGAGAAGGGAGATCTTGTTTCTGTTAGTGAAAAGCATAAGGGACCAAAAAAGTTGGATAACTGGGTGCGTTGTTCGGAGGAGAATTATAATAGGAAAGGCTGGGTACCAGAGCAAATAATAAGTAAGTGTACAGATGAAAGTGGAGTTATTATAAAGCGACATACTGCAAAAGAATTACAATTGAGTAGTGGAGAAATACTAATTGGGTTAGCAGAACTGAATGGATGGATTGGTTTGAAACGGTAAATGGTGAAGCTGGATGGGTACCGAAAGAAAATTTGCAGCAATAATAGGACACATATTTTTGAATAGTATAAGATGAGACGTGAAATTGTGTATAAATTGTGAATAACAAACCGTCACGTTTGACTGTACAGTTTATGTATTGTATGATTGTAGTAATATAAACAAGGGGGGAAGATCGTTGGGAAGGTGTATCGAATCGGACAGTTGGCTCTCATGGCTCACGTGTCGAAACGAACGATTGATTATTATACGAATCTAGGTATCCTAAAAGCGGAGCGATCTCAATCTAATTATCGCTATTACGACGAAACAGCATTTGAGACATTACAATTTATTGAGAAGTGCAAAGAAATGCATATGCCGCTTTGTGAGATTAAAGAGAAAATCGAGGAGAAGAAAAAGCTGCTCGGTATCAATGAACACGTTTCGAAACATGTGAATGAAGTGACAGACCATATTCATAGATTAGAAGCAGAACTAACGGAGTTAAAGCCTCTTTTAGATGAATTGACTGATTCACAACGTGAAAAAATATCGAAATCTTTATCAGGTCAAACGACAGCTTTATTACAGACACTTGCTCTATTATTATAGAATAAGTGAAATCCGACCTCTTTAATTTTTGTATCGGGCTATGTTTTCTAACGAACAAATAAGAAAACATTATAGTATACAGGAGGTGGACACCTTAGTTTTTTTAACTAAGGGGATTCATTGGAAATATTTAATTTAGTCATGGTTGCGATTTTAATCGCATTTACTGGATTTTTCGTAGCAGCAGAGTTTGCGATTGTAAAAATACGTTCAAGTCGCATTGATCAGCTTGTTGCGGAAGGGAAACGCGGCGCATTAGCAGCGAAAAAAGTAACAACAAATTTAGACGAATATTTATCTGCTTGTCAATTAGGTATTACAGTTACAGCGATGGGACTTGGTTGGTTAGGTGAACCGACGATAGAAAAATTATTACACCCGTTATTTGAGAAATGGAATTTAAATCCGTCTATCTCATCAGTATTAACATTTGGTCTTGCATTTATGACGATGACGTACTTGCACGTTGTAGTCGGGGAATTAGCTCCGAAAACGATGGCAATTCAAAAAGCTGAAAAAGTGACATTGTTATTAGCAGGTCCGTTAATGATATTCTATAAAGCTATGTATCCATTTATTTGGGTATTGAATGGTTCTGCTCGTGTTGTAACTGGTTTATTCGGTTTGAAGCCAGCTTCTGAACATGAAGTAGCTCATACAGAAGAAGAGTTACGTCTTATTCTTTCAGAGAGCTACGAAAGTGGAGAAATTAATCAAGCTGAATACAAGTATGTAAATAATATCTTTGAATTTGATAATCGCATTGCGAAAGAAATCATGGTACCGCGTACGGAAATCGTTGGTTTCTATCTTGAAGATTCAGTAGAAGAACACATGAAAGTAATCCAAAATGAACGATACACACGTTATCCGATTTTTGGAGAAGATAAAGATGATATTATCGGTATGGTCAATGTGAAAGATTTCTTTATTCGATATATGAACAACGATAAAGAAGATTTATCATCGATTCGCACGTATATGCGTCCGATTATTGAAGTTATGGAAACTACTCCAATTCATGATTTATTACTGCAAATGCAGAAGAAGCGAATTCCAATGGCTGTTTTATATGATGAGTACGGAGGAACAGCTGGAATTGTAACGCTTGAAGATATATTGGAGGAAATCGTCGGCGAAATTCGTGATGAATATGATGAAGATGAAGCACCACCAATTCAACATGTGAACGAATACCATAAAATTGTTGATGGAAAAGTGCTTATATCAGAAGTAAAAGATTTGTTTGGATTACACATTGAAGAAGATGATGTGGATACAATCGGTGGATGGATTATGATGCAAAATCATGAAATCGAAGAAGGACAATACGTTGAAGCAGAAGGTTATGAATTTAAAGTGTTAGAAAAAGATGCTTATCAAATTAAACGTGTTGAAATTCAAAAAATGGATCATGAACAAGAACAAGAGAAAGCAGCAACTGTGTAAGTTGCTGCTTTTCTTCTGACACATAATAAAATGTGAAATTAGGAGCGGATATTTTGATTCAAGTAGCCTTACGTGTATATCGATTACAATTGTATACAATCTTTAGTGGTTTACTACTAATGTGGGCGATTACTCCATTTGGAAAACAAGTGACAGGGTTTGGTATTGGTTTAGCAGTTAGCGCATATTGTCTTTGGTTATTAGCTCGTAGAGTGGAGAAACTAGGAAGAAGTATCGTGATGAAAGAAAAGGCTCCTGGATTAGGAGTTTTAAACCGATTTGCAGCCGCAATATTAGGGGCTATCATTATGTATGAAATTGAGCATGAAATGGAAATGTGGGCATTTGGTACGGGTATTTTAGGTGGACACTTTTTAATGATTGCGAATTTAGCCTATGCAAACATGCAGCTAGTAAAAGAAGAAGAGAAGCAAAGAGAACAAGCTTCGAAAAACATAGAGCTATGATGAAAGGGACCTAATGGGGTTCCTTTTTTTTGTGTTTGAGAATAAATTGCGCAATAGTTAATGTACTATGAGCGATTTAATAATGACAATTGAATTTACGACCCAATATAATACGCCTCTTTTTTAGGTTTTTCAATAGTGTGGAAAAAAATTTGAAAAAATTTAAAAACCCATCGATTTCGAAAGCTTATGTATGTTATCATGACAAAAGAATTTGCGAAAGAGGTGGATACCAATGTTACAAGCTTTACTTATTTTTGTGCTTCAAATTATTTACGTTCCAACTTTAACAATCCGTACGATTTTGCTTGTAAAGAATCAAACAAGATCCGCTGCAGGTGTAGGATTGTTAGAAGGTGCAATTTATATTGTCAGTTTAGGTATTGTGTTTCAAGATTTATCGAATTGGATGAACATCATTGCCTATGTCATTGGCTTTAGTGCGGGACTATTATTAGGCGGTTATATAGAGAATAAATTAGCAATTGGTTATATTACGTATCAAGTTAGTTTACTAGACCGTTGTAATGAATTAGTGGATGAATTACGTCACTCTGGATTTGGTGTTACAGTATTTGAAGGTGAAGGTATTAATTCAATCCGTTATCGTTTAGATATCGTTGCAAAGCGTTCTAGAGAAAAAGAACTGTTAGAAATCATTAATGAAATTGCACCAAAAGCATTTATGTCTTCTTATGAAATTCGTTCATTTAAAGGCGGATACTTAACGAAAGCGATGAAGAAGAGAGCGTTAATGAAGAAGAAAGATGAACATGCATCGTAAAGAAAGGGGAGTAGTGCAGCTTTAAAAGCACGGCATAATCCCCATATAAAAAAGAGAGGAATCTATTTTAAAAAAGATTCCTCTCTTTTTTATATGTTATTTTTTTCTGCTCTTTCTCAGATTAACAATTAACCATACAACTTGAATAATTATTGGTAATATAAATGCAATTAATAAAACGATAAATGCCACTGATTTAAGCTCAGGTGTTTGAGTAACACCAGCACCATCAACCTCTCTTAGCCAAATGATAGCTGCCAATATCCCGAAAGTGATAATCCAAAATATGTTACCAATCCACCAATAAATCCATCGTCTGTTCATATTAGCACCTCTCAGATGTATTCTCTTTTAAAATATATTTTATTCGTTATATTAAAATGCGATAACTATAAAACTACTCTTTTTCAACTGTATATCTAACTTGTTTAAAGGTTACCATGTCTCCATCTTGAGTATCATCTTTCGTTTGTAAAAGTTGGACCCTTGGTTTGTAATCTGTTCTATGAGCATCCTTGATACTCGTAATATCAAGTTTGTAGGATTCATCATTTTTTATTTTTTGTTCAAAGACTTTTTTATTGGCAACGTAAATAAAAGTTACTTTATTTTCATCAATGCCCTCGGTCTTAATTTCTAATTCATTATCTGTTGTTGTAATCATTGGTGTTAATAATTCAATACTGCCGTTTCCAGTTTCTAAAGAATTTTCTGTTATAATTGAACATCCGGATAATATGATTCCGATGAATAGAAGAACAATTAATTTCTTTTTCATAACATCCCCCAATTTCAAGTGATTTTTGATTTTGGTATTGCTAGACTGCTAGTGTGGAACGTAAATGTTTAACTAGCGCTCTTTTTTAATTGTACCATAATATGTAAATTTTAATAGGCTGTATATCTACTTTAAGTGGGATTGAAAAGTTTATTTATTGTTGTAAATCAGTATTTTTACAGTAGGTATTTATTTTCTTTAGAAAGCGGTGTTACTAAAATCATTACGAATTGGATATCCAAATATATGATGAAATGTAGAAAGGAGAAAGAACTTAATATGAAGCGCTCTTATTTTTATGGAAATTACAATTTTTACATTTTAAAATAATATAGAATAGATGAATTCATTCACTTCGGAGGTAGTTACTTGAACATTAATGAGAAGGCAATTGAAATGTTTGAACAAAATGAATATGAGGAAGCAATGGAACTGTTTCAACAAGCAGTACGTGAATCTAGAGATGTACAATCTCTCAATAATCTTGCTTGGATGTACTTATATGAGGAAGAGAATGATGATAAAGCTCTTGAATTAATAAGAGAAGTTGTTAAGTTGAATCCTTCCTCATACTTTCCTTATAACATCTTAGGAGAAATTTACATGAAACAAAAAAAGTGGGAAGAAGCGAAAGAAGCATTACAAAAATCTATTTCGATTCAACCATCCAATGAAGCATATCACAATGTAGCTGTAGCTCATTATAATCTTGGAGAGCTGGAAAAAGCTTTGGAATTTTTCTTGCGTGTTGCAGGGGATTCGGACTATATAATGTATAACTATGTAAAATGTTTAATTGATTTAGGGCGAACGACAGAAGCGAAAGAGAAGTTAGATGCTTTTAACAGGAAATCTGATAATTTTGTAGGAGAAATTAATGTAGCAGATTTATATGTTGAGTTGAATTGCTATAAAGAAGCAATTGAATGGTTCGAAAAGGGATACAAAGAAGTTTGGAAAAGCCCCAATTGGATTGGTAGATTTGTTTATGCTCTATATAAAGCTAATAATTTCTCCCGTATAAATGAAGTTATACGGGAATCTATCGAAGCGAAAACAGCAGATATAGAAGATGTTCAGAATGAAGAAGTAGAAGAAAACTGGACAGAAAAAGATAAGAAAGAGTTAATTGAGGAATATACAGAAGAGAATAATTGTTATAAAAAAATGATAGAACGTATCAAATCTGGATATGTTCCAGGTTTAGAATTTGAAACTGATCATATAGGGGCTTGCTATTTGTTTGGTTGTAAAAGACATAATCATCTTGAATATGAAAAATAAAAAGATTCGACTGTCAAACATGATGGTCGAATCTTTTTATTATAGGCTGCTTGTCTAAAGGTACCATCTCAATTGTAATGTGTTACAGATGTTTCGTCTCATTACATAGGTATATATCCTCTTTAGAGCTCCCTTTTTTAATATTTAAAATATGTAGTGAAATAAAACCAATAAGTCCTATTCCCCCGAAAATAAGCCATGGTGTATACATTCCGTTTAAGTTGGATGTAAAAGATGTACCGGTATAATTGCCGATGATAAAACCAAATGCGAGTGATAGTTGATAAAATCCGAAGTAAGTAGCTGTATATGATTCGTTACTGTAATTTGCAATAGCGATATCAGCGTTAGGTAATACGAGTGTTTCACCGATTGTAAATAAAATTACACAAATAAATAGCCAATATGGGTGTTGAAATAAAGGAATGAGTAAAAAGGAAATACTCATTAATAAAACACCGTACTTAATAATCAAAAGTGTGTTGTATTTATGAAATAGTTTTCGGAATAACACCATAAATATGACGCCTGTTATTGCATTTATCGTAATAACTAGTGTAGCAAGCTGGTTGCTATTACTAATGTTTTTCATATGAAGTGGAAGTGCGACAGTAAGCTGAGTAAACATAATATAGAAGAAAATCATAATAAATGAAAACAAAAGGAAAGATTTGTTTTGTAAGATAGCCTGTAGCCCTAATGTAATAGACGTGTTTTCAGTAGTGACTTGGAAGTGATTTTTAAGTAAGTAAAAGATAAAAGCGAATAACAGCATAAGAGATCCTGTTAGAGAAAAAGCATAGATTGGATCGAGTAAGAGTAAGAACCCTCCTGCAATTGGTCCGATTATTGCACCGCAATTAAAACTAAGGTTTAAATATGTAAATAGATTTTTTCTCATATGAGCTGGTTGTGAGCCGAATATGGCGCGCGCAGCAGGTTCGTAAAATGCAGTTCCGAAGCCAATAAGTGCAGAAGAAATAGAAATTGTATAGAAATCAGAGCATATTCCTAAAGCGATAAACCCGATTCCTCTTAAAAATAATCCGGCTATCATCATAATGATATAGCCTATTTTGTCAGCAATTAATCCTGAGAATAATGGGATAACTCGTGATGTGATTGTCATAACCGTCAACACTGTTCCTACTTGAACAGCAGAAAAATGAAGAAAGCTTAATAGATAAATAGCTAAAAATGCGTATACTGCAAAATACCCAAAAGACATAAAGAATGAAGAAATAAGCATGAAACGTATCGGTATTGAGAAACTTTTCATAGAACTCCTCCTAATATCGTAACCAGTAAAATCATTTAATGGTTAACTAATTTATATTATAATTATACATAAAGTCAGAAAAAAGTAAATTTTAAGAAGAAGGTGGATGGAATTGAATCAAAATGCACCAAATGAATTAGAATATATTCGGGAATTTTTAAATACATGGAAAATACCAAACGATACGAGAGAGCCAATTGACATGCTGCAAACAGAAGAGGATATAAAGCTTTTTATGAAAAAATATTTTCATAAAGAGGTTCCATTTCATACGATAGAGGAATTAAAAAGTTTTCGAGAAGATATTCGGTTAACGGTTGAAGGCGAAGGATCATTGCAAAAGTGGTTAGAGAAATACCCATTTCATGTACATGTAAAGGAAGATATGAAAGGTATTACATATGAGCCTGTGCACGAAGAGAATGTATATACAAAAGTATTAAGCATTGTGTTAATGTCAATTCAAGAAAATTTGTGGGGGAGGTTAAAAGCATGCCCAGATTGTCGCTGGGTATTTTATGATCATTCGCGAAATGGAAGTAAAAGATGGTGCGGTATGTATGCTGGAGAAGAAGGAGGAAGAGCGTGCGGAACGATCGCGAAAGTGAAAAATTACCGGGCGAAGAGAAAAGGGAGATCGGGGTATAATGTGTAATTTATAGTAGGGAAAGAAAATGGGATGGGGGAATGTAGGGTATGAAAGGTACACAAATGTTAGCTTTAAATAAAAAGTGTTGGGACACAGTTGCACCTTATTTCTTTCAAGTGGATTGTTTACCGAAATATGGCCCGTATACAGCGTCTGAAGATGAGATTCATTTGTTCGATTCAATCAAAAATAAAAAAGTTCTTGATATTGGATGTGGAAGTGGGCATTCGTTGCAATATATGGCTGAACATGGGGCGGCAGAATTATGGGGTCTAGATCTTTCAAGTACACAAATTAATACAGCGAAAGAAACGTTAAAGTGTTGGAATCCAAAGTTAATATGCGGAGCAATGGAAGAAGAAGGAGATATTCCGAAAGGGTATTTTGATATTGTATATTCCATCTATGCATTAGGATGGACTTCAGATTTAGGAAAAACGTTGGAACTGATTTATTCATATGTAAAGCCAGGAGGAAGTTTTATTTTTAGCTGGGAGCATCCAGTATATTCAAACTTACAGTATGGTACAGAAGAGATTGCTTTAAAGTCTTCTTATCATGAGGAAACACCTATTACGTTTGAAACATTTAAAGGAGAAAATGTACAAGCGACATTGTATAAGAGAAAAATAAGTACATACATAAATATGTTAAATAGAGTGGGATTTACAATTGAGAGAATAGAAGAGCCTGAACCGTCTCGTGTATTTGATGAAGAAGTAGCTACACCTTCTACGAAATATTATTCTTTATATAAAGCTAGAATGGTGCCAACTACTTTTATTATTAAGGCGAGGAAATAACTTGCTGAAAATAAAGAAGCCTATCATTTTATATTTGAAATGATAGGCTTCTTTATGTAAAAAAAATGAGGTTGAATGTGTACTTTTCATATAAAAATGCATTTCATATAAAAAGTGTAATTATTTTTGGGAAGGGGGATTGTTGTGCGTCATCATAGAAATTGCAAAAAATTCGGAGTGGCACTGCCTCTTCCGCTTGTGGGAGCAATTGGACCAGCTGGTAACAGTGGTCCGACTGGTCCAACTGGAGGCCATGAAGGTCCAGTCGGTCCTCCAGGCATCACCGGTCCTAGAGGGGCAACGGGTCCACAAGGTCCACAGGGAATTCAAGGTGTTCAAGGTATACAAGGAGAAAGGGGGCCAGCCGGTCCAACCGGAATTCAAGGTATCCAAGGAATACCTGGTCCAATGGGAGAAACAGGTCTAACAGGAATACAAGGCATTCAAGGTATGCAAGGTGAAATTGGTCCAACGGGTCCAACAGGAATACAAGGTATACAAGGAGTGCAAGGCGAATTAGGTCCGACTGGTCCAACAGGAAATACTGGTATACAAGGTATGCAAGGGGATTTAGGGAGTAGTGGTTTACAAGGTGTAACAGGTATACAAGGCATTCAGGGTCCGATTGGTCCAACCGGTCCAACAGGCTCTCAAGGAATTCAAGGGGAACAAGGGCCAATGGGACCAACAGGAGCAACTGGCGTTCAAGGTTTACAAGGGCCGCAAGGTGAGATGGGGCTAACCGGTCCAACAGGTTCTCAGGGGATACAAGGAGTACAAGGGGGAATAGGACCAACAGGAGTAACGGGCTTGCAAGGGGATCCAGGTCCAACAGGCTCAACAGGCTCAACTGGGGGAATCGGTCCAACTGGATCTGCAACGGGTCCAACAGGAGCAACCGGTCCAACCGGTCCACCAGGAGGCCCAACCGGCCCAACGGGTCCAGCCGGATCACCAGGAGGCCCAACTGGGGCAACGGGAGCAACGGGGGCAACTGGGGCGACAGGGGCAACCGGAGCGACTGGAATTCAAGGTGTTCAAGGTGTAATGGGACCTACCGGGGCAACCGGTTTAACAGGTTTGCAAGGCGTACAGGGACCAATGGGGGCAACCGGTCCAACGGGGGACCAAGGAATTCAAGGGCCACAAGGAGTAATGGGAGCAACCGGTCCAACAGGTTTACAAGGTTTACAAGGAGTACAGGGACCGATAGGAGCAACTGGCCAGGTAGGTCCACAAGGAGTGCAAGGGGCACAGGGGCCAATAGGTCCAACCGGTCCACAAGGAGTGCAAGGAATTCAAGGTGAGCAAGGAGTAATGGGAGCAACCGGACCAACAGGCTTACAAGGTCTGCAAGGAATCCAAGGTCCAATAGGTCCAACCGGTCCTCAAGGTTTACAAGGAGTGCAAGGGATAAGTGGTATGACAGGTCCAACTGGCCCGCAAGGAATTCAAGGAATTCAGGGGCCACAAGGAGGTATAGGTCAAACCGGAGCGACTGGAATCCAAGGCGTACAAGGTCCAGAAGGTCCAACAGGTCCAACTGGTGCAACCGGCCCGCAAGGAATTCAGGGAATACAAGGGATACAAGGCCCAACCGGTCCACAGGGCATTCAAGGTCTGCAAGGAATACAAGGTCCGATTGGTCCAACAGGCCCAACTGGACCTCAAGGAATACAAGGAATAACCGGATCAACAGGTCCAACTGGTCTAACCGGGGCAACAGGACCGACGGGAGCAACTGGTCCACAAGGAATACAAGGAATTCAAGGTCCACAAGGGGTAACGGGGCAGGCGGGAGCAACAGGCCCAACGGGAGCAACTGGTCCACAAGGGGTGCAAGGAATACAAGGTCCACAAGGGATAACGGGGCAGGCGGGAGCGACCGGAGCGACGGGAGTAACGGGTCCACAAGGAATACAAGGAATACAAGGTCCACAAGGTGTGACGGGATCAACCGGAGCAACTGGAGCGACGGGAGTGACTGGTGCGACAGGCCCGACAGGGTTACAAGGGATAAGAGGAGCAACTGGTGCGACTGGTCAGGCGGGAGTAACAGGCCCAACTGGTGCCACGGGTCCAACCGGCTTGACAGGTGCAACTGGATCATCTGCAATATCAACAGGTGGCGGTTATTTCTTTTCTACATCAACGAGTGCAATTGCGGCAAATGCCAATATTCCAATTAATAGTGGATCTACCGTATATGGAGCAGGTGTATCTTTAACTAGTGCGACAACCGTTACCGTATCTACACCAGGAATATATTTAGTAAGCTATTATTTTCAAGGGGATGCAAGTGCTGGGAATGAGACAGTATCTGTCAGATTACTACTAAATGGAAGCCAATTGACAGGGAGTTTTATACAAAACGTAACGACATCAACTGTAGTAATCGAACCAGCCATTTCAAATACACTTCTTGTAAATGTAGCGAGTGCCAATTCAACGTTAATATTACAAAATGGCCCATTAGGTGTAGGGCATGTGACCACTATAGCAGGCGCGATTACGGCAAGTTTAAATGTAGTGAGAATTTTATAAAGAATATAAAAAACACAAGGAATGTCTTTGTAAGACACACCTTGTGTTTTTTAATATTAAATAAACATTTTCTTTATCTTTTCGGTTGAAAAATATGCTGAAAGAAGTATTTGTGATGTAAGTTATCTATAACTTTATTTGCTTGATATGTGCGGTGTTGTTCTAGTCGAAGTCTTTGTTCCATCATTTTTATTTCGTGATCTGATAAACGTAACATTATACATTTCTCCTTTTCTATAAATATAGGTGTCTATTGGTATCGTTCCCATATTTATAACTAAGGAGGCATACTGTGTAACATAGGCAAAAAGCACCTTCCTCTCCCATTACGCTTACGAGGTTAGCTGTCGGACTCGGGAAGTGAGAGTTTCCCTACTTAAAAAAGATTCGCCCCAAGTAGCAAAAAGCTACATAAGTGGTTCCCCCGCTCCAAAATTTGGACTCAGCAAAAGGTTTTATAAGGTAAAAAATAACATGAACAAACAGTTAAGTCAAATTATTTTATGTTTTCTGTCTTTTTTAAATTGTGTAAGAATCATACCATTAGGAAGTATTGTATCTGATACTGTAATGAATCCGTGTTTTTTATATAATGTAATAGCAGGGGTATTCGCTTTACCTGTTTGTACAATGTATGTCATTGAAGAAGGGAACATGTTAAAAATAAAAAGTAGCAGTTTCGTTGCGATTCCTTTTTGAAAAAAATCAGGCGATACAACGAGTCGGTGGATATCAATTCGTTGTTCTTCTTGCATAAAGGAAATAAAACCGACAAGTTTATTTTCAGAAAAATATCCATAGAATGTTTCATCGCAACTTTGAATATCGTTTACAGTATCATATAAACGGGGTATTGCAGTACTGTTTAAATAGAATGCTTCAACTTTATAGGCTGGGATTTGAACTTGTAATATGGATGATGCTACCTCAAAAGAACTGGAATGTAATTTGTGAATCATAGATCAAGAAACCTCCTTTATATATGATATATTAATATAATTCCTTTTTGGCTAAGTTTGACAATATTTTTCTTTTTTGCATATAATATATGTATCTCCATACATATATTATTCTAAGCTATATTTCTATAGTAGAATATATTTAGTGTAAATGAGTTTATAATCTTATATAAGAGTTTGGTTACCCTTATGTTTGATCATACAAACTATAATAGAAATGGAGGACTAAAAATGGGATGGATTATCACATTAATAGTTGGTGCTATTATAGGTGCAATTGCTAGTTCTATAACGGGTAAAAATTTTCCAGGTGGTATGTTCGGAAATATTATAGCAGGTTTATTAGGTGCTTCGTTAGGTGGTAGATTATTTGGATCTTTTGGACCATCATTTGGTGGGATTCATGTCGTGCCAGCATTATTAGGTGCAATTGTATTAATTCTTATTGTATCATTTGTAGTGAAAGCTGCAAGGAAATAAAGATATAGATCATGACGAAAAGCCCTGAATAAGGGCTTTTCATCATTCGAAGAGGTGGTTTAGTTGGAAAAAGTAAATATAAGAAAAAGAGATAAGTTGAAAAAGTTTTTTAGAGAACAAAATTATTTAGCGGTGCTACTTGGGTTTGCATTATTGTTTATCAACATATTATTGCTAACGAAAATTTCTTTTGTTTTTACTCCGTTTATCGTCTTTTTAAAAACAATTTTCTTCCCGGTATTATTAGCGGGTGTGCTATTTTATATTTTACATCCATTCGTTTCGCTTTTAGAAAAGAAAGGTGTTTCACGAATCGTATCAATAGCTTCTATATATATAATAGTACTAGGATTATTTGTATTTTTAGTTGTAACAGTAATACCGATTATAAAAGATCAAATCGATGCATTAATAGATAACCTACCGTATTTCGGTCATGAAATTGAACGAGCAGCACGTAGATTCGGGGAAAGTAATTTACTAGGAAAAATTCAGGAGAATTTAAATATTGATGTAGCGAGTATGGTAAAAGACTACACAGTTGATTTTACGAAATCATTATCATCAGTAACTGGAAATGTAACTGGATTTTTAAGTACTGTTACAGAGGTCGTTTTAACGTTTGTAATGGTTCCGTTTATATTGTTCTATCTTTTAAAAGATGGTGAGCAATTACCGAATCACTTTTTAAAGTTTATTTCAGAGCAAAGACAACCAGCAGCGATGAGAATACTAGATGATATGCATTATGCGATTAGCTCGTATATTAGAGGGCAAATTATTGTTAGCTTGTTTATCGGTATTATGCTATTAATCGGTTACCTTATTATTGGTATTAAATATGCAGTACTACTCGCTATTTTGGCAATGATTGTAAATATTGTTCCGTACGTAGGACCAATCATTGCAATTACACCAGCATTAATTATCGCGTTTATTGACTCGCCATCAATGGTGTTAAAAGTAATTATCGTTATGATGGTTGTACAATTAGCAGAAGGTAAATTTATTTCTCCGCAAGTCATGGGGAAAAAACTAGACATTCACCCGATTACTATCATTTTTATTATTTTAACTGCCGGAAATTTATTTGGAATTATGGGGATTATTTTAGCAATTCCAGGATATGCGATATTAAAAGTGTTAGTAACGCATGGGTATAGATTTGTTAAGTTGAATACGTGAAAAAAGAGCTAAAACAGATAAAACTGTTTTAGCTCTTTTTCATTTATAGTCTTGTTATAGTAAACAAATTCACCTTATGCGTAGGCTTTTAACTCAATAATAGGTAGATTGCTTTCCTTTAGTTTGTAATCAAATATTAAATCGTCCATGCGAAAATTAGCATCTACTTCAAGAGAAATGAAGGTACCCCCGATTTCTACTTGATTTCCGTTCTCATTTTCAAAAGTGAGCGCACCGTCAAATGTTTCTATGTACTCATCGCAAGTGTATAAATATATAGCGATAGGTGTGAAATGTATAATTACCCCTAAAGTATCATCTTGACTTTTATCATCGTTCTTAAATACATCAATCTTAAACGTATCATTCTTTTTAGTAAACCAACCCATGACATCACCTCGTTTTTTTATTGTAAATCGATTCTATATATATTGATTATATATTGTTCGGAATAAATTGGTAATCACTATTGCTAAAATCTAACAAAAAAAGAAAATTCAGTTTTAGATGAACGACAAATGTGATAAACTGTAAAAAATAACTAAAAGCAATGAAAGAGAAGAGTACATATTCGAAACTTTTTAGAGAGCTGATGTGTGGTGGAAATCAGTAAGGGATGAATATGGAATGGGCTCTGGAGCTTCTCGCTGAAATGAGTAGGTAAAGACGGTTACTTCACGTTATCGAAGTATGAAGTGAGCTAATGATAGCTAATTAAGGTGGTACCGCGGGAGTTTCTCGTCCTTTTTATAGGATGAGGGGCTCTTTTTATTTTTATTTTGAGGAAGGAGGAGTTAGTGTGAGTGAAAAAATAATGTTAACAGGAATTAAGCCGACAGGTTATCCGCATTTAGGAAATTATATTGGTGCAATTAAACCAGCATTACAAATGTCAAAAAATAATGAAGGAAAAGCATTATATTTTATAGCTGACTATCATGCGTTAAATGCTGTGCATGATCCGGCGAAGTTCAATAATTATACGAAAGAGGTAGCAGCAACTTGGTTATCGCTTGGACTTAGTGAAGACGTTATTTTTTATCGCCAAACAGAAATACCGGAGATTTTAGAATTAACGTGGATACTATCTTGCCTAACTCCGAAAGGTCTTATGAACCGTGCCCATGCGTACAAAGCGAAGGTAGAGCATAATAAAGAAGCAGGATTAGAGAACGATGCAGGTGTGAATATGGGGTTATACACGTATCCCATTTTAATGGCAGCTGACATATTATTATTTCAAGCTACTCATGTGCCAGTAGGGAAAGACCAAATTCAGCATATTGAAATCGCTCGTGACATTGCGACGTATTTTAATCATACATTTGGCATGACATTTACGCTTCCAGAGTTTGTGATACAAGAAGATGGTGCAATTTTACCGGGGCTTGATGGAAGAAAGATGAGTAAGAGTTATGGGAATGTTATCCCGTTATTTGCAGAGCAAGAAAAACTACGAAAATTAATTTTTAAAATCAAAACAGATTCTTCACTTCCGAATGAACCGAAAGAGCTAGAGACGTTATTTACAATTTATAAAGAATTTGCGACAGAAGATGAAATGCAGTCGATGCGTGAAAAGTATGAGACCGGCATTGGATGGGGCGATGTGAAAAAAGAGTTGTTTCGCGTTGTAGACCGTGAATTAGCTGGACCTCGTGAGAATTATGAGATGTATATGAATGAGCCGCATTTATTATATGAAGCGTTAGAGAGAGGTGCTGAGAGGGCACGAGATATTGCGAAGGTAAATTTAGCGGAAATTAAAAAACGAATTGGATTTGAGAGGGGACGTTAAGCGTTCCCTTGTTTTGCGATATGAATTTTAATAATTTTTGCGTAATATCATTAAGTGAAGTAAGGAATTCACATTTTCTTTCGAAACTTATTAGTTGCATATATTAAAAAATATGCTAATATAGGGATACTTATTAAACATGTTTAATAAGTAAAATTAAAGTCACTTATTAAAGTTGTTTAATAAGTTACATTCATTCTATAACGAAGGAGATGATTGTATGAAAACGGAAAAAGAGAAGATGTTGGCGGGAGAAATGTATATTGCGGATGACGAAGAATTAGTGGCTGATAGGGTGGAGACAAAACGTTTAACACGCCTTTATAACGAGGCGATGGAGACAGGAAATGAGGAGCGTTTTACTTTATTAAATCAGCTTTTAGGTTCTTCAGCTGACGGGAAAGCCCAAATTAATCCTGATTTTCGTTGTGATTACGGCTACAATATCCACGTTGGAAAGAGCTTTTTCGCAAATTTTAATTGTGTTATTTTAGACGTTTGTGAAGTGCGAATCGGTGATAATTGTATGTTTGCACCTGGTGTTCACATTTATACTGCTACGCATCCGTTGCATCCGGTGGAGCGGAATTCTGGAAAAGAATATGGAAAACCGGTAAAGATAGGTAACAATGTTTGGGTTGGTGGGGGAGCTATTATTAACCCTGGCGTTTCAATTGGTGATAATGCTGTAATTGCCTCAGGGGCAGTTGTGACAAAAGATGTACCTAATAATGTAGTAGTTGGTGGTAATCCAGCTAAACTTATTAAAACGATAGACGAATAAAGGGCGTTTTCGCCAGTTCGTACATTATCGTATAGACAATTTGAAAGGTGTTTCATATGGAGAAATATAGTGCGGACAATCATACAAAGACATTACTTGCCTCTCGAAACGCTCTTTTTCTCTTATTTGCTTTGCCAGGTGTCGCGTTTGCTACATGGATTTCAAGAACAGCAGCTACTCGAGATATTTTAGCAGTGTCAAATGCAGAAATGGGCTGGATTTTGTTCGGATTATCTGTCGGTTCAATAATGGGTCTACTGAGTGCAAGTCACTTCATTGACTGTAAGGGAGCTAGAGACGTTATTATAGGTAGTATGTTTTTTATGATTGTTGGATTGATTTGTTTAGGTATAAATATTTATTTTGTTTCTAGCATGGGGGCTTTTAGTAGCTTACTAGTATTTGGAGTAGGATATGGGTTAGCAGAAGTCGCATTGAATGTAGAAGGTTCTTCCATTGAGCGGAAATTAGGAACAACACTTCTTCCGAAATTCCATGGCTTTTTTAGCGTAGGAACTTTAGTAGGCGCGCTCAGTGGTTCTATCGCAGCGTCGCTTCACATCCCAATTCTGTATCAGTTTCTTGCGATTTCGGTCGTGTTTGTATTACTTGTATGTATGGTGTATCGTTTTCTTCCGTATGGAACAGGAAAGAAGGAGAAATCGCAGAACAAAAAGAGAGCGAAGCGTACTTCCTTACGTATGGAAAAAAAGGTGCTTTTAATTGGTCTTTTTGTGCTTGGAATGGCTTTTGCAGAAGGAAGTGCAAATGATTGGTTACCTATCGTGATGGTAGACGGACATGAACAAAGTGTAGTGACAGGTTCTATTATGTACACAGTTTTTGTAATGGCAATGACGTTAGCTCGTATGTGTAGTAGTTATTTCCTTGATCGATTCGGTCGTGTCGTTGTTGTACGTGCTACTATTATGATGGCGATCATAGGAATTTCAATCGTAATATTTGGGAGTAATTCGTATTTTCTAGCATTAGGTGTAGTACTGTGGGGGATTGGTGCAGCATTAGGTTTCCCGATTGGTCTGTCAGCTGCTGGAGATGATCGTGAAAATGCGACTTCTAATGTTGCTGCAGTTTCTATCATTGGTTATACAGCCTTTTTAGTCGGACCACCATTTTTAGGGATACTTGGAGAAGCATTCGGAATACGTAATGCCTTGCTAGCGGTTTTATTATTTGTTCTTTTGTCTGGAATTGTATCATCTATTACGAGAGAGAATACATCGAGTTAAATAAGAATGGCATGCAGCGGAAATATATCATCTCTATTGCTTTAGAAAATGATGTATGATATATTGTCAACGCAACTTATTAAAAGTGTTTAATAAGTATGTTGATTAAGGTGGTGAGCTATTTGGGTGAACAATTTGTTACTCAAAAATCGATTAAAGAGACGATCCTTCGCGGCATTCGTACAGCTCTTCTAGAGCAAGGAAGTGCGACGAAAGTTGAACTTAGTAATACATTAGAAATTAGTTTTCCAACGATAAGTAAATTTATAGAAAATATGAAACAAGATGGTGAAGTCACTTTAGTTGGTTTAGATGATTCAAGTGGCGGAAGAAGAGCGAAACGATATGTATATAATCCGGAATATATGTTAGGATTAGCGATATTTTTAGAAAAAAATGAGACGAACTATACAATTTTTAACTGTTTAGGGGAAGTAAAAGAACAAGGAAGTACTTCAAGTGTATTGATGGATACGGGTTTACATTTATTGACAGAACATATAGAAAGTCTTATCGCTACATTTCCGAAAATAAGTTCTATATCAATTGGTGTGCCTGGTGCGGTCGATAATGGGCGTATTTTTTACATTCCTGGATATGAAAAGTTCCAAAATTTTAATTTGAAAAGTCATTTGGAGGATCTGTTTTCTATACCTGTAGTAATAGAAAATGATATGAATGCCGCAGTGCTTGGTTATTATAAAAACACTGGAAATCATGATAATTCCTCTCTTGTATATTTGTATTCAGGTCAAAATGGTCCAGGGGCAGGGATTATGATAAATGGAGATGTAGTACGAGGAAGCACCTTTTTCTCAGGAGAGATATCTTTCGTTCCGCAGTATGATAATAAAAATTTCCTACAAGCTTTTAGAAGTGGAGACGAAGTTAACGATGCAAATAATCCAGAGGAATATAATATAGATGCTATTACCCGATTAATTTCTACATTTATAGCTATTATTAATCCACATGCGTTTATTTTCTGTGATGATGAAGTGAATCAATTTGTAATAGATCAAATTGTAAAAAGTTGTCCGCAGTACATTCCAGCAGAACATATTCCTCAAATAACAGTGAGCGATTGGAAAGAAGATTATTTATATGGATTAAAAAGCCTGGGACTTGATCTTATGATTACAAGAACAAGCAAAGAAAATTAAATATCAAATTGTTGGTTGAATATTGTAAAAGAAAAGGTGTCGATTATGAAAATTGAACATGTAGCAATTTGGGTGAATGATTTAGAAGGTATGCGTGACTTTTATAAACAGTACTTCGGTGGTGAAGAAAATACATTATATCACAATCCGAAAAAACAGTTTGAATCTTATTTTATAACTTTTGAAGGTGGAGCGCGTCTAGAACTTATGAGGCAAGTAGGGATAGACGATAAAATACAAACACAAACAGTAGGATATGCGCATATTGCTTTTTCTGTAGGTAGTAAAGAAAAAGTGAATGAATTAACTAATACATTAAGAGAAGCTGGATATCCTGTGTTAAACGGCCCGCGTACTACAGGGGATGGTTACTATGAAAGTGTAGTAAATGATCCTGAAGGAAATCAGATTGAGATAACAATCTAGCTACTAAGGGGACAATTCGGATTTACGGTGAACGATAACACCCTCATTTCACGTTATAATGACGGGAAATGAGGGTGTTTTATTTCTATATACAATATGTGATGTTTTTTAATTGGAGTGCTGAAACTCCTTAATAATACGCTCAATTACTGGATGAAGAGTAATAGGTAACTCATCATGGGGAAAGAAGCGTAATTCTTTTGACTCAGTTTGATCACATATAAGCTCACCGTGGAATTCTCGGCAAATATAAACAACGAGTACACCATGTACTTGATCGCCGTTTGGATAGATTTGAAAGTAATCAGGTCCTGAGTATGTACGGAATAGTTCTGGTTTTTTGATGATAAGTCCAGTTTCTTCATATACTTCTCGCTTTAAAGCGTCTTCTAACGTTTCGTTATATTCTAAGGCGCCCCCAATAATGCCCCAGCGATTAAAATCTGTACGGAGCTGCAATAATATTTCATTTTTCTCATTTAATATAATGGCGTGTGATCCGATTAAAATGAGTGGATGATTTCCTACTAGATTTCTCATGTCTTCAATATAGCCCATATTTCTTCTCCTTATATTTAATAATAATTAGGCAGTTCTTTTAACATTTTTTCTGTTTTACGTGCTGTAAATGCTAAGTTATGATCATCTTTTGTTCTAAAAAATAATGTGCGTAAAAAGATTTTAATGTTTGCGCATAAAATACAATACTCATTAAGGGAAAGGCGTTTTCTAATTTGAGGAAGCCTTTTTATTTTTTTATAAATAATTGAAATTAACTCATCTTGCGGGAAATCATGATATAGCATAGATAGTAACGGTGTAACAATGCGTTCATCTTCGTTATTATGAAATAGATCCGATGGAATGAACATTTTATTTAATAAACAATGAATTAATTCTTCGTACCACTCAAAGGTCGTATAGGAATTGTGAACAATTTCAGTGAAGGCATCAGATACGTGTGCAAGACAATGAGCCCATCCTTTATTTTCAATATAGCCTCGAAAATCCATTTCCAAGTTTATATATGTAATGAGTTTGGTTTTTATTTCCTCGATATCCTCCTCTGTAAAAAAATAGTGCGAGTTAGCGAATTGGAGTATTAACGCAATTAACGAAACAGTATAAGAACGTGTGAAAACCCCATCTGTATGTGGGGAGTGAATGTCACAATATAAATACTCATCACTTAAACAAGTTTGTAAAAGTAATTTCAGCTGATCGTCCATAAGGAATTCATGATGAATAAAATGCACAAAACATTTATATATAAGTTGATAACGGACATAACTATCAGTCGTTCCAATATACTGAAGCATGTTCAAAGTTAACTCATTTACATCTATATGATGCAGTTGCGTATAGTCATTTTGTTGTATAAGCTCTAACTGTTGTTGCAATGCTGTAATATCCAATGGAGAACCTCCTCCGCACTTTAAAGATGCGATGTTTTCTAGTATTCTATATATTCAAGGACAATCCTGCTCATGCAAGGAGAACGAGTAGAAATTCGAGAATGACATAGATGAGGGAAGTATATGATGACTATAGAACAGTTAGAGAAACATTTTAAAATAAGAAGAAATGCTTCTTCTATAATGATAAAAGAAAATAATGCAGAGGTTTTTACAGAAGAGCAATTAGAAGAGATAATACAATATTGCGTTGTTGAAGCTGAAAAAGATGGAATAGAAGAATTGCAATTTGAGATTTCTTCAAATAGCCCAAATTATGATGTGTATAAGAAATGTTTCGAAACGTATTCATTTGAATATATTACTGAAAACATGATTGTATGTAAGGATATATATGAAGTTGAAGATATAGAAAGTGAAATTGATTTTAAGCTTATTGAAGAGATAGGCGAAGACGCTTTTTATTCACTGTGGAATGAAGTGACCGGAGAACAAATCGATTATGATCAATTTGTAAATACGATGCTACAAGAAATTGGTGGGCGATGGAAAGAACATTGTTTAACAGCGAGTATTGATGAAGAGCCAATAGGAATTGTAATCCCGCATATTGAAAGAGGTACGTTAGAAGAGGGAAAACTTATGTATTTCGCAGTCGCTCCAAATATGCGAAATAAAGGGTATGAAATGGCATTCTTTACAGGAGCAATGTTTGTTTTAAAAGAAATAGGTGCATCTTATTATATTGGCGAGACAAATGTACAAAATGAGTGGATGAAGGATGTTTTTGAAAAGAACGGATGTCAGCAGCTGAGCTCTACTGAGCGATATGTGAGAAGGTTTTAGAAGGATGGATGGCTTACTCTCTCGAACTCATTTAGCGGGAGGGTTATATATGTTGGAAAAACAATTTCATTCTTTTGTTTTACTGTATCCAGAGATCTTGTTAGAAGGTTGGAACATCGAAAAAGTTTCAGAGCGTTATGAGGGTGAAAAGTGGGAAACAGTTTGGTTTCAAGTTGTTACGCCAACTAGTATGTTTCGCGTAAAAGAGTTTTTCCTCGATATAATGGAGCCGGTATTTCCAGATAGTTGTATTTCTCAAGCAAAAGGAGCTTGTTTTCAATATAAAGGGCTTGTGTATTGGAAAGGTGTAAATTATAAGGGAAAAGAAAGTTACGTTACATCAAAATGGAAAACGCAAATTGAAATTTCTATTGATCATGGATATGTAAACCAAGATGAAATGGAAAAATTTCTATTCGGGTTACAACCTATAAATATGGAGTTCGCGAAAACGATATTACATACACCATTTCATTTATTAAGCTTTCAAGCGAAGAGAGGTGAAATGGGTGAGATAGGAAAATGTCGTGATTGGAATGCCCCAGATGACGTAATTTATTCGAAATTGCCAATTCATGAAAAGTTAAGTTGGAAGCTCGAATCGGTCGGATTAGGAAATGACGAAACGCAGTATGTATACTGGGATGAAAATAGTAAACTATATGCACTTTGGGTTTGTAGGCATAAAAACAAAGCGTACTATCCTGTTTCTTCATGGACAACGAATTATAGTGTTAAAAAGATGATAAATGGGTTAGAGTTTTATTCGCACCCAGATCGTGGAACAGTTGTATATGAAGATTTAGATGATGAGCAAATCGCATATGTATTTCGAGGGAATCCGTGTACAACTTATGAACAAATAAAAGAACTTTTTGCATGTTTGTAAGATAAAAAGAAAAATCGAAACGACAAAGTAAGCGTTCCTATAATACAATAAAGAAGGATTAGACTATACAAAGAAAGTGTTGGTGAGAGAATGGAGCAGCAAAGAAATTGGCTACAAGCAACTGTAGAACGAAATGAAGATAATACGTTACATATAAAGTGGGAAAATAATATAGAAGAAGTTCGTATTTATTGGAGTACTTCACCAGATCATATTGAAGAAAATGGAGAATTACTTGTAACAGTAAGTGGGGATTCAGCATGTACAATTGAAAACCCGAGTGAAAATGAGCGTCCATATTTTAGGTTAGTAGGAAGTAATGGACAAGCAGTGACAGTAGCTGAGCGTAGATTACCATTACAAGGCGCGTTTAACTTCCGTGATATGGGAGGATATGAAACGACTGAAGGCCGTAAAGTAAAATGGGGCAAATTGTATCGTTCTGAAGAATTAGCAGGATTAACAGAATGGGACATCGACTATTTACAAAAGTCTGGTTTGAAGTTAATTTGTGACTACCGTACAGACTTTGAAGTGAAGCATAAGCCGAATCCAGAGATTACGGGTGCTCGTCAAGTATGCTTACCAGTTATGCAAGACTTGGCGAAAGACTTGAACATAAATGAATTTTTCCAGGTTGGTGACCTTTCTATGTTAGGGAAACCAGGCGAGTATCTTGTGAAAATGAATCAAGATTTCGTAAGTGGTAATGAAGCATTCGTGAGCTTCTTAAACTTAGCGCAAAACCCAGAAAACTTACCGTTAGTAAACCACTGTACAGCTGGAAAAGACCGTACTGGATTTGGATCAGCATTACTATTACTGTTACTAGGTGTACCAGAAAAAACAGTAATGGAAGACTACTTACTAAGTAACGGTTTCCGTGAAAAGTTAAATGAAAAAATGATGGCCTTTTTAGGTGCAAAACTACAAAACGATGAAAGTAGAGCAATATTAGGTGCGATGTTTGAGGCACGTGCTGAATATTTACAAGCTGCGATTGATGAAGTTAAAAAGCAATATGGATCAGTTGAAGCGTATGCTGAAAAAGCTTTTGGCTTTACGAAAGAATCGTTAGAGGAAATGAAAGTGTTATTGCTAGAAGATAAAGTGAAACTTTAATCAGTGGGGGGTTCATCCCCACTGATTATTAGCCTTCACCAATCGGGCGTTTACGGGCAGTCCGACTCCCACCTAACTTCTTCGCATTCGCCGAATTTGAGGTGGGAGTTTTACTGCCCGTTAATGCGGGATAAGTAATGAGAAGGGAGGCTGATTGGATTAGCCTCCTTTTCTTATTGTTGCTATAATTTTGTTTATGAGGAGTGTTGTGCACCGGGGAGAAAATGGATGAGAAGAACTTACGAATCGGGGGATAAAATGATTCATACACGTTTAAAAGCAGAGGGGTTAAGAGGAAAGTTAGCAACAATACTAAGTCAAGATTATAAGGAACTAGCTGTTCAGGATTTAAAGGTGATTGGAACGGGAGTGCAAAATATTGTTTTTCGCGGAGATTCAGAAAAGGGAGCTTTAGCTTTTCGAGTGCCGTGGGAAAGAGAAGTAGAAAATATAAATGAAGATTTATTTAATAGTCGGATTTCATTGCAAAAGGAAACAGAGCTTTCTAAGTTTTGTTATTCAAAAGGTATTCCAGTGCCAAAGATACATGGATTGCATCTTTCTGCCGAACTTGATTTTTTAATATCGGATCATGTATCTACTGATCACATGCCAATTTCTGCATGTAAAATAGGGAAGTTAGTTAGTGAGCTTCATAGTATACCAATCGATGGTTTACAATATGAGCAGAACATTAGAGAGCCGATTAGTAAGTATATATCGGAACGCATTGTGAAACGGATAGAAGGTTTTAATGCAATCACGAACTGTGGAGTTAAACTTCCAGAGACAAAAACAATTGAACATATTCTTAGTACAGCTGACCATGTAAAGAGTTTATTGCATATGGACATTCGACCAGCCAATTTAATTGGATATAACGGAGAAGTTAAAGCGATAGTTGATTGGGATAACGCTCTAATTGGTCATCCATTATTGGAGCTTATGAGAATAGCTGAAACGAATGAGGTTAGTTGGGATGAATTTAAAGCTGGATATAAGAATGATAATATCTTTAGCGCTACTTCTCATATTGTTAGTTTGTTTTATAGATTAGATACTGCGGTCATGCTTGCAAACTTATTTATAGCACATTTGAAAATAGAAGATAAAGGTGTATTCTATAAAGAGCGAGTCAAAGCGCTTTATAATGAAATATATAAAAGCTTATAATTAAGCTATAAGAAGTGTTTAATATAGGAATTGAGGAGAGCATAATGAAATACAAAGTAATACTATTCGACGTAGACGATACATTATTAGATTTCCCTGAAACGGAAAGAAACGCATTACATAACGCGTTTGTACAGTTCGGCATGCCTACAGGATATGATGATTATCTTGCAAGTTATAAAGAGATTAGTAATGGATTATGGAGAGATTTAGAGAATAAAATGATTACGCTAAGTGAATTAGCGGTAGACCGATTTAGACAATTATTTGCACTTCATAATATCGAAGTAGATGCGCAGCAATTTAGTGACGTTTACCTTGAAAACTTAGGGAAAGAAGTACACCTTATAGAAGGTGCAGTACAATTATGTGAGAACCTTCAAGATTACAAGCTAGGTATTATTACGAATGGATATACGAAGGTGCAACAATCAAGAATTGGAAATTCGCCTTTATGTAACTTCTTTGATCATATTATTATTTCAGAAGAGGTTGGCCATCAAAAACCAGCACGTGAGATTTTTGATTATGCATTTGAAAAGCTTGGAATTACTGATAAATCCAGTGTACTAATGGTTGGAGATTCGCTAACTTCTGATATGAAAGGCGGAGAAGATTACGGTATTGATACTTGTTGGTATAATCCGAGTCTGAAAGAAAACAAGACAAGTGTTAAACCGACCTATGAAGTGGAGAGTTTGCTGCAAATTTTAGGAATTGTAGATATTGCGGAAAAAAGTGTAGTCTGTTCCTAATCTGAATGAAATTATATCGACGTTTAGACAAGAGATATCGATTTAACGACATGTTATGACAAAAAAGCCCTTTATTATAAGGGCTTTTTTTACATTAATCCTCAAAAATAAAAATCTCATCAATCGTACTATGTAGTGCCTTCGCAATATCGTGAGCAAGCTGCAAGGAAGGGTTGTATTTTCCTTTTTCGAGATGGCTAATCGTTTCACGGCGTACACCAACACTTTTCGCTAAATCTTCTTGTGTCATATTCAATTTGGCACGGTATTCTTTTATCTTCGTTACGAACGCCATGGCGCATCTTCCATTTCATCAACAGGTTTATCGTAAAAGAACATAGAGAAGCCGAACGTAAGAATAAGTGTGCCAAAAATAAGAGCGATATCAATCTCTTGTAGCGCCGGGTTTGGAAATAACATTTCAATAAACATAATGATAGCGGTAGTTAATAACGTAACGATAAATGCATTGCGGCACGACTTATTGACGATTTGTTCAAACAGTTCATCGTGTTGAACCGTTCTATATGTTGTGAAAAAGGAGAAGAAACAGAACATAGTAAACAATCCTTTTTCATAAAAAAATCCGAGAAACCCAAAGAAACCGAGAAATCCTAAATATTTTATCCAAGTTGTTTTCACGATAGATTCTCCTTTCAATGTTAGAAATAAAGTGAAACTTTAATCAGTGGGGGTGTTCATCCCCCACTGATTATTAGCCTTCACCAATCGGGCGTTTACGGGCAGTTGATCTCCCACCTAACTTCTTTGCTCCAGACGAATTTTGAGGTGGGAGTCTTACTGCCAGTTAATGCGGGATAAATCACGTTATGTTATAAATATATCACATATGGATATGAATGGTAATAATAGTTTTCCAGTTCTTTTCATAATAATAGTAAAAAGACTAAATATACTGCGAAATAAAGAGGATAATATTGTAAAATGGTTGTAAGGAGGGGGAGGAAGGAATGTTAACTGGGATCATGATCGTTATATTACTTGTAGTGATTACTGTAATTGCAACGGTTCTAATTGGGCGAAATGGTGATGCGAATTATAGTAAAGCGACAAAAGGGAATATTAAACGGCTTACGATGATTTATATTATACTAGCTGTCGTTTTAATCGTTGGATTAGGCGTGTATATTTATTTTAAAGGTTAAAAAAACTGAAAAATACAAAAATCTAAAAATAGAGGTATGCTATAATATCAATATAGTTATTTGGTAATTAAGGAAAGGATTGGATGGAATGATTGAAATTACGAATGTGTCAAAAAGTTATAATGGGTCTACCTATGCAGTAAAAGATTTAAGTTTATCTGTGCCTAGCGGAGAAATATTTGGATTTTTAGGACCGAATGGTGCTGGTAAATCAACGACAATTAAGATGATTACTGGTATCCATGGGGTAGATAAAGGGACCATTACGATTAACGGTAAAAATATTATGAAAGAGCCGATGGAAGCGAAAAAAACGTTTGGCTATGTTCCAGATAGTCCAGATATGTTTTTACGATTAAAGGGAATTGAATATTTAAACTTTATGGCAGATATGTATGAGGTGCCGAAAGAAGTACGACAAGAACGAATCGAGTCTTTAGCGAAGAAATTTGATCTTTATAATGCTTTATCGGATCAAATTCAAAGTTATTCACACGGTATGAGACAAAAAATCGTTATTATTGGTGTGCTCGTGCATGAGCCAGATGTATGGATTTTAGATGAACCGTTAACGGGGCTTGATCCGAAATCCGCATATATTTTAAAAGAAATGATGAGAGAACATGCGGATAAAGGAAAGATTGTATTTTTCTCTACACACGTATTAGAAGTGGCGGAAAAAATATGTGACCGTGTTGCGATTATTAATAAGGGGAATTTGCAGTTTAAAGGGAATTTAGATGAAATGAGAGATCATTTTAAATCCAATGAATCACTTGAAAAAATGTTCTTGGAGATGACGGGCAATGAGTAAAATTTGGACGTTAACGAAAGTATTATTAAAATTAAATTATGCAGATTTTATAACAGATAAGAAGAAGCGATGGGCGTATGTATTTTCATTTGCAGCCATTTTATTTGTTGGCTTTTTAATATTTGGTTCGATGACGCACGGAATGTATGAAGGTATGAAACAATTAGGGCAAGACCCAGGAATGATTATCGCAATGGGGCTTGCGATTGCGAGTATATGGGTATTTTTAATGAGTATTACGAACATTTTAACTGTATTTTACTACAGTAATGATATTGAAATGTTATTGCCGTTACCATTAAAACCAGCTCAAATTATTTCGGCAAAATTTTTAACAGTATTAATAACACAATACGTAATGAGTTCATTCATTTTATTACCAATCTTTATTACGTACGGGTTAAAAAGTGGCGCATTTATTACATATTACATATACATGATTTTTATTTACTTACTCTTCCCGATTGTGCCGTTAGTATTAGCTTCATTACTGATGACAGTTATTATGAGGTATACAAATATAGCGAAAAATAAAGATCGAGGCAATATATTTATTGGAATCGTAAGTATACTATTTATTGTAGGAATTAATGTATTTTTACAGTGGAAAAATAAAAGTTCGTTTTCTGAAGATGCACTTACGAATTATCTTGCGAACAACCAATCTTCACTTTTAGTACAAATGACAAATTATTTTCCAACTACATATTTTGGAGCAGTGGCATTAGTAGAAAATGCAAATTGGAAGGGTCCTTTATACGTAATCATCTTTGCACTTATTTCATTTGTATTCTTTGTGTTGTTTTATTACATTGCAGAGCGTACATATTTAAAAGGGGTTATTGGACTTTCAACGAGTACAGCAAAGAAACAAGCTATTACGTCGGAAGGTTTACAGAAATCAACGGTACAAAGTTCACATTTAAAAGCATATGTGAAAAAAGAATTTAAAACGTTATTCCGTACACCGCAATTTTTCTTAAATTGCATTGTACAAACTTTCGTTATGCCGATTATGCTGTTCTTTGTTTTATTCGTACAAGATGGAAATTTAAAGTGGATTACAGGATACATTAATAATCCAGAATCAGCAGGTTTGGCGATTGGTGTAGGGCTTTGTGCATCGTTATTTTTAATGGGGAGTAACGTTATTGCAACAACATCATTTTCACGAGATGGAAGCTCTTGGTTTGTGAATCGTTATTTACCAGTAAAGGCTTCGGATATCTTTTTTGCGAAAGCAATCACTGCTTGGCTAATTAATGTGATTATTTTAGCAGTATTCGGTATTACGATGGCAATCGTAGCTGGGATTTCTCCAGTCTTCATGATACTGTGGTTTTTACTAAGTGCGAACGGATTGTTATTAATTAATTTAATTGGAACACGCTGGGATGCACAAACTGCAGATATTCATTGGGATACAGAACAGAAATTATTTAAAAGTCGATATACAACTTTGTGGAATTTTTTAGCTAATATTTTAATAGCTTTAGTTATTGTAGCGGGTGTAGGTGTATTATACTTCTTCCTTGAAGTAGGACTGTGGATTATGTTTATCGTTTTATTTGTAATGTTTACGATTGTAAACTATATCTTTATTAAAGTGTTAAAATTAGGTGCTGAACGTATACTGTCAAATATTCAATAAGAAGATAGATCCTCTGTATTCATGCAGGGGATCTACGTATAGATGGAGGAGAAAAAGGTGAAGAAAATAGCAATTGTAACAGGGGCAACTCGTCTGAATGGAATTGGTGCAGCTGTATGCAAGGTGCTTGCTCAAAAGGGGATAGACATTTTTTTCACGTACTGGCCAAAGTATGATAAAGCGATGCCATGGGGAATGAGTGATCAAGAACCCTTTTTGCTGAAAAAGGAGATTGAAAGTTACGGTGTTCGATGTGAAATGGCAGAAATCAATTTATCGCAGTCTTATTCGCCAAATCGTTTGTTTTATATGGTATCAGAACGGTTAGGTGATCCATCTATTCTAATTAATAATGCAGTGTATTCTACTCATACGAAAATTGGGGAATTAGATGTAGAGCAGTTGGATAAACATTATACAGTTAATGTTCGGGCTACTATGTTATTAAGTTCATTATTTATTAAACATTTTTCACTTAAAACGAGTGGTAGTATTATAAATCTTACTTCTGGGCAATCATTGGAACCAATGCCAGATGAATTGGCATACGCAGCAACAAAGGGAGCGATAGAAGCATTTACAAATTCTGTTGCACCAGTTGCTATGGAGAAGGGGATTACAGTCAATGCTGTTGATCCAGGACCAACGAATACAGGTTGGATTACAGAGGAATTACAGCATCATTTAGTATGGAAATTCCCGCAAGGTAGAGTTGGAGAACCGGTGGATGCTGCCCGTTTAGTTTCCTTTTTAGTAAGTGAAGAAGCGAAGTGGATTACTGGGCAAGTCATTCATTCGAACGGAGGTTATTCATAATAATATTATGTAAACATGTCTTGAGAAACAAAAATATTATAAAATATTTAATTTTTTTGTATAAATAAAATGTCAAGAAAGATAAAAAATTGATAGGAGAGTATGTTGTCATTTGTAGATTGCAAATCTTCATGTGACAATATACTCTTTTTCTTTTGCTGCAGAGGAGAAAAATGAAGTAGAAGAAACTCGAATATTAAAATGAATTTATCGTTTTTTGTACGTATTATTATGAAGATTACTGTCGGAAAGATGGTGATTCGTGTGAAAAGGGATTTTTTAAGGGGAAATAGAATCGTAAAGGGGAGGATAAATAATTAAGTAAACATAGGGGGATTTATATGAAAATGAAAAAGGTCGCTATCGCATCAGTAGCAATTGGTACAATGCTTACAATGGCAGCTTGTAGTAGCTTCACAGATAAAGAGGAAGCGAAGAAGGATCAAGCTACTACACAAAATGAAGAGCAATCAAAAACGACAAGTGCAGATGAAGCGTCAAAAACAACGAAAGATAGTGAAAAAGACACAAATACTTCTTCGAATGAAAAAACAGATAAAGATACAAAAAATACAAAGGAATCATCAGGAACAGAAAGTAACGGCAAAACATCAACTCAAAACGAGAATGTGAAAACAAAAGAAAAAGAGACGACAGGAAAAACAAATGATCAAACGACTAGCGGAAAAACAACAGATCAAAGCACAAGCACAAATAATAACGGAAAGACAACGAAAGATCCGAAGAAAAGTGTAGCTGTAAAAACAAATGTAAAAGAAGTAGTTACATTAATTGAAAGCTTAGACAAGCAATTAGCTGCAAATCCTAAATTAGAAACAGTGAATAAGCTTGGAAAACAAATTAATGAGAAGTGGGATGTCATTGAAAAAGAGTTAGAAGCATCACATCCGACTGAATATAAAACAATTGGCCAAAGTATGTATCCGTTAATTGTAGGAGCGGAGAAAGAAAAGATAGATGTTAATAAAATGAAGTCATTAACGACAAAAACGAAAAAGGATTTAAATCAATTATTAACGAAACTTTCATAGTTTCAAAAGCCTACTCGTGTGAGTAGGCCTTTTTAGTTTGCTCGGGTAGTATATGTGGCTCGCTACATCCAGTCTGACTTAATTTATTGTTCATTTTTAATTACGATGCGAAATGAACCGAAGGCTTGTTGACTCATATAATTGTTTTTACTGACTTTATAAGGAAATGGAAAAGCAACTAATTGGAAATTACTTTCTTGTTCCACTATAGGTAATGTGAAATTAAAAATTTGTCTCGTTTCAGGAGCGACCGTAGTATAAGCAACTTTTTTGTTATTTAATAGTTCAACTTGCTCCCAATCTTTAAAGGCCACGATTGCATAACTCATTTCTTCTGTCGTTTCATTTCCGCTAGATATAGTTAGCTCTTTACCTTCATTCTCAGAAAGCACCACTTGTAGTTTTTCCTCATTTCTAGTAACAAATAATGGTTCATAAAGATCATCTTTTAAAACAGTTTTCGGCTGTACAGGAGTAGGTTTTATTTTCTCATTATCTTTATGATGAGTATTAATCGAATATCGCATACTTAGAACCTCTTCTAATATAGCGGCTTTATTTAGGTCATTATCTTGTAATTTATATTCAGGTTTTTTAATTATTAAAAAGGTTAATTCACTAGCGGTAGGAGAAATTTGTAAATGGATTTTAGTAGTGATCGAACTGTTTGGCTTTATATCAAAAGAATAGTGGGATACCGCATTTGGAGTGTCATCTATTTTAAAAGGCTTTTGTTCGTAATCTTCTAAAACAATTAATCCATATTTTCGGTCTTCATTAATATTATGTACAAATGATAACGATACGTTGATCTTATTATTCTCACTAGTAATTTCACTTCCATTGTCGATATGTTGACCTTGGTCATCCTTTAAGCCATAAGAAACGGTGTTAGTTTGTGGCTCTCTCTGTTTTTCTTTTTTCATCTTTTCTTTAGAAGGTGCATGAGATAGATTCGGGCTCTGTATAAATGAAGTATTGAACAAAATATAAATTATAAGTATCGAAACTAGTAAAATACCGATAATAATATATATCTTTTTCATAAATAACACCTCTTACATTCGAGAGTTTAAACCTAATTAAAACAATATATGAAAATTTTAAAACTCTCAATGATTTGTCTTGAAATTAACTTTTATTTTACATTTGATTCATCTTATTGAATAGAAAGAAATTTATGGATTGCAAGATGATAAGTTTCAGGAATTATCCACTTTAATTCAATATACATAGTATGAAACATGAAGACAAAAATATATACAGAGGTGAGGTGAATAAAGAATGTTTTTCAATTATTTTTACAATGAAACGCAAATGCGCCCTTTAGGAGGGCAGGGTCCTGCGCAAAGCACTATTCAAGCTGTTCATCATGCTATACAAGCACAGCAACAAGCATTACAAGCGCAACACATGCAACACAGTTATTATCCACCACAATCGTATCATTCATTACAGTCTTATTATCCACCACAGGTGTATTACCCATCACAATCATATTACCCGATGTAGATTACACAAGGATGGAATTTATTTTCGATCGTTACCGTATGGAACTGTATATGTTTTATAGCGAACAATGCCAAAACAGAAATAGCTCTTTGATGGAGAACAAAAAACTTTTAACTTGATGGATATAGGCTACAAAGACAAAAATTTCATACCTAAACAACTCAAAAAAGATTACCTGTATCCTAAGAGGCAATCTTTTTTGAGTTGTTTGTAATGGCTCATTACAGGTTTTAAATACTATTTAGTGTTATTTCTACTTTCCAAAACCTGCTCCATATTATTAGTCGCCCATTCCATCATTAAAAGGATAATTGGACGTAGTGACTCGCCGAGTTCGGTTAGCGAATATTCTACTTTAGGAGGCACTTCACGATATACCTCTCGATGTACGATGCCATCTGCTTCAAGTTCTCGAAGTTGAAGTGTTAACATTCTCTGGGTGATATTAGGTTTTAATCTTTTTAATTCATTAAATCGTTTTTTACCATCTAACAAATGATAAAGAATAACTCCTTTCCATTTCCCACCAATAACCTCGACGATAGCTTCTACGGGACAAGAATATTTATTTAAAAATGGATAATTTATATCATCTTCTTTTGAACTAATCATAAAAAGACTCTCCCTTAACAATAGTATCTTTTTTGATACTATAGCACATAAATGTGCGTACTTGTAACGTTGATACTTAAAAAATATAATTTAGTTGAATAATAAATTAATGAAAAGAGGACTTTTTATGACTAACACAAAACAAAAAATTATGGAAGCTTTTCACTTTAGACATGCATGTAAAGAGTTTGACCCTATGAAGAAGATTTCAGAAGATGATTTTAAGTTTATTTTAGAAACAGGAAGATTATCTCCTTCTTCTTTTGGATATGAGCCTTGGAAATTTATTGTGGTACAAAATAAAGAATTAAGAGAAAAACTATTACCATATTCATGGGGAGCAGGTGGGCAACTTTCAACAGCAAGTCATTTTGTTATTGTTCTTTCAAGAAACATCAAAGATATGCACTATGATGCAGAGTATATTCAGCATATGATGAAAGATATTATTGGATTGCCTGAAGAAGCTCAACAGATGAGATATGAATTCTTCAAAAAATTCCAAGAATCGGATTTTAAATTGTTAGACTCCGAACGTGCTGTATTTGATTGGTCATCAAAGCAATCTTATATTGCTTTAGCTAATATGATGACTAGTGCAGCTCAAATCGGTATTGATTCTTGTCCAATGGAAGGATTCGATAAAGAAAAAGTAGATTCTTTACTTCGTCAAGAAGGAATTTTAAAAGATGATAATCTTGAGGTGTCAGTTATGGTTGCATTCGGATACCGTAAAGGAGAACCAAAATTTAATAAAACAAGACAAACTTTGGATACTATTGTTGAATGGATTTAATAAGATAAATTTGTATTCATATAACGAAAAAAACGCTATCCTTTCTATAGAAAGGATAGCGTTTTTTATGTCTGTATTTAAATTTAGCGAGAATGCTTTGTGAATAGTTGAATTGCTTTTTCAGGTACATAGAATTTCCCGTTGCTTTCTACAACGATGCCTCCTAATTCATAATCTTTCCCACCAATATAGATAATGTTTTTATTCACAAACAATTTGGCCTCCGTATTATTACGCTTTACTACAAGCACCGGATTAAGTGCATCTTGCTTGTCAATCATTACATTTGCACCAATTTGTTTAAAGGATGTTTCAGCATCTAAGAATAATTTTTTAGTTATTTCTTCTAATTGAAAGCCCATTGCTTTGGCCATTATTTTCGCAATGTCTGTATTTTGGACTAAACCGTATGGCTTTTGAGGGCCGTAAGAGTATAAGAATACATCTTCACCCGTATGACCACCAGTTGTAAAACCGATGTTCGCACGGTTGGCCAATAATTTAGTAAGGATTGGACCTACATTAGTTTTCTTATTTGCAGTTTTTAACTTTTCTCTTTCATCATTAGTTAGGTTGTCTAAACCGTAAAGTGCAGCGACCTCTTTTATATTAGATAAATCATCTTTTAGTTTATTTGTAGCACCTTCAAGTGTCATTTTCGCCTTTTTTAGTGGGTCAATGTAAGCTGATACTGGTGTGGTATCATATCCTTTTGTTGTATTACTGTTACCAATGGAAATACCGCTATTACCATGATCCGCTAATGCAATGACCATAGTGTTACCATCTTTCTTCGCAAATTTTAATGCTTCTGTAACCGCATTATCAAATGCCAATACATCGCTAATCATCCCGATTGGGTCATTTGCATGTGCTGCCCAATCTGCCTTACTGCCTTCTACGAATAAGAAGAAACCATCTTTATCTTTTGATAATGTTTGAATTGCTTTGCTTGTCATCTGGGAAAGAGTAGGCTGCTTAGGATTGGTTATTTTACGATCCATATCGAACGCAAGGGCAGTATTAGAGAAAGAACCCCAGATTTTATTTGATTTGGAGTTTAATAACGCATCTTTTGTTTCGACAAAGTCGTAGCCTTTATCTTGAATTACCTTTACTAAATCTTCGTTGTCTTTACGAATTCCATTGCTTGTCATAGGAAGAAGTGCTGCTTTTCCACCACCTAATACAACTTCTATATTTTGATAAACTTGCTGTTCACCAAGTACTTCGAAATTTTTACGGTTAGCATGGTGAGCAGAGAAACTAGCCGGAGTAGCATGCTGAATTTCTGACGTAGCAATGATTCCTGTCGCGCGGCCGGAACGTTTTGCGCCTTCTAAGACGTTGGCAACTGGACGAAACTTGCATTCTTCTTTCATTGGTTCTAAGCCAGGTGAATTCACAACAGAAGGTAATACACCCACGTAACCTGAATTTGATTTGTTTCCTGTCGCTAAAGCTGTGGCTGCCGGTGCAGAGTCCGTAATAGCAGATTCTGCGGAATACGTACGAACACCTCCAGATACAATTTGATCTAGTGCAAGAGGGGAGCCTTTATACCAACGTGCCAATGTTGTAGCAGAAGAACTTGTCCCATCTATAACCATGAAAATTACATTTTTGGGTTGCTTTCCTGATTTCTTTACATCAGCTTTTACCTCGTTAAGGTTCATTATGCTTCCTGCTGCTAATGAACCTAGTGCTACCATTCCCGCTAATGTTAGTCCCATTATTTTTTTACGAAGATTAGTCATTGTGGTTCCTCCATAGGTTGTTTTCGATATCCCAATCTACCGTTCGTATGTAAACAAGATTTATTATTAGTAGTACCCTATTGCAACGAAACTAACAATAACTATTAAGTCAAAAAGTTAAATTTAAGCTACTTATTCAGCAATCGCTTCTTCTCATATAAAACCTTTGTGCATCTTTAAGTTACACAGTCTTTCCTATAAAAAGAATCTTCTCTTTATTTTATGGGAAACATTAGAAAAAGGATGGTGGGAACATGACAATTGATCGAGTTTGTACAATTGGGCCAGCGAGTAATAATGAAGAAACATTAGCGCAGTTAATAAACAATGGTATGAAAATTGTTCGTTTGAATTTATCACATGGCACGCATGAAAGTCATAAAACAATCATGCGTTTAGTAAAATCGTTAGACGATTCTATTAAAATTCTAGGGGATGTACAAGGTCCTAAAATAAGATTGGGTGAAATGAAAGAGGAACAAATTACACTTGAAGCAGGGGCGTTATTTACTTTACATACCAATCCAGTTCAAGGGAATAAAGAAGAAGCAAGTGTTGATTATGTGGGGATTGCGAATGACGTAAAAGTTGGAAGTAGAATTCTTATTAATGATGGAGAAGTTGAATTAATTGTTGAAAAGGTAAGTACGGAAAAAATAGAAACAAGAGTAAAAACAGGTGGCAATATTTCCTCTCATAAAGGGGTGAACTTACCAGGTACAATTGTTAGTTTACCGGCTATTACCGAGAAAGATAAAAAAGATATTCAATTTCTTCTAGAAGAGGAAGTTGATTTTATTGCGTGTTCTTTCGTTCGAAAAGCTAGCCATATAAAGGAAATACGAAGTTTTATACATGAACATAAAGAAACATCTCCTAATTTAATTGCAAAAATAGAAACGATGGAAGCAATCGAGAATTTTCAAGACATATGCAAAGAAGCGGATGGCATTATGATTGCAAGGGGAGATTTAGGTGTGGAATTACCGTATCAATTTATTCCGCTTTTGCAAAAAATGATGATTCGTGAATGTAATCGAACGAATACATATGTCATTACAGCGACACAAATGCTTCAATCTATGGTAGATCATTCTATTCCTACAAGAGCTGAGGTGACGGATGTATTTCAAGCTGTACTGGACGGAACGAATGCTGTTATGCTTTCTGCTGAAAGTGCGTCAGGGGAGCATCCAATCGAAAGTGTGAAAACGTTACGTCTCGTTTCGGAATTCGCTGAGCATGTGAAAAAAGATGGGCCTTTTGCGATGAAAGATGTACTGGAATTGCTGCATAAGTCTCTTTAATATGAAAATTTATATTTATCGTTTATAGTATTAATGGAATACATATGCTGAACCAGCAAGAATTTGTTGTTCTTTCTGTATGAATTTAACTTTTTTATGGAAAGATATGTTAGTAAGTATACGATTTGAACGTTCTATTTTTTAGAGTGTAATAGGAGGAGAATGAATATGTCAGATATTGAAGTAGGCGAAGTTTTTAGCCTTAGCGACGAGAATAATGAAGAACAAGAAGTTGAAGTACTTGGAGCGATGGATGTCGAAGGAGCAGAATATATTGCGGTTGCCTTTGTTGAAGATATTCAAACAGAAACTGAGGAAGACATTGATATCTTCTTTTTAAAAGTAGAAGAAGATAGTGAATTCTCATACATTGAGAGTGACGAGATATTTGAAAAAGTATCTGCTGCGTTTGAGAAGATTTTGGACGAGCAAGAACAAGAATAATAAGAGTTAGACAAAAGAGGGAGATGCATATCTGCCCTCTTTTTTTGTATATGGTTGAAAAATATTTCTCTAATTTCTGTTTTAATCATAAAATTCTTTTGTTTTCACGGAAGCAGCATCTAATAGAAGGAAAATCGACGCTATAATATGTATAGCGATTTGTATATAGGGAAAGAAAGCAACTAGAATAGTGAGGATTCCTATATAATTAGCATAGGTTTTCATGCCTTCCTTTTTAGCTAATAAAATTGTAATGATATGTAAAGTAATTACTATAAGTAGTGGTATCCCGTATAAGTCAACTAGTCCTTGAAATAAATAACAAGGAATTAATAAAAGGTGGGAGATACCTGTAGTCCACTTCAATGTTTTTACGACTGCCCTCAAAGTTAATTCCTCCTAAATAATATGTACGTATGAATATGTTACCAAATATAGTGGTGAATGGATATGTTTTTTGTGATTCACATTTATAGAATTCTATAATAATATTATGTAAACTAAATAGTTCTTTATTTGTGCACTAGAAAAACCACCCAAATGAGGGTGGTGCTTATTATATATATTTATTAAATGTGTTATTTTCCAAGGAAGAGAGGGAAATCTTCACTTCAGTACCTTCCTTCATATTACGCAATACAACTGTTTCTGTAGATAGTTCCTCTTCACCTATTATTAGTACATACGGGATATTTTCTTTATTGGCATAATTAAGGGCACGTTTCAATTTACGCCCGGCTAGTTCAAGTTCGATTTTTAAGGAAGTAGTAGAACGTAATTGCTGGGCAATTTGTAAGCATTGTAATTCTGTCCCGAGTGGGATGATAAATACATCCGCTGTAAATGATATGGTTTCTTTCTGTGATAGTGCTGTATAAATAACGTCTAATCCGAATGAAATCCCTACAGTCGGATAGTTCATATTATCACCACGGAATGCTCCGATAATATTATCGTATCGACCACCGCTACCGATGCTAGATGTAATGCTAGCGTCTGTTAGAAAGATTTCATACACGGTACCTGTATACATCGTGAGTCCTCTTGCTAAAAACGGATTGAATATCGTATTTTCATTTATTCCGAGGGCGCTTAAATATTGCTGTAGTTGTTGCAGTTCCTCTACTCCATCGGTGACAAGTGGATTATTGAAGGTTTCTTTAAAGTCGGCAATTGTAAGCTTTAGACAAGATAAAACGGTAGTACATATTGTATCGGCCATTTCTACAGTAATCCCGCGCTCCAATATATCTTTTCGTACACCATCAATTCCAATCTTTTCGATTTTATCCAATGATAAGATTACGTCACTCGTTAGTTCAGTAGGGATGTTAATTGACTCGAGAATACCGTTTAACAATTTTCGGTTATTATATTGGATCGTTACGTCTAAGTTTAACGTTCGGAACAGCTCAAACGCCATGCTCATGAGTTCAGCTTCCGCCATGACTGATTCTACACCGACTATATCAACGTCACATTGAATGAACTCACGGAATCTTCCTTGTTTAATTGGCCCATCTCGAAATACTTTCCCAATTTCATAACGTTTAAAAGGAAGGCGGATGTTCGGATTCATTGCCACGACTTTTGCGAATGGAATTGTTAAATCGTAACGTAAGGCAAGATCGCGTTTTCCTTGATCCTTAAGTGTATATATTTCTTTTAAAATTTCATCGCCACCACCATACTTGTAAGACATAAGCTCATACATATTTAACGTTGGTGTCTCTAACGGTTTACAGCCATAACGTTCAAACGTATCTTCACAAGCTCTTTTAATTTTATTTCGTAATACTTGTTCCTCTGGTAAATAGTCTTTCGTTCCTTTTACATTTTTCATTTCCATTGTAATCTCTCCTTTTTTAAATTAAAAAAAGCTATGCAGGTATAAAAATACCCACATAGCTTTATGAACGCTTCGTGGGTCAACAGGAAAAGCCCTGTACCCACGAAGAAAAATTTTTCTTCGGATACACGGCGTTACGTATGATGATGAAGTTGGAAAGAAGTATTAAAATTTCGCATTACAAATCTCTCCTTAACATAAGTTTTTCCAAATTATATCAGATGATTTTTGAATTATCAATATTTTTAGTTTTGAAATATAAGTGAAGTTATGTAGGAGGAATGGAAAAGGGTGTATAATAAAACTTAATAATATGAAATAACCTTTTAAGGAGACCGCTATGAAAAAAGATAAAACAAATGCGATGCGAATATTAGATAAAGAAAAAATTGAATATTCGATGATGTCATATGATCCGGACGATGGAAAAATTGATGGCGTATCAGTGGCAGGGAAAATTGGACGAGAAGTGAGAGAGGTATATAAAACGTTAATCGCTCAAGGGAATAGTAAAAATTATCACGTTTTTATCATTCCAGTAGATGAGGAACTAAATTTAAAAGCTGCCGCAAAAGCAGTAAGTGAAAAGAAAATTGAAATGATTCCAGTAAAAGATATTACGAAAGTGTCAGGATATATTCGCGGCGGTTGTTCACCAGTAGGAATGAAGAAGTTATTTTCTACATGTATTGATGCGAGTGCTCAATCGCTTGAAACGATCATTGTAAGTGGCGGGAAAATTGGCGTGCAAATTGAGCTGAAAGTGGATGACTTGGAAAAAGTGACGAGAGCGCAGTTTGGTGAAATAACGAAATAATGATACATAGGGAAAGAAGTTCTAGTTTTATTGAATTTAAATAATAATTTATAGGATAGTTAGTCCATTATGAGGACGGATTATCCTTTTTTATTTACATAATGAATGAAATAAAAAGAAATTAAATTTTTAGTTTAATCAGTATAATATGGATGTGTAATTTTAATCATTTGTTTGGCTTTAGGAGGAGTACAATGCCTCGTTGCAAGGACTTTAAATAAACAAGCAAAGCTACTCTTAAAGATAGACAAAGGACGGGAGAGTGTTTTAATGAGGGGTCAAGAAATCCCCATAAGAAAGCACATATTGGGAGATGCCAGTATTTTGGAAACCCCCCACGCTAAGAGTATGCAAGATTTTATATAGTTTTCTGGCTAATCCAGTAACAAACAAGAACCCTGAAACCGTGCCAGAATAGGAATGTATAAAAAAATGTATAGATTCATAGAACTAAAAAAGTAGATTCCCTTGTGAGAGCAGGGTTCTCCTTTTTCCTTGCTACCGATAATGTTACGTTATATTAACTGAATGCGAATACCATATACATCCAAAAATCATAACAAATCGATTCTTCGAAATGGTACAATTAGGAAAAGGGGGAAAGGATATGTACGATTACAAATTCGTGAAAGTCGAAGTTAATAACTGGAAAGGGGAACCTAAAGAAGATTATAAGCGTATTATCGCCGAACATGCTGAAGACGGTTGGAAATTTGTTCAAATCTTTGCACCATCAATCGCAGGATACGCGCAATATTTTGAGATTATCTTCGAACGAATCAAATAACCCCTTTCGAGAACGAGAGGGATTTGCTTTGAACAACATACAAAAAGAACTGAAATATTTTGGAATCTAATTGTTCTCAATTTAACTTATAAGACAAATAAGCTAATATTAATCAACTTCCAATAATGAGACGTAATGTTAATCAAGTATGTATACAATATTCAACCGAAAACAAACAACATATCAACTCTCTAAAATGTTAAATAGGGAAAATAACATTCTGAATAATACTGTTAGAACCACTATTTATCACATAGGGGTTTCCGAAAAAAAGTAAAGTAAGGAGGGGGCATAAGTGAAATATATTAATGGATTGTACATATCACTTATATTGATGATGTTCATTAATTTGCTTAATATTACAATGTTTGATAATAAATACTCAGGGATAACAATGTACCTTTCTTCCGTTATATTCATAATTGGAAGTGCTTTTTTCGGAAGTGCAAAACGGTTTAAAATGAGTGAGAAAAAATAAATCACTTAGGAGGTGACAATCATAAATGAAGCAACAAGAACAAGTTATCTTTCGTGAGGTGCAGCGATCCCCAATTTGGGCATGGATACTCATATTAGGGATCGCCATGCTGATGTGGTATGGATTCATTCAACAAATTATTCTTGATACCCCGTTTGGCGATAAACCAGCATCTAATGGTGTATTAATTGTTTTGTGGTTGTTTTTCGGGATTGTCTTCCCTATATTAATGCTTGGTGTATTGAAACTGATCATTGAGGTTCGTGAAAACGGTCTTTATGTTCGTTTTGTTCCTTTTCATTTTCAATATAAACAGTACCTTTTCAAAAATATACATCATTATGAATGCATTACTTACAGTCCACTAAAACGATTTGGGGGATGGGGAATTCGTTTTAACCTTAAGAATGAAAAAGCCTATAACATGAATGGAAATAAAGGTATAGAGTTAAAGTTGAAATATAACACAGTGGTAATCGGCACTCAAAAACCAGACGAATTAAAAAAAGCGCTGGACTCAGTACAAAAAGTATAATGAAAATTAAATTTCAACAAACGGGCACAACTTAGAAATTTGTACTAGGTATACTTACTTTAAAAATAACTTAAAGTTACTTCTGATAACGAAAATTATGCAAATAAACTGTTCATTGGATTCACATAGAAAACTGTGGTGAGATACAAGTTTTGATTTTGAAGCACTTCAAAATCTTAGCTAGATGGCTATGTATCGGTACCACAATAAAGAGGCAGGAACATTTCAAATATGTTCCTGCCTTTAATTTTAGAGAGAAGTTATGTCAATTAGATTTGTATAGAATATACAAGAGGAGCTCTTTACTACTTACACGAATCTATTATAATAGAGAACGGCTTGATAATAAGGGGCATCACATGTTTAAACAATTTTGGGCATCGATAAGGGGAGAAATAATAGCTTAAAATTTATAAATTGATTGAGCATCTAAAAGGAGTATAAAGTATTTTGAAAAAAACTAAAATGAGAAACTATTTGAAATTATTTATTCTTTACTTAATTATTGTTTTAATATATTTCCTATTGTTTGATTACAGTAAAGTATATATTAAGGAAAAAATAAATAACGAATTTTTATTTCAATTATATTTATTAATAGGACGTATTAGTATGGGTTTGGGAATATATTTTATTCCAGAGAAGCTAGGTATTAAGATTAAATTTAGATTTAAATTTCTTATAGCACTTATCGCAATAATAACTACTATAACTTTTCTTGATATAGTTGGTTTAATTGAATAGCTTTGATAATTTCCTATATCGAAAACAATGCAAATAAGCTGGTCACTGGATTCGCATAGAAAACGGTGGTGAGATGAATTTTTTGATTTTGCAGCACTTCAAAATCTTAGCTAGATGGCTATGTATCGGTACCCCACAATAAAAAGGCAGGAACATTTCAAATATGTTCCTGCCTTTAATTTTAGAGAGATGTTTCCTAACAGTTGATTTTGTTAACGAAAGTCGACTTTAAATCCATATTTTGTATAGAATATAGTACATATAATAAAAGTATGAGGTGATACAGTGAGAGAGATTCATATTCATAAAATTATTGCGGATAAGAGAAAAGAAAAGGGAATTACACAGGAAGAGTTAGCGGCGTATATCGGTATTACAAAGGCATCTGTTTCCAAATGGGAGACTGGGCAGAGTTATCCGGATATTACATTTTTACCACTGTTAGCATCGTACTTTAACATAAGTATTGATGAACTAATTAGTTATACACCACAAATGGAACAGGAAGATATTAAAAATTTATATCATAGACTAGCGGAAGCTTTTAGTGAAGAACCGTTTGATGAAGTAATGATGGAGTGCAGGGAAATAATCAAAAAATATTATTCTTGTTTTCCATTATTACTTCAAATGGGACTACTTTTTATTAACCACCATATGTTAACAGTGGATACGGATAAAAGAACTAAAATTTTAGAAGAGGCGATGTATCTCTTTAGCAGGGTGCAGGAAGAAAGTGACGATGTTTCTCTTGTGAAAGAGGCGGTATCGTTTAAAGCAACTTGCTATCTTATACTCAATAGACCAAATGAAGTGTTGCAATTGCTTGGCGAAACGATACGTCCTAAAGTTCCAGAGGAAGATCTGATCGCGCAGGCGTATCAAATGCTTGGAAATACTGAAAAGGCGAATGAAATGATGCAAATTAGTATGTACCAACATTTAATACAACTCGTTGCAACAATACCGAATTATGTAGTAGTAAATGCCTCAAGAGCTGAAAAGGTAGAGGTAATTTTAAATAGAGCTTTTATGTTAATAGACATGTATGAAATAGAAAAACTACATCCTAATATGACTTTAAAAGTATACTATGCTGCTGCACAAGTATATTGTATGCAAGAAAATTTTGAACGTGCATTAGAAATGCTACGGAAGTATGTAGCAGTTTGTTCAGCTAGTTTTACAGTAAATAGCCTGCATTTACACGGCGATTCATATTTTGACGCAATTGATGGATGGTTTGCAGAATTTCCGCTTGGCGCTAAAACGGTTAGAAATGAAGAGATTATAAAGCGGAGTATGCTACAAGGTATTGCAGAGAACCCGATTTTCGCATCGATGAAAGATGTAAGAGAGTACAAAAATATAATAGCGAGTTTGAAATTTAAATTGGATATAAAAGAATAGAGGGAGGATAAATATAATGACCTTTGACGAATATGAAGTAGCGATAAATAGTGAATTTACTTTGCTCGGTACGATTACTAAAACGAAAGCTGACGGGAAGTATGTAGCTGTTGTCATTATTGCTGGATCTGGAGAAATTGATCGTGATGGAATGATAGTGCCGCTAAAGCTTGAATCGAATATATATAAAGATTTAGCACATGTAATGGCGAGACTTGGAGTAGTGACGCTCCGCTTTGATAAGCGCGGAGTAGGAAAGAGTGAAGGGGAATTTCAGAAGACTGGAATGTGGGATTTAGTTAGTGACATAGAGGCTACGATTACGTATTTAAAGGAACAATCATTTGTTGATCCGGAAAATATCATTTTAGCTGGTCATAGTGAAGGGTGTATGTTAGCGACAGTAGTAAACGCAAGAACACCAGTTAATGGGCTCATACTTCTTACAGGGGCTGCGGAATCATTAGAAGAAGCTACTAAAAGACAAAGAGAGATTATTTATAAAGAGTTAAAAGAGCAAAAAGGAATAAAAGGAAAGTTAATGCGTCTTCTCAATATTGAGAAACGGGGAGAAAAGCAGGCGCAAAAAGCAACAGAGAAAATGATAAACTCCAAAAAAGATATTGTTAAAATTGGTTTTAAGCCAATGAATTCAAAATGGTTTAGAGAGCACTTTCAGCATGACATTTATAAAGATTTAATGAAAGTAAAATGTCCAGTATTAGCAATTGCTGGTGATAAAGACTTTCAGGCGAATCCAGAAAAAGCGAAGAGAATTGGTGATTATGTGCAAGGTGATTCTGAAGTATATGTAATAAAAAATATGGATCATACCTTAAAATGTTTTGAAGGTGATTTTAAAGCGTTGGAATTTAAAAAGATTTATGCGGAAGGTGCAGATAAGCCGCTTCATCCAAAGCTAGAAGAAATTATTGTGAATTGGATGGATACGCATTTTATTTCGCAATATGCGGGCAGTAAGACTCTCAGCTCAATATTAGGCGAAGGTGAGGAAGTTGGAAAGGAGAGTAATTGTCTGTAAAAGATCGGTTGTTGTAGGTTGATCTAGTTTAGTATATGGGTTATAAGTTTTTTATCGTCGTTTTCCATTTTGAAATGGAAAATACTAATGATTTAAGTTTTAAAAACGAACATTTTTATTATTTTTATTAAAAATGTTCATTTTTAGATTGCGTGTACACTAATAGTTTGTTATATTACCAATATAATAATTTTAAATAACATCACTCGTATATACTCGGTAATATGGTCCGAGCGTTTCTACCTAGTTCCCAATGAAAGAACTGGACTACGGGTTAAAGTATTCGGTCGTTAGTTGTATTGAGCCGCTACCGATCTATAATTTAGCAATGGCCTCATCTTTTGCTTAATTAACTTTGACTACCGTAGTTCTAGAAAGTAGAGATTCTTCTACAATTTCTAGAGCTTTTTTCTTTGGACCAAAACATCGAGTATAGAAAACAACAAGAGAAAGAGGAGAGATTATTTATGAAGAAAAATCTGTTGAAAAAATATGGTGCCCTAGCAACTACTATCGCATTATCATTCTCAATACTTGCAGGATGTAATGCTAGTCCAAAACAAGTAGCTGAGGCGAAAAGCAATCAAAACCCTATCTTAATTCAAGGCCCAATGCCAATAGAAGCTGAAAAATTTGCAAAAAGGTTAAAAAATGTGAAAGAAGAAAAATCTGGGAGTTTTGTATTTTATAAAGGAACTGTAGACAATTATCCTGTAATCGTTGCGAAAACAGGTAAAGGAATGGAAAATACAGCAGCCGCTACAGCAGTGGCTATTGAAAAATATAAGCCTAAGGCGATTATTAACCAAGGAACATCAGGTGGACACGATCCTAATTTAAATGTATTTGATATTGTGTTAGGAAAACAAGTCGCGAATATAGGTTCACTAAAAACAACAAATATGAATGAGAACCAAGGAATTGAACCGGAAAAATGGATATCTATGGACCTGATGGCTTCTGAAGGGAGTGCAGGAGAAGATCCAAATGCTGAGAAAATCCGATACTACGAGGGAGATAAGGGCTTACTTGCAGCAGCGAATGCGGTAAAAGACACATATACAAAAGGTAAAGTAGTGGAAGGTACGATTGGTTCAGCAGATGTTTGGAATAATGAAGTTGATAGAATTAAATGGTTCCATACAAAATACGGTACATCTGTTGAAGAAATGGAAGGCGCTGCCGCAGCGCAAATCGCCAAAGCGTATGACGTACCATTTTTAGGGATTCGCGTATTATCTAACAATAAAACAAACGGCGGAAAATACAACCCAAACACAGCAGCGGCAAATCAAGAATATGTATATGAAGTAGTTAAAAAGTATATAGATTCGATGCCAAATAAATAGTAGTAGTTCTGTCCAAATATAAAAATGTTATCATTACTGCACAATGTGTTATGAACTCAGAATTACCAAAGTTTCTTTAATTAAAATAGATTGGTGCCTTACATGGTATCCAATCTATTTTTGTATTTATTCTTCAGAGGAAGAAGGGGTTTACACAAAAAAATAAAGACAATTATAGAAAAAGGAAAAGTCGAACTATCATCTTAATTTTTATTCAAAATGTTTTTTGAACGATTTATCGAATATGCATAATTGCATGAAAAAAATTGAAATTTATAAGTTAACATTAAACTACTTTTTAATTGTAAAGAATATTTTAATAACCTTTACTAGAGAAGGATATTTCTTGTGAAAAGTGAAATTGCTTGAAAAGTAGATAAATCAAAAGTGTGGAAATGATACAGACCCAATAGAGTTTTGTATTAAATAAAAAGAAAAGGGTGGGTATGGCTTTCTAAAAGTTTTTGGGGGTTAGAAAGCATTTTTTAGTTAATAGTTTCAAATTATATTTTAAAGGGGAAATGGGTATATGAAGTTCCGAAACACAAAACTTGCTATGGTTACACTATCTTCTTTTTTTATTTTAGGTTCTGCATCTCTATCATTTACAGATATCATACATGGTGAAGTAGTTTCTGCTTCTCCACAAGTAGATACGTTTTCAGCACAAGAGATTACTGTGAAAAACTATGACGATACATATTATAATAATGCAATAGGAAAAACGGGTTTAGAATTAAAGAAGGAACTTCATAATATTATTGATGATCATACAAAGTTATCATACAGTGCGGTTTGGGAAGCACTAAGAGATACTGATGAAGATCCAAATAATAAAAACAATGTGATACTCTTATATACTGGGCGTTCGCAAGGAAAACTTACGAATGGTTCAGGAATTGATAACTGGAACCGAGAGCATGTTTGGGCAAAATCACACGGTGATTTTGGAACGGCTGCAGGACCAGGAACAGATTTGCATCATTTAAGAGCGACAGATGTATCTGTAAATAGTTCACGTGGAAATCTGGATTTTGATAATGGTGGTATGAACCATTCGGAAGCGACAGAATGTAAATATGATAGTGATTCTTGGGAACCTCGTGATAGTGTAAAAGGAGATATTGCTAGAATGCTGTTTTACATGGCTGTTCGTTATGAAGGAGACAACGGCGAAATAGACTTAGAATTAAATGAAAAGGTGAATAACAATAAAGATCCATACATGGGCAAACTATCCGTTTTACTAAAATGGAATGAACAAGACCCTGTAGATGATTTAGAGCGAAAGCGTAATGAAGTGATTTTTACGAAATATCAACATAATCGTAATCCTTTTATTGATCATCCGGAATGGGTAAATAAAATTTGGAATTAAAATATTTAAAGGTATTTTACTTTGAGAGAAGGGATTGATCACTATGATCAATCCCTGTTTATATCTATACTAGAATAAGTGATTTTTATAGGATTGGAGAATAGAATAGATATTTTATTAAGTTAAGTATAATATGAGTCTTTTAATACGGTCCCCATTCAATATTCACACCAACAATAAGAAAAATAAGTCCAATGATAAACCAAATGAATGCAAGTGGAGCCATAAATCGAATCCATTTTCCGTAAGAAATGCCGCTCGCTGCGAGAACGCCCATTAAAACACCGGAAGTTGGATTGAGGCAGTTCACTACACCTTCTCCAAGCATAACAGCCTGTACTGTAACTTGGCGTGTAATGTGCATGAAATCGGCTAATGGAGCCAATATCGGAATGAAAATAACAGATTCTCCTGTTCCGGATGAAATGAGGAAATGTAATGCGGCACTACTTACATACATACCGATAACGCCAAATACAGGGCTATGTCCTTCGAGAGACTGTGCTAGCTGATTAACAATTGTATCAAGTAATTTGCCTTGTTCTAAAATGACTGAAATACAACGAGCCATTCCGACGATCAAAGCACCGTATATGAGATTTTGGCAACCTGATAGAAAAGTAGAAGCAATATCGTTTGCTTTCATACCACCTATTATTCCCGCTGTAATTGCTATGAATATAAAAGTAGCGGTCATTTCTGCGTCCGTCCAATGTAGACGAAAAGCGCCTATTAAAAATGCAATTAATGATAAAGCTGAAACGAGTAAAATTAATTTATGACGTATTGTCCAAGGAACTTCTGTTTTCTCTGTTTCTTTCTCACTTGAAAGAGCATTACTTGGAAACCAGTTATCTCCGAGTATGCTTCCTTTATTCGATTTTTTTAAGCGTTTTACATACCAATTAATATACAAAATGGTAGCAATTAAAAAAGAGATATAGATTGCCGTACGTAAACCAATTCCTGAAAACATCGGGAGTTCTGCGATTTTTTGTGAAATGCCTAAAGGTGAGGGAGATAAAATAGTAGCATTAAAACCAGCATAAGTGCCTAAATAAATAATTGCTACGCCGACGATAGCGTCCCATTTTAATGTGCGTGCAACTATGATGCCGATGGGGATAAAGCCGATAACTGAGTTCACGATAATACCAGTCGTTCCGAGAATAGAAAAGAGTGCGGCGACAATACAAATGAAAAGTAATTGCTGATTCCGAAATTTGTTAATTACATGATAGATTAAGCCGTCAAGAGCACCTGTTTTTTCAAGAATTGCAATGGCTCCACCTGTAAATAAAATTAAGAAGATGATAGGAGCAGCAAGTGTCATTCCTTTTTCAATAGCGGTAAAAAAAGAAACAAACCCTACCGGCGATTGTGGAACAGAATGATAACTTCCTGGTATTGTCGTTGTAACAGTACCGTTTGTGACTCTTTTAAATTCTCCAGCAGGAACGAAATATGTAGCTATTGCACAAAGTAAAGCAATAAAAAATAGTAGTACGTACGCGTCAGGCATTTTAAACTTTCGTTTACTAGGCTGTTTTTTTGCCTCGGTCTGTAATTGCATAAAACCCCTCCTTTTTCACTTAGTTAATTTTTAATATTCTGAAATTTATCTGTGGAATAGATTATAATAAAGGTGGCTTCTTAAGGCAATAGTTTTTCTGTCCTTTTCTTACACATACAAATTATTGCAACATTAGACAGGGAAACGAAAAAAATCCAAGAATATGTAATATAAAAAGAAAAGAGGGAACGAGATGTGGAAAACTACGGATCTATGTGATGAATTTGAAAAGGAATTACAAATATGTCGCCAGTCTTTTCAGTCGTTTGGGAAGAAGGAACAATTCTATGGGAAAATCGCAACGGTAAAAGTGAAGGATGATAATGTACTAGTAAAAGAGGGGTTACAAACACTGCCGGAAGGTACAGTATTAGTTGTTGATGGCGGAGCTTCTAAAAATTGTGCGTTACTCGGTGATAATTTGGCAGCTATTGCGGAAGAAAGAAACTTAGCAGGAATTATTGTAAATGGGTATGTTCGTGATTCTAGTGAATTAAAAAATATTAATATTGGTATTGTAGCGTTAGGGACAATGCCAAATAGAAGTGTAAAAGAAGGAAAAGGAGAAAGAAATATTCCGGTGCAATTTGGTGAAGTTGAATGGAAGCCGAATGAATATGTTTATGTAGATGAAGATGGGATTATTGTTAGTGATAAAAGCTTACATAGTGAGGGATGACTTCTATTAATGAAAGCTTATTAAGCTATTATTCTTAGAAAATAAATCTGATAAAGCATGGACAAAAATCTTTGTCAATAGTAAAATAATACAGAAAATCAAAATTTGCAGAATGTATAGGTTTATCGTTTTACGATAACTGAAATGGAAGTAAGTAGTGCCTAGAAAAGTGAATGTTATCACAATGGTGCGTTCATAAACGAAATTATTTTTCCTATACAAATATAGCCGCGAATAATGCGGGTAGGAGGTGTTGTGCATTTTGTTCGACACTTACAAAAAGAGAGTGTCAATCACACGCCCTTAAAGGGTCTTTTTTTGTGTAAATGTTAGTAAGGGGAGGGAATTTTGGAATGGCAATGTTAAAGAAATGGCTGCTTACATCATTAATGGCAGTGGCACTTGTATTTGTCTCTTTTGCGAATACAGTACATATTACGTTTGCTGAAGGAAAGACAGCGAAACTTGCAATTATTGGTGAATCACAAAAAGGAATTATGTTATGTCCAAAAGAAGTTTCGATTGAAGATGGAGAAACAGCTTTTAGTTTGTTGCAAAAAGTCATGGGTGACAAAGTAATATCTGAAAGCATGTCATTTGGAACGTATATAAAGGGCATCGACGGATTAATGGCCGGAGCAACGAGCGGTTGGTTGTATGATGTAAATGACAAATCTGCAGAAGTTGGGGCAGATAGTTATAAATTAGAGTCTGGGGATGTTGTTGCATTTCGTTACGTTGCGGACTGGAGTAATATGAGTCAAGAAACGTTGCAACAAACGTTAGATAAATTTGGCACTTGTAAAACTGTAGAAGAGCCAAAGACAGAGGAACCGAAACCAGAAGAACCGAAAACAGAAAAACCAGATGGTAAAACAGAGGAACCAAAACCAGAAGAACCGAAAACAGAAAAACCAGACGGTAAAACAGAAGAACCAAAACCAGAAGATAAAACAGAAAAACCAGAAGATAAAACAACAGAACAACCAAAGCAAGAGAAAGTTGAAATTCCAGCAGCACAATTAAATGAAGCAATTTCTAAAACGTCAGAAAAGATGTTACAAGATGGAATTGGTAGTGATTGGGTTGCGATTGGACTTGCTCGTTCAGGTGTAAATATTCCACTTGAAACGAAAATAAACTATGTTCAGCCAGTAGCTGAAAAGGTTAAGAAGCGTTTAAATCGTTTTTCAGCAACAGATTTAGCTAGAACGATTATTATGATGAATGCAATGAATGTAGATCCTACAAAGGTAGAGGGACAAAATTTAGTGCAAAATTTATTTGAATCAGATAAAGTGAATTCTGTTACAGGATATGCATTTACATTACTTGCATTAGATACAAAGAAATATGAGGTTCCGGCCGAAGCGAAATGGAATCGAGCTACTTTAGTACAAGCACTTTTAAACACGCAGCATACAGATGGTGGCTGGACGTATGATAGTTCAAGTAGTAAAGAAAGTGCTAGTAACGTTGATGTAACAAGTATGGTATTAGCAGCATTAGCTCCTTATCAAGATCAAACGGATGTAAAGCCAGCTATCCAAAAAGCTGTTGATTATTTATACAAGCAGCAGCTAAGTAATGGTGGTTTTGCCGCTGATGGACAAGAGAATTCTAATAGTACTGCACAAGCAATTATTGGACTATCGCTAGTTAAAGATGTAGATCACGATCGTCTTAATAAAGCAGTACAAAATGTAATGTCATACCAGCTTCCAAATGGTGAGTTCAAATGGTTACCGAGTGATCAAAAAGGTAGCGGAATGGCTACAGAGCAAGTATTTTTAGCGTTACTTCAGTTTAAAGATCTTGGAAAATCGATTTATGATTGGTCAAATGTAGTAGAGAATGAAATCGATACGAAACCAATTGTAGAGCCAGAGACAACTGTAGAAGAAAAAGAAGTTGTAGAACAGCCGAAACAACAAGAAGAGTTACAAAAACAACCAAAAGATGAAAATCTAAAAGTTGTTGTAGATAACGAACGAGTTAATAAAGAAACAAACAAGAATAAGAATCAATTACCACAAACAGGAGCAACTTCTCATAGTGCAGCTACACAAGTAGGTATGGGTGTATTATGTATCGCTTCTGCATATGTATTATGGAGACGTAAAGCAGCTTAACAAAAATTAGGAGCAATCATTTGCTCCTAATTTTATTATAAAAGTGAGGCCTAATAATGAGTGGGGATGAACAAAATCTCCACTTATTAAAGTTTCACTTTAATAAGAAAGGTGAGGGACAGCATGAGTAAGATGAAATGGTTCATTTCTTTAATTCTTTCATTGGGATTATTAGCCGGATGTGAAGAAACGGCTGTAAAGCCTGAGAAGAAGGTAGAACCGAAGCAAGAAGAGCAAAAAGAAGTAGCGAAACAGGAAGAACAAAAAGATGTACCGAAACCGGAAGAGAAACAAGCTGAACCGGAACAGAAACCACAAGAAGAGCAGAAAGATAAACAAGAACAAAAAGTAGAAGAGAAACAAAAAGAAGAAAAAGCGCAGGAACAACCTGAAGTAAAGAAAGAAGAGAAACCAAAGGAACAGCCTGCTGCAAATAAACAACCGGAACAAAAAGTACAAGAAGAGAAACCACAGCCGCCGAAAGCTCCAGAAGTAAAAGAAGAAGCAAAGGTTGTTAATCAACCGAAAGAAACACCAAAGCAGGAGCAAAAGGAAGATCCGAATAAAGAGGAGAAAACGATACCGACTCCGGCAGTACCAACTCCTGAACCACCAAAACCAAAACCAGTACCAGTACCAGTACCGAAACCGCAAGCGAAACAAGTTACTATCTCCGTAAAAGGAAATGAAGGATACTTATTAGGTGCGAAAAAGGTTGATGTACAAGAAGGCGACACTGTTTATAGTGTGCTAACGGGCACAGGATTAGATGTTGATGCGAGTGGATCTAAAGGTGATGTTTACGTAAAAGGTATTGAAAATTTATATGAAAAAGATGTAAATGATAATAGCGGATGGAAATATCGTGTGAACGGATCGTTTCCAAACCGTAGTGCTGGTGTAGTTACAGTTAAACCAGGAGATACAGTTGAATGGGTGTATGTATACTAAATTAAGAAAGGATCTTCGGTAAAGGACTATGAAAATAAGTTTTTCTTCTTTACATCCTTTTGTGAATTTTTTCTATTATATTGGGGTGATGATACTATGCATGATGTGTCTTCATCCTCTTTTTTTAATTGGAGCGATTATACTAATAGTAATTTTAAATATAGTACAAGGGAATGGCGGGAAAATAAGAAAGATGCTACCTAGTACTATCGTGTTCTTTTTAATGGTTATTTTATTTAACTCTTTATTAACACATAGAGGAGCGACTACGTTATTTCATTTAGGAGATAGCCGGATTAAGCTTGAGGCCTGTATGTATGGACTTGTTATGGGGTTATTATTAGTTGCGATTATGTTTACGTTTTCTTCTTATAACGATATTATTTCGAGTCATAAATTTTTATATTTATTTTCAAGAATTTCACCGAAAGTAGCATTGTTAACGATGATTACAGTGAGGTTTGTTCCTTTGTTTATTAGGCGGTTAAAGAAAATTACACTCGTCCAAAAAACGAAAGGTGTACAATTAGATTCAGGTTCACTCATTGAGCGTATAAAAAATGGGATGAAATTACTGCAAGTGTTATTAGTTTGTTCGTTAGAAGATGCACTACAAACAGCAGATTCTATGCAAGCTCGTGGGTTTGGTGTAATGAAGCGTACGACTTATATTCGGTATAGAATGGAAAGACGCGATTGGTACACGCTAAGTTATTTAAGTATTCTATTTATAGCCTCATTCATATTTAGTTATTATGGCGGAGGGAAATTGATTATCTATCCGAAAGTGGAATCAATACTGTTCCAGCAATACGATGGAGTTATGTTTTTATTATTTATGATGTTTGTTAGTTTACCAATTATGATGGAAGGAAGGGAATGGATATGGTGGCGCATGCAGAAATAAAGAATTTATCATTTATATATGCTGATGAAAATGAAGAAGCGTTACAGCATATTTCTCTTTCTATTCAAAATGGAGAATTTATAGTACTTGCTGGTGGTTCAGGTTCTGGGAAGACAACTTTATTAAAGCATTTTAAAAAGGAGTTACTTCCAATTGGCACGCGTTCTGGGCATACATATTACGATGGTGCTTTATTAGAAGATGTACCAGATTTATTATCCGCACAAGAAATTGGTATGGTATTTCAAAACCCAGAAAATCAGCTCGTAATGGATACAGTTATTCAAGAACTAGCATTTTCTTTGGGAAATATTGGGTTACCATCACATATTATTCAAAAAAGAATAGCAGAACTCATTAGCTTTTTAGGATTTCAAGATTTATTGCACCAATCTGTTCATACGTTATCTGGTGGTCAAAAACAACTAGTAAATTTAGCAGCAGTATTAGTCATGCAGCCGAAGCTACTATTACTGGATGAACCGACAGCGCAGCTAGATCCGATTGCTGCAAAAGAGTTTTTAGGATTGTTAAAACGTATTAATGAAGAACTTGGAATTACGATAGTTTTAAGTGAACATCGTTTAGATGAAGTTATACCGCTCGCAACACGCGTTATTTGTATGGATAATGGCAGAATCATTTATGATGGTACTTCTAAAAGTGTGATAGCGAACATGTGGGAAGTAGAAAAGTTCCATCCATTTATTCCGCAAATTCCAAGATTGTTTTTAGAGTGGAATGTAGAAGATATTCCGTTTACAGTACGAGAAGCGCAAATGAAAATGAATGATTTTTCAGCGATATCCTATAGGAATGGGCAAGTAGAACAATGTGAAAAGCAAGAAGTAATTTTAAGTGCAGAACATATATCTTTTCAATATGAGAAAAATAGTCCACTTATTTTACGAGATTTAACAGTGAACATCGAAAAAGGAAAATGGACAGCTCTAGTTGGGAAAAACGGAACTGGGAAGTCTACACTGTTAACGATTTTAGCAGGATTGCAAAAAGCTAGAAGAGGTAAGGTAAAGTGGAATGGAAAAGTGATACATAAAATTGATTCGAAAGAACGATTTAAAAGTATCGGGTATGTATCACAGCATCCGTATTATCATTTTACATTTGATACAGTGTGGGAAGAGGTTTATGAGCGTGCGCGTGAATTATATGGCGAAGAGGGAAAAGTAATAGCAGAAGAAATGTTGGAAAAGTTCTGGTTACATTCGCTTAAAGAGCGCCATCCGCATGATTGTAGCGGCGGGGAGCAACAACTACTTGCATTATGTACAACGTTATTATCAAAGCCAACTTTATTATTACTCGATGAGCCGACAAAGGGGCTAGATCCATGGAAAAAGGAAAGAGTAGGAGAGCTGTTTAAACAGTTGCAAAAAGAAGGTACAACAATTGTAATGGCAACGCACGATATTGAGTTTGCAGCAAAATATGTAGATCAATGCATGATGTTATTTGATGGGAAAGTTATTATGAATGATGCACCGAAAGAGTTCTTTAGTGGTAACTTCTTTTATACAACATCTATTAATCGATTTATCCGTAAAGAGTTACCGTTTGCATTAACGTGGGAGGATGTGTACGAAGCGTGTCCAAACGATATGTTGCATTTATAATTTGTATTTTTACAGTAATAATAGGCACATTACTCTTTACTACACTTATCATGGATGGATATTACATGTTAAGTAGTTTGTTTTTATTAGCTGTTATTATGTTACCTTTCTACGTCCGTTTTGAAAGGAAGGCGTTTGTTTCACGTGAAATTGTTATCGTTGCTGTGTTAGCGGCAATTGCAGCGGTTAGCCGGGTGCCATTTTCGATATTACCGAGTGTACAACCGACTTCTTTTGTTATTATCGTTTCTGCAATTGTATTTGGGAGCGAAACTGGTTTTATGATTGGGGCAACGGCAGCTATCGTGTCTAACATCTTTTTAGGTCAAGGTCCGTGGACGCCGTGGCAAATGTTCTCTTGGGGCATGATCGGTTTTATAGCAGGATTACTCCGAAATACATTTTTGATGAAAAAACTATGGGGAAGATTGTTGTACGGATTCGTCGTTGGATTTCTATTTGGATGGATTATGAATTTTTGGGGTCTTCTCGGTTTTATACAGGAGGCAACGTGGGAAACTGTCATTGCGTACTATGCCGCAAGTTTTTCATTCGATCTTAGTCATGCGATATCGAATGTTATTTTCCTTCTGCTATTTAGTACGTCATGGATTACGATCCTCACAAGATTTAAAAAGAAATACGGTATATTAGATGAGCATAACGTGACATAGAAAAGCATACTCATATAAGGTAGGGTCGCGACTTACATATTCGTTTGCCTCTTTCATGCTTCTTACATATTGTAAGGAGCATTTTTTTATTGTAAAAGTGTCAAAGAATAGATGTAATATGTCTTCGTTTTCATATGATGTTATTTGTATAATAGTAGGTGAGAATTATTTTCAAGAGGGGGGTGTATAGTTAATGAAGTTAGTTATTCCGAAGCAGCATGGAGCATGGGCCATGCTTGTTATACCATTTCTATTAAGTATCATACTTGGGAAACCTACTATTTATCATATCCCGCTGTTTTTTGCCTGGTTCTTTATCTATCTCGCTACGTATCCATTTCTCATGTACATAAGGCAAAGACGAAAAAAAGAGTTTTTACACGCTGCAATTGTGTATTCTATCACTGCATTTGTATTTGGGATGATTTCTTTATTATATGAATGGAGAATTCTTTTATTCGCAGTATTAATGATTCCATTGTTTATTGTAAATATGTATTACGCTCGTCAAAAAAATGAACGAGCATTACTAAATGATATTTGTGCGATTATAGTGTTTTGTATAGGTGGTTTAATCAGTTATTATTTTTCAATGAAGCAAATCGATAAAACAGCAGTATTCATTGCGCTTATTTCATTTTTGTATTTTTTAGGAAGTACGTTTTATGTGAAAACAATGATTCGTGAGAAAAATAATCCGAAGTATCGTCTCATATCTTGGGGGTATCATATTGTATTGACGGCAATTGTATTTGCTATCAATCCATGGTGTTCTCTTATATTCGTACCAAGTGTCATTCGAGCAATTATATTGTATGGCAAAAAAATTTCTATATTAAAAGTAGGGGTTTTAGAAATTGTTAATTCTGTATATTTTTTAATCATAACGGCAATAATAATGAAGTATGCCATTTGAAAAAACTTCCCATCTATTGATGGGAAGTTTTCAATCTTGTTCTAAAATGTGAACGGTATAATCACATCTTTGCAATGCTTGCTCTACGGCGTAAAGGGATTGTTCAATACGTGCGCGATTAAAATCTTTTTCAACTGTTTGTAGTGCTTCTTCTAAACAATTTTTTGCTTCTTTTAATGATTGAAAAGAATCTTGTACATATCCGCGGGCATTTTGATACATTTCATAGTCCTCCTTTTTTACTCATATACATGTAGTATGAACGCTGAGGAGAAAAATATAATTTGTTATATTTATTTGACAATTAAAATGAAATTACGTATAGTTTATTATAAAGTGAATATTTTCTTATCCAGAGAGGTGGAGGGACTGGCCCGATGAAACCCAGCAACCGCGATGCAGGTGCTAATTCCAGCAGAACATTTTTGTTCTGGGAGATAAGACGAAGATATACGTAACTTCTTCTTATCGGAGAGGTTTTTTTGTTGCAAAAAAACCGATTACGAAAACATATAATAAGAAGAAAGGGGTTGCGAAGTACTGTGACACTCGAAAAATACGTAAAACTGCGTAGTACAGTTTATGAATATATGATAGAGCAAGATAAGCCAATATCATTGTTAGATATTCAAGAACATATCGTTTCGCATCATGAAGGAAAATTCACGAAAAAAATGTTACATCAATTTTATTTATCGAGATTATTAGATGAACTCAAACTGGATGGGAAAATTACTTTAGCTGATGATGAATATCGCTTTACTGAAAAAGGGGTATTTTATAAAGCGGGAAAAGGGAGCTAGGCTCTCTTTTTTTCTTGAAATAACGAAGTATGTAGAGTAAAAGACTGCTAAAGCAGCCTGATACAAGGGAATGGTGTTGAGTGTGTAGTGTCAAAGATTGAATGTGCCTGAAAGAGGCACTTCATTATCGGCTGCAAATGAAAAGAGACACCTTCGCCGAATAGGTGTCAGTCGTTTTGTCATGTAGACTCGCTACTTGACAGTAATTAGAATAACATGCAGGGTTTTTGAAGTCAAAAGGGAATTAAAGGAAGGAGTGTTGTTATGTACGCTTACTTATTAAAAGATATAACGAAATGGATTCCAAAGTACATTATGGATAAAGGTTATGAATATTATGAAGCTGGACATGTAGAAGATGTTGAAATACAAGACAAGAAAGTAGTTGCTTTTGTTACTGGAAATGCGGGAAACTATGAAGTGATCATTGACCTTACTGATTTTACAAAAAGTAGCTGCGAGTGTCCGTATGAAAACTATTGTAAGCATATGGCGGCAGTTGTGTATGATATTCAAGGTGCTGGTGAGAGTACAGTAAAAGACCAACTGAAAGGCTTAGAAAAAGAAGAGTTACTAACAGTACTAAATCGTTTGTTACAAAGTTCGAAAAATGTCCAAATCGTAGAGAAGATGTTAAAGAAAGGGTAGATTTAACTGTAGAGGGGAGTTGCTTTGTAGTGAACGTACTAATTATATACGCTCACCCTAGTCCTTCAAGTTTTAATGCGGCGATTTTAGAGCATGTGCAAAAAGGACTTGGGGAAACAAATCATTCTGTTACGTTACTTGATTTATATAAAGAACAATTTGATCCAGTGCTTGTATTTAATGAAGAGAAAAAAAGACGGGATTTACTATATGAAGAAGAGACGAAGCGATATAGAGATTTAGTGAAAGCGGCGGATACTCTTCTTTTCATATATCCGATATGGTGGTGGGGCATGCCTGCTATTTTAAAAGGATTTATCGATCGTATTTTTGTAGCTGGATTTGCTTATAAATATGAAGGAGCCCTGCCGAAAGGTTTATTGAAAGGAAAGAAAGCATGGGTTATTAATACGTTAGACTCACCGTTATGGTACGTGGCACTATTATATCGATCAGCGGATTGGATTATGATGAAACGAGGTGTTTTACGTTTTTGCGGCATTCGCGATATAAAACGGTCTGTTTTTCAATCTGTGAAAACGAGTAAACTAGAGAAGCGGGAAAAGTGGTTATTACAAATAGAAGAAAAGGTTCGTACATTATGAATGAACTTGATCGTATTATAAATTGTTGTCAGTATGATAATGAACTTTTTCGGACGTATATTACATGTTTACTTCAATTGAAAAAATGTAGTGAAACGTTTCAGCAAATGAAGATTCAATTAAGAAATGATTACTTAATAAGAGGGATTTGTGAAAGAGAAGTTGATGAGGTAGTACGGGGAAGTAAAGAATATGAAACGTATTGTCTTCCTAAAGCGTTACAGTGGAATTTCTTGAGGGGAAATCCACATCTGATTGAAAAAGTATGTGAAGATTTTTTTGCATTTGCGGCATTAAATCTTACGGAGATAGAGTGGAAGACGATTATAAATTGCATGGGAAATAAAGTGAAACTTTAATTAGTGGGGGGTTCCCTCCCACTGATTATTAGCCTTCACCAATCGGGCATTTACGGGCAGTTGATCTCCCGCCTAACTGCTTTGCTTCAGGTGGATATATAAGGTGGGAGTTTACTGCCCAAGAATAGCGGGGTAAATGAATTATTATATAAAAAAGCTAGTATAAAACTAGCTTTTCGTTTAAATAAATAAGAAACACAGACTAATGATAAATCCTGCATAAAGTAAATTAACAACACAAAATCCCATAATATCACGAGCGCCTAAACCAGCTATCGCTAATGCCGGTAATGCCCAAAAAGGTTGAATTAAATTTGTCCAAGCATCGCCCCATGCAATTGCCATCGCTGTTTTCGCAGCAGGTACACCAAGTTCAGCGCCAGCTGGAATCATAATTGGTGCTTGCACTGCCCATTGGCCGCCTCCAGATGGAACGAAAATATTAACAATTCCAGCACTTAAAAATGTAAAGAGCGGGAATGTGGTTTCATTTGAAATGCTAATAAAGAAAGTAGAAATGGCTCCCCCAAGCGAAAGCCCTTCACTATTTGCTCCAATCATCATGCCCATAATTCCAGCATAGAACGGAAACTGAAGTAAAATACCAGAAGCGCTCTTTGTTGAGTCAGAGAAAGCGCGAATATATTGAATCGGAGTACGGTGGAAAATAAGACCCGCAATCAATAACATAAAAATAACGATATCAAGTGTAAGGTTAAAGCCTTTCGTACTAAAATAGTTAAAAATATAAATAAGACCTAATAATCCAATGCAAAGTGTAATAATCATACTATTTTCCATTTTTTCAGCAAATGTTTTTTGTCCTACTTCTTGAGCTGCAGCTTCTTCATGGAATACACTTGGATCCACTGTAATCGTATGTTTTTCATCCGGATGCATTGCTTTATTAATGAGAGGCATCGTAATTAAAAAGATAATAACTGGAACGAGAGCGTATGGTGAGAATAAAGTTTCTGTTATTGGAATCGCTTCTTTAATACTTCCAGCCGTCGTTTTGATTAAAGTTTCGCCGCCTGTTGCTAACGTAAGAGGGATAGAAGCAGAAAGGCCTGCATGCCAAATGAGAAATCCAGAGTAAGAAGAAGCGATTGCTAACCTATAATCTAATCCTTCTAACTGTCTTGCCACTTCTTTTGCATATAACACAGAGACAACAATACCAAATCCCCAGTTTATGTATGCTCCTAGTAAACTTACAATTGAAATTGCGATAATACCTTGGCCATTCGTTTTCGGTAGTTTCGCTGCTTTCGTTAACCCTTTTTTAATAAGTGGGGCATTTGCTAAAGCAGATCCTGTCACGAGTACAAGTGCCATTTGCATAGAAAAGGCGAGAAGTCCCCAAATTCCATTGCCCCAGTGCGTAATCATTTCTACCGGTGTTTGGTGCGTGGCAAACATGCCGAAGAAGATAACGAAAACAGTTAATAAACATGATAAAATAAACGGTTCTGGCAAGAAACGCTGCACAAGGGCAACACATCCATTTGTAAATGAACGAAACAAAATAGATCAACCTCCTTATGTATGTTTATCCCGCTATTTGCGGGCTAATAATCAGTGGGGGATGAACAAAGCCCCACGCTGATTAAAGTTTCACTGTATTACAATATTCGAGGTTGTTTGAGTAATACCTTTCAATATATAGAAAATTCAGATATTTAATAGTTGGTTTTCGTAATGAATAGGTAGATTGATAGTCTATGTTGAAATGTTATTTCATTTTGAACTGAAATTGAAAACAATGCTCTATATACAAGGGAAAGAGGTGGTCATAGATGAATATGTCCATCAGATTAAAGTTGATGTAAGAGCCGGATTATTGAAGAAGGATATTAGCTATTTTTAACGAATTTTGAATTACAAACAAACTTTATCAAAAGTGGTGAGATAATATAGAGAATAAAACAAATTTCTTTTTGGATATGAAAATGGAAAAATATATAGTTAGCAAGCTTCGAAGTGCCGGTTGTGTTTTTGCAGAAGATGAGACCCGGTTACTTATGTCAGAGGCACTAACTCCAGAGGACCTTATGAAAATGGTAGAAATGCGAGTCAACGGTTTACCTCTGGAATACGTTGTTGGATACACGGAGTTTTGTGGTCTACGAATAGAAGTGGATCGAGGCGTTTTTGTACCGCGTAAACGTACCGAGTTCCTTGTTCATCAAACAGAGGCTCTGTCACGTTCTAGCGATATCATTGTTGATCTATGTTGTGGATCAGGTGCTGTGGGTGCCGCACTGGCATCAGCTTTGGGACGAGTTGAATTATATTCTGTTGACATTGACCCTATCGCAGTACAATGCGCTAGCCGTAATGTAACGAATTTTGGCGGTCATGCTTTTGAAGGTGACTTGTATAAAGCTCTACCAGACTCACTTAAGGGCCATGTAAATATCCTAGTCGCGAACGTACCTTATGTTCCTACCGAAATAATAAAGTTTCTCCCCCGGGAGGCACGCCTACATGAACCAAATGTGACGCTTGACGGAGGTGAGGATGGTCTTAACATTCTGCGAAGAGTCGCAGAAGAAGCTTTACTCTGGTTAGCTTTGGATGGACATCTTTTGATAGAGGCGAGCGAAGTTCAGGCACCTCAGGCCTGTGAAATCTTTGCTGCTGCTGGGCTTAGCGCAAAAGTGGCTAGAAACAAGGAAATGGACGCTACTGTCATTATCGGTTCTAATTCTAGCTTTTGAGTAAATAAGCACTATTCAATGAATATAATCATTTTGATAATCAATCTCTACAAGGGGTAGAATCAGGGAACTACGGATTTACAACACTAAGAAGTGTTAATCCATAAAAAAGTGCATCTCCGATTGTTAGACTGTGTCTAATAAACGGAGATGCACTTTTTTATTTACCTTATTGAACTAAGGCATCTGTTAGCTTAATAGCAAAGGATTAAAATCCACTATTTCTCCCAAAGTTCAATCAATCGACCTTCAGGATCTTTAATCCAAATAAACTTTCCAAATTCACTAATCTCTTCTTTCTTTTCAAGAGGTACACCAATATGTTCAAGATGCTGAATAGTCTCGTTTAGATTATGTACTTGGAAATTCAGCATTACTTGTTGTTCTGTTGGAAAATAACTGTCATTCTCAGTAAAGAAAGAAAAGATAGTCTCTGTTCCTAATTCGGGTTTAATCACAGTCCCATTCCAATTTTCTATTTCAATCTTCAACACTTCACTGTACCATTTTTTTATAACATCAAGATTTTTAGTTCTCCAAAATATTCCTCCGAAACCTTTTATCATTGTATTTAACTCCTGTCTGTCTTTTAATTTTTAATGTGACTATGTATTCAATATATCAAAACAAAAGAGTAATAGTAAGTGGGAAATAGGGGGCCTGGAAAAATGAATAAAGCAATGATAAAAGACCGCACATGAAGTAAAAGCAATGTGCGGTCTTTTAAATATCGTACAGTATTACGAAGTTTCGCTAATTTTAGTCTCTGTATGAGTGTTAGTAGCAATTCTTTTCTTTACCTTAAAGTGATAGTAGATGTAGCAAAAGATGATAAATGGTACAGTGCAATAGATTCCTAGTCTTTGACTTGGGATAAAGATAAGACTTATTAATATAATGCCATACAATCCAAAACCAAGAATTGGTACAAGAGGATAAAGTGGAGTTTTAAATTTTAAGTCTTCTAATTTTCCACCGTCGGCTAAATAATGTTTACGGAAAAAGAATTGAGAAACACAAATTGACATCCAAACAATAATTGTAATGACTCCAGAAATTGAAATGAGCCATAAGTAAACAGTTTCAGCAGCTACAACGCTTGTCAAAAGAGAAAAAGCAGAAATAGCTATCGTTAAGATTAAAGCGTTTAGAGGTATCCCTCGTGATGATAATTTCTTTAAAAAGGCTGGAGCCATATCATTTTTTGATAATGACCAAAGCATTCGAGTTGCAGCGTACAGTCCTGAGTTTGCGACAGAAAGAACAGCAGTAAGAATAACAAAGTTCATAATATCAGCTGCATATGGAATACCGATATTATCAAATACAGCAACAAACGGACTCTTAGTTAATCCTGCCTCTTCCCAAGGAATTAAGGCCACAAGAATAAAGATTGCTAAAACGAAGAAAAACATCGTGCGCCATATTATATTTCTAATAGAACGAGGTAAAGTCTTTGCTGGATCTTCACTTTCACCTGCTGCGATTCCAACAAGTTCTGTACCTTGGAAGGAATAATTGACTGTAACCATTGTTAATAAGATAGCGGCAAGTCCATTTGGGAATAAACCACCATGATTTACGAAATTTGAAAGAAGCGGAGCGGGTTCGTTTCCTTTTAAATCAATAAAGCCGAACATAGCGGCGCCGCCAAGAATAATGAAAGCAATAATGGCAGATACTTTTATACTTGAAAACCAAAATTCTGTTTCTGCATAACTACGAGCGGATAATGCGTTAATAGTAAATATTGTAACACCAAATATTAAACACCAAACCCAGACAGGGATATCAGGAAACCAGCGCTGCATTGTAATACCAGCAGTGGTAAATTCAAGACCAGTCGTATTCGCCCAGCTTAGCCAATACAACCAGCCGATTGTAAACCCAGTTGCAGGGTTAATGAATTTGGTAGCATATTCCTGGAAAGATCCTGAAACAGGCATTGCTACAGCAAGCTCACCAAGACATAACATAACAAGATACATTAATAATCCACCGGCCATAAAGGCAAGTACGGATCCACCAGGTCCAGCTTGACTAATAATAAAGCCAGATCCGTTAAATAACCCCGTTCCAATCACACCACCGAGTGCAATCATGAATAAATGTCTACCTTTCATCGTGCGCTTTAATTCATTGTTTGTATTGTTTACTTGCGTCATTGTTTTCCTCACTTTCATAATTGGTAGTATGAAAATTGATGTTTTTCCGTATTATGGAATGTATTCCGTGATGTGAAATCTTGTTCTAATTTTCAGATAATTAAAAAGAAAAGTCAATATTTTTTTGTTTGCGTTTTCATTTTTTTGATAGTGTTATATCTCTATTTTTAGAAAATTAAATAAATTAATTGATTTCAGTTTAAATTTTTGTTAAATTGATAGGTAATTAGGCTAAACATACTACAAGTAAAGTTGAGGCGAGTTATGGTACAGTCCATTGATCGAGCGATAGGTATTATTAAGTTGTTGAATTCTACAAATGAAAAAGAGTATTGGGCTATTTCTGATATAGCTGATAGAACACATCTCCCGGTTAGTACAGTACATAGGTTACTGAACTCTCTAATGGAGCATGGATTAGTTACGCAAATTTCAGAGACAAAACAGTACAAGATTGGACCAATGTGGATGGAAATAGGATTACGTCAATTGGAGAAGGTAGACTACAGATCTGTTGCAAGAGAAGTGATGAAGCGTTTGGCCTCTGAAGTTGAAGAGAGTGTTTATTTGAACATTCCAAATGGAACACATTCTATTATCATTGAAAGAATTGATAGCCCTTTAAAAATTCGAGTTATCGATAACTTAGGGGAGCAGATTCCACTTTCGATTGGCGCCGCAAATAAAACGATGCTTGCCAATATGAACACGAATGAAATGGAACACATTGTAGAACATTTACTTTCTTCTTTACCAGAACAAAAGCAAATTCTTTTCGATCAAATAAAGCAGATAAGAAACGAAGGATATGCTGTGAGTTATGGTGAAAAAACAGAAGGGACAGCTTCAGTAGCAGCACCTATTATAGGATTTAATCATAAAGTAGTAGGAGCATTAAGTATCGGATTGATTAGTCATCGCATTAATGATGATCGACTATCTTTTCTTATTAGTAAGGTAAAACAAGCTGCTCATGAAATATCAATAAAAATCGGCAGAACATCAGAAGTATAATTTTGATAACTGTCGTCATTTTTTATTCATATATTGGAATTGATTTTCATAATGCGGAAAAATAGGGGGATTTATATGTCAAAGTGGCAATCTAAAGAACAATTGGTGCAATTATTAAGCAATCTTGTTGAAATTCCTAGTATTACAGGTTCAGAAGCTGAAGTTATATTGCCAGACTTTGTTGTAGAACAATTATCTGACTTACAGTATTTCAAACAAAATCCACATCATTTGCAAAAAAATCCGACGGGGGATGGACGATATTTTGTTACAGCCCTAGTAAAGAAAAGCGATAGTACGAAAAATACCGTAATTCTTGTTAGCCACTTTGATGTTGTAGATGTACAAGATTATGGAGTGTGGAAAGAAGATGCATTTAACCCTAAAAAATTAACATCAATGTTTTATTCTCATAAAGATGAGCTACCAGATCATGTACGTGAAGATATAGAGCAAGGAGATTGGCTCTTTGGTAGAGGAACGATGGATATGAAATGTGGTCTAGCTTTACAAATGGCGATGGTTGAGCAAGCTTGTGAAGGAAGATTTGATGGGAATGTTCTTTTATTGGCTGTTCCAGATGAAGAAGTGAACTCTGTAGGGATGAGAGCTGCAGTTCCGAGATTATTAGATTTAGCAAAAGAACATGACTTAGAGTATAAAACGGTCTTAAATTCAGAGCCTATGTTTTCAAGACATCCTGGTGACCAAAATAAGTATATTTATACTGGTTCTATTGGTAAGGTGTTACCTGGTTTCCTTTGCTATGGAAAAGAGACACATGTAGGCGAACCTTTTGCAGGATTAAATGGGAGTTATATGGCTGCATTATTAACAGCAGAATTAGAGTTGAATACTGACCTTTGTGATATTGTAGATGGTGAAGCGAGTCCACCACCAACTAACTTGCTTCAAAGAGATTTAAAGGAGGATTATTCTGTACAAATTCCTCATCGTGCTGTTACATTATTTAATTTGTTTTTACTAGAAAAAACGATGACAGATGTAGTTTCGTTGTTACGTCAAAAGGTAACGAAAGTAGCAGAGAAAATTGAAGAATCGTATGAGGAGCGAGCGTATCATTTTTCTAAGCATAATCCGTTCATACCGCCTAATCTTAAAGTAAATGTATTAACGTATGAAGAGCTTATTGCATATGCAATTGAACAACATGGGCAAGGAAAAATAGATGAAATTCAATCCGATATTATAAAAAATAGAGAAGATAAAGATGATCGTGCGGTAACTATTGATTTAGTAGACAAATTATCTATCTTATGTAAAGAAAAGGCTCCGATGATTGTACTTTTCTTTGCGCCGCCATACTATCCAGCTGTGAGTTCACGCAACAATCCTTTCATTAAAGAGGTAGTTGTAGAAATGGAAAAGTATGCCTACTATAATCATAGTATTACATTTGAAAATCAAAATTATTTTGGAGGAATTTCAGATTTGAGCTATGTGGGCTTACAAAACCCATTGGATTCAATGAGTTCCCTTGTAGACAATATGCCATTATGGGATAAAGGTTATTCGATTCCACTTCAGGAATTAGAAGAGTTTGACGTTCCAGTATTAAATATGGGGCCAGTAGGAAAAGATGCACATCAATGGACGGAGCGTCTGGACGTAAATTACGCATTTGAAACGCTATTAGATATGTTACCTATATGTATTGAAAAATTACTTGTTTCTAATAAAGTTACACAGTCATAGTTTCTGTGTAAGGGTGATAGAAAAAAGACCGTAATAATACGGTCTTTTTTTGCTGAATGAATAGTGTGAAGCCTTAGTTTTATGAGAATGTGACGGTACCTCATTTATTAATGTTACTTGATAAGTAGAGAAAGGGGAGAAAATTGTGATGTAAGAATTTTCTTGTCCTCTTTTTTATATTAATTATTGAACATAAAAAGCTTTAGGGCTTTGCAGAACTTTTTCTACCTCTTTTTGTGTGAGAATAGGATTAGGAATTGCTGGTACTATCGGAAGCATTAGATCATTTTCTTCGTTACTATGACCTGTAGGATCATTTTGACAACAAGGTGCTGTGCTTTCTATATTGTTCCTTACTATTCTAGCAAATAGTGCATGTCCGATTTCATGAGCAAGTAACAAATGATCTGCTTCATCAGTGACAACAATATTAGCTTGGGAATCGGTTATTTCACCATTCTGAACAATCAGTACACATAAAGTGCACCCAGTGCTTTCTCCATCTGCTAATCTATTTCCTTAGGCAAAAAATAAGCCAATCCATTCGTTAACTCCTTGAGTATATGGGAGTGAATTTTTAAAAGTTTCTGGTTTAAAACAGTCAATTTTATCTGCGAAATATTCTTCATTGAACAACTTGTATAAGTTGTATATTATTAATAAATGTAGCTTGTACACTTTTTGTAACGGTATTTGCTGAGTTTTTGTATAATATAATCATGTGAAGTTAACATATTGTATCAATAGTATATATTTGCGTAGAATATCCATTTTAAGGTTTTTGAAGTACCCCCCCTAAATGAAAATTTAATTTCTCTAAAGTTAGTTACTTAGTGAAGTTTGCTCATTTTTTTCGTATTAGGGAAGGATGTACTTTTTAACTTGATGGGTATGGGGTAGTACACCTTTTAGCAAAACCGGAGTGGAAATGATGAGTATAAATAGTTTTGTGAGATTGATAAAGGACGAATTATTAAAAGAGGTAAGCATAAGAAGCGAGGATGAATTCGAACCTGTAGTAGTTAAAGATATTCCTAGACTTTGGAAGTGTTTAGGGACAGGTAATTATGCCGCAGTATTTATGCACAAAAAATACAAAGATTGGGTAGTGAAAGTTTACGCGCGAGAAGGAGAAGGAATTGAAAAAGAGTCAGAAGTATACCGAAGAATCGGAAATCATCCTTCTTATTCAAAGCTTATATATAAAGGAGAAAATTTCATAGTATTGAAACGTTTAAAAGAAATTACCTTATATGATGCTATCCATAAGGGGATTAAAATTCCTAAGCAGGTAATCCTTGATATCAATGAGGCTATAGAGTATGCAAGGGAGCAAGGATTAACTCCTTGTGATGTTCACGGGAAAAATGTGATGATGGAAAACGGAAGGGGATATGTAGTCGATGTATCTGATTTCTTAAAAACAAAAGAAGATAGTAAGTGGGGAGACTTAGAAAAGGCGTATTTTACATTTTACTTGCCTTTTATTTATAGATTGCCTTTCCCTGTTAAAATACCATATTTCATGTTAAACATTGTTAGACGTTCATATAGAAAATATAAGAAGCTTAAAAAGAAATTCAAATTGTAAAAGGCCCACATACGTATCTTTAGGTTAGATAAGTGAACCACTAGTAAACAAAAGGACCGTACATTTTAGATATGTCTAATATGTACGGTCCTAATTTTATCATTTCATGAAGCAATTTATTTATAAAATGATTGTAACATTTGTATATAATACTGATATTATTATGAGAAGTAAATCTTCTTGTTTTAATAGAAAATACCCATTTCAGTACATTACATTTTAAACATATTGATGTACTATAGTTCTAAACAAATCACAATAACGGATTAGAAGGGGATAAACTATGTACACAGACTCAATTGAGTATTAAAATTTTAACCTAATTTACCTTTGCAAAGATGCAGGTATCAATTAGTTTTTTACCGTCAGCTGAAAGATCTTCATTACGTAATATCCCCTCAAGCTCAAAACCTAGTTTTTCAGGGATCGCACGACTTTTCGTGTTAGTAGATTCACATCTTATTTCAATCCTTCTAAATTTAAGTAACTGAAATCCAAGGTTTGTTAACTCACTTACTACCTCTGTCATATATCCATTGCCACTAAATTGCGTGTTAATCCAGTATCCGATTTCACATTTAGAAATCTTCCAATTAATTCGGTGAAGGCTAGCAGTTCCAATAAAATCATTAGTATCCTTATGATAGATAAGATAGCGAAAGCTTTCTCTTTTTAAAAAATCTATATGGGCATTTCTCAGGATAATTTCCGTTTCTTCAACAGTGGGGATTGACTGGAATAAAAGCAACCATTGCTTTAACTCACTAATTGAATCCTTAATAGCTTGGTGTACGACATTCCCGTCACCAGCTTGAAGTGGTGATCGAAGAATTAGTCTGTCTGTTTCTATTTGTAACGGAACATCTAATAAAATAGGATGCATATCATTTCTCCTCTCGAAAACTTTAAATTATGACAGAATGAAACTTATATAATAAAAAAACTTTCACCCAAAAGAAATAATTCTTGAGGACGAGAGTTGCAATTTCGTGGTACGTTACTATAATAAATAAATTAAAAAATACCCTATCTCACTAACAAGAAATCCTGTCACAGCATCACTATAAGTTATTATAGAACCGTGCGAAGCTCCTAGTCTTTCTTCATTAAGAACTTGATATACAGCAATACAGTAAAACTTATCTCCCATAAAGGGACATCCCAAAAATTAGTAAACAATAAATATATATTCAATTCATCACTTAGAAATCCCTTTTCACATATTGAAAACTAAACTGCCAGTTGGTACGAAAAAATGGCTACCGAAGCAGCCTTAGGTTATTCAACTCATGCATGCGTTAGTTGAATAAGGAATTATTATTTTTCATCTATTATCTTCCAATTTTTGTCTTTTGCATAATGGGGTAGCGTCACATCGCTATCAAGCTAACAAAATAAAATCCCCCTAAAATGAATAAATACGCTATTCTTTCTGTAGAATCATAGGAAAGGATGGCGTGTTTTCATTTTGAGCAAGATTTTGCTTTTCCAGCCTGAGAGAAATGTGGTGGGAACATATACAGAATGAATTTAAAATATAATGGGGAGGGAATTTATGAATATAATAAAAGATTGTAATTTTTATCTGGTTAAAGTTATCTCAAATGAAGAAATAGGACCCAATCATGAGTCCTATTTCTTCATTTGCAGGTATTGGTGGTTATATACTATGATTCTGTTTCTCTGTATTTATCAATAAACTTTTAGACATAACAGTTCTGCAATGTCCCCTTATCCTTAAAAACCTTCAATTAATCCTTTTTTAATCCCTTTTACGACTGCTCCAACTCTTGAATCTACACCCAGTTTTCTAATAATTGAAGAAATGTGATATTCTACAGTTCTTTTACTGATTGAAAGGTCCGTACTAATCTCATAATTTGTTTTATCTTTTGAGATTAAGAGTAATATTCTTTGTTCAGCAGAAGTTAGTGCTTCAATATTATTTCCTATAATCTGATTCTTAGAAAATAGTATATATCCCATGTGACTTTGACGAATTGCGTTAGCTAGGTCAAATGCTGATCTTTCTTTCGTAATGTATGCACTTGCTCCAGCTTCAAAGGCCGCATTATAATATTCTTCATGATCATATCCTGATAGAATTACAACCTTTACATCCGGAAATTTTGACAATAAATCTTTTGTAAGTTCAATACCATTATACTGCTTCATCCTGATGTCTGTAACAATTACATCAGGACGGGTATCTTCCACAGTTTTAATTAATATGGAAGGATCGTGAACGGTATTAATCACCTCAATATCTTCCTCAGATTCTAGTAGTCTTTGGATGCCTAGCATAACCAACAAATGGTCATCCACTAGTAGTGTATGTATACTCATTATTTTCCTCCCAATTTACTGGTATGGTAAATGTGACTAATGTTCCATGTTCTTTTTCAGAAGATATCCTCAAATTTCCGTTCAACTCGGAAATTTGACGCTGGATGGTCATTAGACCAAGGTGGTTGCTTGTACTAAATTCAGAAAAACTGTTCGGAACACAAAAGCCTATGCCGTCATCTTCTACAGTACAAACATAGCAGCCTCTTTCTTCTATGATATGTATTTGAACATTATTCCCCTTGGAATGCTTTATAGCATTATTCAGTAGCTCTTTTATAATACGATAAATCTGTATTTCGATATTTTTCGAGAGAATTTTTAATTTGCAATTAAATTGTATATGAATGAGAATGCGATAATTTAATTCGAACTCGCGTTTTAGTGTGTGTAAACTCGCTTCTAAACCTAAATCTTCTACGATAATAGGGTGAAGATTATGACACATTTTTCTAATACTATAGATAATATCTTCAAGTTGCTCATCCATTGAATTTAATATGTCTATAGAAAAGTTTCTTTTGGTCTGAAGCATTCTTATTTCGTTTAATTGCAAAATAAGAATTTGAAGAATTTCATCATGTAAGAAAATCGAAAGCCTTTTCCTTTCACTCTCTAGAGATTGAATAATCTGATAATTAAATTGTTTCCAGTTTTGAGCTTTTACCTTTGCTTTTCGAATTTCTTTTTTATTACTATTGAGAGTATTAACACTTAATAGTAAATTTGCCGAGTTTATTACAACCTCTTCAAGTTCATTAATTTCTTGAGGTTTAAATAATGTATAATCATTTTTTTCACCAATAATAATAGCTCCCTGCATGCCTTGGTAAATGAGTATTGGAAAACAAATTAAGTGGTATTTTTCAAACTGAATATGAATTGGAGTAGTACCTTCCTTTAGTAAGTAATTCTGTTCAAGTTGATTCAATTGGTTAAACAGCTCAAATTTATCCATATCCTGAAAAATACCTGTCTCATATAATGAATGATAAATACTATTTGAGTTCCATATTACGGAAACGCCGTTAATGTTAAACATCTGGTTAATAAGCTGTCCGACTAATTTCGCAAGCTCTTTAGCATGTTTTTCCTTCGAGAGTGTTTGAAAAAGCTCAATCTTATGTAAACCTGATTGTGCATCCTTTTTTATGTTTAAATACCTAAATAATGAGAGAATAAGTTTATATATATATACAGAGAGTACAACAGATAATACACTTAAGCTGCATAGTATAAATATTTCTTTTTGTGACAAATCTATGAATTGCTCAACTGAAAAATTAAAAAATAAGAAATTGAGCAAGTAAAAGAGTAAGTTTGTTAGCCATTTAGAAATTCTAATCTCAAATTCGATAACTTCTTGCTTTATTAATAAATAAGAAATAGTTAAAGGAAATATAATAATACTAGGTAAACAATATGTAAATGGAATTTTAGATTCCCCAAAAAGTAGACCGGGAATCAGATTAAGTAGAACAATAGGTAAAAAACTAAGAATAATACCAAAAATCAGAATATATAATTGACTTTTCACCTTAAGATTATTTTCTCGTAAATGTAATGAAACAAGAAAAACACAGATGCTAATACTCAGAAATAGGTTAGTAATTAGTAAAACTTTAAATAAAAAGCTAAAATTATTGTTAGACATATATCCAAAACAACAAAAAATTATATAAATAATTGTCAATCCTGTTGAAATTACAAATGATACAAGGTTGAATATTTTTACATATTTTGGTTTGGTAGATACAGGGAAATTAGAGAAAAAACTTATTAAGAGATAAGAAAGCATAAAAATACTACTCACCTCTATAGCTTTAAAAATATTTATATCATAGCTAGATAATAAGGATGTTAAAATAGCTATCCCAAAGACTGATGTTAGAGAAAAGAATTTTTTTGCTACAATAGATTGTCTTTTTTTTAAAAAGCTAATTAATCCTATAGTAAAAAAAATAAGACTAATAACGCTGATCATATAAAAATGACTAATTAATAAAGAGTTAACGCTTTCTTTAAAATTACTAGAGTGAAAATAGTAGTTATTTATTAAAAGTATTAATAAATATAAAATGCTTAAAGGTATACAGAACCAAATATTACGCATAGGAGTGACCTCTGCCCATAACCATCATTTGAAAATAAGTCATTTCGTCTTTAGAAAGAACAAAATGCATTTCTAAGAGTGCAAATGCTTTTCTATAATATAGTTGAGATAGGATACGACAATAGTGTAGTGCTCCAGATTGTTCTATGTAATCCCGGACTAATGCCCGAACTTCAGGTGAAGAAGATATTTGTTTATCCGTTAAATTTTCAAAAAAATTATCCTGTGTTTTGCAACTATATTCATAAGCTTTTAAAAAAGGAAGATAAGCCTTTAAGTCCTGAAGGTCATTTTTATTATCTGTCATGGCATCATTAGCATCATTTCTTAGCTGACCAGCTATCCCTATATAAGATGTGATTTCTTTTAAAAATCTATTTTCAGGATTAATAGTTCGAAAGATAATTTCTGTGAGTAGACCAGATTTCTTTTCAATAAGTTTCATATATTCTTCTTCACTTAAAATTATTTTTTTATCTATTGAAAAACAAAATTGGATATCTTTCCATTCTCCACAACACGAATGTATCAATTGTTGGAGAAGATCTCGTGTTGCAGTATCTTTTGTCTTATAAGTTAAGTATATCAGTCCTTGCATAAGTAAATATTGAGAAACTAACAAAAAACGAGGATATTCGTTTTTAAAATATAATGGATCTAATACGTCTCCATCACACAAATCATCTATTATATCCGCTGATAAAAAGATAAATTCAACCCCCATTGCCTTATCTAATTCTCTTTTTGTTATTGGTTGTCGTTTGGTCAAAAAAGAAAGAGCTAGATATAGCTCTCCCCATGAGAAGCCAGAAGATTCAGGATTTAAAATCTTTCCTTTATGAGAAAGACATTTCTGAATAAGTAGAAGTATTTCAGATTCATCACTTTGATTACGGTAGGAGATATGGTAATCAATATGATTGATTAAACAATCTTTAAACCCACTGATTTCCACCATCAATTTTCACCCGGAAATCCTTTGCATACTCATCTAATACAATTCGCTCTTCAACTGATAGTGTCTCCAATGAAGGACATAATTCATAAGTTTCAAAGGTAAGTTTGTTTTTTTTCATCTCCATTAAAAATTCCCATATTGCTTTATTCATAAAAAAACCCTCTTTCCAAATATTCTGTATTTTAGTTCTATATAAAAAAATACAATAAAAACGGGATATTTTCAATATAGTCCTTAAATTTTTAATACTTAATTTACATATATTTTTTTTATTATGCGTGAATTTACAATATAAACTTGCGGAATATACGGATTCTACTAGGATATTTATCTGATAAATTAGACACATAAGACATAACGTCTTAATAAAAATTTTAGGGGGAAAAGAAAATGATTAACGAAAAAAACCTTTTTGATTTAGATGTTCAAGTAACAACAGCTTCAGGTGATGTAGATCCACAAATTACAAGTATTTCAGCTTGTACGCCTGGCTGTGGAAACACAGGTTCATTCAATAGCTTCTGTTGCTAATTGAATGCCCAAAAAGAGGGAACACAGATGTGTCCCTCTTTTTCTCCTATTATAATATTTGATTAGAACAGAAGGGAAGATTCCAAATGATTACAGAAAAAAGGAAGACTATTCATACATCAAATAAAACCGCATGTAATAATATATTTGAACCTCTACCATTTTTTATGATTAGATCCCCGTTTTTACCATTTAACGCACTATATCAAATTAAGGATCAAGAATTATTGATTGAAAAATTAAGGGAATATGCAGAAATGGATTACATTAAGGAAGCCATTGCCATTGCAAGTCCTTCATTGCTTGAATCTCTTAAATATATACATGGTGATTTAAGTAATAGGAAAACACAACAAGTAATATCTTCTGTATTACGATATATGTTAAGAATGACAACACGCCCAACACCTTTTGGAGCTTTTTCCGGGGTAGCATCCGGAGAGTTTAAAGAAAAATCTTTACTTGAAATGAGCCATTTTGAACAATTTAAGAAAAGAACTCGGCCTGATATGGAATGGTTATTGGGAGTGGTTTCATCACTTGAAAAAAATCCTTGTATTCTCCAATTTTTAATGGTTAGTAAAAATCATGCTACTTATCGTGTCGGAAACCGCCTATATTTACCTTTTTCAACTGAATGTGGACAACTTCGTAAGAAAGATATGGAGAAAAAAGAAAATATTTCAATTACATATAGTGAAGTTGTTAAGAAAGTTTTAGATTTAGCTGAAACACATATTACAGTGAAAGAGCTTCTCCAAAAGTTGAATAATGACTATCCAGGCACAGATATAAAGGTAATGGAAAACTTTATTCTCCAGTTGGTAGAGCAAGAATACCTTATAACTGAGCTAAGACCGCCACTTACATATGACTCCCCATTTGATTATGTGATTGACAAGTTAAAAGTAAGAGTTGGTGAAAATCAAATATGGGAAGATTTATTGAAGGTAAAAGATTTAATACTTGTTTATGATCAATTACAGCTTGGAAAGGGGCTTTCTATATACAACGATCTTATCCTATTAATGAAGGGGATTTATGAAGTTTCAACGCCTCTTCAAGTAGATTTCGCTTTAAATATGCATGATTTAGCTATAGGAAAAAACGTAGCAAATGATGTTAGTAAAGCAGCTCAAGTGTTATGGAGCATAGCCGATAGCGGAGTTGGATTTCCTCATCTCCAAAAATATCATATTGAATTTTTAGAAAAATACGGAACAACTAGGGAGGTTCCATTGGTAGAACTTTTAAGTGAGGAATTAGGGCTTGGAGCACCCGCGACATATAAAAATCCAAAAGGAAATAGGGATGGAGAAAATTTTACGCCGCCTTTAGATGAAGAACGTAATGTCCAATTATCATATATGCTTATTGAAGCTATTCATAATCAGCAAAAAGAAATTGAAATTACTGATGAAATAATTAGCAGAATTGGAATAGAAAAAGATACTCGATACGCTCCAGATTCATTTGAAGTATATGGAGAATTGTATGCTACTTCGCAAAAGGAATTAGACAATGGAAAGTATAATTTATGCCTAAGCCCAAATCCAGGGTCTCATGCAGCAGGAAGCACATTTGGTCGATTTTTAGATATCTTAGATCCAAATGTTAGACGTGAAATTCAGCAACAAGAAGTGGAGATTGACCATCAATTTAATAATGATGTCGTTATGGTAGAGGGAAGTTTTCTTCCGGCAACTGGCCGTTCAGCGAATGTGGCAATTGGAAAAACTACAAGAGAAGTAACTGTAACCCTTGGAACAAATGGAGATGAAGATACTTTGCAAATTCCAATTGATGATATTGTCGTTGGAGCATCATTAGAAAACTTTTATCTGAAATCTAAAAAATTAGGGAAAAGAATTAAGGTGGTAGCTGGTAATGTACTAAATTACCAAAGTGGCCCTAATATTTATCGCTTTATGAGAGAAGTTTCCCTAAATGATTTAGACCACTGGAGAACATTCAATTGGGGTAATATGACATCTTCACCTTATTATCCAAGGATTCGTTACAAAAATATCATTCTGTCTCCTGCAATTTGGAAGTTAAATAGAGAAACTATTGGTATGAAAAATAAACCTAAAAGTGATGATGAATTTTTAATCCTATTTGAAAAATGGAGAGTGAAATGGGCTGTTCCACGCTATGTATTTATGACGTATAGTGACAATAGAATTTTAATTGATCTTGAAAATATTCTTCATCTTCGAGAATTAAAGAATGAACTTTTTAAGCAGGGTAGATTACAGTTGAGGGAATCATTACATGACATCAATAAAAATTGCCTTAGCAGCCCGCTGGGTAGTCATGCAATGGAAGTTGTATTTCCGTTGAAAAAAATGAACGATGTCGCTAAAAGGAAGAGTTTAGGAGCTGTTGAAGACGGAAAAAAAGAGATGGTTAGTGAGAAAATGATTTATCGTTTGCCCGGAAGTGAATGGCTATATGTTAAGCTATATGTTCCACAAGCAAGAGAAAATGAATTTATTTCAAAATATATGACATCATTTGCTAATAATATTGTACAAAATGGTTTGGCTCAATCATGGTTCTTCATGCGATATCGTGATCCAGATGCTCATATTCGTTTGCGATTTTATGGAGATCCCAAGAAGTTGAATGCATCTGTTCTTACTCATTTAAGGGATTGGGCAAATAATTTAATGAACTCTGGATTTATTCACAAAATGACGATTGATACGTATGAACGAGAAGTAGAGCGATATGGTGGTCCGTATCTGATAGAATTGGCCGAGAATTTCTTCCATTACGATAGTAGGTCAGTAACAATGCTTCTTAATGTGATCGGACAACAAGCTGAACTGCCAGTACATGCACTGGCATCCTTAAACATAATTGAGATTATGGAGAATTTTGGTTTAACTTATGAACAACAATTGGAAACTATTGAAAGAAATACAGATAAATATGAATTCATGGATGAATTTAGACCAATGAGAAAATTATTAAGTAACATTGGAAATCCTGAAGGTGATTGGAATAATTTACGTAATTACAATTCATCAATTGGACTAGAGATTTATAAAAGTCTATTAGTTCGGAGAGAATCATTAAAAGAATATGTTTCCAGTATTAAACAATATAAAAATGAAGACAAGCTCTGGAATAAACAGCAAACAATTATGGGAGCAATTATTCATATGCATTGTAATCGACTATTGGGAGCTAATCGGGAACTAGAAAAAAAAGCACTTGCCTTTACGCGGCATATCTTATCAAGCCAGCGATATTGGAGGAATCAGAATGAAACAGATACTCAATCACACACCTGAAGATGAGAAACTATCATTTTCAAATATTTTAAAGTCTTTTCATTATTGGCCTGGTTTATTTAAACTTTTATGGGAAACGCACAGAGGATATTTCTTCTGTGTGCTTACCTTAAATTTTTTAAATGGATTATTACCTGCAGCATTGATTTTGACAATCCAATACCTTGTTAATACAGTACAAAACATCTACCAGAATGGGTACAAGGATGATTATTTTACTCATGTTTTACCGTTTTTTATAGCCTTTGCACTAGTTACAATTTTAACGGGTGTTACAGGATCAGTTTTGGAAACATATAAACAGCTTTACCGAAATCTTCTTTCTAATAAAATCAATGTAAAATTAATAGAAAAAGCAAAAAGATTACCTTATTCCAGTTTCGAGAACCCAGAAATTTACAATAAACTTCAAAGGGCGCGCCAAGATTCCACATATAAACCATTTGCTATTTTTGAAGAACTTATGGGGATTATAAAAAGTGGAATAACTGTGATTTCTATTTCCGGTATCTTAATGATTTGGAACTGGCAGTTTACCCTAATTTTAATTCTATTACCACTAATCTCTTCCTGGTCAATCATGAAAATTGGAAAAGAAATTTTTTTAATTAGTCATAAGCGTGCCGAAGAAACAAGAAAACAATTTTACTACTACTATTTGCTAACGACAGACATCACAGTAAAAGAAGTGAAATTATTTGGATTGGGCAATTTACTTCTAAAAAATTATTCAAATATGTTCAATCGATTTTATCTGCAAGATAGACGTCTGCTTTTAAAAAAGATGAGGATTGACCTATTTTTTCAATTAATCAGCGTGGCTTTTGTAATGTTTGTGCAGTTTATGGTGGTTATGGATGCTGTAACAGGGATTATTGCTATTGGAAGTCTTATCGCTTATTTTCAAGCTGTAAATACTACACAAAAAACATCTAATGAATTAATGTATATGATTTTTAATATGCACCAAAACAATCTTTATATGACTCAACTATTCTCATTTTTGGACGTTCCTGAAGAAAGGGATGTTTCAAATAATGGAGACAATACTTATTTAGATAGCATCTCTTTTGAGGAAAAAGGTATTCGATTTATAAATGTCTCTTTTAAGTATCCTGGTCAAAAAGAGTATACATTAAAAAAAGTGAATTTTCACATAAAACCAGGTGAAACATTGGCTCTTGTCGGATCTAATGGTTCGGGTAAATCTACGATTGTAAAGTTAATTACAAAACTTTATACGGACTTTGAAGGGATTATTCTATTAGATGGAAAACCCATTCATCAATACAGTACAAACGAATGGCAGGATAAGATTAGTGCTATTTTCCAAGACTTTGTTAGATATGAACTAGATGTTAAAGATAATATTGGCTATGGTGACTATAAAAAAGCCGATCAAGTAATGGCTATACAAGCTGCTGCTAAAAAATCTGGAGCATTAAAGATGATTAATAGTTTGCCTAACCAAATGGATACACAACTTGGGAAAACTTTTGCGAACGGAATTCAGTTATCTGGAGGGCAATGGCAAAGAATCGCCATTTCAAGAGCATACATGAGGGATGCGAGCCTATATATTCTAGATGAACCTACTGCCGCATTAGATCCAGAAGCAGAAGAAGAGGTTTTTAGAGATTTTAAAGAAATTACAAAGAATTGTATGGGGCTCTTTATATCCCATCGGTATTCAACTGTAAGGCATGCTACAAAAATTATGGTCCTTGATAAAGGTAGAGTCGTGGAACTAGGTACTCATAATGAACTATTAAAGATAAAAGGAATATACGCAAGACTATTTGAGTTACAAGCTAAAAACTTTATAGATTATTCCAAAATTCAAGTGAATGTTTAATTAGAGAGGAGAAAACTATGCAATTAACTACAGAAAAAAAGTCATTTTGGTTACAGGGAATTAGTATTGAAAAAAGAAATAAAGCATTAAAGTTAGTTCGTGATATAGCAGAGCAATTAAAGGATCCGATGTATGTAGAAAAAATTGTTATGGAGCCTGATAATATACCAAATGGAGGAACACTTCATCCATGGGACCCCATTACTTTATCCCATGGCTATCCAGGTACTATAATGTTATTTGCAGAATTAGATCGACAGTTTCCAAAAGAGGGATGGGATCTTATTGCACATAGTCACTTGGTAGAAATACAAAAGGCAATAGAAAAACAAGGTGTGAATAGTATTTCTATGTTTGGCGGTGTTTCTGGTATTGCGTATGCGACATCATATGCTTCGCGTAACTATGAAAGATATCATATATTTTTGCAAAAGTTAAATGAATTTGTACTTTCGCAGTTACATCTTGTATTGAACTACGGGAAAGAAGAATGTGGTGTTCATCCATTTATGTACGATACTATCCAAGGTGCTACTGGAGTAGGGCGTTATTTGCTGCAAAATATTCAACTTGAATCAAATTTGGAAGCACTCAAACAAATTCTCAATTGTTTTATTAATATGTCTAATGACATTGAGGTGAATGGAGAAGTTCTACCTGGTTGGTACGTACCGTACACCAATCAGTTTTTGGAAACAGATAAGATACTATTTCCGGATGGGAATTTCAATTGCGGCCATGCTCATGGAATGCCTGGCCCACTTTCCTTGATGGCGTTGGCTATCGAACAAGGAATTGAAGTTCCTGGACAAAAGCAAGCGATTCGTAAAATGATAGATTGGCTAATAAAATGGCAAGATGAAGGTTCGTGGCCTGCGAGGCTTAGTTTTAAAGAAGTGGTCAATGACCAATCATACCACGTGTATCCGAAGCGAAAAGGCTGGTGCTATGGAAATCCAGGAGTAGCAAGAGCTCTCTATCTGGCTGGGAGATCCTTGAAGGATCAGAAGGCCATGAAAGTTGCATTAAGTTCTTATCAAGATACACTTTTACAAAGTGAGGAAGAATGGGATTTATCGTCTCCAACATTTTGTCATGGAAGAGCGGGATTATTACAAATGTCTATTAGGATGGCAAAAGATGAAGACGGGGAAATATCGATGCAATCCATTACAAAATTAATAGATTATGTAATGGATGCATATGATCCTCAAGCACCATTTGGCTTTAAAGACTTACAATCCAATGAGCAGACTTCAAACGAGCTAAACAAGGTAGGACTATTGGAAGGTGTAAGTGGTGTACTTTTAACATTATTAAGTCTAAGCGCAATAGAGGAACCATGGTGGGACGGAGTATTTCTAATTTCCTAATCAAGAATTGAGAGGATGTTACAGTATGAACCAAATGAATCAATTGCTTAATTCTAAGAAAATATTAGTAGGAGTAAGCGGCTCTATTGCAGTAGCTGGAATTTTTCAATATTTAGCTATATTGAAAGCGAATTTTAGTGAAGTAAAGGTTATCATGACAAAAAGTGCAATAAAACTTATCCCTGCAGAAACCGTGAAATTATATTGTAATGAGGTATTTATCGATGAGGAACTTACCCTAAGTGGTAAACCAGGTCATGTGGAATTGGCTAGATGGGCAGACTTACTAATGGTATTACCAGCTACAGGAAATACTATTTCAAAAGTAGCTCATGGTTTAGCTGATGATTTATTAAGTACAGTCATTCTTGCTCATGATAAACCAGTTCTCTTTTTTCCTAATATGAACAAATTAATGTGGGAGAAAAAAGTAGTTCAGAATAATGTTAAACTTTTAAAAGAATATGATCATATAGTGATTCCGCCTTTGAAAACAACAGCTTTTGAAATTGCGACTATGTCTTTGAAACCGAACTATGTTTTACCTAATAATCAAGAAGTATTGCATATACTCTTTAAGGAATTTGAGAAAAGAAAGTCAGTAACTGTACATGAAACGGTTGAAATGTACTAAAACTCACATTATTGTGAGTTTTTTTCTTTTCTTTATTCTTTTCTTTATTTTTTTTCTTTTCTTTATTTTTTTTTAATATTTGTCTTCTATATTAGTCCATAAGGAGGGATTTTATATGAATAATGAAATAGTTTTAGAAGCAAATTACTTAACAAAAACTGTAGGTGGCAAGACAATAGTAAATGATTTTTCAACTAAAATATATAAAGGAGATATTTGTGGTTTTCTGGGGCCGAATGGGGCAGGAAAAACAACTGTTATGCGTATGTTTACAGGATTAATTCGCCCGACAAAAGGAGTCATAAAAATAAGTGGTCAAGATGTAAATCAAAATAGACAACAGGCTTTGATGAATATGGGCGCAATTATCGAATCACCAATATTCTTCCCATATATGACGGGTAGAAAAATGCTACAAAATTTAGCGAGATTATACCCTGCTCTTTCTCGAAAGGAGCAATTGGAACAAGTAGAAGCAATACTATCTATTGTAAGGTTAACTGAAGATGCAGATGTGAAAATTAAAAATTATTCATTAGGAATGAGACAGCGACTCGGGATTGCACAAGCTCTTCTAGGTGATCCAGATGTTATTTTATTGGATGAGCCAGCCAATGGTCTGGATCCTATGGGCATGAGAGAGCTAAGGGAATTAATTCTTGAACTTCGTGAAAAGAAAAATTTAACCTTTTTTATTTCAAGCCATTTACTAGATGAAATTCAGCAAATGTGTGACCGCCTTGTCATAATTAGAAATGGAAAGCTTATCACCCAAGGAAGGAAAGAAGAGTTAATTACAGATCCAACAAAAAGGTTGGAAGATGTGTTTGTGGAGATGATGACATCATGAGGGGGCTTTTTATTTCTGAATTTGAAAGGCTTTGGACGCAAAAAATAACTTGGATAATCTTGTTTTTCTTACCTTTAATGGTAGTTGCGTCAGTTAAATATTATCTAAACTGGAATCAACATACTTCTCCTGGAAGACCAGATTACGTTACTGCTTTAAATTTTCCTATAATAAGTATTTCTGAGCATCTTGTGGTTTCGTTTAATATTATTGCTATAATACTGATTTCTACTGTTATAGCGCATGAAGTAGAAAATGGACAATTAAGAATGATTTTGATTCGTCCATTTTCTACCTCACAACTTTTTGTAGCTAAGCTTGCTACTATATTAACTACCATGTTCCTATATTTAACTTTGTTTTGGATTTTTAATTCCATAGCAGGCTATTTATTCTTTCCAAAAGTAGATACATTAATAACATTTATAGATGAAACCAAGGTTTCTATTGCAGGGGCGATACTATATAACTTAAAGTATTTCTTTGCATGTTTCATTACTATGATTTGTATTGTTTCTGTATTTACATTAATAGGGGCGTTAAGTAGAAGTACGATGATTACTCTTGGATCAGGGGTGGCCTTTATTTTCTTTGCTATTGCAATTCCACAGATTTTAGAATTCTCTAGCCAAACGATAATTAGCGCTAATACTGTACTACATCTTATGTACATGTCAATCGTTAAAATTCAGCATACAGGTATAGCATTTCTACTTTCATCAAGTAATAGTATAAACATTTACATTGTTATAGTGGAAGCGATTTATATTTTCCTATTTGGAGTGTTCGCATACTTATCATTTGTGAAAAGAGATTATTTTATTTGAAAACTAGGAGGGAGTTCAATTGAAAGCATTAGTTATAAGTGAATGGGAACGACTATGGAATCAGAAAAAAAGTAAATGGATGTTGGGGATTTTTACTGTTATTGTTTTTCTTCAAGCTTGGTTTTTGAAGTACTATGGGGTTGGGATTTATAATGATGGGCAACAAGTGCCACTAAATTCTTGGAATTTTTCATGGTTTTTATTAAAGGAATCTTCTTTCTTAATTACTTTGATTTTCATGCCTGTATGTTTCTTGAATAGCTTAAATGTAGAATACAACTCAGGAGCATATCGTCTATTTTTAATTAGGCCTTTTCAACGATTAACCTTTCTTATGTCAAAATGGTTTTCTCTTTCTGTAATGGTATTACTCTACTTATTTGTTGTTCTTTTTATTGGCATAGTACTTGGGTTGGTGTTTTTTAAAGCAGATGATGCTTTTACTTTCTACGGTCAACAAAAGACCTCTATAGAAGCAATATTCTATACGGTACAAGTATATGGATTGTTTTTTGTTATTCAAATGTGTGGTTTAGCTATTGCTAGTTTAATAAGTATCATAATTTCAAATGCAGTTATTAGCTTTTTCCTTCTGATTGGAATTTACATCGGCTGCTTGTACATAAGTCAGTTATCGTTCTTTTTATTATCCGTTCAAAGTATCTTCCATGCTCTCAGCACAGGAAGTAACACTTTATACGTCCTGATTCTAGGTATCATGATTATTAGTGTTAGCGTTTGTATAAGCATTTGGAATAAAAAAGAATTTACATGTTAATAAAAGGATAGAAGGGAGGTTTACCATGATTATGTTAGAAGCTAAAGGAATTGAGAAAGTTTATAAAACTAATTTCCAAGAATATCCAGTTTTAAACAATGTCAACTTAACTGTTCATGAAGGAGATTTTGTAGGGATTATGGGACCTTCAGGGAGTGGAAAGTCTACACTTTTAAATGTGCTTTCCTCTCTTGATTTTCCTTCAAATGGAGAAATTACAATTAAGGGACAGAATTTAACTAATATGAATAGTGATCAATTAAGCAATTATCGTCGTGAAAATATTGGTTTTATTTTCCAAAATTACAATTTGTTAGATCACTTAACAATTGAAGAAAATATTCTTCTACCCGCAGCTTTAAGAATGGGGAGCAAAAAGGGTGTTAGGGATAAACTCGAAACATTAGTGAATGAACTAAATATTGAACCGCTTTTGCCAAAGTATCCCTATGAGATCTCTGGGGGACAACAGCAAAGAGCTGCTATTATTCGTTCGTTAATTAACGATCCTTATCTGTTATTTGCTGATGAACCGACGGGAAATCTAGATTCAAAATCTGCTTATGATGTATTGAATATACTAAAAACATTGAATGAAACACATAAATCAACAATCTTAATGGTAACTCACGACTCTGTAGCTGCTAGTTTTTGCAACAGGGTCATATTTTTGAAAGATGGCAAGATTGTTCATGAGATGCAACGTTCCCATGAAGAAAAGCAATTCAGTTTCAATCAACGTATACTACTCTATATATCTAAAGAAGTGGGGGAGAATGATGTCAATATTTTCACTCGCACTTAAAAATATAACTCGCAATCTTTCACTGTATATAGTGTATCTTGTAAGTTGTATTCTATCAGTTACAATTTTTTATATGTACGCAGCATTTCTTGCATATCCAAAAGTTTCTGGAATAGAGCAACTGTTAATTGCGTGTGAATTCATCATCTTGCTATTTTCATGCTTTTTCATTTCATATTCTTATGACCATTTTCTTACTGAACGGAAAAAGGAAATTGGTATTTGGAAAACATTCGGAGCTTCAAAAAAACAATTATTTATTATCATAGTTTTAGAAAATTCGATAATTGGAGCAATTTCTATCTTAATTGGGATTATGATTGGTATAGTACTATCCAAAAGCTTTTTTGATTTCATCGGGAAATCGCTCTTCTTAAGCGAGTCATTTTCCTATTTCTTCTCTCCAATTGCTACCTTTTTTACAGTTATTTTGTTTGGAGTTCTGTTCTTTTTTGTTTCATTGCGTAGTTATTATAAAATCGGACGCATTTCTGTTTTGGAATTATTTCAAGAGACAAGAAAACCAAAGGATTTACCTAGGTTTTCAAAGAAGAAATTCATTATTTCCCTGTTAATTTTGGTTATTTCTTATGTTTTTATCCTTAATGCATCTTTACCCGTACTATTATTCTCTTTTCTACCTGTAGCTACTCTTTTATTATTAGGAACGTACCTTTTTTGTTCGCACGGATTAGTAGGGACTGTATCCTATTTAATCAATAAAGAAAAAAAGCATTTAAATGGCATTCGAATGCTAATATTTATAAGTCTAAGGAAAAAGCTTTATTATAATGCTAAAATTATCTTCCTTGTTTCAATACTCTTATCAATGATAATGATATTAATCAGCTCCATATATTTATATTCAGAGTTGAATGATCAAAGAATGCGAAATAGCCACCCACAGCCAGCTATATTTATTGTTGATAAAAAACAAGAGAATACACTAGAATCTGCTTTAGAGAAAAACTTCAAAGGAGAGGTTGAGGGATTTCATAAGAAAAAATGGGAAGGTATATTACTGAATTCATCAAAGGGAGAAGGTAAAACCTTTATACTACAAACAGATTCATTCTTTATAAAGGACTGGACAGAAACAAAAAAAGATAACCTGTTATTTAGTAAAAAAAATGAGAATATCGATAAGTTGCATATCCAAACAAATAACGGTAATACAAAATTGATAGTAAAAAATATGGTCGAAAAACAGGCGATTAACTCGGTATCTTGGATAGATAATGTAGCTTTTGTACCAGCAGATACTTTTAATGAATTAGAGAAGGGATCATTACCTACTCAACATGTTTCATTTTACACATTAGATTTCAAGGAAAATAATAAAGGTTATAGTGCACTAAAAAAATTATTTGAGACACTCCCTTTAGAGATAAAGGAACAGTCCAGTGTTCGTCTTCTACATTATGAAAATACAGTTCAATTAACTTCAGTTTTATGGATAATAGCATTATTTATCGGTTTTATCTTGTTAATTGCTTTATCCAGTCTTCTTTGGTTTAAGTTATATGAAGATATATCTAATGATAGAAAAATATTTCACTCTTTAAGAAAAATTGGTTTGAATTTCAATGAAATAAAAAAAACATTAAGGGTTCAAATTGCTATAATTTTCTTTGTACCAATTATTCTGGGGGGGATAAATCTGTTTATAGCAATCTATGCCTTGCAAAATATATTGGGAGGAATTAAAATTTACTCAATAATATTAATATTTTTTATTTTCTTAGTCTTCCAATTGATATTTTTCTTCATTTCAAACCACTATTACTATAAAAAAGTTGTTCATGAAAAGAATATTAATTAACAAGAAAATATATTTTACGAAATAATAAGATTTTTAATCTAAACTAGAAAGGAGTGTTTTTTTATGAATGGAACGATTCTTGTTGTAGATGATGAGTCAGAAATAGTAGATGTACTCTCTGATATATTCTCTGATCGTGATTATAAAGTTCTCAAGGCCTACAATGGAGAACAAGCGCTAGATCATTTAAAAACACAAGTTGATTTAGTCATTTTAGATATTATGATGCCTAAAATGGACGGTTTTGAATTTTGTAAGGTCGTTCGTGAACAAATAAAATGCCCGATTCTATTTTTGAGTGCTAAACATTCAGAAATAGATAAAGTAAAAGGCTTTACTTTAGGTGGAGATGACTATATTACAAAACCATTCCAAGTTAGGGAGCTAATTGCACGTGTTGAGGCCCACTTGAGGCGTGAGAAAAGAGAACGTGTAAACTTGCAAAATCAACGTTTCTTAGGAAACTTGACCATTAACTATTCACAGCATGATGTTTTCATTGATGGAGTAAAAATAGATGTAACGAGTAAAGAGTTTAAAATATTAGAGCTTTTAACGGTAAATCTAGGACAAATCTTTTCTAAGGAACAAATTTATGAAAAAATTTGGGGGCTGGATGCAGTTGGGGATCTCAATACAATAATAGTACATATTAATAACTTAAGAGCTAAGTTAAGTTTAGGTATGTCAACTTACCATATTAAAACCGTATGGGGAGTTGGCTATAAGTTGGAGAAATGTTAATGTTAAAAAAATTATCGTTGAAAAACCAATTTATTCTAACATTTGCAGCTGTAATATTTTTAAGTATTGTCAGTACGGTTTGTACGTTAATTTTAATATACTCGTTTCTTTTTATTTATAATGAAAAATCTGTTTTACCTGCCAACCATTATGAAAAACAAGTGCCTAGCATTGAAAAATTTGTAGAAATGAATGGGGATAAAATAGTAGATTTATCCTATCAAAAAAAACTAGAGAAAGTGATTCCAATGCAAGGAATTACTTATCAAGTTATGAATACGAATGGAAATAGATTATATGGTACATTAAGCGATGAATTATTGAAAAATGATAAAGAAGTGTATCATAAAATAAATACATCTACTCAAAATGGTAAACTAATTACAAAATACATTCCAATTATAAGTCATGGTAAACTAGTTGGTGTGCTTGCTGCACGATACATATTAGCTGCATCTATTGATTATTACATAGAATATGTATTTATTATTGCTTTTCTTGTTCCTTTTATATTTTTAACGCTTTATTCTTATTTATTAGCTAAGCGTTTAGGAAAACAGTTGAATAAACCTATCAAAGAGGTAGTAATGGCCTCACAAAAAATTAAAAACAAGGATTTAGACTTTGAAATAAAATATGAAAGTGAAAATGAAATAGGTATATTAATTGATTCTTTCAATAGTATGAAGGAAGAATTAAAAAATTCATTGTATGTTCAATGGAAATTAGAACAGGAACGTCGGGATATAGTTGCTTCCATTGCACATGATTTGCGAACACCGTTAACTATTATTTTGTCTCATGTAGAAGTATTAATGGAACCCATGCCGAATAATCAAAAACGGATTCATCACTACTTGCAAACAATTAAGAATAATACAGAAAGAGTATTGCATTTAACAGAAGAAATGAGGAGAGTCTCTGAAGTGGACAACCCTGATTTCACTCTTATGATTTGCAATATAGCTCCAGCTGAAATGATTCCAGAAATGCTTGAAGAGTTTAAGGAATTGGCAGAAAATGAAGATATACAATTAACCTATACTTTACTTATTAAATCAGAAGAAAAAAATCTTAAGTTTGCACTTGATCCGAATCGTTTGCATCAAATTCTTACGAATATTATTTCTAATAGCATTCGTTTTACTCCAAAAAAAGGAAGAATTGATGTGCAAGTGGAGATAGAAAAAGACGTTATGTCTTTTTCTATCTCGGATTCTGGGGTTGGATTTAATACAAAAGATATTCCGTTTTTATTTAGCAAATTCTACCAGGGTGACCTTTCAAGGTCAAATCAACTACATCATGGACTTGGTTTGTATATCGTGGAAAAATTGGTTAAAAAACACGGTGGAGAAATTCATGCTGAAAATAATGAGATTCAAGGGGCATGCATTTCATTCACGATACATTCTCTTTTTAGTAACGAAAAAAGGAACTATGAATTGTCATAGTTCCTTTTCATTATTTAATAGCATTATATACGTCCAGCTGTCCGTTCCCCCAAGAGGCTTTATCAGGTGCTATATCTTTCTTTATTCCGTTTTTGTAAAGGTGTGAAATTGATCTTTTCGGTTGATTTTTAAAATTATAGTGATTGATAATTAGAGCTAGTGTAGCGGATACTTTCGGAACTGCCATTGATGTACCAGCGGCAAATAAGTATCTTCCAGTATTAAAAGTTGTCAGTACTTCCTCTTGTCGGAAAAGACCAGTATTCCACCATACCTCTTCGCCATATTGTTGCCATAAACGATAATCTCCTCCTGGAGCAGATATGTCAATGACCCCTTCTCCGTAATTAGAGAATACAGAACGTTGTCCGGTTGGACCAGTTGATGACACTGTTACTACACCTGGTAATTCCCCAGGTGCTTCTATTCCTACACCAGTAAATATTTTCCCCTCTTTTTCATATTTTTGTTTAAGAAAGTTATTTAGCTCTTGTTTATTAGCCACGTTTACAGAATCATTTCCTGCAGAAGCTACTACTACACTACCATGCTGATTGGCATATTCTATAGCACGTTTGTAACCTTCTACTTCTGCCCATCCATTGTCTACAAGTTTTCCATTTTCATAGACTTTTCCATTTACATAATAGGAACCAAGACTAAGGTTGATAACATCTACATCATCCTTAGCTGCTTCGATGATGGCATTAATGACCCAGGCTGCATCAGCTGATTTATTTCCAAATACACGATATGCTCTGATTCCCGTATCAGGAGCAACGCCTTTTAATTCCCCATTTGCAGCAATAGATCCTGAAACGAGAGTTCCATGGCCATTGATATCATTTATATTATTAATATCACCTGTCTCTTCAGGTTCAGTACCTCTCAATCCTCCCTTTGGAACGAAGTTTTTAGATCCAGGAATAAGGTTTTTTACTAAGTCAGGATGATCCACATCGACTCCTGAATCAATAATTCCAACAACCACATTATGAGAGCCAGTTTCTTTTTTATAACTTTCTCCATTATGAGTAATTTCCTTCATGTCCCATTGCATATCCCATAAGGGAGGTAGGTTTGTATCTAATGTTTTTGTTGAAAGAGTTGATAAATTAGGCATTTTTATGGAATGAGGAACCTCTGGTTTTTCGACTTGCAAAGAAGGATTAACTGATTCAAATAAGGGAGATTGATTTTTAGAAATTTGTGTATCTCCTTTGAATTGAATGAGTCCTATCTCCGGGACAGTATAAGTAATTTCTCCATTCTCCTTTTTTATCTCAGTGATGCCTTGCTCAAATTTTGATGGGTCTTTTAATAAAACGGTGTAATATTGCTTAGGTTTTTCCTGAGCATGTCCTACATTAGAAAGTAAAAAACATGTTAACGCGGTTGAAATGACAGTGATTGCTTGTTTTTTCATAATTATCCCCTTACTTTTATAAATTGGAGTTGGAATTTGAAGATGAACCGCAGAACAAGGCCCTATTGCCCACTTTATAATTCCACTTAGATCCTATAAATAAGGTAACAAATCATTCAGAATTTCAAATCTGTATATACCGTACATATAAGTGGTATTTAGCGCAATATTACTTTCTTTGGAGTTACTTTAAAAACAGAAGCATAATTCTTTTGGTGGAGAAGCCATCAATTTTTTTGTTCTAATGAGTGAATGAAATTAAAAAAGTATCCTAAAGTAAATAGGGAGTATCTGTATTTAGGTCTTTATTCAGTAGAAAACTTATTGTTTTTGTATTTGAAGGTTATAAATATGTATAGCAATAGCAATAAAAATGAGATGTGAATTTAAATATTTAGGAGAGTGTATGATGGGATATTTAAGAGTTTTCACCTTAAGGGATGGTCGTGAAAAAGCAATAATAGTAGAGCCATGGCGTTTATTTAAAGAAGAAATGAATGTTTTAGGAATCAAAGATTCGGATGCGTTCTAAATTCATCTAATCGAGTATAAAAAAGAAAAGCAATTTACTAGACAGAATATGAGACAGAAATGAATCGTGTTATGTATAAATATCATAATCACGCACATGTTATATACGAATAAAATGGCGGTGTAATTATGAATATTCAAAGACACGAAAATAATAATAATGAAATTCATATTTCCGCTGTTGCAAGTGCAATCGAGCAGATGAAATGTGAATTTGCTCGTGAACTAGGGATTACACTTGGTCCAGAAACATCTGCTAAATCTAGCTATGTATCCTTTAGTGATTTTAAGCTCGCTTTTTTACCTCGTATAAACTCAATTAATTTAATTAAATCCTGTGTGTTACGAGTGATCCGAGTTAAGTTTGTAACATAAATAATGTCACATTTCTGTAAATCCTCTAACATTTTTTGAAGTTGCTCGCGATCCTTTGTTGCTCCAGAAACTTTTTCTTCAAAAATAATATCCATTCCAATTTCGTTCAGTTGCTGAAATTGCCTCGAAGGGTTCTGGCTAGTCGAACTGACATGTATATAACCGATTTTCCGCAAAACATCACCCCCTTTTTTGAGATTAAGTCTTATGAGACGCTCTTAACTAAGATTTTATAAGTCTACTATCCTTATTATTAAATCTCTATAAATTTAAATTAGCCTATCTTTATTAATTCATTATGTATCAGCATTTGGATTTTTTATAAAGAAAAGGCACTATCCTCAAAGTGCCTCTTCCTACTTAATCTACAATGGGATAGCAATACATCGCCATCCTTTCTGTATATGTCTACAAAAAGAATAACGTTCTTTATGAAGTATGGATATAAGTTTATCTTAGGTTGATAGTGATGTATGATGCCTCCATATACATAAATGCATTTTGTCGAAATTATTAAAAAGGGGAATTTTTCTATTTGAAGAACTAATAATTGATTGTCGATATGTATTAGAAATCTCAATCTAAACTAAAGGAGAACAAAATGGGACAAAACAATAAAGGCTTTTCTGAAACAGGATTGCGCAAAATGCGCAATGTACTGGCGCAGCATGTCGATTCTGGAAAGATTCCTGGGCTCGTCGCCTTAGTCAGCCGAAACGGCGAGACGCACGTCGAAGCGCTTGGAACAATGAGGCATGATGGTGGTGCACCAATGCGTCGGGACACGATCTTTCGATTGGCGTCCACTAGCAAGCCGATCGCAGTTTCACCAGTAATGGTTCTGCTCGACGAGTGCAAACTGCATTTAGACGACCCAGTAGACAAATGGCTGCCCGAACTCGCTGACCGGCAGGTGTTGAAACAACCCGATGGTCCATTGGAAGAGACCGTCCCAGCACGGCGTCCTATCACTGTACGAGACCTGTTGACCTCCACATTCGGGCTCGGAGTGGATCTCACGTTGATGGGTTCTCCGATCATGAACGCGTTCTTCGAGAGTGGGATATTCGACACGCCAGGGCAGGATATGCCCGATCCAGATGAGTTTATGTGTCGCCTAGGTGCACTTCCGCTAAGCTACCAGCCCGGAGAGCGGTGGCAGTATCATATCAGTATTGAAGTGCTCGGCATTCTTGTTGCCAGGATCACGGGTCAGACATTCGAGTCGTTCTTGCGCGAACGCATATTCAATCCACTGGGAATGAAGGACACTGGTTTCTATGTGCCTGAGCTCAAGATTGATCGGCTTCCACCTGCCTTCAATCCCGATCCGCAGACAGGTGAGTTCATCGTGTGGGATGAGGGTGCAGGCGGACGTTACAGCAAACCTCCAGCATTTCAAGCAGGCGGTGGTGGGCTGCTCGCAACCATCGACGATTATCATGCGTATTTGCAGATGCTGTTGAACAAAGGGATGCACGGAACCAAACGGATTCTGTCTAGGCCCGCAGTCCAGTTGATGACCACCAACCGTCTTACTCTTGAACAACAAGTATACCGAGACGATTTGGCCAAAAACAACGTCCATTTGTCGTTTGGACAAGGGATACAAGGTGGCTGGGGCTTTGGGATGGCGGTGCGTACCTATCTTGGAGATTACGCGTCTATCGGTCAATTCGGCTGGGATGGCGGAACTGGCACTACAGCTTACGCTGATCCAGACAAACAGTTTATTGGAATTCTGTTCACCCAGGTTGGGATGTCCACTCCGGCCTCATCGCATCTTATCCAAGACTTCTGGACCACAGTCTACCAAGCAATCGAAGACTGAAACCGAACTTAGGTATTGTTTAAAGGAGAACTCCAAGACAATTATACGCATGATGGCCACCATCAACACCATGGTTAAAAGGTATGGCAGGACGGGAAGTGTTGGAAATGCTATGAGAACAGTTTGGCATTATTAATAAGAGCCAAATAAAAAATCCTCTTGGATGTAAGAGGATTTTTTATTTGGGAATAGTAAGGGTGAGGGGAGGTGCATTACATATGGGAAAAGGTAGAAGTAATAATGCTGGTAAAAAGCAACCGAATTTCGATGATTCATCTAATTTCGCTAAACAAAGCCAACCGACAGAAAAGAAGAAGAAATAAGAAAAGGATCTCTCTTTATCAAGAGAGATCCTTTTTTAAATATATTGACGTTTCAGCACAACATATCGATTGCTCAACCAAATAGTCATAAATGCAAGGCCTAAACTCCTGCGAATGGAAGCCAATTTAATATTATTTTCCTGCTTTTTCTAATGGGTGGAATGATTGCTCAAATTGTAGCCTTGAGGAACCTTCAGAGATTTCTAAGTATAACTTTGATTGCATCAAGTATTTTTGGCTCTGAAGACAACAAACGGAATTTGCCTCCGATCGATGAGAAGATACTCACTTACCATGCTAATGGGGCCAAACTAAATTCGTCGGATGAAGAATCTGTTGCAAATTACTTGGTTACAGGATCAGTGTTACTCTGTGGTTCAAAGCATAAGTTCGATGAGAAGAGGGCTTATAAGCAGGTAGAAAAAGAAATAAAACGAGCAAATAACCTACTCAGTATGTTTAATCACTCACTTCTTAAAGGCGATGATTCTTATGAGGGGAAGTTAAAAGAAATTAATATACCTACTTTGGTTATCCACGGTACAGAAGATACAGTGCTCCCATACGAGCATGGTTTTGGTCTTGCTCTTGTTAATGAAATTCTCCATGCTGTATTACTAACCCTAGAAGGATCGGGGCACGAGATTCATTGCGACGATTGGATTCATACAATCAGCGCTATTTCGAACCATACTTCACTCCTATAATTATTATAGGAATTGCATAAAACAAAAACATTTGGAAAAAGGGCTACAATCGAATTTGTAACCTTTTTTCTATTGAAAATCAGTTTTGGAGCTGTTACCCAATTATAGAATATTAATACTCAGTAATTGATAATTCTGTCTTGTAAGGACCGGTACCGCTCGTTATTTGACTATTACTTTCCCATCCATTCCTTTCAAGTAGTGGAACCGACATATTAGTTCATATGTACCGGGAGTTTCAGGTTTTACGGTAATTGTTATTTCTTTTCCTGACGGGACTTCGGCATCAATTCCGAGTTTTTTCACCGTGAAGGTATGTTCTCTATTTCCTTTGTTTTTCAATAGCAACGTTGTCGTTTTCCCAACCGGAACAGTGATGGTACTCGGATTAAAGTAATCATCATTCAATTCAACCTCAATAGGCTGTCTCACAGCGTCGGATTCGGCAAATACACGGAGCGAACCTAAAGTAGTCATACCTACAATCATCGCAAGTGAAATGATTAATCCAGTTAATAGCTTTTTCACAGACATTCGTAATCCCTCCTTTCCTAAGCACTAGTGTTTTCAAATTACTAAAATATTATCAATATAAATGGGGGTTAGGAGTGGTTCAAATAGTAATTCTTTCGGCAAATCCTACTAACTAAGTGCTAACTGGAGTAGGAGTTGGGTAAATAAAAAAAGCCTCCACTACTGTGGAAGCTTCTCCAAATGATGTGCAATATCAATATACATATCGGAATAAACCGAATGAATTTCATTACTAGGCGCAGCGTTAGAAGAGAAGTGGACGATTACCATATTTGCTTTCGGATCGATGTAAAGAGTTTGTCCATAACTGCCTAACACTTCGAAAGCACCTTGTTCATTGTGCGGAATCCACCATTGATTATGATAAGAAATGGAAGCACCACGACCAATTGCGAGCTCACCTTCTTGTACATTTTTCACACTTTCTGTAATAGAAGAAGGGACGATTTGTTTTCCGTTATATTGACCATTATTTAATAGTAATTGTCCGAACCTCGCCATATCTCTAGCAGTTGCATTTAAGCCAGCGCTTGCTTGTTCTACTTTTGTTTCATCTGTAACGTAATACGCGTTTTCTTCCATACCAATTTGAGACCAAATTCGTTCGCTTACATTTTCAGCTAACGATTTCCCTGTAATGGTTCGGATAATCCAAGCGAGTGTTTCTGTTGATCCGTTATTGTAAGAAAAAGCGGAACCGGGTGGTGCAGTTTCTTCTGCTTCTAGTAACATATCATAAATTTTCATAGGGCCCTCGTAGTTTTTTCCTCGGGGTAAAATATTACTAGCTAAATATAGTTGTGCATCTTGATTTTCTAGTCCTAGCTGCATATATCCGTGAGTAGGGTATTCAGCGGAAACTTGCATGTCCAGTAATTGCTGAAGTGTTGCCTTACCAAACGGTGTGTTTTTTAATTCTTTTATGTAAGTGTCAGCTGTTTTCTCTACATCAATAAAATTTTCTTCAGCGAGAGATTGTATGATGGCACCAGTGAACACCTTTGCTAATGATGCCATGCCATGAGGATCACTCTCGTTATATTCATTGAAGTATCGTTCATAAACAAGTTGACCATTCTGTACAACGACAAAAGCATCTGTTTTGTTTTCATCTAAAAGTATTTTTAGAGGAGTCGTATTTCCAAATCCACGTTGGACTGCAAAATCGTCTAAGTTTTGTAACGCGGTAGGGAAGTGAGCAACTTGGTCAGGATTGTTTTTTACTTCATTAATTAAAGTGAATTCTTTCATATGTGTATACGACCAACGTAAGTATGGATCATCTAACCAGTTTTCTTTTGTGACATTATCTTTAGTGGGGGTCGTTTTATTATTTTTTAAAAAAGTAAACCCAAGCCCTGTAACTACGAATAGTAATACTAGTAACAGTAATAGCAGGGGAGATTTCTTTACATTCATGCATGTACCTCCTTTAGTTTCTATTATAAGTATACGCTCGTCTTAAAAGAAATACAAAATAAGGAAAGTAAACGGGTAAGTTTACTTTCCTTATGAACGTTAAGCAGATAGTTGTCCATCTGTACTTTGCTTTTTGAATTTTTGTTTTCGTCCGTGTAATCCATAATATAGAAGTAAAGTGAACGCAACGATAATAGCTGCGATAAAATACATATTATGATAACTTGATTTGGCAGCGACTATACCTAAAATGAAAGAACCGAAGCCAATACCACTATCAAAGAACGAGTAGTAAGTAGCTGTCGCAGAACCACGTCGATGGTTTGGAGCGGCAGAAATTGCAATCGTTTGGAAACTTGGAATTAATGTTCCGTATCCTAAACCAATTAACATACCTGCGCCAAGGAACCAAAATGAAGTTTGCGCTTGGCTTAAAATGAACATTCCAATTGTGAAAATAATGATAGCTGGATAAATAAGTACATTTTCACCGAAACGATCAAAGATTTTTCCTGTGAATGGACGAGAAATTACAACAACAAGTGCGTATAAAATAAAGAAATAACTAGCAACTTCGCTTAAACCGAGTTCTTTTGCATAAATAGGAATAAAGGATAAAATACCACTATAAGAAAAGGCTAAAACAAATCCTGTTAGAGCAATCGGAATAGAAGATGGTTCAATTAAGTCTTTCCATTTCATTTTTTCTCGTGTTTGTTTACTTACTGGTTTTTCATGAGGAATATTCACTATTAATCCTAATAAAAATGCGAGTAATGAAAATACTGAACAAACGATAAATAATACAGTAAATGAAAAATGAGAAATAATTGTTAAACCTAAAAAAGGACCAATTACCATCGGTAGACTCATAAATACACCGTAATAAGCAAGTGCTTCACCGCGTCTATGAGCTGGTGCTACATCAGTTACAATTGTTCCAGTAGCTGTTGTTGCCATTCCGAATCCAATACCATGTAAGAAGCGAAGGGCAAGTAATAAAAATAAACTTTGCGTACCGAAATACATAACAGTAGCGGCTAAAAATAGTGAAAGTGAAATAAATAATATTTTCTTTCTTCCTAAATCATCGAGCCATTTTCCTGTGAATGGTCTACATAAAACAGATGAAATAAGAAAAACAGTTGCAACTAAACCAATTTCCTCAGGTTTTCCTTTTAGGCCGTCTATAACGTAGACGGGCAGAGTAGTCATAAGCATGTAAAATGTTAAAAAGAGAAACAGACTACTAAAACAAGTTCCGAGGAAATCCTTCGTCCAAAGTTTTTCACTTTGCATCGTCATCCCTCCAATTTAATCATCTAAATTTTTTATAATTTTTTGTAGTACTTCAAATGCTTGATGTAAATCTTCTTCGTTAATATTTTCTAGCGTCTTTTCTTCGAAAGCATCAACTTCTTCTTGCCATACTGGAATCATTTCTAGTGCTGTTTCCGATAATGAAATGAGCTTCTCACGGCGGTCTTTTCCTTCTGTACGAATAATCCAACCCATCGTTTCCATACGTGTTAATGTACGAGTCATCGTTGGTGATTCAACATTTAAATACTGACATAATTCTGTTTGCGTACAAGAACCGGTTTGATTAATGCGGAAAATAACGGCCCATTGCGCACTAAATAATCCTGTTGGAGATACACGTTCATTAAATTTCTTCGTAAACTTACGAGAAGTTTGACTGACAATGTGGAAAAAATGTTGTTTTTCGTCCATGTATTTTGATCCTTTCAAATTAGTTACCTAGCTAACTATATACCTTTTTATTTTAATTGTCTAGTAATAGACATGTTGTTTTATGGGGGAATTTCGTATAGATTTTGTATTGAGAACGTACATTCTACATGGTATTCTTTAAATAAGTAAAGAATTTTCTTTCTATTAAAAGAATGGGGGAACTTGTGATGATTAAGCCTGCAACAATGGAGTTTGTTTCACTATCGAACGGAGAAACGATTGCGTATCAAGAAGTTGGAAGGCAAAATGAAGAAATGCTCGTACTCATTCATGGGAATATGACATCGTCACAACACTTTGATTTAGTTATTGAGAAATTACAAAAGCAATATCATATTTACGCAATTGATTTAAGAGGATTTGGACAATCGACGTATAATAAGGCGATAGATTCTTTACAAGACTTTGCAGAAGATGTGAAACTTTTTATAGATAAATTAAATTTGAAGAAATTTTCATTAATGGGATGGTCAATGGGCGGCGGTGTTGCGATGGAGTTTACAGCGAGCCACCCAACTTTTGTAGAAAAACTAATATTAGTAGAATCGGTAGGGATGAAAGGATACCCGATATTTAAAAAAGATATTAACGGGCAACCAATCGTATCGAGTTTATTAAAAACGAAAGAAGAAATTGCGCAAGACCCAGTGCAAATTGCACCAGTACTAGATGCAATAAAAAATATGAATAAAGTATACTACCGTACAGTGTGGAATCTATTAATATATACACATAATCAACCTGAACCGGATCGTTATGAAAAGTATTTAGATGATATGTTAACACAGCGCAATTTCGTTGATGTGAATTATTCATTAGTTACATTTAATATTTCAGATGAACATAATGGTGTTGTGCGAGGAAATGGACACATTCACCGTATCCAAGCTCCAACTCTCGTTATACAAGGTGACCGCGATTATGTCGTACCACAAGTAGTTGGTGAGGAATTAGCGAAACATTTGCCAAATGCGGAGTTGAAGGTGTTAGAAGATTGCGGGCATTCACCGTTTATTGATTGTTTAGATGTATTTATACAGCATGTAGAGGATTGGTTAGACAATAAATAATTCCCGAAATATAAACCGTGCATATACTATAGCATTTGTATGTATAAGGGGAGAGAGTCAATGCATAAACCGTTTTTAATATATCATTCTCCATATAATAATCATCAATATATAAAAATTATTATTAATCCGATGTATATGCAAGTTGCATCAGCTGTAGTTCCTTTACAAGTGCAGCAGCCATCAATAGCTCATTCACATCAATACTTATATGGTCCTTCATTTTATGAAAATCCATATTTTAAACATTTTCATTACCATGTGAAAGCACAAGTTTGGGAAGGATAAGAAGCTAAAAAGTAACTTCTTTTAGCTTCTTTTTTTTATGTCAATATTCGTACACGCATTTGAAAAAACAGTTTATAATGAAAAGTGGAAAGCGTGAAAAGGAGAGGGAAGGGAAAAGGATGTCGATGCGTTTTACTTTTTGGATTATGGTTGGGATTGTTGCAATCTCAGGTTTGTCACAAGGGATGCTCTTACCTGCCATTGCAATGATTTTTGAACAAGAAGGGGTTAGTTCAAGTATTAACGGTATTCATGCGACGGCATTATACATTGGGATATTATTTATTTCACCGTTTCTTGAAAAACCGATGCAAAAGTTTGGAATGAAGCCAATTATCGTAATTGGTGGGTTTCTAGTTATTATTTCATTATTCTTTTTTACACAAACATTTTCATTTTGGGTATGGTTTATTCTTAGGTTCCTAGTTGGTGTTGGAGATCATATGCTTCATGTTGGAACGCAAACATGGATTACGACAACATCGGACCCGAGTAAAATAGGTAGACAAGTGTCGATATACGGTGTATTCTTCGGAATTGGTTTCGCCGTTGGTCCGTATTTAGCAAGCACTGTTCAGTATGGTCTTGCAACACCATTTATCATATCTACTATACTCTGCTTAATAGGATGGCTTTTATTACTACCAACGAAAAATGCATTCCCGGCACAAGATGAAAAAGAAATGAAGAGTGAATCATCATTTTCTCGTTATAAACAAGTTGTTGGATTAGGTTGGATTGCATTACTAGGACCACTTGCATACGGCGTACTTGAAGCAATGTTAAATAGCAACTTACCAGTATACGCGCTTCGTAAAGGATGGTCTGTTTCAGATGTATCCTTCTTATTACCAGCGTTTGCAGTTGGGGGTATTATTACACAAATTCCACTCGGTATATTAAGTGATAAATACGGGAGAGACCGTATTTTAACGTGGACGTTCAGTGTAAGTACAGGCATTTTCCTGCTTGCAGCAGTATTTGATCAATATTATTGGATCGTCTTTGCCTGTATGCTTCTAGCTGGTATGGTAATTGGATCGTGCTTCTCATTAGGTCTTGGATTTATGACTGACTTATTACCGAGACACTTACTACCAGCAGGAAATATATTATCTGGAATCGCCTTTAGTTTAGGAAGTATTATGGGTCCTGTATTAGGAGGCGTATTTATAGAAAAAATACAGTATACAAGCTTTTTTATTGCAGTTATGATTATAATGGGTATTCTCGCAATGTTTTATATTATTTACATGAAAAATCAATTCGCATCAAGAAAAATAGAAAGTAGGTTAGGGCATGACAAAACAACCTAATAAGAAAAAATTTGAAGTACTAGAAAATGAAACAATTACAGATTGCTTAGCACGCATGGAACAAGAAGGATACGCACCATCTCGTCGCATGGAAGAGCCAATCTTTCATGAAGTGAAGAAAGACGGGAAAACAGAAGTTGAACCATGTGGTAGAAAGATTGTTTTTGAGGGGAAATTGAAGTAATACAAATAATAAATCCTCTTTATCGTATACAACCATCCAATTCGTTTGAGTTGGATGGTTTCTTTATATTGGGCGGAGAAAAGATTGCTACTTTTTTTGTATATTGGTAAAATAAGTTCTTGGGTCTTACTTGTTTTTATCGGTATAATATTTGTCGCTTAACGTAAAGAAATTAGTTACAAAGATTCCATAATATTCAAAGGGGGTACAGCAACGACCCCCTCTTTTTGGAGCCACTCACGAACGTAAAGCAAGAGAAGAGGCTATATGAACTATTCTCCTATCTTGTTTAGATTAAATCAGTTACTGCAATTGGAACAGGTATATGAAACTCAATATCTGGAGGATTGATTAGAATCTAGTCGACATCCTGATGGATCATGTTTTTCTAGCAATCTATCAATTCTGATGGAATTGATAGATTGCTAGAAAATGGAAAATGATTATCCGTATATTCCGAAGCTGATGTAACAAAGTGTCCTTCCATAATTAAGGGTAAAACCAAAATACGTTGTTTTAAAGAATGATTTGTTAGAACTGGTTATAAGTAATAAAACAGAAAAGAGGATCACATGTTAGATACTTTACAAAGAAGTAAAAAGTTTTTTTTATTATGTCTTATTTTTTTAGTGCTTTTAACCGCTTGTGGTAATACAGATGTTAAGACATCTAAAGCTTCATTACCACCGGCTCAATCCAATATAGATACATCATTAAAAGCACCAAATTGGGTAGATAAAAGTCCTATCCAACAGTCTCCTAATTTTACGGAAGATAAAAAAGTAAAATCGGTTGTGAATTTATTAGCAACGGGTGATAATTTATACCATGACGCAGTAATTAAAGATGGCAAACAAAAAGACGGTTCATATGATTATAACTATATTTATGAAAATATCAAAAAAGCTGTTAAATCAAGTGATCTTGCTATAGTGAACCAGGAGACCCCGATTGCAGGAAATAATTTAAAAGTACAGGGATATCCTACTTTCAATACACCTGAAGAAGTGGGTCAATCTTTAGTGGATACTGGATTCAATATAGTGACTCAAGCGACAAATCACGCTATGGATATGGGTATTAAAGGTGTTGCGAATACAAGAGAATACTGGAAGAAATATCCAAATGTTATCCCGGTAGGCATTAATGAGAGTCAAAACGAGCGCAATGAAATAAAAACGATTACAAAAAATGGGATTCGTTTTGCATTACTTAATTATACATATGGTACGAATGGAATTAAAATTCCATCTGATAAGTCTTGGGCATTAAATTTAATTGATAAAAAAGCGATACAAAATGATGTGGAAAAGGCAAAGAGTAGTTCTGATATGGTGATTGTTATGGTGCATTGGGGAGTAGAATATACCTCTACACCTTCAAAACAACAAAAAGAAGTTGCTCAATATTTAACAGATTTAGGTGTAGATGTAGTAATTGGAAATCATCCACATGTAATTCAACCAATTGAGTGGAAACAAAATAAAGATGGACATCAAACGCTAATCTATTATTCTCTTGGAAATCTTATTTCTGCTCAAGAAAAATTAGAAACATTGGTTGGAGGATTATCTTATATACAATTTGTTAAGTATGAAGATAAAACTTTTGGTATACGACAAGCGGCACTCGTACCGACAGTAACCGACTATGCTGATGGTAAGAAACAGTTTAAAATTCAATTTTTAAAAGATTATTCGGATGAAAATTCTAAAAATCATGGGATTAAAAAATTTGTCGGACCCGTTTCTTTAGAGGATTTCAAGGATATTCCTAGAGATGTGTTGGGAAATTGGTATAAAGACTAATAAACAAAAAAGGAATGAGATACAATTAAAAAATTTATAATTTTAGCATTGGTATTGACATTGGGATGGAGCCTTGCTGCTTGTAGTGGAAAGCAAACATCTCAGGAAACTACTAATAATAACGATAAAAATAAAAATGAGATAAATGCGAATAAAAAAGATGTTTTACCTATCTCTGATCTTAATGATTGGAGAATTATCCTTGTAAATAGAGAGCATATGTTACCAAAGGAACTAGGGATTGAATTAACAAGTATCACCCAAAATGCTAAGCCAAATATGAAAATCGATAGCAGAATTGCAACTTCCTATCAGGATATGGTAACAGCTGCAAAAAAAGAGGGAATTAATCTTTATTTAAGATCAGGTTATCGAGCTATAAAATTACAACAAACTTATTATGATGCTTCAGTTAAAAGCTATAAATCTCAAGGTTTGTCGGATAAAGAGGCTAGTGCTAAGGCATTGGAATATCTTCAGTATCCTGGCGCAAGTGAACATCATACTGGATTAGCATTAGACATTATTTCAGTTGAATGGCAGAATACTGTAGAAGATTTAAATGCAAAATTTGAAACTACCGATGCATTCAAATGGTTAGATAAGAATGCTGCAGAGTATGGGTTTATTCTCCGCTATCCAAAAGATAAAGAGAATATTACTGGCATTAAGTATGAGCCATGGCACTATCGTTACGTAGGAAAAGAAGTTGCTGTTTATCTAAAAGAAAAAGGGTTAACTTTAGAAGAGTATTGCGAAAAAATTAAGTCCGACAAATAAAAATACACTTTGATTCTATTAAAAAGCCAGCGGAAAAGGTGGATCTGGAGGATGTGTTAATCTTCCTCCTAGTATTGCGAAAACTGTGTATGATAATGTAAGCACGTATGAACCTATGTATCAAGGAATTAAATTTATAAAAGAAGCAGTGAAAAAGGATCTGATATTCATATCAGATCCTTTTTCATTCGTAACATAGAATAATTGCCTACTGAATCTGCTTAACTAGGCTTTAGAGACGGCCTGTTTTCCTGGTGCTACAATATTAACCTCGCTATCATTTTTGTTTTGGATGTTGGATTTTCTTAGCTTGATAGACATGTAGAGGTAGCCCAAACACTGCGATTGGTAGTGTTTTTTATTTGTTAGAATCTTGTGAATTTTGTCAGGGTGAAATAGTTGGTGTAAGGAAAATATTTTAGGAGTTGAGTAGGGTGAAGAGATATTTTGTTAATAATAGATTGGTTGAATGAAATAGTAGATATTCTTGAGATTGACCAATTTTACTCTTGATCGCGTTCTTTGGGGCGTTTTTATAACTTTGTATTATGTAAAATAGATAGGAACAAAATAAAATCCCTCAAGAATAAGGGTGTTCTTGAAGGATTTTTTTATGCTGTATATATTTTATATTGCTTGTAATGTATTAATGATGTTCAATTTTAGATATTTCAGCGCGTTGAATATAACCATCAGAGAAGCTGAAATAAAGAGAATAGCTTCCTCGATTATATATAAAGCCTTCACTAGTCATATCCTCTCCGATTCCATCTGGTTCACCAAACCACTCTTTTAATTCGTTGATAGAGATATCCATTTTCACCCATATATATCTAGCGTCCGAAGGGTACATATCAATATTATAATCTCCGTATACCGCTGTTGTAGGTGCATCACATTCTGTACATGGTGCTTGCTTCCAAACATCAGGCGCTCCAAATTCTTTTTTTACCTCAGATATATCTTTACCTAGTGCATCTAATTTAAATGGACCAAACGTCCCATTCTGTAAAGCTGTTGTTAACATTTGTTTCAGTTCTTCTTTGGAATTGATGTTGAAATTATAAGATCTGTTCTTTGCTATTGCATTATAGAAAAATTGTGCATATTGTTCACGCTTCACAAGCATGTTGCCATTAAAATTAGCTGCCTCGTCACCTTGTGCTATACGGTTACTACGCAGTGCATTGGCAGATTCGTAGGCCCAATGACCTTTTGGTACATCTTTAAAGTTCCCTTGTCCTTTTGATTCTAAATGAAATGCTTTTTGTAACACTACTGCCATCTCATACCGAGTTAATACATCATCTGGACGAAATGTACCTGTTCCATCACCTGTCATAATTCCAGCTTGCGCAATGGCTTTAATATCCTTTTCAAACATATGATTTGTAATGTCACTAAACATATTCGCCTGTTTATCGTCTGCTATTAAACCTAAATGTCGATTGACTAAAGAAGCTACCTGTCCTCTAGTAACATTGTCCCCAAAACCAAATTTCCCATTTCCATATCCCTTATAAATCCCTGCTGACGCTAAGTAATCGATAGCAACTTTTGACCAGTGGTCCTTTGGTACATCTGTAAATACATTGTCATTATTGCTAACTACCTTATAGCTATTTTCATTAAAGTTTGTTTTCGTAGTTGTTTCTGCATTTACTGTGCCTACCATCGTTGTAGTTGCTAGTGCTGCAGTTATTACTAATCCGAAAATTTTTTTAACTTTACTTGTTTTAAAGACCATTTTGGAACCCCCCTGTTATATTAGATATTTACATCGTGATTATAACATGTAAACGATAAGTATTTACCATAAATTTCTATGGAATAAATATCTATTTTACTAATCTGCATGAAACTTAATCATAATATCTATAAATATTCATCTCTATTTAAAAATGGTATATAGAGTGAACTGTAAAGTAACTCAAAAATATACAATAAAAGTTGATTTTGAAGTTATTTTTGCTTAATTTACTTTTATAAATCCATTCAACAAAAACATCTAGATACCTTTTCGCTATTTGTGGACAGTAAAATGCTTCTTTTTTCAATCTACGATAGAAGACAGAACGTATATTTGGTATAATCAAAATATACTATATGAAACGATGTACATGAGTTTGAGATTTATGTAATAAGGTAAGTAATACATAACAATAACTACTCTTTATAGGATTCAGTTCATGTTATACAAATCAATCGTTAGAAAGGAAAAGAAGTAATGAATCAAATTTCATTTGAAGATTTATTTGAAGAAGAAAACGAAAAAGAAAAGGTGGAGGTAGCTGAAAAACCAGTACCTTTATCGCCGTTGCAACAAGATATATTAGGATTATTTAATTCTGAAGAAATAAGTGCACTGGAGCTGTGCGAACAATTAATACGAGCTGGTAAAATACCCGATGAAAGATTCACTACGGATAAGCCGAAAGCATATGGACAAGTATGCTTACTATTAGAAGGTTTTGTTAAAGAAGGAAAGCTTATTTTTGTCAAAAGTGATGAGAAAAGAGATAGGGTTTATAAATTGAATGAAGAAGTTTTTAACGGATAAGGTGTACAGGGGGGATGAATAATTTCCTAGGGGAGTTCATTCGTTTTTCTCATCAAAAAAGGTGTCAATCTTGCTTAGATTGACACCTTTTTTGATCATCTAACATATTTACGTTTGAAACCAAGTCTTCCTCTATCAAGTTCTTTCTGAATACTCTCTGTAGCATTTAGCAAACTGCTCTTTTTATTTTCACGTTTTATTTCAACTATACCAACTTCTTTTGCAATTTCGACTGCTTTTTCGTGTAGTGGCACATATGAAATTGCTACAGTGTTTAGGAAATTATTCATAGCGGATTTTGTTCGTTCTGGCGAATCATGAATCGTATTTTTCACCATTTCAAGCATAGCGGAAATTTTGCTTTCGGAAAATTCATTGTCTTTACGATTGCCTAAAAGCCAGCAGTAGCAACGCCAGCCTGCAGACATTGTAAGATCGTCCCCACTTGCAATCCATGTATCAGCAACGTCTTGTGCAATATTTGACTCCGATAAAGTTACTGCTACAACATAATCAGATAGCATATAAAAAATACGCCCCATCCATCCAACGATTAAAATCCGATTCACTCATAGCTTTTGGATCGGCAATAATGCCTGCAAAGTACATAGCATCGTAGTTACCTGTGGAATAAAGTTCCTCAGCTAACTCTTGATTTAATTTTATTTTCATAGCGCCCGTAGCAACGCCGAAAATTGGCTCATGTGCACCGTTAGATATGTATATTTTTTTCGTTCGTTCCTTACCGAGGGCTTCAAGCTCTTGCATAACTGTTTTAAAATCCAAAGCTGTGCACTTTCTTCCTTAATATAAAGACCATTTTAATTGCGAGTTAACCTATATCTTTTATCATGTCTTCCATACTTTCCAATTTTAAATCTTATGTGAGTAGGATGTCTACTTTCTGTAATTTCTTGATAATTCAGTTAGTTCTTTATTGTTGTGAAGATACAACATTAAGATAAAAGGGAGAAGAAACAATACGGATGTATGGCTCTCCACATAGTGAGGGGATGTAAATAATGCTTTCTCTTTGACGCTTTTGCTTTAGTATCATGTTATCCTTTAATAAGGTAATAAATGGAGTTTTACATTAAATATGTGAGGTTGATTCTAAATGATAAAGAAGTTTACTAGGGTAGTACTAACTATGGTGATGCCAATTAGTCTTATCATGGGTTGTGGGAATGCTGAAAAAACTAAAACACAAGAGACAAAAGCGGTACAATCTGAGAAAAAGAACTATATGGATTATTCATATGGTAGCAAAGGTATATTAGTAAGCGGCAAAGCGAAAGAACGTCAACAATATGAGGTTGGGTTTATAGATGATAACAAGTTAATTGGAATTGATGAAAATATTGAGGATTGTATTATTTTAGATAATAAAGAGGAAGCAGGTTACATTTGGAAACAGATAGAGCAGGGGTCTATTATTGAAGTGCAATTTGGTAAGGACCGCAACGATATCGTAGGCGTACAACTAGTAGGAGATCGTGATACATACGAAATTAGTGATAAGTTTGATCGAAATACAATAAATGAGATTGTCGAAAACGTTAAAGGGAATTTGTAGTAGATGTATTTCGATAGTATAGGATCTTTTATCATGAAATTGTGAATCAACAGCATTTTTCATATAAAAATGCCGTTGATTTGTGTTAAAAAGTAAATACTATTTTATAGTCTTGTAGAAAAACACGTATTTAAACATAAATGAATTATTCTTCGTTCAGCTGTGATGATCGCCGTAAGGTCATTGCCCAAAATAAAAGAGCACAAGCACTAACGGATGCACCTAATATACAAACTCCGTTCCATCCGTAGCTTGCATAAATGTTGGTTGAAAGAATCGCACCTGTTGCACTGCCGATAGAATAGAAAATCATGTAACTGGCAGTGAGGCGACTTCTCGCTTCTGGACGCACTGTGAAAAGCATACTTTGATTGGTGACATGTACAGCTTGCACAGCTAAATCTAAAAGGATAACACCGATAACTAGTAGGAATAGAGAATGGTTCATTAATTTAATTAGGAGCCATGAAAGTAATAATAAGGATAAGGCTATGCCAGTAGTTCTTTCTCCGAATCCGCGATCAGCAAGTTGTCCGGCCTTAGTGGCAGCTAATGCACCAGCAACTCCAGCAAGACCAAATACTCCGATAGCTGTATGTGATAGATTATATGGTGCAGCACTTAGAGGTAAAACTAATGAAGTCCATAAAATACTGAATGAAGTGAAAATGAGCAATGCTAATATTCCGCGAATGCGTAAGTGGCGCTCTTCTACAAATAATAAGAGAACGGAATGTAATAATTTACGATAGGTCATAGCTGTTTTTTTATGTTCAAAATTAGGTAAATTACGATATAACAAACCAATTACGAAGAGCATAAGTACAGCAGAGGTAAGATAAACGGAACGCCATCCGGCTAGATCTGTTAATGTTCCGGCAAATGTACGTGCAAGTAGAATTCCTATTACGACACCACTCGTGACGAAACCTACTATTCGCCCACGGTCTTTTGGATTAGCTAAAATGGATGCGTATGCGACGAGTGTCTGCGTAACAGTCGCAAGGATTCCGACTAAGGCCATACCTATAAAAAGTACGGTGCTTGAAGGAGCGAATCCGATCACAATTAAAGCGAAAACGGATAAAAGCATTTGAACAATAATAAGTCTTTTTTGGTTTAACAAATCACCAAGTGGAACTAATAAAAGTAATCCGAGTGCATAACAAACTTGAGTAATAGTAATAACGACACCAATAGTTGAATGGTTGATCTTAAACTCATTTGATAAAGAATCAAGTAGAGGGTGAGCGAAGTATATATTCGCCACAGCCATCCCGCAAGCTATTGAAAATAATAGAGTTATATAGCGGGGCATGATTGTATTGATAGTTGATTGGAACTGATCATTATTCTGTGTAAGAGCGGTTGTCATTTTTTCTTTAGCATCCATAATATCATCTCCTTTTGTTTTTAAAATAATGTACCGAACGGTATTTTATTTCTTAATTAAAATATAATCAGGGATAAGTTATTGTGTCAAGTGAATTGTGGATAATTTTTAGTTTATTTTGACATATCATTTATAATTTAATACAATATATAATATACTGATTAGTACATAAAAACGTGATGTATAAGTTAGAAAACAGGTGAAGAAAGAGGAGGGATTAAATGGCTCGACTACGTGAATTTGATAAAGAAAAAGCTTTGGATGCTGCTATGCAACTTTTTTGGGAAAAAGGATACGCCGCTACTTCATTAAGCGATCTAACTGCTAAAATGGAAATACAAAGACCGAGTTTATATGCAGCATTTGGTGATAAAGAAGGGCTGTTTGAAGCTGCACTACGGAGATACACAAATATACATGCGACTAGCATTCGAACAAAACTTCAAAAGGAACAATCTGTAAAAGAGGCCATTCGTACATTTTTTGAAGATATGGTGGAAGAGGAATATAAAAGAGAATCAAATAAAGGCTGTTTTTGTATTAACACAATGGTGGAGCTTTCTCCTCATAATGAAAAATTTGAAGTGTTGACTAGAGAACATCAAATGTATCTTTCAGTTATATTTCAAGAATTGATTGCCAAAGGTATTCAGTCTGGAGAATTACAAAGTGATGTGAATGCTAAAGCATTGGCGCAAACGCTAGTCACTTCATTAATTGGATTAACAGTGTTAATGAAATCTCGCCCAGAACGTTCAGTTGTAGATAATACGGTATGTATCATATTATCGTTACTAAAATAAATGTAACAGAATTGTATTTCAATCAACTATTACGATTATAGACACTTTTATTTATAAACTTTCAACCTTAAAGCACTGAATTGTCTACGAAGGCAACGGGTGCTTTTTGTTTTCGGGTAAATATGAGTAGGTGAATCATAATGATGGCCTGCAATGTATGAAGATTGTTGGCGACATTTGTAATTAGACATCAGACAAGAGGGGAATGAAAACAATATAAGCCCTTTCAAAGCCCCTCATAAGCACCTACCAAGTAATAAATCACTAAGAAAAAACAAAACAAAAACAACTACAAGAACAAAACAAGTGCGAAAAAATAAAACCGGCGTGGTAGTAGTAAAAAAATTGGAACTCGAATGCCAAAACCTTTTGCTCATTCCTATATTTATATTGAAGGATTGGAATTTTCCTATTTGCTAGTAAAGAGCGGGAGGGAAACTGATGGCGGTGTACCGTAATGTGCAAGTGAACTTTTGGCAAGATGAATTCATTTTAGATTTAACGCCAGAAGAGCGTTATTTTTACATATATTTGTTAACTGGTACGAAAACGAAGCAATGTGGTATTTACATATTACCAAAGCGTTTGGCAGAGCTTGAAACTGGTTACAGTATGGAAACTGTTGAGAAGTTATTGAACCGGTTTGTGGAATACGGGAAGATTTTATATGATGCGGAAACGAAAGAGTTATTCATTATAAATTGGTTACAATATAATCCTATTTTTAATACGAACATAGAGAAATGTGTATTACGTGAGCTAAAGATGGTAAAAAGTAAAGAGTTCCTACATAAGTTTTTGCGTAAATGTCTTGAAGAAGGACGCAAGATTCCGTTATTACTTCAGTATTTTGGAATGCCAGAGGAAGAGATTAGTAGTAATTCACAACAAGTAATTATTCAAGAGAAGGAAGAGGTAGAAATAGTAGAGGAGGTCACTCTGCATAGTGAAGTTTACAAGTTTTACGAACAAAATATTAGTAGTTTATCTCCATATATCGTGAAGGGATTAAAGGGGTGGATACAAAGAGTTTCAGGAGATAAAGTACTAGAGGCACTTAAAATTGCGTTTGAGAATAATAAGGGGACGTTCGATTATGTGCAGGGGATTTTGAGGAATTGGTGTAATAAAAAGGCGGAGAATGCTGGTGAAGAAAAGAGTGTGATGGGAAATTTAGAGCGAAGGAGAAGTATTTTGAGTAGTGTTTTTTAATTTATATAAATACGATATAGAATATACGTTCGTATTAGGTGGATTATATGCTATACTATTTTTGAATGATAGAGGAATTATATATGGGTATTTTATTTTTTATAAATAGATAAAAAGATGCGGGAGGAACAGGGTTTGACAAACAGTACATCAAAGTTGTTTCAATATATTAATATGACAGAAGAGCAGAAACAATTAGCGCTGCGATATTTAGAATCGAGAGAAGAAGCAATTTTAAAAGCTATTCAACTAACGACAATTAGAGATCAAAAGAGAGCCGATTTTGCAGAGCAGTTTATAAGCGATTTTAGAAAAGTATATAAACAAGATCCGGCTTTCTTTCGATTATTTTATTATTTGCTAGGGGAGCAATTGTTAAATGTTCTTATAATAAGGTTTAAATATGTGGATTTTGCTAATATGAAGATTTATTTAGAAAAAAGTGCACTGCCTTTAGATAAACTTGTAGGAATTGCATGTAAATATTTAACTAATATTTCAAGTTATGTGGATGAAGCGTATGTTTTTCTTAAAGGGCTAACAAAAGAGAATCCGAACTATATAGAGGAACAATTACACACTTTACCAAATCAGCAGCAATTATCTTTACTTCTCGTAATGTTTGAAGTAGATTATGAGAGATTCTGTACATATAGCTCTTTATTGGACGAGAGATTAAAAGAACATGCTGAATTTATATTGAATTTGAATGGAGAAAAGGAAAAGATTGAAGCAGTTGAAAGATATATAAAAGGTGAAAGTGATAGGGAATTATTTTTAGGTGGAAGCTTACCAGAATACATTTGGCGGCTATTATTTAGTATTCATAAGTATTCAAATGTTGCGAAGCGATATGTTGAAATAGTAGCGAAGAAAAATGTTTGGGGTTTTATAAACTATGCTACGCGTTATGTGTGCCAAGCTCTCAATCAGCCTCAAAACCATAAACGAACAGGGAGTGTAAATAAGAAAACCTATGATGAAATTCAAAGTTTTTGTAAACAGTTTTGGATTTCTGAGGAACGTTTTTTTGCACATCGCTTGAGGCAACATGATTTAAATAATGGAGAATTTTGTAAGACGTATGAATATGAATTGCTATGCTTCATGGCGGAAGAAAATCCTGAATTTGTTCAACGTACTTTGCAATATGTAAGTAAAATTAATTATCTCATTATCGCACGAACGTTAGCTGAAAAAGGGTATGAGTTAAATAGAGGGAGAATGCGAGAAGAATTTTTTGTCGCTGCTTTGCAAATTAAATTGTCTACAATACGTGATACATATCGTGATTATTTACTAGGGAAATTGTCACTTGAGGATATGGAGCAAATACTTAAAAATCCTAAGTATAGAAGTATGTATTGGGGGATGCCAGTAGTAGAGGTTGCGCTCCTTTGGGATGTAGATGATGTAGCGAAGAGGGAAGCTGTACTTACACTGCAATTCGGAGATGAATATAACGTTAATTTATACGAACTTCTGTACGAATGTTCTGTCAGAGGGATAGAACCGAAACAAGTATTAGAAGATCTTCTTTCGTATGGATTAAGTAAGGAAAAGCTTATCACTTATGCAGTTGAACAAGCTGCATGCTACAGTGAAGAGAGAAACAAGGCGAAGGAAGCGCTTGTTCATGTCATTGTAAAAGAACAAGCGTACATAATTGAACGATTTGATGAGTATTCTGCTGTGGCCAAAGCGTATATTTTAGAAGAGTTAGCAAAGGATAACATGATCAAAATGCGTCCCATTTTGATCAAATGCTTAGGAGATTCATCTAAAAAAATGCGTGAGTCTGTAGTGGAAATTCTTTCAAAAGATGTAGGAGCTGCGGTAGATGTAGCAGCTGAACTTCATAATAAAAAGAAAATTGTTCGTGAAAATGTGATGAAGATACTAATAGAGTATAAGATTGAAAAATATATACAACTTGTACAGGAAGCTTTACAAGAAAAGAAGAATGCTTCCTTTGTTGGGAAATTTGCTCCGTTACTTGAAGTGGGTGGAGATTCAGAAAATATAGAAGAACTTTGCAGTCGTATAGTAACGGAACAAAAAAGAAATTCATTTGTGCAATGGATTGGGAACGAACCACAAATTCGTCTTCGTAATTCAAATGAAATAGCCGATGTAAAACTTCCGCTAGCATATGTAAATCAGTATGTATCAGATTCCGTTATTGAGAAGAAAGATGCGGCTGAAGTAATTAGTACTATTTTGAATGAACAAGACTTGAAGGAATATGTACAAGAAATATATCAAGTATGGATTTCTCAAGATGCAGATGTGAAGAAACGTGGTATTCTTTCGTTATATGGCATGTATAGTGATGATAAAATGGTCGGTATACTTAAAAAGCAAATTGATGAATGGGTGCTTGATATGAGAGGGAAGATTGCAGCAGATGCTGTTCGGGCTCTAGGGTTGTCCTCATCTAAGCTTGCACTTGTGTCTATTCATGCGATGGCATTTAAATATAAGCATAAGTTAGTGCGTAATGCGGCAAAAGAAGCACTAAGTCTTGCTGCGAAAACACGTGGTATAACAGAAGAAGAGTTGGAAGATCAACTGGCACCAGATCTTGGCTTCAATATAAGTGGTGAGAAGGAGATTGATTTTGGGAATAGATGTTTTACTGCTATTTTAACTTCTGAGTCGAAAATTGAATTAGAGACAGAAGAAGGAAAACGTATGAAGTCACTTCCAAAGCCGAATGCAAAAGATGATATAGAAAAAGCTGAAGAGGCTAAGAAAGAGTTAGCCGTATTAAAGAAAGAACTTCGAAGTGCTCTTTCTATGCAGAAACAACGTTTGGAAGACGCTCTATCACGAAAACGCTACTGGTCATATGATACGTGGAAATCGGTATTTTTGGAAAATCCAATTATGAAGCAATTTGCTATTTCGCTTGTTTGGGGTGAATATACGGAAGGAACGTTGCGGAAAATGTTCCGTTATGCGGCGGATGATACATTTTATTCAATGATAGGAGAGAACCCTGAACTTTCACCTGGAAATGTTATTGGTTTAATTCATCCGTTAGAATTATCAGGAACGGAAAAGGAGCTATGGAAAGAGCAACTGACAAATTCCGGAATTGTGCAGCCATTTCTACAAATTGAACGTCCAGTGTTTGTAGTAGAGGAAAATGATAAGATTGATGTTGAGAGATTTGGCGGTATTTTGTTAAATGGTCGCTCGTTATTTGGTAAGATGACGAAACTTGGATGGACTCGCGGATCGGTTCAAGATGGCGGTGTTTATTATACATTTTATAAAGAAGATACTCGCACTGGATTAGGGGCAGAGCTTTCATTTAGCGGAGCGCCGATTGGATATGAAGGTGAAGAAGATGTATGTGTATTTGAGATTCAATTTTATAAAGCGGGTACAGTGAACCGTGGTTCATATGAATATGACGAAATTGATGATGAGAGACGCATTGTACCAAAACAAGTAGATAAGCGCTTCTTTAGTGAAGTATTATATGATGTGCAATTAGCGACCGAGTCAAATCTTGGTCATAATGAAAGCTGGCGTAACAAACGTTAAGAAGTCCCCCTTCATTTGTAGGAAAATGAAGGGGGTTTTTCAACTTTTCTAAAAGGTTCTTCCTTAAATAGAAGCGAATAGTTTGAGAAAGGAGGGGTTATATGGATATGGAAGTCGTCATAAAGAAGAAACGAACTAGGGGTAAGAGAATTTTTATTTGGTCTAGTAGTATCGTTCTTTTGTTAGTTATCTGTACAGCGATTTTTTTGAACATATATACGCTGAGATCTATGCCAAAGATAGATGGAACGATAAAGCTAGAGGATATACAACATGCTGTTACGGTGAAGCGGGATGGTAAAGGTGTACCGCATATTAAAGCGGAAAATGCGCATGATTTATATTTCTCGCAAGGGTATGTACAAGCGCAAGATCGTTTGTTTCAAATGGATTTAAGTAGAAGACAAGCTTCTGGTATGTTAAGTGAGGTTGTTGGGGAAGCAGCTGTTGATCGAGATAAGTTGTTTCGAACGCTCGGTTTACGGCGAGCAGCCGAAGCGTCTGTTAGTCAATATGATGGGGAAGCGAAATATGCCCTGCAGTCATTTGCTGATGGAGTGAACGCTTTTATACGCGAGGCAAAAGAGGAAAAGAGATTGCCGGTTGAGTTTACTATATTAGGTTATGAGCCTGCTGAATGGTCAATCGTGGATTCTCTAACAATTGGAAAGTATATGGCGTTTGATTTAGGCGGACATTGGCATGGACAGGCGTTTCGATATTGGGCGCTGAAAAATCTTTCGAAAGAGCAAGCAAATGAGTTATTTCCTACATATCCGAAAGATGCACCTAGATTGCTAGCTGAACTGAAAAATACAAATGTGAATGTAGCACAGAGTTTTGCAAAAACGATCATTCCACCAGAGTTTAATGGTAGTAATAACTGGGTCATAAGTGGTGAAAAGAGTGCGTCTGGTAAGCCGATTTTAGCGGATGATCCTCATTTATCGCTTGCGACGCCTTCCATATGGTATCAATCGAAACTTGAAATGAAAGATTTAAATGTAAGTGGCGTTATTTTCGCGGGAGTGCCAGGTGTTATATTAGGCCACAATGACAAAATAGCATGGGGTGTTACGAATACTGGTCCTGATGTGCAAGATTTATATATTGAGAAGCGAAATCCTAATAATGAAAATGAATTTTTGTATAACGATAAGTGGGAAAAAGCTACGGTTGTTGATGAATCTATTAAAGTAAAAGGCGGGAAAACAATTCCGTATAACGTGACGGTTACGAGGCATGGTCCAGTCATTTCAGAGTTTGCTGATAAAGGGAAAGAGAAAACGAAAACAGTATTCGCTTTGAAATGGACTGCTTTGGAACCTTCCGCTGAATTAAAGGCTGTATTAAATATGAATAAAGCGAAAGACTGGAATGAGTTTGAAACTGCTCTTCAAGATTTTCATACACCAACTCAAAACTTTGTATATGCATCAAATGACGGAACCATTGCTTACAAAGCGAACGGAAATATACCAGTGCGTAAAAAAGGCGATGGGAGTTTGCCAGTTCCCGGATGGACAGATGAATATGAATGGGAAGGATATATTCCGTTTGATCAGCTTCCAAAAGTAATAAATCCAAAACAAGGGTTTATTTCAACTGCCAATAATAAAATTGTTGATGATAATTATCCGTACCATATTAGTAATACGTGGGCGCAACCGTATAGGCAAATGCGTATTCAAGAGTTTTTGCAAGAGAAGGATAAGTATACGGTGAAAGATTTAGAAGATTTACAGATGGATCAAAAAAATTTATACGGGAAAGAATTTGCTCCTATATTTTTAAAAGAGTTAAATAAAACATCTTTAAATGAAGTAGAGAAAGAAGGCGTAAAACAATTAACAAAGTGGAATTTTTACGATAGTAAAGATGAAGCGGCACCATTAATATTCCATTTGTTAATGAAAGAAATTTCGAATACGTTATTTTCAAAAGAAATACCGAAAGATGTGATGGAGTTATTTGAAGGGAAGTCACAAGTAGTTGATGAATTAATTCGAAAACAAGTAGCAGGAGAAAATAGCGCTTGGTTTACGAAGTACGGAGGATTCACAAAAGTTGTGCATACATCGTATGAAAATGTAATGAAGAAATTGCAGAAGGAATATGGACCCGATGTTGCGGAGTGGAAGTGGGGCGATTACCATCAACTTGCTTTTACACATCCAATTTCGAGATCATCTAGTATATTAGCATTACTCGCATTTAATCGTGAGAAACCAGTTCCAATAGGCGGAAGTCAAGTTACTGTTCAAGCAGCGAGTTACGGAGATAACGGTATTGTCAATCACGGGGCATCTTGGCGATTCGTTATTGATACGAAAGATATGTCAAACGGTTATCATATAGTAGGACCAGGACAATCAGGAAACTTTAGAAGCGATTGGTATCACGATCAAATAGATGATTGGGTAAATGGTGAGTATCATACGACTACATTGAATACGGAGGGGATAGAGGGGAAAGTGTTAACTTTAGAGCCGAAGTGATAATATTTCCTCTGATGAAAGCTTATAAATTAGAGCATAACCCAGTTCTTAAATAATTTTAATAGCCTACTATCAGTTAAATGGATAGTAGGCTTTTGTATTTTAGAGGATAAGATTCAATGATTTTATTATTACAAAACAGTAAATGTTTTAACATTTACTTATACGATAACGGGCTTTATTTACTCTGTTACAAAAGAAACCACACAAAGCGTTTGTTCTGGTTCTTTGGTACTCATTTTTATACACCGCAAAACATTTTGTTATTCAATAATTCCAATTTCTAGAGCCTTGAGGATAGCTTCTTCCTTGTTACGAACTCCTAGCTTTGTATAAGCTGTGGAAGCATAATTTCTGACCGTACCATTCGATAAATATAACCTTGATGCTATGGTAGTGTATCGAAGTCCTTTTGCTACTAGCTGCAATATTTCTATCTCCCTAGCTGTTAGCTCATAAGCGGTTGCTTTTGATTGTGGTGTCTCTTTTTGCTCATCAAACTTCTCAAATATTTTGTGAGACATTCCCTGATCAATTAGTGTCCCACCTTTGTGAATAAGTCGGATCGTATTAGCTAGCTCCAACGTTTCAATAGATTTAAGTAAAAAACCATCCGCACCGTTGCGAAGTGATTCCAATGCCTGTTCGGTATCTTGAAACGTTGTAAAAATCAATACGCGGATATGTGGCCATTGTTGCTTAATCTTTTTGGTTGCTTCGATTCCATCCATGTGCTGCATATCTAAATCCATAAGTATAACATGGGGTTGAAGGCGCCCGCACAAATCGATGGCTTGATTGCCATCCTCAGCTAAACCGACTACATTTAAATCTTCATATCTATCGAGTAGTGTCTTCAAACTTTCCCGAACAAATGGTTGATCGTCTACAATTAACAAACGAATAAGTCCATCTTTTATTTCAGTTTGTCGCGGTATGGTACATGTAACAAGCATTCCTTCCTCTGGCTTTGTATATACAGACAATTGACCTTGCAAGTTTATTGCCCGTTCTTTCATCGCATTCATACCGAAGCCTTCCTGCCATTCTACATTTCCTTTTCCGTTATCTTGAACTTCTAACCTCGTATATTGTTGTTCAAACTGCAATGAAACTATAATTTCAGTCCCCTGACCATGACGTACTGCATTCGTAAGGGACTCTTGTAAGCAACGAATGAATGCGATCTTCGCTTGCCGAGATAGTTGATATTCCTCTCCGAATGTCCTAAAACTTACATTTACCTGAGCGTGCTCCTGAAATTCGGCTCCAAGATTTTGTAGAGATTGAATCAAGGAAGACGATTGACACGGAGAATCCATTTGATGTAGGTAACCTCTCACGTCCTCGATGCTTTTACGTCCCATTTCAAGCAGAGAATCTAGCCTCTGTATACCCATTTCAGTAGCAAGTTCGGTACGCAACGTTTCCATCCCCATAATAATAGAAGTATAAGCGTGACCAACTGTATCATGAAGCTCACTCGACAGTCTGTTCCGTTCTTCTGCCAGTGTAATGCGTTCAATCTGAGACATATATTGTTCAAGTACCGCGTTTTGTTTACGAATCGCTTCATTTTGCTTATGATTGACGATTAATAAATGGAAAGCGAAGCCCATTACATAAGCAAGTCCATAGTAGGTAACCATAATCCAATAGCTATTACTTGGCGCAACCGCATAGAAAATTCCAGTTGTTATAAAAACTGTTGTTGGAGCTGTCCAATAATAGGACAAATGCTGACTATTCGCAGCAATCAGAAAAGCCGATATAAGAAATGTAACGTTAGCTCCCGGAAATAAAGAAGTTAAATATATACACAGTCCACCATATAGCAGTATTTCTGTGAACAAATAATATTTATAATTGAATAGTAAGGCTACCCATGGAACAGAGAAGGCAATAATTTCCCAAAGAATAATAATCCAAAGTGGTAATGTTAAACTATTCTGAAAATCGAATGTGGTTATGGCGATAGAGACACTAACAAGTATACGGACTCCTAACATAATCCAATCGTACCAAAACCAATACTTAACCATATCTAACAAGTCATTTACCCCCTAAGTAGCCTACCTTTTTACTTCCTATATTATAAATTAATCCTTCATACATTGTTATACTTTTTAATTTTACACTGCAATTCTCTCACAAAAGGCAAACTTCTATCGATTTAGTTGCCGAATCATGCTACGTGTATAGCCCCCAAGTTTCTTAGTCAAACGATCTACTATTTTAATACTTATGGCGGTAAATGCTATACCTATAAACATTACAAAGAGTGACTTAGCAAACGTATCTATCTGTATGAATATAATATTCATTTCAATGTAGCGATACAGTAGTGGCGCCAACAGCAACATAAGTGGCATTACATAAAAAATGATTGCACTAATGAGACTGAAAATGCCAATCACTAATTTCTGCATTAACCAAAAGACAGCAGACCAAGTACGACGATCTGTAAGCACTAATTTCACCTGAGCCCAGTTTGATGTATCCATTTTTATACTTCTATCGTAAGTGTCGGTCGAAATATCTGTATAAATTTTCGTCTGTATGCGCTCGAATTGGATAAAAGGTGTCGTAGTCTGTAGTACGCGTATAACTAGTGGAATCCCAATTACCGTAAATGAAAGGGTGAAACTGAATAGCAGAGCTATTAGATAAAAACAAAAATAAAACAATCCTGTAACGAAAGTTAGCAATAAAAAATAACCATTCTGGATGAATCTTGACTTCATAAAGTTCTCGCTCCTATCTATGTAATAACCGAATTGTACTGCTTTTTTTGTCATTCTCACTAGTGTAAAAGTGTCATATGACATTTTTAAATGATGCTAAAAAGGGGAGAGTAACCTACTTCTGGTTAAAAAAGATGCTTATATGAATCACCATAAAACAATCCCGTTCTTGCATCTGCAAGAACGGGATTGTTTTGTACTTTTATCCCACTTTAATGGGCAGTAAGACCCCCACCTCAAAATGCAGCGAAAGTAAAGAATTTAGGTGGGGGATCAACTGCCCATAAAAGTCCGATTGGTTCAACTAATAATCAGTGGGGGATGAAGAAAATCCCCACTGATTAAAGTTTCACTTTATTTAATATGAGATGGACTTGTTTTTCGAATATGAAAAATAATATCAAATTGCTCAAGCAATGACGTATCAAAGTATGCCGATTCGTTCGGTAAGAGTCGTGCTCCTATACTTAGTAATGGTCTTTTTGCTTTAACCCATTTCTCTGCTGGTCCTTTAAGGTGACGGTTATCCAATAAAAACATTTTATATGGTACTTTTCCGAGGGTATAATTGAAACTATTTACATTTTGTGGAATCGGATCCGTTATAATTTTATCTTGGGTGTCGTTGTATAAGGTGAAATTCCCCTCCGTAGTTGTACTGCCAATTGTGACATAATTATTGTCTAAACGTTCCTTTAAATACTGCCCCGCAACATAAGGGTATAATTTCTCATCGATAATTCCTTTAGCTATATGAATATTGTGTCCCCATACCATCGTTTTACCACCCAATGTCTCTTGCGCCCACATTGCATGATCGGCCAAGTATTGCTCATGTAGCTTTAACACACTTGGATAGTCGTTAGGAATTAGCATTGTGGTATATTTCTCTATTACACTTGCCGTTGCTTTCGCCCAGATGTACTCGGGTGAAACTAATTCTGTTTTGGCTTGCCCATTCTCATCTTTTAGTAATTGGGCTACTCTCTCAGCGTTTGCTTTGAACTTTTCCTTTATTTCAGGAGCAAGGTCCATATATTCCTGTAAACCTCCATTAAAAGCCGACAATTCTTTATAATTTTCTTCTACTTCTGCCAGCAAATCTGGTCGATGCAGCCTTACATAATCAATTACTTTATTAAAGCAACCTTGGTCCAACTCCTTGAAGTCGAGCCCAATAAATTGGATCTTTTTTTTATTGGATGGATCAGCATTATAATCTTTCATCCACTCAACCATGGCTATAATTTCATCAGTAGGATATAACAAGTTTAAAAATTCCCTAGGGTTTCCTTTTCCTGTTTGGATATATTCATTTAGTTTTAAGCCGTTTCCCCAATCTTCTTCCATTGTGAAATTTGTAAAACCCATCTCAGTAACCAAATATTTCACAAGGCGAAACTTCATAGTGAAAATTTCAGAGCTTCCATGAGTATTCTCTCCTAATCCTACATATTGTGCGCTCCCAATCATTTTCTTAAGTGGTTTTAAATCCTCAAATGATTTTGACGGCTCTATCGTTTTTAATGGGTAAGCCTGTGATTGTATTGATTTAACTATATTTTTTTGGATTGATTGACCTGAATTTTCGACTGCTACTGTTTGAGCCTTTCCTACTTCTACACATCCTGTGACTAATAAAGCTGTACTAACCATTGCAATTATGCTTTTCTTATTCATTTTTTCCACCTCAATTGAATTATTTGTAAAAGCAAGATTGATTCATGTACTTGCACGAATCAATTGCCTTAATTCAATTGTTATCTATCCCATATCATATTTTCTAGTTACATATTGTCATAAGGTTAATTGACACAGGTCATAGACTAATCATTACACTTTTGTACTATCGGCCATGACAACTTATAAATAATAATTACATTGATGAGTCGTAAGTAAGACTAGACTATAAATTTGGGAGGGATTTTAAAGATGAATGAATCTGTATACAAAAATATTTTTATTCTAAGTTGTGTCTGTAGAAATGACAAGAAGTAAATTCGATAAACAAGTGAATTATAGGGGAAGGGCGGATTACAATGATATTACACGCAAAACCGTTCCACAATAAAGATAAAATCCAACGTGCTAAAATAGGACTTCAACTCTTTCTGAGTATCTTAATCATTACTTCTATTATCCTAAATGTAGTAGTAATGATTACGAAAAGTAAGACGCTTATTGTGGTATATATGTTTACCCCAGCATTATCTTCTATTTTGACTCGCATAATACTGAAAGAAGGGTTTAAAGATGTATCTTTTAGTCTCGGTAACTTAAAGATATGGAAGGGGATCGGTTTTGCTCTGCTAATACCTATGATTATTTGTGGAATTACTTATTCTATCGCCTGGTTGAGTGGAATTGCAGGGTTTCAGCATCCCGAAGGTGGTATGATGTTAGAACCGATCTACAATATGCTTGGGCTTCAGTATGTAACGGCACCATTCAGCTTCATTTATCTAGTGGTATTGAGCGGCATTTTCGGAAGTTTGCTTAACTTAATCCCAGTTTTGGGAGAAGAAATGGGTTGGCGAGGTTATATGCTCACAAGGCTAGTCGATGCAGAGTTTTCACGGCCCATCCTTATTAGTGGATTGATTTGGGCAACGTGGCATGTTCCAATAGTTATTGCTGGTCTATATGTAGCGGGACCATCTGTCGTTCTTTCAGTACTTGGTATCTATCTTTGTATTGTACCATTCGGTTATATTATAGCTTATTTACGACTTATCACAGGTAGCATTTGGCCTTCGGTTATCATCCATGCTACTTGGAATGCCATTATTCAAGGACCTTTCACACGTGCAAGTACAGGGTATCAAACTGAGATTTGGATTGGAGAATCTGGCTTGATAACCGCTATTATTATATTAATTACTGCAATAATTACGTCTCGAATAGTAAATCTTACTAAATAGCATACGGATGTGTTTCAAATTCAACTGGTGAAATATATGCAGGTGTCGGTAGTACACAACAATATTTACAGAAAGCAGCTACGTATACTTATGAAGGTGCAAATGGACCAAAAACGATTCGTTTGCGTAAAGGAGACTTAGCAGGAGATAAGCACCCTGTTACAGGTATTCCGTATGATGCTGAAGGATTTCCTATTTTTGAATCAAAAGGCGAGGTAATGTTAAAAGAGGCAGATTTCAAAAAGTCTAGAACAACACAGTCTAGAAAGTGTAGTAAGGCATTATATGAACAAATAATGGGAAATCCTGAATTAGCTTTAAAATTTACGGATGAAGAAATTCAATTATTTAAAATGGGAAAAACTCCAGAGCATTATACATGGCATCATCATCAAGACACTGGAAGGATGCAACTTGTAGATTATCAGACTCATCATGATACTGGTCATACAGGTGGATATAAAATTTGGGGAAAAGATAGCGATAAATAGGGAGGTATTTAGCCATGAGTCACATTACATGGATTAATGTAAATGAAAAAAGAGTAACAGATGACCAAATAAAACAATTAGAACAATACTTAAATATTAAATTTCCTAATGATTTTATTGATTGTGTACAAAAATATGATGGTGGATATCCAACGCCAGATACATTTAACATTCCAAATCAAGATGAAAATTCACTTAATAATCTTTTAACCTTAGATTCTGATAGAAAATATTCAATTCTAGAAACATATAATAGTACGAAAGATAGATTACCTGACAAAATATATCCTTTTGCTAGAGATCCATTCGGCAATCTTCTATGCTTTGATTATCGAAACAACACTGATTCACCAATAATCGTATTCTGGGATCATGAGGAAGAAAACATAGAGGAAGCAATATATCCTGTTTGCTCAACATTTACAGAATTGCTTGCTAGTCTACGTGATTTCGAAGAAGAAGATTGAGGGAACTAAAAAAACGTCCTAGAATTCTAGGACGTTTTTTATGATTTACTAATTTTCTAACCATCATCCGCTTTCTCAAGTTTAATTACGATTACTTTTTTGGATTACCTTTATATTACAGCATCAACAGTTATTGTAGCTGAACGAGCTTTAAACAAGATTACTGGAGATACGGAAACAATATGGATTCAAGAAAGTCAATAACTGTGATGTAGAAAGACATGAAAGTAGGAACTAATTATACAGTGTAGAATGCTGAATTAACTATAGACACCTTTCATTTGGTACCCATTTTCTTGTCCATATATTGAGACAAGAAAATGGGTACTTCTTAAAGAAGTAATTAGTACTTTGCACACAATTATGAATTTATTTGTATGATGGTGTGATTTTTGAAAAAAGAACAAAGAAATTATTAACTATAAAGGTAAATAATGAAGTAAATATAAAAGTAATACAAACAAAAGCGAATATAGATAAAAATTTATTTATACGAAAAAAATAGATGTGATTAGATTATCAGAGAAAATTCAATAACTTCAATTGTGAAAAGATAAAAAAGGAGCGGAAATACGCTCCTTTTTTATTTACCTTACTATTTTTAGGGGAATTATATGGATAACACTTTTATTAATGGAAATGTATTTAATTTTTTTCTGGAATATATGTGAAATGTTGTATAAAATAATCAAGAAAGTCAAAAATTATGGGGGAAAGTTGTGAAAAAAAATAAGAGTTTAATAAGTTTTTTAGGAGTGTGTATCATGTTGTTTTCTTTTTGTTTCCAGGGAAATGTACAGGCAGATGTAAATACTGTTCAATCCGGAAAAATAAAATCAGGAAACGTAACGGTATGGGAAGTAGGCAATGTAGAGAAAGTGTTAGCAGATGTAGAACGTTTGAATTTAAATACGGTGAATGTACCGGTCCAAGTTGATATTCCGAATGTGAATTCTGCTAATATGGTAATTAATCAGGCGCAAAAGCAACAAGCTATTATTTTAATTCAAGAATTATTAAAGCGTAATATTCAAGTTATAGTGGAACCATTCCCATTTATTCAGCAAGGAAATATTGGAGAGACGGAATGGAACCCGAGTAATATTAACGATTTTTTCTGGAATTGGAAAACGGTTGTTTTACAAGATATTTTTGATTCCATTACTAGTAAATACAATGTGTATGGACTCAAGATCGCTTCTAATTTCGTGAATATGGAATATGCAGAAGGATACTGGAGCGATACAATTGATTTTGTTCGTAAACAGTATAAAGGAAATGTTTTGTATCAAATGAACTGGTGGTTAACTGCAAGTTGGGATCCATCTTATGAAGCGAAGTTTCTGGAAAAAATAAATCGTCCGTATTTAAAAAAGGTGGACATCGTAAGTATTGATAGTTGGTTTGAAGTTTCAGGAAAAAGAAATCCATCATACGAAGAAGTAAAACAAAGTTTATTTGCGACGACAGTATACAATCGTGGTCAAAATGTCGTTCAGCAACTTGAGAAATTACATAAAACAACAGGAAAGCCAGTTTATTTTGGTGGATTTAACGTTCCAGCACGTGAACTTGGACTGCAAAATCCGTGGAACCCAGATGTTACGAATGTGTTTTCAAAAGATGTACAACTTAACGGGTGGCGTGCTTACCGTGATGTATTAGAACCGAAGCCGTATTTTAAAGGTTTTTCAATATGGTTTATTGGCTCTAATGATAGTAATCATTCGTATCAAATACATAGTAAAGAAGCAGAGGCAGTTATTAATGGATGGTATCGAAAATAATTTTTATAAAATAGGTAAGTTTTAGAATCCATTACATATATTTTAGTGAAAGGCCTTTCACCATCTTATCACCTAGGGGGCAATCATAATGAAATTTTTGTCTTACCTTACAGTAATACTGGTGATTCTTGGCGGTTTGAATTGGTTGTTTGTGGCGTTAGATTATAATGTAGTTGAGGAATGGTTTGGTTCTATGCCGGCGCTTGTGGATACCATTTATTGGCTCTTTGGTCTTTCAGCTATTTATCAAATTTTTGATCGGTTCTTTACGAGTAAGTAGCTATTATAATTTATTACTAGAGTGTTAAGTACGATTATGTACTTAACACTTTTTTGTATGTTTATAAAAAATAAGGTGCACATGCAAGCGATTCCATTGCGTCTTACGCCATAATAACGGAAAACAAATTGACCGTATATTGTATATGGGTTATAATTCAGAAAGTTTAAATAATAACAAAGAAGAGAAATAGGGAGGTTATCTGGGTGATGGAGAGAGTGTATAATTTTTCAGCAGGACCATCTATACTCCCTTTGCCAGTTTTAGAGAAAGTGCAAAAGGAGCTTGTGAATTATAACGGGACAGGCATGTCTGTTATGGAAATGAGCCATAGATCTTCTTATTTCCAAAGTATTATTGATGAAGCTAGTAGCTTACTTCGTGAATTAATGAACATTCCTGATGAGTATGAAGTTTTATTTTTACAAGGTGGTGCGTCATTACAATTTTCTATGATACCGTTAAATGTAATGAGTACGTATAAAAAAGCTGGGTACGTACTGACAGGATCATGGTCTAAAAAGGCGCTACAAGAAGCAGGAAAATTAGGGGAAGTACGAGTGATTGCTTCTTCTGAAAAAGAGAAATTTACTACGATTCCTAAAATGGATGATTTACCAAATGATGAAGAACTAGATTATGTACATATTACAACGAACAATACAATTGAGGGGACAAAATATGTGGATATTCCACATTTAGAAAGAGTGCCGCTCGTTGCGGATATGTCCTCAAATATTTTATCAGAACAATATGATGTTACGAAGTTTGGCCTCATATATGCGGGTGCGCAAAAGAATTTAGGGCCAGCGGGCTTAACGATTGTAATTATAAAAAGAGATTTGATTGGCCGTGCAAATAGTGCTTGCCCTACAATGTTAAACTATGAAACTTACAGTAAAAATAACTCCTTATATAATACACCGCCATCTTTTAGTATTTATGTAGCGAAACTTGTACTAGAGTGGTTGAAAGAACAAGGCGGGGTATCTGCGATTGAAGAACAAAATAGAATGAAATCTTCACTTCTTTACAATTTTTTAGATGAATCTAAATTTTTTACTTCACCAGTTGATCCTACGTATCGATCACTTATGAATATTCCGTTTACAACACCGTCAGAAGAGCTTAACAAACAGTTTTTACAAAAAGCAAAAGAACGCGGTTTCGTTACGCTAAAGGGACATCGCTCAGTAGGTGGTATGCGTGCAAGTATTTACAATGCGATGCCAGTGGAAGGTGTTGGGCAATTAGTAGCTTATATGAAGGAATTTGAGCTTGAAAATAGATAGGGAGATGGGAATATGTTTCGTGTTCAGACGTTAAATCAAATTGCGGAAAAGGGTTTGCAAATTTTTGATGGAAATCACTATGAAATTGGAGACAAAGTAGGTCATCCAGATGGTATTTTACTTCGCAGCTATTCTTTACATCAAGAAGAGTTTTCAGAAGATTTAAAGGCGATTGCAAGAGCTGGTGCCGGTGTAAATAATATTCCTGTTGAGCGTTGTACGGAAAAAGGGATTGTAGTATTTAATACGCCAGGGGCTAATGCAAATGCAGTGAAGGAACTTATTATCGCAAGCCTTATTATGTCTTCCCGTAATATTATAAACGGAGTGAGCTGGACGAAAGAGTTGGATGGAGAAGAAGTACCCCAGCTTGTTGAAGCAGGGAAGAAGCAATTCGTTGGATCAGAAATTGCGGGGAAACGTTTAGGTGTTATCGGTCTTGGCGCAATCGGTGCTTTAGTTGCGAACGATGCGTTAGCTTTAGGGATGGATGTTGTCGGATACGATCCGTATATATCTGTTGAAACAGCATGGCGCCTTTCTACGCAAGTACAAAGAGCGTTTAGCCTAGATGAAATTTTTGCAACTTGTGACTATATTACACTGCATATTCCACTTACGAATCAAACGAAAGGGATTGTTGGTGAACACGCTATAGAGACGATGAAAAAAGGAATGCGTCTATTCAATTTCTCAAGAGGAGAACTTGTAGATGAAAATGCTCTTCAAAAAGCGTTAGAAGAAGATATTATTACACATTACGTAACAGATTTCCCGAATGAAAATGTTATAAAGATGAAAAATGTAACAGCGACGCCTCACCTTGGTGCATCTACGTCTGAGTCTGAAGAAAATTGTGCAGTAATGGCAGCTCGTCAATTACGTGAATATTTAGAGACAGGAAATATTCGTAATTCAGTAAACTATCCAAACGTAGAGCTTCCGTATATCGGAAAGAAACGTATTACAATTATGCATCAAAACGTTCCGAACATGGTAGGACAAATTACAGGATGCTTAGCAGAACATCATATTAATATTGCCGATATGATTAATCGTAGTAAACATTCTTGGGCATACACAATGATTGATATTGATAACGGAATTGATGATATAATTAAAGAGAATATTGTAGAAAATATAAGCAAAATTACAGGTGTTGTAGCCGTTCGAATGATTGTGTAAAGGAGAGAGGAATTTGGCAAAAATCCGACCGTTTCGGGCTATTCGTCCAGTAGAAGAAAAAGCAGTGCAAGTTGCAGCTTTACCTTACGATGTATTAAATAGTGAAGAGGCAAGAGAAGTTGTAAAAGGGAATCCATATTCTTTTTTACATGTTGATAAAGCAGAAATCGATTTAGATCCGGCACTTTCACCGTACGATGATCGCGTATATGAAAAAGCGGGTGAAAATTTAAAGCAATTTATACAAGAAGAAGTGTTCATTCAAGATGAAGAGCCAGCACTATATATTTATGAACTGACGATGCAAGGACGAACACAATCAGGCCTTGTCGTTTGTACATCTATTGACGAGTATGAAGATGATACAATTAAAAAACATGAAAGAACGCGTCATGAAAAAGAGCTAGATCGTATTCGCCACGTAGATGTGTGTGATGCAAATACGGGTCCTATCTTTTTAACGTATCGTACAAAAGAAGATGTGAAACGTATCATCGCAAGCTGGAAAGAAGAACATGCGCCAATCTATACATTTACAGCAGAAGATGGTGTGGAGCATATTGCTTGGAAAATAGTTGATGAAGATGTAATTACTACTTTAGTAAACGCATTTGAAGATATTCCTAACCTTTATATTGCAGATGGACATCATCGTTCAGCATCAGCTGCAAAAGTAGGAGTTATGCGAAGAGAACAATATCCGAATTACACAGGAGAAGAGGAATTTAACTTCTTCCTATCTGTTTTATTCCCTCATGATGAACTATCTATTTGGGACTATAACCGAGTTGTGAAAGATTTAAATGGCTTATCAGAGGAACAGTTTTTAAAGCAAATTGCACAATACTTTTATGTAGAAGAAGTAGGGATTTCTCCATATAAACCAAATGAGCCAAAAACATTTGGTATGTATGTAAACGAGAAGTGGTATAAGCTTACAGTGAAAGAGGAAACGTTTGATGCGAATGATCTCGTTAGAGGTTTAGATGTTTCTATCTTACAAGATCATTTATTAAGCCAAGTACTTGAAATACATGATCCGCGATCTGATTCACGCATTGATTTTGTCGGAGGAATCCGCGGGCTAGAAGAACTAGAACGTCTTGTGAAAAGCGGTGATTATAAAGCAGCTTTCTCATTATATCCGACATCAATGGAAGCTTTATTAGCAATCGCGGATGCTGGAGAAGTTATGCCACCAAAATCAACGTGGTTTGAACCAAAACTGCGCAGCGGGTTGTTTGTTCATTCGCTAAAATAAATATAGACTTCTATAGTTTTGAAAAACCGAGATGATTTTTAATTTCGGTTTTTCTTATATAAAAAAGAAACATCAGTTTAGTTAATTAGGAACTGTTTTTAAGGAGGGGAATGAATGAAATTGCAAGTAGGCGAAAAAATCACCTTTGAACGAACTTTTACAAAAGAAGATGTTGTTTTATTTACAGAAGTATCTAAGGATGAGGGTATCCATCATGTTACACCAGATGAGCAAGGACGATTTGTTGTACAAGGACTTTTAACATCAACACTGCCTACGAAAGTGGGCGGTGATTATAACGTATTAGCGCGCAAGATGGATTTTGAATTTTTACGCCCTGTTTATAGTGGTGATACGATTCGTTGTGACGTAACCATTGAACAATTTGAGCCCGATGAAAAAAATCGGACAAAGATTATTGCAATGTTTATATGTAGGAATCAACTTGAAAAGGAAGTAATGAAGGGGAGTTTTTCGGGGATTATTCTTTAGTTAGTAGGAAAAGTAATGAAGAAGTGGGGGCCCCATGCCTCTCAGGCTTAGATTTTTAATTCCCCCCTAACGAAAATTTTATGCATCGTTGAATACTGATAATAAGACGTTATGTAATATACTCTGTTCTTTTCTTAACTATTAGAAGAATAGTTGGATAAGCTCGTCAACACAAAGGACATTCCTAGTATTACAAGAAATGTCCTTTCCACTAAATTATGGGATATTTCGCTAAAATTCAAACTCTAAAATTAGTTTACTAGTTTGACCTGTAAACTGATAATTATAGGACCCTCTCAGATTTTCTAAGTTACCGGTAGCTTTAATAATTGTTCCTGGGGAATCTAGATTTCCTTTATCAAATATTCCTTGCTCTATAGCTGTAAATGTCCCTTGTTGCCCCTTATAAATTCCTTCAAAGTGTAAAAATCCAGAAATTTTAGCAGTAGCCAAGTGACCATCATTTATATTTGAGTCTAAATAATATAATAAGTATTCAACAAAAGCTTTTCCTTTTAATTCACCATCAATATCATATTCAACATGGGCAATATTAATAGGGAAATCTTTTCTAGTATCATCAATTAGTTTTTCATCCCATTTACTTACTGTAAATGTTACTTCCATACACGTAATCTCCCTCCAATTATATACTTTTAAAAAGTATCAATTCACAGTCATATCTCATAGGAGTGATTTTATTTATTGGGGTCCTGCCATATCGCTATCAAGCTAATAAAATAAAATACTCCCTAAAATGAAAAAATACGCTATTCTTTCTGTAGGATCAGGAAAACATAATTATAAAACTTATGGCTATACTTATTAAAAGTTGCTCTTTATTCCACGCCACTCTCTAAAATAGAGAAAGATCCATTTTCACAATCAATTTCTGCCATCGCACCGTAAGGCAAAATAAACTTCGGTTCGGTATGGCCAAAATTTAAATTATAAAGAATCGGCAAATCTTCTAAATTATGCTCCTTCATTACTTGCAGTATTTCGTGTTTATATTCTTCATAATATGTTTCGTCTTTTGGTTTACCAAAAATGATGCCTTTTGCTTTTTGCAGAATACCTTGCGCTGCGTAATTTCGTAACCAATACTTTATATAACTTGGTTCTGGATGATCTTCAGAGGTTTCAAAGAAAAGGATACTATTCTCCCAATGTTTTTTCTCAGGCCAAAGCTCCGTTCCTTTTGCAAATTCCAATACTTCTATACAACCACCAATTAAGCGTCCTTGTACAGTAGTAGAGCCTTGAAGTAGTTCATAGCCATTGTTTTGCTGCATTGTACGCCTTTTATCCTTATTTATCTCTATCCATTCTAAACGCTCACTCGTCCATTCATGAGCTGGTTGAATCTCGCCAATAGTCTCATTTGAAAAGAGAGTTCGATTTACCATTTCGATAGTATATGGATCCATCTCTACATTTTCGGCAAAATCAGTTAAGATTGCTGGACCGTAAAAAGAGGAAATTCCTGCTTTATGGCAAAACAAATGTGAAACGGTAACGTCAGAGTACCCCATAAAAATTTTCGGGTTTTCACGGATCACATTAAAATCTATATAAGGAAGTAAGCGGATGCCATCTTCACCGCCAATATTCGCAATAATTGCTTTCACGCGCGTATCTTTAAAAGCTGTCATTAAATCTTCCGCACGAGCCTCAGGATTGTTATAAATGAATTCGCTACCTTTTAAACTATTTGGCATTGGGACAACCGTAAGACCGAAAACTTCTTCTAATCGCTTTACTCCTTGTTCATACCGCCATCTTATCTCAGAATCGCCTGCGCCTCCCCATGAAGGGCTTACTGTTGCCACAATATCACCTGGCTGTAATCTGTTTGGTTTTATTAACATGTTAACTCCGCTCCTACATAATGTAATGGACTACGACTATACAAACTGTAGCTTTGAAAAAATATGATGCATGACATTAGTTTCTTCATCATTAATCAGTTTACCTGCTGTGATTCAAGAATTCAGTCTTAGTGTTGAATTGCATTTGAGAATTACAGTATGCAACATTGCATAAGAAAGATGGTTGCTATTTTCTACAACCTGTAACTATAATAGTTACAGGTTGGTCGTATCCAATCAAAAATACAATCATCATGAATGGAGATGTTACATATGGGTATGAAAAAATTAATTTTAGCAGGTGCTTTAGGTATCGCAGCATTATCAGGAACGAATTTACCAGGGTTAGAACTGTCAAAAGCGAGTGCCGCTTCTATTGAATCAAATTTCTCGACGTTAGAAGGGCGAGTAGTAGAAGTAGATAACGGTGTAATTGTTGTGAAATCTAAGCAATATGAGGAACCTGTTAGTGTGTATATAAATTCCCTTTCAAATGTGAAAGTAGGGGATGAGGTTAAAGCTACTGGATCTATGATGCGTAATTTTACGGAATATATGATTGCAAATACAGTTGAAAATACTTCAAATAAATTAGGCATGCACATGAAAGAAGACGGTTCTCCTGATTATGTGATTGGGGAAGTATCAAAAGTAGGAACGATGGAAGATGGGGGAGACGGTTCTACTAAATATGTCGTAGTTGAGTATCCATCGCTAAACGGGAAAAAAGATATTATTGATGTTTTCTTAACGAAGGGACAAGTATTTAATTCGGGTGAGAAAGTAAAAATTGATATGAAGTATGTGGGCTGGGGCGGAAGTTCTATTAACTGGAACACAACGGACAACATTGAAAAAGTTCATGAGGTAAAGAGCAACGCTGAAAATAATGATGATGTTTGGATTTGGTCTTAATTAGACGCTTGTAAATAACAAATGTATCATGCAGTACCCATCGAATCATCATATGTATGATAATTCGATGGGTACTTTTTTGTTTTATGTTTTTTTGAGAATAACGGATTTCCGATTAGAATATGATGTTAATACTGGAGCGAAGGTTGAAAAAAACAATATGGAAAGAGGTGTTTAAGGGTGGAGCGAGATGAGGTTTATTTACGAGCTAAAAAAAGGGTAGAGAATTTACAAGCGTTTTATATTCATTTAACGGTCTATATTCTAGTGAACTTAATGCTTTTTATTATAAATATAAGCTCTGATTCAAGTAAATTATGGTTTTTATATCCACTTGCAGGTTGGGGGATTGGTATCGTTATACACGGATTGACAACTTTTCCATTTGGGATATTCGGAAAAGAGTGGGAAGAACGAAAAATTAAAGAATATATGGAGAAAGATAAGTAAATTTATTTCTGGAATTTATGAATTACAATAGTATAAGTATCTTTTAGAACATAGTATATTTATAAAAAAATCAACTTGAATCTGCTGATAAGGAATGTAATTTGATTATTCTATTTTCAGAATAATACTGAGCATAGGTTATCGTTTTGTTTTAGTTTAAAAAAATGGGATACAAAGCAGTAAGGTGTGACGCTCGTGGTAAAGACCTTACGGAGGGTCTCCATTCATATAAATCTCTTTAAATAAACAAAGATGCGAAGTCTCTTTTATGACTTCGCGTCTTTGTTTTTCTGTTTAAAAGGATTAATGAACCATTCTCGTATTCACATAAGTGGCTAATATAACATGCCCAATAATAATAGGAGAAATAATTTTGTAAATGAGGTAATAACGATAGAGAAGCGAAGAGATGCATCGCTATACTTCTAAACTTAATTCATGTACATTCTATAAATCGTTGGGCTCGTTTAGAAAGGTTCCGATCTTTCAGCCATATAATCGATGATTCGGACTGATAAGGAAAATCCATTAAATCTACTATTTTTATAAATTCTTGCGGGATATGAGATACAGCGCTTTTAGGTAAGATAGAGGCGCCGATTCCAGTCATGATAAGCATAAGAATAAATGCTGAGTCAGGACATTCACATGCTATATTTAATTGAATACCAAGGTTCTTGCATTCATCAATGATGAGTTGATGATAGCTGTTTTCTGTATCTTTATGTAAAAGTAAGAGGGGAATATGACTTAATTCAGTTAGAGGGATTGGAAGCTGTGAGTGATATAGTTCCCATTTAGCAGGCATGACTAATACGAATGGTTCCTTTGATAAACTAATACTAGAAAAAACATCTTTATTAAAGGGCGCGCGCAAGATAGCAAGTTCGATATACCGATTTTCTAATTGCTCTATTAAGTATAAAGGGCCACCTTCCCATATTTTTAAGTTCACATTTGGATAGTTATCTCGAAAATAGCGGATTTTTTCAGAGAGAAAAGGAATGCAAGAATGGAATGCTCCAATAGAGAGGTTCCCCCTTAGCCCTTCACCGGTATCTTTAATCTCCGTAATGGTTTCTTCTAATTGTTGAATAATATTTTTAGCTTTCGTATATAAAATTTTACCTTCTTCAGTCAAATGCATATTTCGACCGTTTCTTTCAAATAAGCTTACGGATAATTCTTGTTCTAGTAGCGATAGTTGTCTACTTAGAGGTGGCTGTGCCATATGAAGCCGCTGGGCAGCACGGGTAAGCTGTCTTTCTTCAGCGATTACAATAAAGTAACGAAGTTTTCTTATATCCATTTGAAAGTCCCTTTCTATACCTTTTTTGTATACAAAAACAACCTTATAGATAGTTTTCATATAATATCCCACATGATATCATAAACAAAAAGTTTTAAAAATAGAAAATTCTAAAAATTTAAAATTCGAACCGATAGAGTAATAACTTGATAATAGATCGTATCGTTTTGAGGGGGGATTTTTATGAAAGTTTCGTTATTTATTACTTGTTTATCAGATATGTTTTTTCCTGAAGTAGGTAAGAGTGTCGTAGAAATTATGAAACAATGTGGAGTGGAACTAGATTTTCCTGAAGGACAGACTTGTTGTGGGCAACCAGCTTACAATAGCGGATATCAAGAAGAAGCAAAACTAGCAGCAAAGCAAATGATAAAAGCATTTGAACATAGTGAATATATTGTGACGCCTTCAGGGTCTTGTGCTAGCATGGTTCATCATTATTATAAAGAGATGTTTAAAGATGATAGTGAATGGTATGAAAAAGCGGTTCATTTAGCGGATAGAACGTATGAATTGACGGTTTTTTTAATAAATGTACTTGGAAAAAATGATTTGAAATCTAAGTTGGTTGAGAAAGCTGTTTTCCATCAATCTTGTCATATGAGTCGTGCGCTTGGGATAAAAGACGAACCACTTAAGTTATTATCGCAAGTAGAAGGTTTAGACGTAAAAGAATTACCATATTGCCAAGATTGCTGCGGGTTTGGTGGCACTTTTGCAGTAAAGATGAGCTCGATTTCTCAAACGATGGTTGATGAAAAAATAAAACATATTGAGGCGGCAGAAGCAAATCTCTTAATTGGAGCAGATATGGGATGTCTTATGAATATTGGAGGAAGGTTGCGCAGAAAAAATAAAAACATTCAAGTGTTACATGTAGCAGAAGTACTGGCAAAGGGGCTGAATAAATGAGTGTGGCGGGGGAACAAAAATTTTTGAAAAGAGTAGATAAAGCGTTGCAAAATCCGCAGATGAGAAGCGCGGTACCATTGACACAAGATAGGCTTCGGATGGGACGGGAACAAGCTACACATGAATTAGGAAATATTGAAGAATGGCGTGAGGCGGCATCTGAAATTCGGATGCATACAATTGAAAATTTAGATAGTTATTTGGAACAATTAGCTACTAATGTTCGGAAAAATGGGGGACATGTTCATTTCGCTTTCAAAGCAGAAGATGCCGTATCATATGTTTCTGAAATCGCAAGGAAAAAAAGAGCGAGAGCAGTAATTAAGTCTAAGTCTATGGTTTCAGAAGAAATACACCTTAATAAAAGCTTAGAAGAGATAGGGTTAAAAGTAGTAGAGTCTGATCTTGGGGAGTATATTATTCAATTAGCTGGAGAAGCTCCATCCCATTTAATTGCTCCAGCCATTCATAAGACGAAGGAACAAGTAGCAGAGCTTTTTTCTAAGGAAGCTGGAAGGAAAATCCCAGTTGATACGAATCAATTACTACAGTTTGCTAGGGAGCAATTGCGTAAAGAGTTTTTAGAAGCTGATATTGGTATTTCTGGTTGTAACTTTGCGGTAGCGGAATCTGGATCAGTTGTTCTTATAAGTAATGAAGGAAATGCTCGTCTTACTACGACATTGCCAAAAGTTCATATTGCTATTATGGGGATGGAACGTCTCGTTCCGACATGGAAAGATCTTGATGTAGTCGTTTCGATGTTAACAAGAAGTGCTACAGGCCAAAAAATTACATCTTATGTAACTGGAATTAATGGGGCACGTTTACCTAATGATATGGATGGGCCTGAAGAATTTCATTTAATTATTCTAGATAATGGTCGTTCTGATATTTTAGGAACTGCTTATGAAGAAGTATTAAAGTGTATACGGTGCGGAGCTTGTGTAAATGTTTGTCCTGTGTATCGTAATATTGGGGGCCATGCTTATGGAAGTGTGTATAGCGGACCAATCGGGGCAGTACTAGCGCCTTTATTAGAAGGATATGAAGAATTAAAAGAATTACCTTTTGCATCCAGTTTGTGCGGAGCGTGTACAGATGTTTGCCCCGTGAAAATTCCTTTACATGACCTTCTCATTGAACATCGTAAAGATGTGGTGGAACTAGGGTTTATAACGAAATTTGAGCAGTTGGCCTTTAAAGGTTTCACGTTTATGGCGAGTCATCCATTCGTTTATGAGAAAGCTATTAAAATGGCACATACAGGTTTATCGATATTTGCAAAAGATGGATATATTGCGAATGGCCCAGGCCCGTTAAAAGGGTGGACAGAAAGTAGAGATTTTCCAAAACCTGCGAAACAATCATTCCGTGATTGGTGGAAAAAAGAAAAGAGGGATTCATAATATGAATATGGATGTACAAGAATCTTTTTTAAACAATATCGCATGTAAACTAAACCGAGAACGTCGCTCGGGGGTCACTCCTCCTAGGTGGAAAAACAATCCACTCAGACACTTTCCTAAAGAGATAGACCACGAAAGTTTAGTAGAGCAGTTTATTGCAAATTTGCATACTTTACATACAGAAGTAAGTCATATATACCGTTCAGAAATAGAGAGTGCACTTCAGTACGTTGTACATAAATTTAATGTTCAATCTGCGGTGTATTGGGATGATGATAGATTACATCAGCTTGAAATAGGAAAGTATTTAACAGGAAATTTCGTTTCTCATCGAATTTGGCAAAGTAAAGAAGGTGAAAGAGAACTACGGGATTATACAGCTCAAGTAGATATGGGAATTACATATGCCGAAATGGGACTTGCTGAGACTGGAACAGTTGTTTTATGGAATGGTGGCGGACGTGGACGTTTAGTTAGCGTTTTGCCAGCAGTTTATGTAGCAATTCTCTCAGAACATACAATTTATAGGCGCTTAACAGAAGGAGTAACTAGCATTCACGAACAGGTTTCGAATGGATTACCTGCCTGTATTAATTTTATCACTGGGCCTAGCCGGACAGGTGATATTGAGATGGAATTAGCTTTTGGAGTGCATGGTCCTGGAAAGGTTCATGTCATTTTATTAAAGGATTAGAGAGAAAAACAAAAGAATACGAGGGGGAGTGGGGATTTTGATGAAGAATAAATTTCGTTATTATGTCTTTACAATGCTCACGTTTATTACGATGGTGAATTATATTGATCGAGGGGCCATCGCTTATGCGCAGTCTTTCATTATAAAAGAATATGGCTTTGACCCGAAGGAATGGGGAGCTATATTAGGTTATTTTGGTTACGGTTACATGATTGGTTCTTTATTAGGAGGTATTTTTTCAGATAAAAAAGGACCGAAATTTGTATGGATCGTAGCAGCAACCGCTTGGTCTATTTTTGAAATCGCGACCGCTTTTGCTGGAGAAATAGGGATCGCTGTTTTTGGAGGATCTGCTTTAATAGGATTTGCTATCTTCCGAGTTTTATTTGGATTAACAGAAGGGCCATCTTTCGCGGTTTCGAATAAGACAGCAGCAAACTGGGCAGCCCCAAAAGAAAGGGCTTTTCTAACATCCCTTGGTTTTGTTGGTGTTCCGTTAGGTGCAGTATTAACTGCACCTGTAGCGGTTCTGTTGCTATCTTTCACTAGCTGGAAAGTAATGTTTTTTATCCTTGGTATAATTGGGATTGTATGGGCGATTATTTGGTATTTTACTTTTACGAATATGCCTGAGGATCATCCACGAGTGACAAAAGAAGAATTAGCTGAAATACGAAGTACGGAAGGTGTACTTCAATCCGTAAAAGCAGAGAAAGAAATTCAAAAAGAGCCATGGTACTCCTTTTTTAAAGTTCCGACATTCGTTATGGTTACGCTAGCATATTTTTGCTTCCAATATATCAATTTTTTAATACTAACTTGGACACCGAAATATTTGCAAGATGTATTCCATTTTCAATTATCGTCCCTTTGGTATCTTGGGATGATTCCTTGGCTCGGAGCTTGTATAACATTGCCGCTAGGGGCGAAGCTATCTGATCGTATTTTACGTAAAACAGGGAATCTTCGTTTAGCTCGAACAGGGTTACCAATTATTGCTTTATTCCTTACAGCAGTTTGTTTTAGCTTCATTCCCGCGATGGACAATTATGTAGCTGTATTAGCGCTTATGTCGCTTGGAAACGCGTTTGCTTTTTTACCGAGTTCATTATTTTGGGCGATTATTGTCGATACGGCTCCTGCTTACTCAGGAACATATAGTGGAATTATGCATTTCATCGCTAATATCGCGACAATCTTAGCCCCGACTTTAACTGGATACTTAGTTGTAAGTTATGGCTATCCTTCTATGTTTATCGTAGCTGCCATTTTGGCCGCTATTGCAATGGGGGCAATGTTGTTTGTGAAACCAGGGCAGCAAACTAAGACTGAAAGCTTATTTAACTGGAGAAATAAGAAGGGGTTAGAGGAACCTCGTGCTAATTTTGAATGAGTAATGAAGTGAATCTGAATAGTGGTATATGAAAAAACTCCTGAATTTGCATACTAAGTATGCAAATTCAATGGAGTTTTTTTGTTTGAAGAAAAAAAGTAGAAAGTGAAGTGGTCAATGAAACAAAAAGAAAGCATTTGAATGAATCTTTTTTTCGAATCTACATCCAAAAGTGTGGGAAGACAAAATGTAGAATCCAATTAAGAGGATATCAGTGATAGTAATCAATACTGAGGTATAAGCGGGGATAAAATGACATATAAATCTCTATGATCAGACGCTTGATGCGAAGTCTATTCTATAGCTTCGCCTATTTGCTTTGTATTCGAAGTTAGTACGAGTGAGTATTCATACTCTTTTTTTTTAGCGTGAATTACTTGTGAAATCAAAACTTTATTTGTCGTACATAATAAATACAGTTGTTTTACTTTTTTAATGACATGTGGGTATAGGATAAAGTTGTTTTATCATCCTATATTAAAATAAAAATAAACCACTGTTCGATTTGAATATTCCACGATATAATGGTGAGAGTTTATGACAGAATAAATATTTACATAAGAAGTGAGGTACTATATGAAAAAAAGAACGACAGACATTATTTTTATTATTATCGGTGCATTTCTTTTTGCGTTAGGTGTCAATTTGTTTGTTATCCCGAACGAGTTTGGTGAGGGTGGGGTAACAGGTATCACGATTATTACGTATTATTTATTTGAATGGTCACCAGGCTTAGTTAACTTAATTTTAAATGCGATTTTGTTAATAGCTGGTTATAAATTTTTAAATAAGATTACAACAATTTATACGATTATCGCTGTAGTTACGAACTCGCTATTTCTTCATTTAACAGAAGGATGGACAATTGCTTCGGATGAAATGCTCGTAAATGCCATTTTCGGTGGAATATTTATTGGATGCGGGATTGGTCTCATCATTCGTGTTGGTGGAACAACAGCAGGTACTACCATCTTAGCAAGGATGACGCATAAATATTTAGGCTGGAGCATTAGCTACGGTCTACTGTTCTTCGATTTAATCGTTGCGTTTTCATCTTATTTCATCATTGGTGCAGAAAAACTGATGATAACAATTATTATGCTATATGTAGCAACGAAAGTGATGGAATTTGTAATTGAAGGTTTAAATCCGAAGAAGGCCATTACGATTATTTCTGATAACCCGAATGAAATTGCCGGGAAGGTGACTACCTTAATGGGCAGAGGAGTTACCGTGTACTCAGGTCATGGCTATTACACGAAAACTCCGAAAGAAATTCTTTATATTGTTATTAATAAGCAAGAAGTAGTGAAGCTAAAACGGATTGTTCAAACTACAGATCCAGCTGCGTTCATCGCTATACACGATGTTCGTGACGTATTTGGAGAAGGATTTGTTGATATTTCTAAGGCTTAGAACTTATTTTTCATTAAAATAATCTTAATACTAAAACGTAAGAATCTATTTTGAATAATCTTTTTTCAAAATAGATTCTTTTTATTTATCTTAAAATGTTGGTTCGTTTTTCTTTTTCTTGCAAAAAAACCAATTGTTTCTTAATGTAAGAATGTAGAAGGATGAACAAGAGAGGGTTTAATGAAGATGATACATATTTTATTAGCTGATGATGACAAGCATATTAGAGAGTTATTACATTACCATGTACAAAAAGAGGGGTTTAAAGTTTTTGAGGCTGAAGATGGAAAGGTAGCTCAAGGCATATTAGAGAAAGAAAATATTCATCTTGCGATAGTGGATATTATGATGCCGTTTATTGATGGCTATACGTTATGTGAGGAAATTAGGAAGTATCATGATATACCTGTAATTTTATTAACCGCGAAAGATCAGTTAGTTGATAAAGAAAAAGGATTCATTTCTGGCACGGACGATTATATTGTAAAGCCATTTGAACCAGCTGAAGTAATTTTCCGCATGAAAGCACTATTGCGTCGTTATCAAATGCTTAGTGCTGATATTATTAAACTCCACGGAACGACAATTGACCGAAAAGGGTTTGAGGTGAAGTGTAACGGTCAAACGATTTTACTACCGCTGAAGGAATTTGAGTTATTATCACAACTTGCTAGTTATCCTGGAAGAACATTTTCGAGAGAAGAATTAATTGAATTAGTATGGGGAATGGATTTTGAAGGGGACGAACGAACAGTTGATGTTCATGTAAAACGTCTTAGAGATCGTTTCTCAAAACGAACAGATGATTTTCAAATTACGACAGTGCGCGGGCTCGGTTATAAGTTGGAGTTGAAGTAAGATGAAATCATTGTATTCTAGATTTGTTTTTATGACGGTAGGGATTATGCTACTTAGTAGTGTAATTGGCTTTTTATTAACAAATGTATATTATCAAGTAAAGTTAAAACCGTACAATAGTGAAAAGATTTTAATGTATGCTGAGGAAGTAAAATCATTATATGAAAAACAAAGTGAAGAAAATAAAGAGGCATACTTACAGTCTATTGCGAAATTAGGGTATGAAATTTATATTGTCGATGATCAAAAGAATGGAAAACGTATCGGTAATGCGTTTCGTAAGACGTCTATTAGTGATGATACCGTTCATAAAGTATTGAATGGCGAAACGTTTAATGGTGTTTCTACGTATCCAACACGTCTCTTTATTACAGGTTTTTTCGATAATGAATTAATAAATAGTGTCGGCGTACCAGTGCAACACGGTGATAAACAGTACGCTTTATTTATTCGTCCTGACATTCAGAACCAATTTGGCGAGATGCGAATTTTCTTAGCGGTATTACTTGGGTTTATCGTACTATTAAGTATTATCTTTATAGCGATTGCAGCAGGTTATATCGTTCGTCCAATTCGAACATTTACGAGAGCGACTCAAAAGATTGCAAGTGGTGAATATGATATCGAATTAGATGAAAATCGAAAAGATGAAATTGGTACACTAGCGACTAATTTTCAAAAGATGACAAAGAGTATTAAAGAATTAGATCAAATGAGACAAGAGTTCGTTTCTAACGTTTCTCATGAATTCCAATCTCCGCTTTCTTCCATACAAGGTTTTTCGAAAACATTACAATCGGAGAATATGAGTGAAGAGGAAAGAAAACGTTACTTGAAAATTATTGAGGGCGAAAGTAAGCGGATGTCTAGTTTATGTAAACAGTTACTTACGCTCGCTTCATTAGATAAAGAAGAGAAAGTTCTACAAATGAAAAAGTTTCATTTACAAAAGCAAATTAAAGATGTCATTTTTATGCTCGAATGGAAATGGCGTGAAAAAGATATCGCTGTCGAATTTGATGTGCCGGATATCGTTATAAACGGTGATGAAAACTTACTTCATCAAGTATGGAGTAATATTTTTACGAATAGCATTAAGTTTTCAAACGATGGCGGAACCGTTGAATTTGTTGTAGAAGAATTAGAATCAAGTGTGATGATCTCTATATCAGACAACGGAATTGGTATGGAAAAAGAAGAGATGGATCGTATATTTGATCGTTTTTATAAAGTAGATACAGCAAGAGCAAGAAACGTAGAAGGTAGCGGCTTAGGATTATCGATTGTGCAGAAGATTGTTGAACTGCATCAAGGAACCGTTTCGGTATATAGTACGAAAGGGGAAGGGACTACTGTTCAGGTGGAGCTTCCGAAATAAGTGTAGGAGAAGAGGCTGTTTGGAAACAGCCTCTTCTCTTTTGTCATTTTTTTGTTGGTTAGTCGATATATTTTCACTTACATGTAAAGTGAGAAAAGGTGTTTAATTTGCAATGGAATTGTTAAAAAAATGCGAGTCATTCTATTCTACAATTGGACTAGTTTGTGGAATAAGATTAGCAGGAAGTTTATTTGGAAATGTAGAATCCCTACAGAGTTATAAGGGTTTTATTGAAACTGTAACTATTTAGGGAGGAGATTACTTTGAAACGAATTGACTTGCTTTTAAACGCACTAGATTCAACATTCGATAAAGAGAGTTGGTATGCACCGTTTAAACATGCTATAGAAGGACTTACAGCTGAACAGGCTATCTGGAAACCACCTGGAGAGGGAACGAAAACCATTTGGGAGAACGTTAATCATCTCATTTATTACAAAGAGAGGCTTGCAGCAAACTTGGAAGGCCGTGAATGGACACATAATCTCGACGGTGATGAAACCTTTTATCTTACAAATCAATCTAATGATGATAAGGAATGGAAGAAAGTCGTTGAACGTTCTGAAGATGCTCAAAGTAATTTAAGACAGGTATTGAGTGCAATTTCCGAAAAAGAGCTTGAACAAAATTCATTTGAGGGTAAATTACTGGACATCATGCTTCATGATGCGTATCATACAGGCCAAATTATTCAATTAAGGAAAATGCAGAGGGTATGGCCATCAAATCGTTAACTGAACGTTTTAGTTATTCCATTAAAGGGCGCTATTGTTGAATAAAACTTAGATTTTTAAACAACTTTATTGATATATTTTTTAGTGAAGTGAAGTATCTTACATACAAAATGAAATAATTATATTTTTAACCCCGTCCTATATTTAGAACGGGGTTATGCTTATTTGAGATAATAAAATTAAATAATTTTATTATAACTACACATTACGGATTAGATAATATTTTCTTTCTGCTATAAAGCCGCACCTTTCCCACGTTCCTCCTTAAACCGAAGCCCAAAAGTATCCGATGTAATTTCATCAGCTTTCGGCAATGAACGTAATTTCGGATGAAGTAGCCATACGAGAGAAATGAATAAAATCCCGATGCTAGCGAGCGCGAAAATGAGTTGGCTACTAAATACATTTGCAGTGTATCCACCAATTAAAGAACCGAACGGCATAGCGATTGTGCCCATACTCCGTGTGACTGAATTGATGCGTCCAAGGTATTGATTTGGAATTACAATTTGACTAATTGTCGCAAATAATATGTTGGTGGCACCAATTGGAATCCAAGCTAGGCCGAATAAGAAAATAGACAGCCATTGAAACGGTACAATCGTAGAGAGAAACCAAAAGATAGCGCCAGTCGCAAAGCCAATAATAGAGACACGGCCAACATTACGTTTGCCAACCCATGAACTGAATAATGCACCAATGAGACTACCTGCTGATATAGCAGCTAAGAAGAAGCCATATGATTTCACGCCTCCTAAAGAATCAGCGAAAGAAGGGAGTATCGCCATCGTCATACCGATTGAAAAATTAGCGACTACTGAACCGATTAAGAATACGCCCATTAATGAACGGAAGACGATTGAAAAACCTTCTTTTAAATCAGAGAAATATTGCTTAGTTGACAGTGATGTGCCCGTTTCGGTTTGTTTTGGCATTTTTAATGAAAAGAACAAAAGGGCAGTAATCGCGAATGTAAAAGAGTCGATTACATATAAAGTGATTGCGCCAAGTAGTGCTACTAATATTCCAGAAAGAGTCGTACAAATTAAATCGATGCCTTGATACGCAAATGAGAAGAGTGAATTTCCTTTTAATAATTGTGTTTTATTCAGTAGAAGAGGTAAAGCTTTTGATTGTGCGGGATAGGCGAATTGTTCGATAAAGGCTACGATGGGCATGATGATAAGTAGTAGTTGAACAGTTAATAGGTCGAAGTAGTGTGTAATAGGAATGATTAATATTAGGACGCATTGCAGAACTTGTGTGATGACGAGGGTGTTTTTGATTGACCATCTATCAACGAATGGCCCAGTAAGAAATTGAAGTGCAGAAGGTAATAATGTAAGGAAACCAGCTAATCCAGAATAGAAAGGACTGCCACTTAATTTATATACGAGCCACATCGCTGCTACATAATACAAGCTATCTCCTATGTTTGTAAAAATTCTCCCTAAAAATAATAAGAGGAAATTCCGGTTTTTTAATATGTCCATTTAATCTACTCCTTTATAATAAAGTGAAACTTTAATCAGTGGGAGGTTTATTCCCATTGATTATTAGTTGAACCAATCGGGCATTTACGGGCAGTTAATCTCCTATCTAACTTCTTTGTTCCAGTTGAATTTTCAGGGGGGATTCTTACTGCCCGTTACTGCCGGGTAAATTTATTCGGTAAAATAATTTTGACCGTTAGTGTAAAAAAAATCGTATTACGATTTTTCTTCTTTTTTCACAAAGCGCTGCATTGCTCGTTCTTCGATTTGTAGTGCAGTAGTAGAAATGTAATAAGATTTACTATTTGGATCTTTATCTGCATCTTTTGTGATCTCGTTTAATTCAGACATCACTTTATAAAACTTTTTCACCCACACTTGAAATTGTTCTGGCGTAGCATCAAACTCCCAGCAAGATGAAACGTAATTCCACTCAGCTGGATCTTCACTTACTTTTCGTAATGTAAAAGCTTCTTCTGGCGCAGCGAGAATATGGCTTTTCGTCATTTCCGTCATTTGTAAAAAGATTTGGCGACCTGATTCACTTAATATTTCTACATGAGGTAATAGTTCTGCAGCAGGGGTAAAGCCTTTAGCGACAGATTGATAAAACTTTTGAATGATGCCATTCTTTTCTTCTGTATATACGATTTCTATAAGGCCATTCTTTTCTAATTCTTTTAAATGATAATGAATTTTCGCCCTTGAAATGCCGAATTTCTCAGATAGCAGTTGTCCTGTATAAGGACGTTCGCATAGACGCATCATCATTTCGGCACGTAGTGGATCGCTTATTGCTTTTAGTTGGCTATAAGTAGTTAGTGTTAACATGGGCTTCAAAATGATCAACTCCTCAAATAAAATTACTCGGTCAAGATTATTTGACTGAATTGTATCAAGGATTTTAATTATTTTCAATACTTTCTGAAAATTTAATTTTTCTTCTGTAATCTTCCGTTCATACTCCGTTCATATTTCTTTTTTATGATAAGTGCATAGAAAGTAACAGGAAGGAGCGAGCGAAATGTTTTTAGCTCTGCGTGAATTAAAACAATCAAAATTAAGATATGGATTAATCGGACTTATTATGGTGTTATTATCATTTTTAGTCCTTGTCATTTCAGGATTAGCAAATGGACTATCATATGATAATGCTTCATCGATTCAAAATATGGAGGCAAATAAGTTCGTTTTAGCAGATGATGCGGAAAATAAATTACTTCGTTCACAAATTAAGAAAGACGATGTAGATAATGTAGTAAGTCAAGTAGGCGAGAAAGAGGCAGTGCCGTTTCGTGTGAAAGTTTCAACGTATGAAAAGAAAGATAGTTCGAAAAAAGTGGATGTTGCTATTTTCTCAAGTGAACGTGATTCATTTTTAGAACCGAAAATTGTAAAAGGTGAGAAATTAGGTACAGCAAACAACGAAATGGTTGCTGATGAATCAATTAAAGAAAAAGGAATCGATATTGGAGATACAATTATCGACCCTGTTTCAAAGAAAGAATTTACAATCGTTGGATTTACGAAAGATCAAATGTTTAGCCATACACCAGTCGTTTATGTAAATGAAGACGTATGGGGCGCTATTTCACAACCAAACCAAAAAGATTATAGTGCAATTGCGCTGAATACAGATAAAGAAATTAAAAATGCACATGTTATCGACAAAAAAGAAGTACTGCAAAGTATTCCAGGATTTAAAGAAGAGCAAGGGACATTAACGATGATCATTGCATTCTTACTTGTTATCGCTGCGTTACTAATCGGTGTATTCTTCTACGTAATTACACTGCAAAAAACACAGCAATTAGGTGTACTAAAAGCAATTGGAACGAAAAATTCTTATTTAGCAAATAGCTTAGTCGTGCAGGCGTTATTCTTATCAGTCGTTGCGATGGTGATCAGTATTGTTCTTGTACAAGGATTAGAACAAATTTTACCAGCGGGTATGCCGTTCTTATTAACAACACCGATGATTGCACAATATGCAGCAATCTTTATCGTAATTAGTATTTTAGGAACACTTATTTCGTTATACCAAGTATTAAAAGTTGATGCATTAGAAGCAATTGGAGGCGGGATGTAATGACTTCATTATTAAAATTAGACAAAGTAAGTAAAGTGTACGGAGAAGGGAATACGGAAGTAACAGCCCTTCATCCGATGTCGCTTGATGTGAAAGCTGGAGAATTTATCGGGATCGTCGGTCCTTCTGGATCAGGGAAAAGTACGTTATTATCAATCGCGGGTGCTTTACTATCACCGTCAAAAGGGGATATTTACATTCGTGAACAAAATATTACGCAGTTATCAGAAAAGGAAATGACAGACATTCGTTTGAAAAAAATCGGCTTCATTTTCCAGTTCGCAAATCTTGTTCCATATTTAAATGTAAAAGAACAATTGCTTTACATTGCAAAGCTTAAAAAAGAAAACAAACAAGACTCAGAAAAGCGTGCGGATCATTTATTAGCGGCATTTGGATTAGGAGAAAGAAAAAGTCATTATCCAAATCAACTATCTGGCGGGGAAAAACAAAGGGTAGCAATCGCTCGTGCGTTCATGAACAACCCAGATTTAATATTAGCGGATGAACCAACTGCAAGCTTAGACTCAAAACGCGCACGTGAAGTTGTTGAAATGATGAAACGTGAAGTGAAAGAGAGCCAAAAAGCAGCAATTATGATTACACATGATGAAAGAATGCTTGATGTATGTGATCGTATATTGACACTTAGAGATGGACAGTTAATATAAAGAAAAAAGGCCAACCGTACATATATGTGCAGTTGGCCTTTGTATGATTATTTTAAAATAGATATAATGGCTTTATTTTGAGAATAACGTTTTAATTTTATTGCGTGTTACTAATAAAATTCCACCTAGAATAGATAACATACCTAAAGCCATATTATTTGATTGCTCACTACCAGCGTTAGGAAGTTCTTTAGCATTGTTTTTCGCTGGAACAGTAGAAGGTGTAGTAGTAGTGTTACTATTCACTGTCGTTTGTTTTGGTTGTGATACTTCATTAATTTTGTTATCAACATTTTGCTTCGTTGTATGTAACTCAGCTAATTTGTCGTCAATTTTTTTCTCGGTATGTTTAAAGTCGTTTATTTTAATATCTAAGTCTTGTTTTTTCTTTGATAAATCATCTGAAACAGTTTGTTTCGCTTGTTTCATTTCGTTTATTTTATTTAGTAAATCTTGTCTAGCTTCTTGTAATTCAGCAAGTTTGTTTTTTACATCTTGTTTAGCTAGTTCTAAGTTAGCGGAAAGACTATCTAAATTGCCTTTAATTTTCTTAAGTTCTTCTAACGTGTTCCCAGTATTCGGCTTATTTTCTTTTAGCTCAGCAAGTTTGTCCTCAGCAGTTTGTTTCGCTTTTTTTAACTCAGCTAATTTTTCATCTACCTGTTTTTTTACTTCTTTAAGTTCATTAACCTTTGGATCGATGTTCTCTTTATGTTGCTTAATTTCATTAACCTTTTCATCGACAGTTTGTTTATGTTCTTTAATCTCAGTAACCTTATTATCGATATTTTGCTTATGTTCTTTAATTTCAGCAACTTTATCATCTACTTGTTTTTTATGCTCTTTAATTTCAGCAATTTTATCTTCGGCGATTTGCTTGTCTTGCTGAAGTTTTGCATCTAACTCTTGTTTATGTTGTTTAATCTCGCCGATTTTTTCATCTGCAACTTGTTTACGTTCATGTAGTTCATTAACCTTTGTATCAACATTTTCCTTAACTTGGTTAAGTTCATTTAATGTTTGATCCACATTTTCTTTGTGCTGCTGTAATTTCGCATCTAACTCTTGTCTATGTTGCTTAATTTCAGCTAAGCGATCTCCCGTACTTTGCTGGGGAGTAGCATCATTTACTTCTGCATGAGTAGGGGTAGATCCCGCAATCATTGCTAAAGCTAGTGTAGACGCAGCGATTGTTTGTTTTGTTTTCATTTTTTTGTACCTCTTTCCTATGAGTGAACTCTATTGTGTAAAATTGAGCATATAGAAGTAGAATATTTTATCATTATATACCATGTTCGGCGCTTAGAGGAAGTATTTGCATAATAATCTATGATTATGTGATTCTTATAGTCTCTTATTTTGGGATAGGGGACAAATCTTCAGCAAGATGAACAATTTCTTCTATAGTAGATTTTACATCTTTACTATCGCGAATAACAAACAAATAATCAGCCTCATTTTCTACAGGATGTACTACATCTTCATGCAGTGATTCGGCCTGTTGGCGATTGAGTACCTCTTTGAAACTAGAATAGTTACCTCTAAATATATTTGTACTTCGCTTACTACGAGCTACTCTTTCATAAAGTACATCATCTGGAATGTCAAAATGAACGAGTATGCGTACATATTTCTCTTTCTTAAACAGTTCATTTAGTAAATACATCCGGCCGTTTCGGCTTCTATTTGAGTTGCAAATGATAAGGTGTAAATTTGTATATTCTTTTGCATAATCAACGATGAATTTTGAAAGACCATGCTTAAATGTATTAGGGCCCTTAGTCAGCTGTAATTTTTCATAATGCGTGTTAATAAATTCGGCTTGGTTATCTTGATCCATAACGAAAGAGTTGGGTATCTCTTTTTCTAACGCTCTTGCAAATGTAGTTTTTCCGCTGTGTGTTTTTCCTACTGTAATAATGACTAATCGTTTCATATTGGCCTCCACATGTATTGTTATAATTTGGAACATTCGATGTGAATCGACAATTTTCCTGCCGGAGAATATACAAAGTGGCTGAGTAGTAATGGGCTGAAAATTTTACAAAAAAATATTCTGTTTAGAAAGGGGGCGGCAATGCTATCGTTATTGAAATATATTATGGAAATGTACCTGGTGAAAAGGAGATTTAGAATAAATAATAATAAGGTAGGAAACATATACCCTTTATTGTTAAATACGGCCTTTCATAATCTATGTTAAATTAATTGGAAAATTCAGGGGAAAGTGTTATGGTTTATTTGGGAGCTGTACATTATTTATGTTCAGTAAAAAAGGGGGATTAAAGTGGGGGCTAAAATTTTTAACGGCAGGCATATAGCCAATAGCAAGGATCAAGAATTTGTTGTTTTTATTATTGGTATGCGTATTAATAACCTATTAAAATTTTGGAAGTGGCTACCAGTTTTCAATGCTATGGGACCTATGATTAAAGAATTGTATCAAAACCCACAATGGGGTTTCTTACATACCGAATTCTTATTTAGTTGGAGAAAGGTGGTCTTAATTCAATACTGGAAGGGATTCGATGAATTAGTAAACTACGCTCACGGAAAAAACCATTCATCTGCTTGGAAATCCTACAATAATAAGATTAAAGATAATGGGAGTGTCGGTGTTTTTCACGAAACTTATCAAATAGAAAAAGGTGCTTCTGAAGCAATCTATGTTAATATGCCAAAAACCGGTTTATCTAGAGCTACCGAACACATACCAGTATCTCAAGATACTAATACTGCTCAAAAAAGAATGGATAAATAATTCGGAAAGTTCCGTATGTAGTTTCGGTTTTCCTGCCAGAGAATATACAAAGTGTCGGAGTAGTAGCAGGTTAAAAACTTGACAAAAAAACTTATTTATGCTATAATTTACCAATATAAAAATAAAGTGTATAATAGGGTTCTCCTGGCCAGGGGGACCCTATTTTTGTTGTGGAAATGAAGGAGAGTGTATGTGCGTGAAAAAAGGTGAAGCAAGTGTAACGTCGTTAGTATCAGCTTTCGGAAGGGCGTATCATAGTGAATTTGATAGTTCTAAAATCTTTGATGATTATGTAGCTAAAGATCTTATTTCACAAAAAGAACGTAATGATATTGAAATGAACATGGTTCAAGGAATACATTTTTTCAATAAAGACATTGCAAAGCAGCTTCAAGACAATCCGAAAGAAATTTTAAAATGGATTACACAAGTTCAATTATCACCAACACCTTTGGCACGCGCGGCATATTGTGAAAGAGTGCTATTACATGAAATTGCATTAGGCGCGAAGCAATACGTCATACTCGGTGCAGGCTTAGACACGTTTAGTTTTAGACACCGAGAATTAGAAAATAAAATAGAAATATTTGAAGTGGATCATCCTTCTACGCAAGGGTTTAAAATACAAAGAGTGAAAGAATCAGGTCTAGAAATTCCAAGCAATCTTCATTTTGTTTCGATGGATTTTACTAAGGATTTCTCTAAGCAAAAATTAGTAAATGAAGGATTTGAAAATAAAAAGAATTTCTTTAGCCTTTTAGGTGTTACGTACTATTTAACGAAAGAGGAACTTTCCAGTTTAATAGAATGTTTATTCGAGATGGTTCCAAAAGGGAGTTCTATCGTTTTTGATTACCCTGATGAAAACTTATTTACGGAAAAAGGTTTATCTAATCGGGTTGAAAACATGGTGAAAATGGCTATGGTAGGCGGAGAACCGATGAAATCATGTTTTTCTTATGCCGAAATGGAAGCACTATTAGAAAAGGCGGGTTTACTTATTTATGAGCACTTATCACCAGAGGATATTAATAAACTATATTTTGAGGGACGAAACGATTATTTAGAAGCTTTTGAGACGGTGCATTATGTGCATGCGGTGAAGAAGTAAGGAATTAGTGGACATGGGGAGAAATCTCTGTGTCTTTTTTTGTGGGAAAAAGGAAATGGGGTGTAGTGATGGGAAGTAATAAGCATGTTGCTATTGGAAGTAGAGGGATTGTGAAGAATAATTTAAATGTTTATATAGGGGTAATTGCACATCGTTATCCAGCTAATAAAAATGGGTTACCCAAAAACGATAAAAATGATTAGAGACCCTGGTTTTTATACAGTCAAAAAAATCAGGGCTATTTTTAAAGGATTAAGGATTATTGAGTAAGTAATAGTTAATTGATTGTGCCAGTATTTTTATTCTTCACTAATAAAAGGAGCAATTATTTTTTTTTCATAAGAAGATAACACGATATTCGTTGATGGTGTACCATATTGCATTGTATCATCAATAAATTGTTCTAAACTTTCTACAGAATACGTTGCTAATTTGACAATATAGCTAATTTCCCCTGCTACTCTGTAACACTCAAGTACATCTGGATGATTATAGCAAAAGTTAGCTAATGATTTACAATCCTTTGATTTAAACAATATAAGTGCAGAAATTGGACGGTTTATTTTTTTTAGAGAAACATGTGCATGGTAACCTTCAATAATTTTTTGCTCCTCTAACTTCCGTACTCGCTCGGTTACTGACGGAGCAGATAAGTGAACGGCTTCTGCTAGATCCTTCATTGAAATTTTTGCATTTGACTGTAATAATCCCACGATTTTTTTATCAATTTGATCCATAAATCATCCAACCTTTTTTTATAAAATAGAATAACCTAAATTCCTTATATAATAAAGCCAAATGATCGAATATCCTTATTGAACTTATTTATCAGCCTTATATATTTGTATAAAATAAGGATAACAGGAGGCGATTTACGATATGAAAAAGGTTTTATTATTATTAGCTGATGGATTTGAAGCAGTAGAAGCTAGTGTATTTACAGATGTACTAGGTTGGAATAAATGGGAGGGAGATGGATCAACTGAGGTCGTAACAGTTGGTCTTCGGAATAAATTAACCTGTACTTGGAATTTTACTGTTATACCCGAAAAAACGATTGATGATATTCAATTAGATGAGTTTGATGCATTAGCTATTCCAGGAGGTTTTGAAGAAGCTGGTTTTTATCGGGATGCATATAGTAGAGAATTCTTACATGTTATTCAACATTTTTATGCCAAGCAGAAGCCTATTGCCAGTATATGTGTCGCATCATTAGCGCTTGGAAAAAGCGGAATTCTTACAGATAAAAAAGCCACCACATACAGTCATCCAACGAGTAAACGAAAAGAGCAGTTAAAGAATTTCGGTGCAATAGTACAAAATGATTTAATCGTTCAAGATGGAAACATTATTACATCTTCAAATCCAGGTACAGCTTTTGATGTTGCATTTTTATTACTTGAAAAACTAACATCTAAAAAGAACGCTAAACATGTAAAGGATCTTATGGGGTTTTAGGCATTGCTCTTCAACAAAGGGGTACTTGGAGTATTTTAAAATATCTTAACGAACATGGTCCAAAAGAGTGGTCATCTAATTGGGTGACTGCTCCAGATAAAAGAGAATGGAAATAATATGTAATAACAGATGGTAATGAATCGATCAAAGGTAAGTGCCCTTTTCATGCATAATTTAATACAAAGAATAATAATTGATTAAAATAGGAGAATTTTTATGATTGTAACACTCTTTACATATATATTGTTAGGTTTATCTTTATCAATACCTGCAGGTGCTATGACTGTCCAAATGACTAAACAAGGAATGAGAAATGGTTTCGTACATGGTTGGTTTGTAGGTATAGGAGGAATGACTGTAGATTTATCTTTAATAGTTCTGATTTATCTAGGGTTCTCTAGTGTATTAACCAATCCGTGGGTGGAAGCAGTTATGTGGTTACTAGGTTTTGGGTTTTTAATGTTTATTGGAATAGAAAGTATTAAAGAAGCAAAGTCAGAAGTTAACATAGAGGGAGAAGATCCTAATAAATCTTTATTAACAGCTTATTTGTCTGGTTTTATGATTGCTATATCACCGGCTAATATTGTCTTTTGGATAGGGATCTTTGGGCCGGTTCTAGTTTCTTCATTAGGTAATGCAAGTACATCAACATTTATATTAATAGCTGTAGGTATTTTATTAGGTATCTTTATGCATGATATGGTCTTATTAAGCTTTGTTCATTTTACTAGACGGTTTCTAAATCCAACCTTTATTAAATGGGTATCTATATTTGCCGCAATAGTACTATTCGGATTTAGTGGTTATTTTGGTTACGAGTTTATAAAACAAGTAATTACTTTTATTTAAAAAGCATAACTCTTATAAACTTAAATATGGTAGTTGAAATATAGATGAAAAAGATACGCATTTTAAACCTAAACGCAATGTAATTGTAAATATGTTATATTACGTAGGCATCCCCTCAGAAATTTTTTGATTCCTGGGGGAGGGTTAAATTCCTTACACATAGCCTTTTAAAAAAGAAACAACCTCTACTATAATTGACGGTGTATGAACTTAGCTTGATAGTGATGGGGTAATTGCACATACCTATTTACTGAAAAATATTAACTAACTCCAAGAGTCAAAAACGCTATTCTTACTAAAAGAATAACGTTTTTTTTATTATTTAAATATGATTTCATCTGAATGTATTGGAGATTTTTCCTCCAAAATTAGTAGAATTTTTACTTGAATTTACTACCTCAGTTGGATTTATCATATTTCAATTTCGATAGAATAGTAAATAGGTATATCGGATATGAAGATAAATTACAATGATTATACATACTTCAGATTTAGAATTACAGTAACTACTTAACTAATAAAGAAAGGAATAAGCAGAATGATACAGAACATATATGAAACGCATTTACATGTAAGAGATTTAGAAAAGGCGATAGATTTCTATCAAAATAAGTTGGGGTTAGCATTAGCAAGAAAACTATCCAAAAGAAAGGTGGCCTTCTTTTGGGTAGGAGAAAGTAAAAAGCAAATGCTTGGACTATGGGAAGTACATAATATTGAAGATTTTGAGATAAAACACTTTGCTTTTGGTGTAGATTTAGAATTTCTAAAGACTTCTAAATTGTGGTTAGAGAATCGTGGAATAGAAGTGGTGGGAAGCCAAGGGAAAGGAAATCAAGAGCCAATTGTCCAAAGGTGGATGCCAGCTGCAAGTGTATACTTTCTGGATTGTGATGGGAATAAATTAGAGTTTATTTCTATGTTACATGATAATCCAGATGAATTAGAATATGCATCTTATTTAAGTGAGTGGGAAGCGGAGCACCAAGAAAAATAAATGAGATTGTATCTATAAAAGGGGAAAAACGTTATTTTTTTGTGGAAAATATACAGAAAAGATGGACGTTTTACTTTACCAGAGTTATTCGGATTAAATGAAGAGAACTTAAAAAGGTAGAGTATTTTGTTGTAGTAATGTAACTGAGATTAAAAGACAACGTATTAAACTAAAAGATGTATTAAATAAATTTACATTTAATTAATGTTAAAAGGTAGAAAGTTAGATTGGCGCGAATCGATAATTGTGGAATGCGAAAAAAAGACAAAATCTCTTAAAAAATACTTAAATTTTTACTCCATTAATCTTTACAATCCCTCTTTATAATATGAATTGGACAAGCAACTAAGAGAACGCAGAACATGTCAGTTTATACATTCTATTATTAGGGGGGAGAAATTGTATGAAAAAGGCAGTTGCTTCGTTAGCCGTTATGGCAGTGTTATTACCAACGTTTTCGATGAATGCTGAGGGAAAAGAACAAGCACAAGCACGGAAAACAGCGACGATGTTTAATGTTATTAGTGATATTCAAGGGGATTTAGGGGATTTTGATCACGTATTAAAAGATATGAACAAAGTGACACCACTTTCTAGAGCGCTTATTATGAATGGGGATATAACACCAACTGGACAGCAGTCACAATATGATGATGTAAAGCGAGTGCTAAACAAAAATAAGCATCCGGAAAATGTATGGTCAACTGTTGGGAATCATGAATTTTACGCTGGTAAATGGACAGCTGATGGGAAACTTTCTCAAAATACATGGCCAAATGGTGTAACGGAAGAGACATTGTTTAATCGATATTTAAAATTTAGCGGACAAGATAAGGTATATCATAAAAAAGAATTAGATGGTTATCCGCTTTTATTTTTAGGAACTGAAAAATATATGAAATACCATGATTCAAAAATGTGGGATGAAGTATATATGAGTGATGAGCAATTAGGTTGGTTAAAACAAAATTTAGAAGAATATAGTCAAAAAGATAAAAATAAGCCAATTTTCATTTTCTCTCATCACGTTTTACCTGATACAGTATCTGGATCAAGACAAAACCCGTATTTACAAGACTATTTAAACGTTGATAAATTGTACGATATATTAAAAGACTATCCGCAAGTTGTTTTCTTCACGAGTCATACGCATTGGGATTTAAATTTGCCGGACTGGGCTGGTAAAAAGAAAATTACAGGCGGAGATGAAAAAGGATTTACGGTTGTAAATACGGGCGGAATTGAAACTGGTTGGATGTCGGCTGGACCAAATGGTGGCGAGAAGACTGCGCCGGATGGATATTCTTTCAAACAAGGATTACAAATAAAAGCATATGGTAACGATGTAGTCGTAACGGCTTACGATTATAAACGTGATAAGGATATAAAGAAATTATCAATTAGTGATGCAAAAATCGCACAAATGGCACCAAATGTAACCGCTGATGATAGTAAAAATATAATCGTTGGTGCAACAGAATATATGGAGTACTCTGTAGAAGGAACGAACGAGTGGAATACGTATAATCCAGGAAAACCGCCGAAATTTGATGGCGACAAAATCGTATACGTACGTCACAAAGGAGAAATGAATTTAGAGCCAGGATTAACACAACTTCTTCGTTTTTCGGTACATAAGTGATTGGGTGCGCCTTATCTAATGAGATAAGGCTCTTTTTATTTTGTTAATAAGTCGATATATTAAAAAAACGTCGATGTAAATTTCATGTACCGTATTGAAATTCAATACATTTTAAATTCAGAAAGATGACTTCACCATTTTTCCATGTAATAATAGTATCGTTACATATATTGTGAAAGAAGTACAAAAGGAGCGTTACAATGAATTTAGCTAAATTCCCGAGAAAAAAATATACAGAATCATATACACCAATTGAAAAATTAAACAATTTTTCTGAAGTACTTGGTGGGCCGACTATTTATTTTAAACGAGATGATTTACTTGGTTTAACAGCTGGCGGTAATAAGACGAGAAAGTTAGAGTTTCTAGTTGCGGATGCACAGGAAAAGGGTGCAGATACGTTAATTACAGCTGGTGGTATTCAGTCAAACCATTGCCGTCTAACACTTGCAGCTGCGGTAAAAGAAAAAATGAAATGTATTCTTGTGCTAGAAGAAGGGCTTGAGCCAGAAGAAAAGCCAGACTTTAACGGAAACTATTTTTTATATCATTTATTAGGTGCTGAAAACGTAATTGTTGTGCCAAACGGAGCAGATCTTATGGAAGAGATGCATAAAGTAGCGAAAGAAGTTAGTGAAAAAGGTAATACACCATATGTAATACCAGTTGGTGGATCAAATCCTACTGGTGCAATGGGGTATATTGCTTGTGCGCAAGAAATTATGGCGCAATCATTCGAGCAAGGAATTGATTTCAGTTCAGTTGTTTGTGTAAGTGGTAGCGCTGGTATGCATGCTGGTTTAATTACTGGTTTTTCTGGAACGCAAAGCAAAATTCCTGTAATCGGAATTAACGTAAGTAGAGGAAAAGCGGAGCAAGAAGAGAAAGTAGCAAAACTTGTAGATGAAACTTCAGCTCACGTAGGTATTCCAAACTCTATTTCACGCGAAGCAGTTACATGCTTTGATGAATATGTAGGACCAGGATACGCTTTACCAACACCAGAAATGGTTGAAGCAGTACAGTTACTGGCGAAAACTGAAGGTATTTTACTTGATCCAGTTTATACAGGTAAAGCAGTAGCGGGACTAATCGATTTAATTAGAAAAGGTAAATTTAATAAAGAGGACAACATTTTATTCGTACATTCAGGTGGCTCACCAGCTTTATATGCGAATACGTCTCTATTTGCGTAAGTGTAAAAAGCATTGGGTATCCAATGCTTTTTGTTTTGAATTAATGTTGAAATTTGATACAATTTCGTGAATATGCGCTGATTTTTCAACATTCAACGGTAAACAACGATATATATAAAGGAGATTGATGTATGACAGAATTTTGGGAAGCAAGTTTTATAGAAAATCAAATGATGTGGGGATTTGAAGCTGCAGATTCCGCAATATTGACGAAGGATTTTTTCCTTGAAAAGAAAGTGAAGGATATATTGATTCCTGGTATTGGATATGGAAGAAATGCAAAGGTTTTTATTGATAACGGAATACATGTAACAGGTATTGAAATTTCAAAAACGGCGATTGAATTGGCGAGGGAAAATGAAATTAATGCTAATTTATTCCATGGTTCAGTTACGGATATGCCTTTTGATAACAAACTGTATGATGGCATATTTTCTTATGCACTTATTCATTTGTTGAATAGGGATGAGAGAGAGAAGTTTATTAAAGATTGTTATAGTCAGTTAAAACCAAACGGATATATGATTTTTACTACTATTTCTAAAGATGCCCCAATGTTTGGGAAGGGAAAACAACTTGGTAAAGACTACTTCGAGATAATGGAAGGGGTAAAAATGTATTTTTATGATGTTGACTCGGTACAACAAGACTTTGGAAAATATGGACTGATGGAAACTACGGAAATTGTGGAGCCACATAAAAATATGGCAAGTAAACCTCCATTTAAATTTATAATGATCAAATGTCAAAAAACAATATAATTACCATTGTGTAAAAATAGTGAAAGGTTACTTAATAAGTTGGTTGAGTAAGCTATTCACTCATTGTTCTTTAAAGGCGAAGTAAGGGGAGTCAAATGGCGTCCCTTACTTCGCTTAATTTATTTTAAAGCACGTTTTAAACTTTTAATGAATCATTTGTTATATAATGGAATTATTGGAATGTGGGAGGGGTGATTATATGAGTACAACATTAAGATGGGTCATATACACGATACTCAGCATTTCTATAATACTAATACTTCTTTTAGGTTACGGATTATATTTATATTTTACGTGAAATGGTAACCGAACCAAAGGGAAAATAAAATAATTGCTGTATTAAATAACGTAAAGGTTAAACCGATAATAGATAAAATTTTCTTTTCGGTACGACTACAAAAAGAGATAACTGCTAATATAATTGCTATAACAGTGGAAGCTAATATGAAGTATGCGAAAGGAACCACGTATTCTACTCCAAATCTGTCTAAAATAGGTGAGAAGAGAAATAGACTAATAGTAACGAATATACTTACAATGAGAAACGTATAACTTTTCCAAGTGTATGTTTTCAGTTGCATGGAATGGCACTCCTTCCTTATTAGTGTTTATATGTCTAATTTAAGGTGTTTACCTTTATTTTACAATTAGAGATACTTTTAATTAAAAGGCTCTTTTCATAAAGATTGTTGCTTTTAATTAAAATAAAGGTTAATTTTCTTAATACGGTATAATATTTACAGCAGATTATTCAGCAAACGGGCAGGATTGTGAAAGTATTGAGTTCGAGATATCTTCCTAAAAACCATTACTATAATAAAAGGATGACAAAATTTTTATGGTTAGTATGATAATTTGGAAACAGAAGTCAGTTTAATCTATGAAAACCTTATCAGAGGAGTGATGTAAGTGAAACAAAATATTTACGATAATCCGAATTTCTTCAAAAACTACACAGCATTGCGTGAAAGTGGAATAAACGCTAATGACTTCATAGAACAGCCAGCAATCAAATCATTAATTCTGTGTTTGAAAGGAAAATCGGTATTAGACTTGGGTTGCGGTGATGGTCATTTTTCAAAGTATTGTATAGAAAATGGTGCAAAAAACGTAATAGGTATAGACATATCCAAAAATATGATTGAACGTGCTAAAAAGTTAAATCAGGATGATAATATAGAATTTATGTGCCTTCCTATGGAGGATATGGGACTAACCAATCAAAAGTTCGACCTGATTATAAGTTCCCTCTCTATACATTACATTGAAGATTACTCGGCAATGATTCAAAAGATTAATGAACTATTAAAAAGCAGTGGTGAATTTATCTTTTCAACCGAACATCCAATAGCAACAGCTCGCAAAGGAAGCAACCATTGGATAAAAACTGAGGATGGTAATAAATCACACTGGGCATTAGATAATTATCAAGAAGAAGGTATCAGAGTACACAACTGGTTTGTTGACGATAGTGTGGTTATTTATCATAGAACTGTTGCCACATTAATAAATACTTTGATTGAACACGGGCTTTCGCTGGATAAAATAATCGAACCACAATCAATTTTGGCAGGGATAGAGAAAATGCCAGATTTAATAAACGAATCGCGAAGTCCATCTTTTATTATAATCAAGTCAAAAAAAACAAAATAATATTTAAAAATATCTACCGCAATCTGGGAGATTTTATTGAATTACGAAAACAGCCGTTTCACTAAGGAATGACTGTTTTTTATAATTCACGCAGAAAATTCACAGTGATTTGATTAGAATTTTGACAGGCACTAAGTAGCATTGATTTATCTGTTCTTTTTCCGCCAATTTTTTGCTTTGTTGAAGAAAGTTGAACCAATAAAGGTAATTGTCCAAGTATTTGGTTGCTACTCCTTGAAACCTATCCATTCAGCCTTTTAATCGCCTGTGATAGTTGTTGACGTTTTGGAGATGGTAGATGCCCTTTTTTACATATCCTTCTTTGCTTAGATTAATAGGTTCGTGTTTCAGAGCTTAAATTAGAGCAAATTTCTTGTAGTTAGTTGCTGTGTCCGTGCATAGCAACGAAGAAGGGTCAATGTAGCATCCGATAACCGCATCAATTTCTTCAGCTCTCACACGACCAGTTCCAGCTTTTTGGACAATAACTTGTCCATTACGGTCCTGAGCCACCACAACGGCAATTTTAAGATTGCTAATCCCTCTCTTTTCGTCTCTTCCTCCGCGTTTCTTGGGCTTTCTATCTAAACTACTACGCCCTTTTAAAGACCCTTTAAAAAAGGTCTCATCGCTCTCGATAATCCCTTTCAACATTTGAAACCCCATCGAATGAAGGGAATACAGGATTTTATGTCGCCAATAGAAGGCGGTGGATAAGTGGATGTTTAGACGTTCCACAATTTTGGGGAGGGAATAACCTTCGACCATCATTTGAAAATATTTCGACCATTTTCCAAGATAACGTGTCCCTGAAATAGGGGTATTAGATAAGTTATTGAAAGATTTTCCACAGTCACGACAGAGATAACGCTGTCTATCTCTATACTTGCCGTTCCACTTTACCTTTACACTACCGCAATGGACACAACCTAACCTTTCTTTAAAACGCATTTCCCTAATGGTGGTAAAAGCATCCTTCATATTCTCTTCATCGTTAGAAAAAAATCTTCTTTTAATAGATTAAATAGCTTGATTTGTTCATGTTTTGGCAAATCTGAAAAATTGGCATAAACGTTTTTCTACATAATAAAATCCCTCCTGAAAGAGAATTTTATTACCTCTCAGAAGGATGGTCAAAATAGCAACAATCTATACAAAAAGAGGCTATTAAAAAGAGGGGGACTAATATGCGAATTAGAAATTTGACTTTAGTTTTTGTTGCTATTTGTATATTCATAGTAACAGGCTGTTCAAATATACTAGGAAATGAAGATCAAAGAATCGAAGTGCAAAAACATGTTGGTGATGATAAATATGAAAATCTTAAGATAGTGACAGACAATAATCAGGTGTTGCAAGTAAAGAAAATATTAAATGATATTCATTATGAAAATAAAAAATCGGAAATGTCGCGTTCAGCTGATTATCAGTTTATTTTGCAGTTTAAAAATCCGAAAATAGAGGCGAAAGCTGTGTCATATCAAATTTGGATTAGTCCTAATAAAGATAAAGTAGAAGTAATGGCGGGGGATAATCGGTATGCTCAATTAGAAGGAAAAAATGCAGACACCTTGTTTCAGATTGTTACCGGAGAGAAGTTAGCTAAATAAAAGTATATGGTACTTAACTTTTTGGTGTTTATTGTAACGATTTATTACTTGTAAGGGACTATTCAATGTGTTGTTCTATTAAAAAACTAAAGTTGATTAATTAAATGCGATAAAATCTAGTTAAAAATAATGAAATTTCAGGAAAAATAAGGTACACTAGTCAATGGTTTTGGTTTAAAATCGATTGACGTTAATGTATATGGGGGAAAGATTGATGAACAACAATACTGTAAATGAATCAGTTGAAGAAGTTGATAGAAAACGAGTAAGATCAAGCAAACGTTTTACAAATTGGAAGTTTATCGTAGCGGGTATTGGTATAATTGCACTTCTCATTGGGGGAATGAGTTATTATCAGGCAACTCACTTCAATTCGAATGTTACGATTAATGACACAAAAGTTGGTGGTATGAGTGCTGATCAGGCAATACAGAAATTAAAAACATCTGGACTAGCAAACAAAGTCTATGTCGATCAACAACAAATTTTAGATGAAAAAGAGACAAAAACAGAACTTACGGAAAAAGATTTGCCACAAGTTAAGAAACTATTAAAAAGCCAGTGGACATTTTTCCCTTCCTCAAAGGAAAAAAATTATTCAGTGCTACCGGAAAAGGCGGATCAGTATCGTAGTGAAACGATGAAAAAACTTGTAGAAGAAAAGCTCATCTCTATGAATGAAAAATTACAAGCGCCTCAAGATGCTATGGCGAAGCTTGAACAAGGAAAAGTTGTTATTTCGAAGAGCGTTGATGGAAAACAGTATGACGTTACTAGTCTACTGAAAGATTACGACAAGCAGAAGTATAAAAGTGAAATTTATCTGAAGTCTACATACATAGAACCTATTAAAGAAGACGATCCGATTGTCAAAAAAGAGGAAGAAGCATTACAAAATTTTCTTGGGCAGTCAGTTGAATATAAAGTGCAGAATGAAGTTTATCCTTTAAAAGCGAAAGATTTAATTCAAAATGCCTCTATGTCAAAGGATATGAAGGTTACAATCGATGCGAGCGATATTAAGAAAAAGATTGCTGAAATTAATAATGCTAAATCAACATTAAATAAAAATTTCAGCTTTAAAACCCATTCCGGTTCGGTCATATCAGTAAAAGGACAAGGCTACGGCTGGGCACTAGATGTTGAAAAAGAAACAAAACAAGTTCAACAAGCTTTTGAAAAGGGTGAAAAATCGCTATCTGCTTCTAATATCCATGGAAATGGTTGGGAGAAGGAAGGTATCGGTTATGAAACAACATCGAATAATGGCATCGGAGACACGTATGCGGAAGTTTCAATTGCAGAGCAACAAATTTGGATTTACAAAGACGGAAAATTAGCAGTCACAACAAATGTAGTAACTGGTAAACATAGCACGGGTGAAGATACATCACCAGGTGTGTGGTACGTTTTATATAAACGAACTCCATACACGCTGAGAGGCAGCGCAGTAGGTAAAGCTGATTATGCAGTTAAAGTAGATTACTGGGTTCCATTCACAAATAGCGGCCAAGGATTCCATGATGCAGGCTGGCGAAAAGACTGGGCAAATAATGCTTATTTAGCAGGGGGATCAGGCGGGTGTGTAAACCTTCTTCCTAATGTTGCAAAAACTGTATATGATAGTTTGAACACTAATGATCCAGTTATTGTGTACTAGAAAATAGCAATCTTGCGTGAAGCGATGTATGTATCAAGAACTTAAATTAAAAAAAGAAGCAGAAAATCGTGAGTGATTTTCTGCTTCTTTTTTATTATTTATACTATGCACTTCTCGTGTGCAGGGGGATAGTTATAAAAAATACAAAATATAAGCTAGGTACATTTAAACATAAAATGTGGTTATCAAGTCAGAGAAAGGCACCCGATGGTGTCTTTTCTTTATTTCCAAAAGGACCTGCTCAATATCATCATGGATTTTTATTAATGGCATTTATATATATATTGACTCATAAGAATAGAACTAGCTTAGTATTTACTGGGGGGATTAAGAATGAATAGGGATGAAACCTCATTACATCCTGATACGGGTGTTACGTCTGTAATGTTTGTTGAACGGTCATTAAATGAGATTCGTTTTTGGTCTAGAATCATGAAGGAGCATTCTTTTTTTCTTCGATTGGGGTTTAGATGTGAGGATACCCAACTAATCGAAGAAGCTAATCAATTTTATCGATTGTTTGAACATATCGAACAAATAGCGTATTCCTATACAAATGAAACAGATCCTGGGCAAATAAAAAAATTTAATTCAGAAGTACAACAAGCTGCAACTAATATTTGGGGATTTAAACGAAAAATTCTAGGATTAATTCTCACATGTAAATTGCCAGGGCAAAATAATTTTCCACTGTTAGTTGACCATACAAGTAGGGAAGCCGATTATTTTAGAAAACGTTTAATTGAATTAAATGAAGGTAAATTAGATGCCCTTCCTGATGCTATTATTAAAGAAAATGTTTTCTTTTTAAGGATTATGGCAGACCATGCTAAATTTATTGGTCATCTTCTTGATCCATCGGAAAGAAAGCTTGTAGATACAGCACGGAATTTTAGCAATGATTTTGATGAATTAATGTATCAAGCAATTGACTTAGAATCTATGAAACCACAATCTCAAACAGTTCCTCTTTTAGATCAATTTTTAGATCAAAATCGTGTATCAGTAACATCTCTTCGGGATTTTAAGAAAACGGCACGTGATTTAATTGAGCAATGTAAAATAAAGAGTATCATTCATCCATTATTAGCAGACCATGTATTTCGTGAAGCTGATAGATTTCTTGAAATAATTGATATGTTTGATGCTCATCTTACCAATATTAAATCACAACCTAGATATTAAAAAATAAGAAAAGATACTATTTTGCCTTTAGCTGAGAAGTTAACAATTTATTGTTAGCTTCTTTTCTTTGTAATTTTTAATATTTCCAAGCAATGTAATGAAGCATACTTAGCGTATAAGCTACAAGACCAAGGCAAACAGCTTGTGAAAATAGATAAGTGATTTCCTTCTACAAAAGTGTGTGGCGGTTGTAGAAACAAAAAAGAAATGCCACTATCTGAAAGAACATATGAGTGTTCGTGTGGACTAAAAATAAGTCGTGATTAATGCAGCTATCAAAAGTAACGATTAACCGAGAAGTCACCACTTCAAGTAAGCTCATAAGAGATACTATGTGGTGGGTAGTTCACAGAACTTTATTATCTCCTTACACATTCCCCAGAAGAAACAAAGTGGAAAGAGATTGAGATGAAAAAATGGATATTCAAGTCGTCCTATTATGGAGATGATCAGAATTAAAATAGTCAATAAAATTGACAGTGAATATCATTTTCATTTATTATGAAATCGTCACATGTAATTGGACATGATTTTTGTGAAAAAGTTTACTTTTTTATTAATATAATAGATTTCTATTAAGGTGTCCCATTTAAGAATTTAAACGTAGGAAAGGGTAATATAAAAATGAACTGGAAAAAAGGCGGATTATGGATTATTATTTTTTTCATTGTAAAAGGTACGATTTCTACACTTTTAATAGTTACGGGTGCTAAATATTTTGATTTATCATTTATGCAACTTTTCATACTAATACTGATTTTATTACTGATTTCTCTCATAAGTCGAAAATTGCTTTATAGACATAAACAAAATAAAAAGCAAAAAGAGCTAAATATATAATGAAGCCCCAGAGATCTTTGGATTTCTGGGGTTTTACTTATTCAATAGTGAGTTTTGGGTCCGCAATACGAATGATACACTCCATCAGTTTTATTGGTTGTAAATCAAAAAATCATTGATTTTATTGAATAAATAGAAAACACTTTTCTTTTTCTTTTATTTCATTTAATATCAATAAGGGCACCAAAAAAATAGATAGAGGTGCTAAAATGTACGGTATTATTAATTACGAAGTGTTTTTACTAACAGGGATTTTATTAAATCTAATTCCTGGCGCAGACACCATGTATATTATGGGGAGAAGTATTTCACAAGGTAGAAAAGCAGGTGTGTATTCTGTTTTTGGTATTATTACTGGTTCTTTAGTTCATACGTTATTGGTTGCTTTTGGTTTATCTATTATACTTACAAAATCCATTGTGTTATTTAACACCATTAAAGTTATAGGTGTTATCTATCTTGTATATTTAGGGATTAAAATGATACTTGATAAAACAAATGTAGCTTTCCAAGCTTCATCCAATAAATTGAACATTAGAAAGATATATTTACAAGGACTCTTAACAAGTCTCACGAATCCAAAAGTCTCTTTATTCTTTATTGCGTTTCTTCCGCAATTTATAGATACAAAAGCTTCAGGTCCTATGCCTTTTATCATTTTAGGAATTACTTTTACAGTAACTGGACTATTGTGGTGTTTATTTGTTGCTTATTTCTCTTCATATGTCACGAAAAAATTAAGAGGAAATCAAAAGGTAGGAATGATTCTAAATAAAGTAACTGGAATGATTTTTATTGGTATGGGGTTAAAGTTGCTTCAAACGAAGGCTCCTCAATAAACCTGAATCATATAAAAATGCCCCCTTTCAAGAAATGTTATCTTTGATTTAAGCTAATTTCTATATACTAAAAGCCCCTTCAAGTTGGAAGGGGCTTTTTGCTTGTTATTTTGGTTTATCTAAAAATTTATTTCATAGTGCAGGATCTATTTTAATTAATTGTCATGAATATATGTGCCCTCCAATGACAAGGTTAAATCTTTTCCAGCATTACATTTAGAAAACTAGAATAGAGGAATCTAGTTATACCAACTAAATGCAGTCTAAGACATTTTTTAACTGAACATTTGGGAAAGAATGTGTTTCTTAACTTAATAGCGATGGAGTAGCACCCCATACCCATCAAGCTGAAAAGGAAAAACACCTTATAACAAAAAAATTCTGCACCATTTAAACTCTGGTAACAATTCATATGATCAAGAATAATTGAGCTAACAGATTTCGTTAAGTTATTATAATATAAAAAAATTAAATTCACCTTCTGCAATCCATTCAAATGGCTCAATCTCCGCGTCTTTTGAATTCCCTGAAGTGCTAAACTTAAGCAAAATAATTAACTATCCCATGCAAGAAAGTTAGGCTAGTTAATCGCATATGTTTTATTGAAGGGATGTGATTGAATTATGGAACGGCCGAATTGGGGAATTGGAGGATTAGTATTCGTTGGCTGCATGTTTCTTGGCGGAGGAGTGGGATCTATATTAGGTGATACTCATGCTGGATGGCTAATAGGGATGGGTGCTGGATTTATTGGGATGGCTTTAACGAGACTGATCAGAAAGTAATATAACGGGATTCTTCTTCGGGTAAATAAGGAAATATGTATGTAAGTAATTCATGGTATAAGAGCTCTATAAATTATAGTTAGAAGCTTCTCTTTTCTAAATTTCTCCATACATAGATATGATTCTCAAATCGGAGGATGGCACCTTAGGGTGTTTTTTTTATGCTCTCTAAAAATGCTTTACCATATAATAGCCGAGTTAATTCAAATAATCAAGAATCATTGAGTTAATAGATTGCGATAATCTTTTTTGTAAAATAGATTTATTGCCGTTTCAGACCTATGTAGTCATTCATAACCTAACAGTAAAAGGGGGGATGATTCAAGGTATGGCGTTTCATGATGAATTAATTTGTCAACAGTTTGCAAGAATTATCGGTGGCCAAGAAGGATTCGCCGGTGGAAAATGCGTGGCAACAATAAATCGGGATGAAATACAAGCAACAATCTTAGGAAAACATTTTAGAGTAACAACTTCCTTCTCATTCGAATCACGAGATAATAAAACTGGACGAGCATTATGTCTAGGCCGGGTAGCGCTATTGCAAAGAGAGGTCAATGGATTTGTTGCTACAATTATTAAACAAGGAATAATCGTTTCATCTATACACAATGAGTGGTTATGTGATGATCCGAATTTGATTTACGTTAATATTGAAGACGTTGAGGATCCACTAACTTTCGCAAGGAAAGTTAGAAAAGCGTTATGCAATTAACAAGTTTCTTTCGTTAAATGTGTGATTTTGTTAATTAGAATATTTCGGATTGTTGAATGGTTTTATAAAGTGAAAGAAGACGTTCCATATTTGGAATGTCTTTTCTTGTTGTTTTTTCTAATGTGGGTTGTTACATTATTTTAATTGATTATATGCTACTTATTTTACAACAACAAGAACTGGATGAGGTATTAGAGGTGTGTCCTTCTTCATTTATTTTAGCTGGTATTGTACTTTTTATTATGTTTTGCCCAGATTCATTAAATATTTCAAAAAAGATTTGACTACTTTTCAAATAAATAAACGCTACAAAAAACCAGTTCTTTCGTAAAGGAACCGGTTTTTTGTAGCGTTTTGCTTAGCGTACGAAATTTGCGTTTTGTTGATGCAACCACACCTCTATCAAGTTATCACATACAAGGTAATAGATGTTTTTATAATTTGAAAGGAGAGGAAACGAACTTGGAGGGAGTACTAGAACCATACAATAAATACATTGAGGGGACATGTTTGAGCTATGGACCTATCCTCCCGTTCTAATTAACTAAAAGAAGAATTTTCCCATACCGATTAGACTACTAAGCATTCCGATTCCATTCATGGTGCCTTTTCCTACCGTCAATAAGTTTCCAAGCATTCCTGGTTGACCGTTACCTCCGTTATTTCCCCATCCCATGGGACTTATCTGTCCTCCCCATCCTGGAGAATTCCCCAAAATACCCCAGTTATTATTGGTATTAAAATGAAAAGGCTTGGCTGGCGGTGATAGTAAAGCGGCAATATGACCTTGTGCGAACATCCCTGTATGATTGAATGGTTGGGCCCAAGGGAAGGGAGGTTTTTGAAAATTAAAACCTGCATGGCCTGGTAATGGAGTCCAATTAGCAGGATGTCCTTGGGGCATCATCCCTGCATAATGGATTGGCTGACCCCAAGAGAAGGGAGGGGGCTCGTGATTGAAACCCGTATAATTGGCTGATGAATCCCAACCAAATGGATAGACTCGACAACTCCAATTCTCAGGAATCTTCAGACCATTCATTTCCTCAGCTTTAGTTATTTGGGGCTGTGAATATAATGATGACATTGAAATTTGGTTATTATATTGCTCACCGTTTCCCTCTGCATTCAAATACCAATATTGGTGCATAAGCTTATTCCCCTCACTTTAAAAATGTAATGTTAGACTTAGCCTATGTAATATTCCTTTTTATGGATGGTTACATAACTAGATTTACAAGCCCGTATTTAAAAGAATGGGTGTGTGGTCTTGTTGATTTATTCCGCTATTTGTGGGCAGTAAGACGCCGCCAACTCAAAATTCAGCGAAAGCAAAGAAGTTTGATGGGGGTTGGGCTGCCTGTAATAGTCCCACTAATTAAAGTTTCACTTTATTTTAGAAGGGTATTTTCAGTTGCTCCTTTTGTTTATTTTAGCCTAATGTAATTTCGGTTAACAAATGTATTTAAATATTCATTCAAAATCTTATTTAAATGTTTATAAAGGTTTAATCAATAAAAAAGATTTAAAAATGTTATGTTGAGTAATTAGAATTGCTAAAAAGAGAATATCCCTTCGAAGAGTTTGGCAAAATACTGCAAGGACAATGTATTCTTGTGCAGATATGCAAACGACTTAAACGAATTAATGGAATTTATAATGAAGGGGCAAATAAATATATGAGTGAAACATTACATAAAAGAAAACCACCATATTTAATGCTTGTAATCCTTTTTATTGGGGCATTTGTTTCATTTCTCAACAACTCGCTTTTAAATGTAGCCTTGCCATCAATAATGAAGGATTTAGACATTAAAGATTATTCAACGATCCAGTGGCTTTCTACAGGGTATATGCTTGTAAGTGGTATATTAATTCCGGCATCAGCATTTTTAATAACCCGCTTCTCCAATAGGAGCTTATTTATTACATCTATGGTGATTTTTATTCTTGGTACGGCCTTAGCGGCTTTAGCACCGAACTTTAGTTTATTACTTACTGGCCGGATGGTTCAAGCAGCAGGCTCTTCAGTCATGGGGCCTTTGTTAATGAATATTATGCTAGTAAGCTTTCCAAGAGAAAAAAGGGGAACAGCAATGGGGATTTTTGGATTAGTTATGATTACAGCTCCAGCAATTGGACCGACACTATCAGGTTATATTGTAGAGTATTATGACTGGCGTTTGCTTTTTGAAATGATTTTACCGTTAGCAATCATTAGCTTACTGTTAGGGATTTGGAAATCGGAGAATGTCATGAGACAAAACAAAAATGCAAAACTAGATTATCTTTCATTATTATTATCTTCTGTCGGTTTTGGCGGTTTGTTATATGGATTCAGTTCTGCAAGCTCCGACGGTTGGACGAATAAAGTTGTCTTAACGACCTTAATCATAGGCGCTATTTCCCTAATTACTTTCATTATCCGCCAATTAAAAATGAATGAACCGTTATTGGATTTACGTGTTTACAAGTACCCAATGTTTGCACTTGCATCTGTAATTGCAATTGTCAACGCAGTGGCCATGTTTTCGGGTATGATTTTAACACCAGCTTATGTACAAAACGTCCGCGGTATTTCGCCGCTGAGCTCTGGGCTGATGATGCTGCCAGGTGCGGTAATAATGGGGGTTATGTCACCAATTACAGGTAAACTATTTGATAAATATGGCCCTCGGATTCTTGGTATAGTAGGACTTTCCATTACAGCTGTTTCAACTTATATGCTGGCAAATCTGCAAATCGACTCTAGTCACACACATATTATTCTTATTTACACACTGCGGATGTTTGGGATGGCGATGGTGATGATGCCACTTATGACAAACGGCCTTAATCAATTGCCAACTCGCTTAAATCCGCACGGTACAGCTGTTAATAATACAGCCCAACAAGTGTCCGGTTCGATTGGTACTGCTATCCTTGTTACGATTATGAATTCTGTAACAAAAACAAAAGCTGAAAGTCTAATGGCTGATGTAGATCCAACAACCTTCACAGAAACTACGAAGGCAATATTAACTCAGAAGGCTTTATTATCCGGAATTCAATATTCGTTCTATGTAGCGCTTGGCATGAATATTGTTGCCCTACTATTAGTTTTTTTCGTTAAACGTGTAGATACAAGCGCGGAAGCTGTCGAGAGGTTAAATCGGTAGAGTAAAATAAAACTTTAGATCATGATTCCTATAAGTTTTTACTGTTTAGTTAGACTATGAAGAAATGCAAATTTCTGCTGCTAAGGCGCTGGTATTTAAATTTGGAAAAGAACCAGTGAAATAATTATATATAGTAAAAAGGATCTGATATTCATATCAGACCCTTTCAAATTGAAGACAAACACATTGTTCAATTAAATAATGTGTTTGTTTTTTTATCTATTTCTCTATCCTTCTCAACCTTGTTATTCGTTTTTTTTATTTTCACTCAATATTTTCTACATTTAAACACTTAGTTTCACAGTAATAGCCTTTGCCGCCAACATAAACTTTTTCTATTGCATTCTTGCTATTGGTTGCTAATTTAACTAATATTTCGGAAGGCGAGTGTAAAGAATAACCTTGTTCAAATACATAGACTTCTTTTTGCAAGTAGTGCTGTTCATAAAGGTAGCAAGCTAATGCACCGTTTGAAGTTCCAGTCGCTGCTTCTTCATTGATGTCGTATAGTGGAGCGAAATTTCTGCATATAATTCGATTGTCATTAAAAGTATATAGATGCATCCCGACAACATTATAATACTTGCTGATTTCTTTAATTTTTTCAAAATTAAGTTGCAGTGCATGTAATTGTGTTTCGCTTTTTATAGGAATTAAAATATCTTTTAAGCCCGTGGAGACAATCTGAATTGGATATGTATTGTCTATAGCTTTAATGTCAAAACAGTCGATGAACTCGTTTGGAGATACAACATCATAGAATATCGGTTTGTTTTGTTCCATGAATATCATGTCATCTTTTATGGTAATAGTAAGAACACCGCTGTTCGTTTCAATCGTATAGCGATTCCTGAAAAGTTTATTTAAATGCATCAGTATAGCGAAAGAACCAATTGTGGCATGACCACATAAATCAACTTCTTCTTTTGGTGTAAAATACTCAAATTTATAATCAGCAATTTCAGATTCTGATATAAATGCGGTTTCCGCATAGCCCAGTTGTTTGGCTATTGCCATTTTTTGAGTAGTGGTCAATGTATTCTCAATAAATACCACTCCTGCTTTATTTCCGCCTTTATGATCCTTGCTAAATGCACTTGCAACATAAACGGATATTTTCATAAGACACCTGCCTTCCTCACTCACTTATAGTAAATTGTAGCATAGAAAGCACTACGTATAAATGTTGTTGGATAAATTTGCTATAAAGCAAGAGACAAACTATTTTTTAGCATCTGAACTCTCCAAAAATAGTTTGTCTATAGTCTAAAAGGATCTGATATTCATATCAGATCCTTTTTACTAGTCAAACAATTACTTGCTTATCGTATTTGTTTGAATGGACATTAGAAACTATGGGCTTTCCAAATACTACAATCTTAAGCTCGTCAACTTCTTTGTTTTGGGTATTCGCTTTTCTTAGCTTGACGGATATGTAGTGCAACTGTAGCTGTAAAATAAAGTTTGATCAAAATATGTGGGGAGTTTTTAGGTTGAATTTGATTTATAAAAAAGATGAATCAAAATGAGCGTTTTATAAACAAATACAAGAGATGACATCCGTTTTGCAATTTCTCATAAACATTAATAATTTTAGATTATCTTTTAACACTAACATTATAATGCTCCAATTATAATAATTCGCTTCATTTTAATTTAGTATTTTCTCTGCAAGTTATAAATCTAATATCAACAAACAACTTAGATTACCAACCTTATAAGCAAAATCATAATCGTGAATAGTTAGGGAAAAGATAAAGTAAGGTAATCAATTACATATCTTTATCCCAGGCGATTCATTGCTATCTTCTTTTTATTGAATGGGATATTTTATTTCATGCTTTTTTGAAAGGGTGTTTTTAATGGATAAAAAAGTATCTGCTATTCCTCAACCGAAAACATATGGATTGCTGGGGAATCTCCCATTAATCGATAAAGATAAACCGACCCTATCCTTTATCAAGATAGCGGAAGAGTATGGTCCCATTTTTCGAATTCAAACTTTAAGTGATGCCATCATTGTCGTTTCTGGACATGAACTGGTAGCAGAAGTCTGTGACGAAACACGGTTCGATAAAAGTATAGATGGTGCTTTAGCAAAAGTTCGTGCCTTTGCTGGGGACGGATTATTTACAAGTGAGACTGACGAGCCTAACTGGAAAAAAGCTCATAATATTTTGATGCCTACATTCAGTCAACGGGCAATGAAAGATTACCATGGCATGATGGTTGATATTGCCGTACAACTCGTTCAAAAATGGGCACGACTTAATCCAAATGAAAATGTGGATGTTCCGGAGGATATGACCCGCCTTACATTGGATACAATTGGTCTATGTGGTTTTAATTACCGATTTAATAGCTTTTATCGTGAGACCTCTCATCCTTTTATTACTAGCATGAGTCGTGCTTTAGATGAGGCGATGCACCAATTACAGAGACTGGATATAGAAGACAAACTCATGTGGAGAACGAAACGTCAATTTCAGCATGATATTCAATCTATGTTTTCTTTAGTAGATAATATTATTGCTGAACGTAAAAGTAGTGGAAATCAGGAAGAAAATGATTTACTTTCCCGTATGTTAAATGTGCAGGATCCGGAAACTGGTGAAAAATTAGATGATGAAAATATTCGTTTCCAAATTATCACTTTTTTAATAGCTGGGCATGAAACAACAAGTGGATTATTATCTTTTGCAATCTATTTTTTATTAAAGAATCCAGATAAATTGAAAAAAGCCTATGAAGAAGTAGATCGGGTTTTAACAGATCCCACTCCAACATACCAACAAGTTATGAAACTAAAGTATATCCGGATGATTTTAAATGAATCGCTACGTCTATGGCCTACTGCTCCAGCATTCAGTCTCTATGCAAAAGAGGATACAGTGATTGGTGGGAAATATCCAATTAAGAAAGGAGAAGATCGTATTTCTGTTCTTATTCCACAGCTACATAGGGATAAAGACGCGTGGGGAGACAATGTGGAAGAATTCCAACCTGAACGATTTGAAGAGCTGGATAAGGTTCCTCATCATGCTTATAAGCCATTTGGAAATGGTCAACGAGCATGTATCGGTATGCAGTTTGCACTTCATGAAGCCACACTCGTAATGGGAATGCTTCTTCAACATTTTGAATTAATTGATTATCAAGACTATCAGCTGGACGTAAAACAAACATTAACGCTAAAGCCTGGTGATTTTAAAATTAGGATTCTACCCCGAAATCAAACTATTAGCCATACTACTGTTCTTGCGCCTATAGAGGAGAAACTGAAAAACGATGAAATCGAACAGCAAGTTCAGAAGACTCCTTCTATTATTGGAGCCGACAATCTTTCGCTTCTTGTTTTGTATGGCTCGGATACAGGGGTAGCAGAAGGTATTGCAAGAGAATTAGCAGATACGGCTAGTTTAGAAGGTGTTCAAACGGAAGTGGTAGCTCTTAACGATCGAATTGGAAGTCTGCCAAAAGAAGGAGGGGTTCTTATTGTAACTTCTTCTTATAATGGAAAACCACCAAGTAATGCAGGGCAGTTTGTGCAATGGTTGGAGGAATTAAAAGCGGATGAGCTAAAAGGTGTTCAATATGCAGTGTTTGGTTGCGGAGATCATAATTGGGCTAGTACTTATCAGCGAATTCCAAGATACATTGATGAGCAAATGGCTCAAAAAGGAGCAACAAGATTTTCTACACGTGGAGAAGCGGATGCAAGTGGTGATTTCGAGGAACAACTCGAGCAATGGAAACAAAGCATGTGGTCTGATGCGATGAAGGCATTTGGATTGGAACTTAACAAAAACATTGAGAAAGAACGTAGTACATTAAGTTTACAATTTGTTAGTCGTCTTGGAGGATCTCCTCTTGCGCGAACATATGAAGCAGTTTATGCATCTATACTAGAAAATCGTGAACTTCAATCATCTAGCAGTGAAAGAAGCACGCGACATATTGAGATATCCTTGCCAGAAGGCGCTACGTATCAAGAAGGTGACCACCTTGGGGTGCTGCCAATTAATAGTGAGAAAAATGTCAACCGAATTTTAAAACGCTTCGGATTAAACGGGAAAGATCAAGTCATACTGAGCGCAAGTGGACGCAGTGTAAATCACATACCTTTAGACAGTCCTGTTAGTTTATTTGACCTTCTTAGTTATAGTGTAGAAGTTCAAGAAGCAGCCACCCGAGCACAAATACGAGAAATGGTGACATTTACAGCATGCCCTCCTCATAAAAAGGAATTAGAATCATTATTGGAAGAGGGAGTTTATCATGAACAAATATTAAAGAAACGTATGTCAATGTTGAATCTTCTTGAAAAGTATGAGGCTTGTGAAATCCGATTTGAACGCTTTTTAGAACTTCTTCCTGCGCTCAAACCGCGTTACTATTCTATTTCAAGCTCTCCACTCGTTGCACAGAATCGTCTGAGCATTACGGTTGGTGTTGTTAATGCACCTGCATGGAGTGGGGTAGGGACATATGAAGGAGTCGCTTCTAATTATTTAGCTCAGCGTCATAATAAAGATGAGATTATTTGTTTCATTCGAACGCCACAATCAAACTTTCAATTACCTGAAAATCCAGAAACACCAATTATCATGGTTGGACCAGGTACTGGAATTGCACCATTCCGTGGATTCATACAAGCACGTCGTGTTCAAAAGCAAAAAGGTATTAACTTAGGAGAAGCACATCTATATTTTGGTTGTCGTCATCCTGAACAGGATTATCTCTATCGTACAGAACTAGAAAATGATGAAAGAGATGGATTAATCTCTTTACACGCAGCTTTTTCTCGCCTAGAAGGAAATCCTAAAACATATGTACAGCATTTAATAAAACAAGATAGAATCAATTTAATTTCGTTATTAGATAATGGAGCTCATCTTTATATATGTGGTGATGGAAGTAAAATGGCTCCTGATGTAGAAGACACCCTTTGTCAAGCATATCAAGAAATTCATGAAGTCAGTGAACAAGAAGCAAGGAATTGGTTGGATCGTGTGCAAGATGAAGGGCGATATGGAAAAGATGTTTGGGCTGGTATATGAATTTTTCTTAATTAGATAAGTAATATGTAACTAATGAACTTCTTTCGAATCAGTGTTAATTTTAAAAATAAACTTATTTATAAAAATCCCGTATTTTTATTGAATACGGGATTTTCTTATTTTTAATAAGCTGGACTGATACTGTAGAAAAAGAAAAAATATCATATGAAATCAAAGCTATATAATCTTAGCTTAATGGGCAAGGTGTTAACCAATTTCTTGACGCAATTTGAAATTTAAAATAAACCTTTGCACACTGGCTGAACAGTTTTTAGGACAGTGTCAAATCGCTGGGGGAATTTATCAAATTAAGTATACCTTCTATAACGTATGGGATGAACTCAGAGTCAGATTTGAATCACGGTGGACGTTACTAAATTACTCGCGTACCTTAACGTGTATTTTGAGTGTGTCGGCACTATTAGTAGCGTTGCACATTCATTATATGTTTTGATTCTACTGCCTCTTTTAGTGTGTAGGGGTATCGCCACATACCCATCAAGCTAAGATTTTAAAGTACCTCCAGAACGAGATTTTGTGTTTACTTGTAACAAAAAAGCTCATTTTATGTCTAGGATGGGTAGCGCTCTTACAAAAAGAAGTCAGAAGAACGTTATGCAATTAACCAATTTTTTTAGTTAAATGAGTGATTGTATTGATTAGAATATTTCAGATTGTTGAATGGTATACTTGGAAAATGGATTTAAGTAGATGGTTTTGTAAAATCTCATATATAGCTAAAAAGAGTAACTCCATTTTGATCGCTTTTTTTCAAAATGGAGTTTTGTATTTACTTTTAAATAAGGACTGAAGAGAGCTTTTTAATCAATCTTTATTCTAAATCGAAAACCGAGCATACATTATGCTCGGTTTTCAATTGGTAGTTTAAATGTAAAAGTACTGCCTTCTCCTAATTCACTTTCAACGGTAATTTCTCCTCCGTGTAGTTCGACAATCCATTTTACCATCGACAATCCTAAACCTGTGTTTCCAATGTTTGAAGATGTTCGTGCTGCGTCAACTCGATAGAAGCGGTCCCATATTTTCGCAATATGTTGCTCGCTGATGCCTATGCCATTATCGGAGACTTTACCTATTATGTTGGTTTCATCACGGAACAGTTGCATATTCACAATGCCGTTCGCTTTGCTATAAGCAATTGCATTCGTTAGTAAATTCATTAATAAACGCATCATCAATGTTTGATCTGCTTTAATGAACAGGTCTTCCTCTATATTAGTTGTTATATCAATCGAAGCTTCCTGAACCATTAATGAAAGCTCTTCTACAACGATTTCCGTTAATTCACTCATATTGATACATTCAAATTGAAAAGTACTATGCTCTCCTTGGTCAACTCTTGCTAATAATAAGAGTTGTGAGATTAACGCGGACATTTTACGTGATTGCTTTAAAATTACTTCTAACGATTCTTCCATTTCTTTCGGAGTATTCCTCTGCGATAAAGCGTATTCGCATTGCGAAATAATAACAGATGTTGGTGTTCTTAATTCATGAGATGCGTCAGATGTAAATTGTTTTTCACTTTCGAATGATGTCTCCAATCGTTCAAACATTTTGTCAAAGGTTTGTGCTAAATGATACATTTCGTCTTTTGGTGAACCTTGTAAATTAATTCTCTTCGACAGATCTTTACCATCACCAATTTCACTGGCTGAATCACTCATTTGTTGCACAGGTCGAAACGCTCTTTGCGTAATAAAATATCCTCCCGCTGCTGCAATGAGAATAAGCAATGGAAATGAGATGAGTGTTACCACAATAAGCGTATTCATGGTCGATGATAATTGATTCATGGTCATTATGCCACGAACCCAGACTTGCTCATCGCCGCCTACATTATGGAGAAAATCATATACTATCCATTCCTTATTACCGTCTTTAATGGTTTGTATTTCATCGGATTTAAGCGATACCTTTTTATTAAAGGTTGTTGGATTATGTCCTGCCAGCAGCTCACCTTGTTTACTATAAATGATGATATTTACTCCATCTTCTAAGGCTTCAAATTCATCGTCAATCTTTAACTGTCCATGCTTATATTCGATATCTTCAATGCTTTCTTTTACTGTGCTCTTCAATTGATTTTTCATATTAAAAAGCAAAACTTTATCTGAAGAAGTTAAAATAAAAGCTAACACGAGTGCCATAATAATTACAACTAGCCCCGTATACCATAGGGTCACTCTCATTTTTATTGATAGTCTTTTCATGATTCTACTCGCAATACGTAACCAGTTCCTCGTACTGTATGAATTAACTTCGTTTCAAACTGGCTATCAATTTTTTTACGAAGGTATCGGACGTAAACATCAATAATATTCGAGCCACCTTCATAGTCGTAATTCCAAACATGTTGCTCAATTTTATCTCGTGTCAACACAACTTCTTTATTACGAATCATATATTCTAAAATAGCAAATTCTTTACTGGAAAGAGTGATAACTCGGTTTCCTCTTGTTACTTTATGCATATTACAATCTACCACTAGGTCAGCGATTTCAAACACATTAGATGTATTTCCTGTTTTTCTTCGCATCAACACTCGAATTCTTGCTAACAGTTCGTCAAAAGCAAACGGCTTTACTAAATAATCGTCCGCGCCTAAGTCGAGTCCTTTTACGCGATCATCAATTGTATCTTTAGCTGTAAGAAGCAAGACAGGAGTTGTATTATTGTCCGCGCGTAATCTTTGTAATACTTGTAAACCATCTATTCCGGGAATCATAATGTCAAGCACAATCAAATCATAGGTAGCCATGCTTATATAATCTAAGGCATCTTCGCCATTCCCACATCCATCGACACTATAATATTCTGCATTTAATCTTTTTACTAATATATTTTGTAAGTCTTCTTCATCTTCGACAATAAGAACTCGCATTAACATTCTCCTTTTCTTCTTATTTATATGTATCACTATAATTCCAGAACATTAAAGAAAGATTAGAAACTATTTAATTATATCATTTTATTTTTTTGCACATTAATCTTCCTTTAATGTTTGTTCAGTAATATAAAGACATGGATAAGGTGCACATGTAAAGGGAGGAGAACATAATGGGGAAATGGATGATGATTGGAGCAATGTCTTGTTTATTCTTAACAGCTTGTTCGACTCAAGCTGATAACGATACAGAAGTACAACAACTGAAAGTAGAAAACGATAAATCACAAAAAGAAGGTGCTCAACTACAACAAGAACCAGACAAAACAGGGCCTGCTATGAATGATACTAAGCAAACACAAGATTTCAAAAACGAAGTCACATCTATTGTAGAAAAGGCAAATAATACGAAACCAGTTGGAACAAAAGAAGATAACTTAAATACGTACTTAGCAACAAAAAAAGAAATTGACCAATTAGATGACAAGATAGATCTATCTGATGATCAGCTAGAAGCAGATTTTCACGCTGGAACGATAACTGTTGAACAATATCAAATACAAGAAAGAGAACAAGATATACTTGAAGATCAATTAGAGCAAGCAGAAAATGCACTTGAAGCAAGATTTGGAATAGATGATTAATCATTAAGGAGTGGATAAAAATGTTAAAACATAAAAAGAAAATAATTATAAGTGTAATTGCTATTTTAGTAAGTGGTATTGCTATTGTTGGTGGATATTATGGTATGGGTTACAATTATGCCAAAAAGAATGAAAACTACACAGAGAAACAAGTTCGTGAAATTTCTTTAGCTCATACAAATGGAGAAATTATTAATGTGAAAAAAGAATTCGAATTAGAAGATGACAACTTAGCACAATCAAAATTTGAATATGAAGTGGAAATCAAGACACCTGATAATCTGTTAAATATTTTAAAGGTTAGTGCTAGAACAGGTACAATAGAAATCAATAAAGAAGATTAAAAAATTATCGACAAATAAAATATTACGTATTTGAAAAAATCGAATAAGCTGTCCATATGGACAGCTTATTTACATAATTCTCATTATCAGTAGTCAATGATGCATAAAGTTTTCGTTCTGGGAGTAATTAAAAATCTTAGGTTGATGGCGCTACCCCATGGCCATCAACCTAAAGAATCATAATCTCCCCATAACTAAAATTCTATTGACTATTGATAATGATATGTTAACTTCACATGAATATGGTATACAATAAATTAGAGATGAAAATTATGAATCGAGAACAAGCCATTCAAATACTTAAAAAATACTCTCCTATGCCTGATGACGAGGATTTAACTGAAGAAATGATAGATGAATACGCAAGTGCAATTACATATTTTGAAGAGAATCCACATCCAAGTTGTATAGAGCCTATTATGATGACCTTTAGTTTAGATGGTTGTTATGGTGTATATGACCATGCAACAGGTGTATTATGTGAGTTTAATAATGATGAGATAGTTCCACACCTAATTAGAACTATACAAGATAAACATGAAGGTAGAAGGTACTGGGGAACAGAATTAGCTAAATTCTTTCCGGATGTAAGATTAGTTAGCTCTTTATTGACTTGTATTGAAGATCCAAACGATGAAATTCGAGAATATGTAGCTTACGCATTAAGTAAGATTGGTGATAAGTCAGTTTTGCCTGTATTACATAATAGATTACTAAAGGAACACAATGAAGATGTCTGTGAAGAATTAAAACAAGCCATCTCAAAACTAGAAAGGTTTAAATAAAGGTAATAGAAATAAATATTAAACGGCTATATGGAGAGGCCATTACATCGCTATAAAGCTAAGGTTTTGCACTATTCACAAAGTAAAAAAGACGCTATCCTTTCTGTAAAATCATAGGAAAGGATGGCGTTTCTTTATGAATATTTCGATTCAAAGTGAACTTCAACTGATTGCTGAAGAATTACAACGACATATGTCTCCTCACGTTATAGAACACCTAGAGTGTCATTTATATGGGCAACTCATAAGTATTTTACTCTGTTCATCGACGATGTTCAAAATGCGTCAGTTACTCTTGGATAAGAAAAAGAAAGAGCCAAGTGAATGCAAATCCATCTATATGATAAAGAATTATTATCTATTGTTTTATGAAGGGTTACAAAAAGACATCCATGAATTATCAAAAGTTTTACTGTGTTTGTTTTATCTTTTAGAAAAAAACGGGAGAAAATCATCCCTACATAAGCATCTGTTATTTCATAAGTTTGTCCTGGCTGCATGGAATTCATCAACTTCTCCATATCTAACTGAATGTATTGTGTACCTTTCTTTATTCTTCCATCTTGAAAGTAGCCTGGATTGAGATTTTTCTGATAAATATGTGTATTGGATTTAATACGAGAGATATAATAGGCTTTCTTATCATGTATATGTTGAAGATTTTTGAGATGAAAATAACCTAAATCTCGGATACACAGGTTATTTGCTTTCACTGTCGGAACGCACGAAGAACCGTAGGTTCGATCATGTTGTTTACCTGGTCCTGTATGAGAAGGAACTGTCCACTTAAAAGGTCATATTCAAGTTGGATTTTCACGCCAGCCTTATGAATGTACCAATAGATGTTAGTGCAGCAAAATAAATTGTGTTATGATATGAGCAAATATAAAGCTATCTAACGGAGGGATTCACATGCCGCATGTTGTGTTTCGTGGAATTACTACTGAACAATTAAAAAGCATAAGCAAGCCATTAGTAGAAGAGCTCGCAGATATCTGTGAGTGTGGTACGGATAATTTCACCTTGGAACTACCAAGTTCTACGTTTGTATTCAATGGAGAAGAAATAGAAGCGTTTCCTCTTATTGAAGTGAAATGGTTCGAGCGTGGACAGGAAATTCGTGATCGATTTGCCAAGGCCATTACTACATATGTAATGGATTTTGGACTTCCAGAAGTAGAGGTTGTATTTACGGTTTTCACAGAATCAGCGTATTATATTAACGGGAAGCATTGTGCAAGTTAGAGCTATTTGAAAGATTTTTATAACATTTATAAGGGGTAGAACTACATTGCTATCAAGCTAAGTAAAGCAAATATCCAAAAACAAAAAAATGAACTCAATTCTCATAGACAACTAACTTTGAAGAGATAAAATTTTTGTTTTTGGGGACATCAAAATATTAGCTTAATGGATATGTGGCGCTACCCCATTAAGAAAAGAAATAGGAGAGAATATCCTATTTCTTTTTATTTCTATAATAAAATATAACTACTAAATCCAAAGTAATGATAATAATTAGAAGTAATACTTCTATAAGCGCATCAGTTTTTCCATGTTGTAAAGACTGTATAAAGAAATCCCATTCTGTTTCATAGGGAGGCTCTGCCCAATTTCGTTGCATTCCTAAAACTATTCCATTTATGAAAAAGATAATACTTAATAGGATTCTTCCAACAAACACGGCAGCCACTTTTATATTCCAGCGCTTTATCTTAATTACATACAGGATTGGAAATAGAATAAGTATCCAAAAAACAATAATATAGATTGTATTTATCATTCTTTACTCCTAATAAAATGATTGTTTTTTAATCTGGGTGATTCTTCGGGTTGAAGATATGTTTCATTGTTACTAGTTAAAAACAAGGGCCGGAATTCCGGCTCCTTTTCTATCCTAAGGTCTTACTTTATCCCGCATTAACGGGCAGTAAGACCCCACCTCAAAATCCAGAGGAAGCACAGAAGTTAGGTGGGGATCAACTGCCCGTAAAAGCCCGATTGGTTCAACTAATAATCAGTGGGGGATGAACAAAACCCCACTGATTAAAGTTTCACTTTATCTCTCCGTTTCAAAAAACTCAATCCACTCTCCGTCAGGGCCAGCGAAGAATATGTAACGTGTTCCATCTGGTAATGTTTCAATTTCTTCTCCTAGTAGAAAGGTTACTTTTTGTTTCTTTAGTCTTTCGATTTCATCCTCTAATGAATCCACTTTAAAGCAAATGTGATGTACTTTTCCTTCTGCCGGAAGAGAAGAGTTATAACCTTCAATGAGTTCGAGTATCGTTTCCTTCGATTCTTCTACACCTAAAAAAGCGAGTTTTAAGTCTGGATTCGGGTGCCCCATACGTTTAATGAGCTGTAAGCCAACTACTTCTTCATAAAATGAAATAGATGTTTCTAAGTTTGCAACCATAAGTCCAACGTGTTCTATTCTTCTAACTGGCATGTAGATTCCTTCTTTCTGAAAATTATATACAATATGTTATTGAAAATTAAGAAAATAAGCAAGATAAAAACCTTACAAATTTTAGCGTGTTATATGGTATAGTGAGAAAGTATGTTTGGGGAGAAGGAAGGAGATTATACGATGAATACACCTACTCAAACTCCTTCATTATCGGCAACGATGAAAGAGTGGCATTATGCATTAGCGTATGAAATTAAACATTGGAAAACGATAGGTGGTAGTAAAATCTCTATCATGAACGGTCGTTTTTTATATACAGATTATGAAAGTACAGTATACGTATTTCAGCTTATATCGGAAGTAAGTTTACCTGAAGGTTCACCAATTCGAATTGAGTTCGATGGTGAGGAAGCGACGGGAGAAGTATTATCCGTACATGGATTAGAAATCGAATTGAAGTTAAATGATTATATACAAGGCGAAATACGAGAAGCCGTTTTATACAGTGAACCGTGGCAATTGTTAGAGCAACTGCAAGAGCGATTGAAAGAGGCACATAAAGATAAGCTGAAACGTAATCGTATAAAGCGTCTTGTTGATGGGACGAGTAGTCCAAAGCATATTGAGAAGATGAAAAATCCGAAAAATGAATTGGCGTATCGTTCATTTTACAATCCGACAACGTACGTGTGGGGACCACCAGGAACAGGGAAGTCTTACAATTTATCACGTATTATTTCGGCGCATTATCAAAAAGGAAAATCGGTACTTGTGTTAGCTCATAGTAATGCAGCAGTAGATGTATTAATGAGCGAAGTAACGAAGCAAATTGAAAAGAAAAAGAAATGGACACCTGGTGAAATCGTTCGTTACGGTTATAGTCAACATGAGCATATACGAAATCATGAAACGTTACTTACGTCGAAGTTAGTTGAAACGACGAATGGATCATGGGGTGAGGAAAGACTCTATTTAGAGGAAACACGCCAAGATCTTCGTGAAAAGATTTTATCATATAAAGCGACTTCTGCTGATAAGAAGCGTATACAAGAGATTGAAAGTGATCTTCGAAAGCAAAAAGCGAAAATTAAAGAAGTAGAAAAAGAATACATTGAAAATGCGAAAGTAATCGGCGCAACTTTATCGAAATGTGCCATTGATTCACTTATTTATGAGCGTACATTTGATTTAGTTGTAGTAGATGAAGTAAGTATGGCTTATGTTCCGCAAATCGCATTAGCTGCTTCGCTTGGGAAACGTATTGTCGTTTGTGGTGATTTTTTACAGTTACCTCCAATTGCGATGGCAAACCATGAACTCGTTCGAAAATGGCTCGGCGAAGATATGTTTTATCACGCAGGGATTGTTGAGTCTGTAAATAAATCAGAAGCACATCCCAACCTTTTTATGCTGCAGGAACAAAGACGTATGCATGCGGATATATCGAAGTTTACGAATTCATTTATTTATAAAAACAGAGTATACGATCATCCATCTGTTTCAGAGCGTAAAGAACTTGCGCAATTGCAGCCGTTCGCAAATGAGGCGAGTGTTTTATTTGATACGAGCTTAATGGGAGCATTTTCGTTAAAAGACGCGGCTTCCGGTTCTCGTTTTAATATTATGTCTGGTTTAGTAGCGATGCAAATGATGTTAATCGGACTGTTAGATGGTGTTCAATCGATTGGTGTTGTTACACCTTACAGAGCACAGTCTCGCTTTTTATCAACGTGTATTAGAGAAATGCTGCAGAAAACGAAATATCAACACATACCAGTTTTAGCAGCAACAGTTCATAAGTTTCAAGGGTCTGAAAGAGATATGATGATCTTTGATACGGTTGATAGTTATCCGCAAGAACGTCCTGGTGTGTTATTCTTTGATCATAAAAACCATCGTCTCGTCAATGTAGCGGTTACGAGAGCGAGAGGGAAGTTCATTCAATTATCAGATTGCCACTACATGCGTAAGAATCTTTCGAGGAAACAAGCGTTATCACAATTAACAGCTCATATAGAACGTCACGGAGATGTGTATGATCGCACGACATCAAGACAATTGTGGGAGCGAAAAATCTCGAAACGTTTACGCTGGTTTATGGAAATGAATCTTGAAGAGCCGAAAGGGCTATTAAAAGATATATTAGCGGCAAAACGAAAAATTATCATTTCCCTTCCAAGTACAAGGCAAGTTGATAAACGAGTATGGCAAGCGTTAATGCGTACAAATGCACAAGTAACGGTATATAGTGACGGACCAGTTCCATTAAAGAATGTAAAGTTACAAAGGCAAAACAAAGCGTTCCCATTTATAGTAATCGATGATGAAATCTTTTGGGCAGGGGCACCTCTCACATCTCAAATGATGTTTGAAGGTAGTACGGAATTTCCGTACATATGTGCAAGACTGCAAGCACCGGAAACAATTGGTGTATTAAAAGGATTTTTAGATATTCGGTAAATTCGGATAGGAATTCCTTGACTTTTATTCGGAATGAATTTAGAATGAAAATAATTTAATATAATTTTATGAAAATTCTTATCACGAGAGGTTGAGGGACTGGCCCTATGACACCTCGGCAGCGGATTCTTTATGAATACTGTGCCAATTCCAGCAAGGTAACTTGAAAGATAAGAAAGAAGCTCATTTTGACTGTATATACAGAAGCCTCTTTCTATCTTTTAGAAAGAGGCTTTTTTACGTGAAAATAAAAGGAGGAAGAAAAATGGGAGCGACTGGAGTAACGTCACAAAGAAAAACAATTGAAGAGAGTATAGAAAGAAGTAAGGAAAAGTACATAGAAACAAGTCATAATATTCATGCGAATCCGGAGATTGGTAACCAAGAATTTTACGCATCAAGAACGTTAAGTTTGCTGCTAGGAAGTGCAGGATTCCAATTACAGCACAATATAGCTGGACATGAAACAGGTTTTATCGCGCGAAAAAGTTCAGGAAAACAAGGGCCGGTCATCGCATTTTTAGCGGAGTATGATGCTTTACCAGGACTTGGTCATGCATGTGGTCACAATTTAATTGGAACAATTAGCGTTGCAGCAGCAATCGCGTTATCAGAAACGCTTGAGGAAATCGGCGGAGAAGTTGTCGTGTTCGGAACACCGGCAGAAGAGGGTGGGCCAAATGGTAGCGCCAAAGCAAGTTATGTAAAGGCTGGTTTATTTAAAAATATTGATGCGGCGCTTATGATTCATCCGAGCGGAAAAACAGCTCCAACGAGCCCATCACTAGCGGTCGATCCACTTGATTTTCATTTTTACGGAAAAACAGCTCATGCAGCAGCTTCACCAGAAGAAGGAATTAACGCATTAGATGCGATTATCCAGCTGTATAACAGTATTAATGCACTTCGCCAACAACTTCCGTCAGATGTGAAAATTCACGGAATCATTACAGAAGGCGGCAAAGCACCTAATATTATTCCAGACTACGCATCAGCAAGGTTCTTCATCCGCGCAGCAACGCGAAAAAGATGTGCGGAAGTAACAGAAAAAGTAAGAAACATCGCAGAGGGAGCAGCGTTAGCAACAGGCACAAAAGTAAAAATTCATCAATTCCAAAATGAAATTGATGAATTGCTCGTGACAAAAACATTTAATGACGTCGTAGCCGAAGAACTAGAACTATTAGGTGAAGATGTAAACCGTAAAGAAAGAGTAGGAATCGGCTCAACGGATGCAGGAAACGTAAGTCAAGTCGTACCGACAATTCATCCGTACATTAAAATCGGACCAGATAACTTAATTGCACATACGAATGAATTTAGAGAAGCAGCACGTTCAGAACTTGGAGATAAAGCGTTAATTACATCGGCAAAAGCACTAGCAAATACAGCGTATCGATTAATTACGGAAGAAGGGTTGTTAGAGAAGGTGAAGGAGGAGTTTAGAGAGGAACAGCGGAATCAGGGATAGGTGGTTAAAGGGAGTGGGTTTTTCATT
>NZ_MAOC01000090.1 GCF_001884135.1 Bacillus nitratireducens | reverse complement strand
TAGGACTCGAACCTACGACCGATCGGTTAACAGCCGATAGCTCTACCACTGAGCTACTGCGGAATAATGAAGACAATTTGTATCTTATAAAAATTATCACCGTAAGTCAAGAGATTTTTTCACAACATCTTGTGCAAACGTGACATGTTTATAATATACTGGATTGCGTTTTCACTGTCAAGATGTTTTCACTACCAGTTTTAGTTGCCCTCTACACTTTCCACATACATATCTTTGTGTATTTATTTGACGCCTTCTTACATATTGAAGTGAGCATCTCGTACATTCATACGTATAAACTTTTGTTTCCTTCTTCTCTTCATTAATCATTCGTTTACAAAAACGGGGTGCCCCTACCTTCTTTAATAACTCACGAAAATCTCTATCTCGGTGCTTATACCCTTTTCCTGTGATATGTAGGTGATAATGACAAAGTTCATGTTTAACAATCCCGACTAAATCTTCTTTGCCATACATTTCGTAATATCGATAATTCAGTTCTATATTATGAGTATTCAATAGATAACGCCCACCAGTTGTACGTAACCTACTATTAAACATCGCTTTATGTAAAAACGGCATCCCAAAGTATTGTAACGATACCTCTTCCACTAACCCCTGAATTTCTTGCTCATCCATTCCTCATTCCTCCTAAACAAAAAAATATTTTTACACTTTTCTCCCTTCCTATACATATATTAAATAGTACATATACCCATCCTCATTCAAGAAGCGTGATTTCTAAAAATAAAGCATTGATAGAAATCCACTCACCAACCTCTCATCAATATTTCTTTAACTAATTAAGAAGAGATGTTTGAGAGCAGGATTAAACAAGGAGGGATTCCTATGCCTACGTGGCTAAAGAAACAAATGCAACGTGCATACTTCGAAAAAAACCGGTATCAAATCAAATTACTAAATGAATGCTGGTTTTATTATAGTAAAATACATCAAAGCTCATAATCAACGAAACTTTCCTATCCATAAAAAGAGAGCAGTTTCATCTGCTCTCTTTACTTACTATTCAATTGGTAACATCGATAATGCAACACGACCCTTTTTCGTATCAATATCATCTACCCATACTTTTACAATTTGCCCTACGGATACAACATCTAACGGATGCTTTACAAACTGTTTGCTGAGTTTAGAAATATGTACTAAGCCATCTTGCTTTACACCTATATCAACAAAGGCACCGAAATCAACAACATTACGAACCGTTCCCTCTAACTCCATACCACGCTTTAAATCTTCTAATTTCAAAATCCCTTTTTTCAGAAGTGGTTTTGGCAACTCATCCCTCATATCTCGTTCTGGACTAATTAAAGCATCGATAATATCAACCAAAGTCGGCTCGCCAATCTCCGTCTCTTGAGATAATTTAGAAACATCTACTCCCTCTAAACTCTTCTGCAAGTTCGGTTTACCTACATCATTCTTTGATAACCCTAGACTTTTTAATAGCAATTCAACATTTTTATATTGTTCTGGATGAATCCCTGTGCGATCTAACGGATTCGCCCCTTCTAATATACGTAAAAATCCAATACATTGTTCATATGTTTTCGCACCTAAACGAGGAATTTTCTTTAATTCAGTACGCTTCGTAAATTTCCCATCTTCCTCACGCTTAGCTACAATATTTTTTGCAACTGTTTTTGATAATCCTGAAACATATTGTAACAACGCAACTGAAGCTGTATTTACATTAACGCCAACTTGGTTAACAGCTGTCTCTACCACAAATGTTAACGATTCATTTAATCTTTTTTGTGATACATCATGTTGATATTGTCCTACCCCTACAGATTTAGGGTCAATTTTCACTAGCTCAGCAAGCGGATCTTGTAGACGCCTCCCAATAGAAACGGCACTTCTTTCTTCAACCTGTAAATCCGGGAACTCCTCACGAGCTAAATCAGATGCTGAATATACACTAGCACCCGCTTCATTTACAATAATATAAAATACATCCCGTTTTACATTTTGTAGTACATCTACTATAAATTCTTCCGTTTCTCTAGAAGCTGTACCATTTCCAATTGCTATCATTTCAACTTGATATTTATCTATAATTGAAAGAACTTTCTTTTTTGCATCCTCATATTTACGAACAGGTGGATGCGGATAAATAACATCTATATTAAGAACTTTCCCTGTATCATCTACTACTGATAATTTACAACCTGTTCTATATGCCGGATCTACCGCTAGCACAACTTTCCCTTTCATTGGAGGCTGTAATAATAAATTACGTAAATTCTCAGAGAAAATATGAATCGCTTGTTCTTCAGCGGTTTCTGTTAATTCTTTACGAATTTCTCTTTCTATTGAAGGTTGAATTAATCGTTTATATCCATCTTCAATCGCTAATTGTACATAGTGTGCACTTTTAGAAGCTTCATCACGAATCATTTTTTTATGTAAAAACTGATTAATTTCCTCAGTCGGTGTAACAACAGAAACTCTTAATACATCTTCCTTTTCACCACGATTCATCGCTAACACTCGATGCGGCACTATTTTTTGCAACGGTTCTTCATAGTCATAATACATTTCATATATATTCTTTTCATCTTTTTCTTTATCTTTTACAGATGAAGACATAATCCCTTTTCGGAAAGTAGTATTCCGAATCCAACTACGATATGACGCATTATCCGAAACAAGTTCCGCAATAATATCTTGCGCACCTTGCAACGCATCCTCTGCAGATTCCACTTCTTTTTCTCCATCAACAAATTCCATAGCCTTCTCTGCTGGATTTTCTTTTTTATATAACAATAGCCACTCAGCTAACGGTTCTAATCCCTTTTCTTTAGCTATTGTAGCTTTCGTTCTTCTTTTTTCTTTATAAGGACGATATAAATCTTCTACTTCCTGAAGTTTTGTTGCAGCAACAATATGACGACGCAATTCTTCGGTTAGTTTCCCCTTTTCACCAATAAGACGAAGAACCTCTTCTTTCCTATCTTCTAGTTGCATCATATATTGCCATCTTTCTAAGATTGCACGAATTTGCACCTCATCTAGAGATCCTGTCCATTCTTTTCGGTAACGAGCGATAAATGGAACTGTGTTACCTTCTTCTGTTAATTGAATAACATGACGAACTTGCTTTTCTGTAAAGCCTAATTCTTTCACTAACATTTTCATTAACCCTTGTCGATTATCTACCATTTCCATATCCAACCGTAACCTCCTCTATAATAAAAAAAAGTTGCCCTGTAAAGAGAGCAACTTAAACTGCCGATTTAAAAATCTATTAGTCCTAAACTAATTTGTAACGCTTCATCTACACGACTCATCATCACTTCATCCAAATGAGTGATTTTGTCCGTTAAGCGTTGCTTATCGATTGTTCGAATCTGCTCAAGTAAAATAACAGAATCTCTCTCAAAACCGTACTTTTTCGCATCAATTTCCACATGAGTGGGTAATTTCGCTTTTTGAATCTGTGCAGTAATAGCCGCTACAATCACAGTCGGACTAAAACGATTTCCGATGTCATTTTGAATGACAAGAACCGGACGAACGCCTCCTTGCTCAGAACCAACAACTGGGGAAAGGTCTGCAAAATACACGTCGCCGCGTTTTACAATCAAAATATTACCCCCCGCTAACTAAGCGTTCTACTGTATGAGCTGCTTCATACTCTGCTAAGAAAGCTTCCGATGCAATACCAAGATTAATTTTTCCCATTTCAATGTACCCACGTCGCATTGATTCATGTTGGTAGCGTTTCTTCGTCTTATGTTGACGCAATAACAGTTGTGTTGCCTGGCAAATTAGTTCATGGCGATTCTTATTCTCTTGTTTTCCAATTCCGTCCAATTCCGTTACCATTTGCTTTGGTAACCGAACCACGATTTCAGTAGTTACACTTGATTCGGACACAAAAATACACCTCCACCGTCAACTACACACCCAAATATATATATGACACCTATTGTAATAATACCATTGTATGGAGCCTGTTGCAAAGACTTCCTTATTCCTTGCTTATGTTTTCCAATTCATAAATAAAACATTCATCTTCTTTTACTTTTTATCTCTTCCAAACAAGAAATAAAGCAATCCTTCAGTAATATTTCATTGTAACTTATATTAATAACAATTATAAAAAGAAGCTCCCCAGCAACAAAGAGCCTATTCTTTATTAGTGAAACTCCTCCAAATGACGAGATGCTGAGTAATAATACCTTCTTCTATATATTGTTCAAATAATTGATTACTTCTACAACTTTACCATGTCGTATAAATATTCTCGGTACACGGAAGCTTATCGTCGCGATAATTTCATAATTTATAGTCCCGGAATATTCAGCAACCTCGGTAGCACTAATATACTCATCTCCCTGTCTTCCAATGAGTGTAACTTTCGTACCAAGTGGAACTTCACAAGGCAGATGTATCATGAGTTGATCCATTGTTACTCGCCCTACAATCGGTACCCTTTCACCATTTACAAGCACTTCAAATCCTTGCAATCTTCTAAGCCAACCATCTGCATATCCAATCGCAACTGTCGCTATCCATTCTTCAGTTCTTGTTCGATATGTGACATTATAACTAATCCCATCCCCTTTAATCACTTGCTTAATATGAGCAACTTTCGTATGAAGCGACAACGCTGGTTCCAATTTAAATGGTAAAAAAGGACGTATTTCTACAGATGGGGATAGTCCATACATCGCAATACCAATTCGCACTGCATTAAATGTAATCCCTTGAAACCTTAACGTTGCAGCACTATTGGCTGTATGGACAAATTTAGGGTTCACTCCAGATTCTTTCAACCAACTTAACTGCTGCAAGAATGTATTATATTGCTTATCAAAGTAAGAAGTCTCAACCTCATCGGCTGTTGCAAAATGTGTATATACTCCTTCTAACTCTAAAAATGGCGCGCCTTCTAAACTCTTTAAGAACCCCTTTAATTCTTTACGTTCACGTATTCCAATTCTCCCCATACCACTATCAAAATTAATATGGAATTTCATTATTGATGAACCATCCCAAAGCTTTATCGCGTCTTCCACCCATTCTTTTTGAAAAACAGTTAATGCTACATCATTTTCAGCAGCAACATTTACATCACGGGGTGGGGAAGGACCTAACACTAAAATCGGTGCAGTAATACCAGCCCTCCGAAGCACTAAAGCTTCATCTAAAAAAGCAACTGCTAATCTTGTTGCCCCTGCTTCTAATGCGGTTTTAGCCACTGGTACATAATCGTGCCCATATGCATTCGCTTTAACTACAGCAAAAATTTCTACATCACTTGGAATGAACTCTTTAATATGCGTAACATTGTTATAGATCGCATCTAAATCCACTTCCACCCAAGTGTCACGGTAAAACGGTGCTTCTTCCATAAATACACTTCCTTATACACGATATGCGAAGCTTATTCTTTTATATGCTTCTTTTTATGAAATCCACCTTCAAACTAAGAAAAGACGTGGTGCACATATATCACCACGTCTAAGAAGTTTACTTCACCTGCTTCGCTGTAACCGATCGAGCAACCATCAATAACTCATTCGGCTCTAAACCTTTAGACACGAGCATATATTCTACTCCATTATGCGACCATGTTACAGAATCTTTCGTCAATGCACCAATCGTGAAGCCAAGGTCAACTGGCTCTCCACTTACACTTACCGCTGATGAAGCCTCTGCAACTTTTGCCTTTTCTTGTATTAAAGTAAAAGATTTCTTACCTCCAGTATATGTGAGTAGCGTACGCTTGCCACTGGCTGTCTTCAACTCTTCTTCCTCTTTCAACGTCATGCCTTGCGGCGTGTCACGTGGATACAAAATAGCAAACGGTTTGTCTTCTTTCGCTGTTGTCTGAACATCTACTTGTGCTCTGGACATATTTTGTTTCGTATCAAATGCACCTTTATCAAACTTTGTATCAAACTTTACTTTAGTGAAATCTACTTTTACAAGGACATTTTGATCATTATCCATCAGTTTCACGGAAACTGGTGTTAAATCACTCTTCTTCAATGTAATCTCTTGTTTCGGTAACATATTTTGATGTTGATAGTTTGTTTTTGTTTTGAAAATATAATACTTATCTGTTTTCTCGAAAGTCAGGTTTTTCTTATCCTGCAAAATATCTCTCACAAGTGATTCATATAGGTAAGCCTGGCTACTATTTTGCGGCCAATCACTTTGAAAACGGAAGCTCTTATTAAGCGCAGGCGTTAATACAAATACGCCTTCATCATTCCTTAAAATAATTTGACTCTGATCCTTTTTCGCATTCTTTAAATTCACACGATAATACGAAGGTTCTTTATGCCAAATTTCTACACTGTACTCCTGCGGCTCATTTCCTGTTTTAATAGATAATTTCGCTTCAGCTTGATAACTCTTCATACCTTTAACTTTTGCCTCTAAATCTCTCACAACATCTTCCTGTTTCTTTTCCATACAGCCCGCCAACACAAAAACGGTCAATAAACCGATAAGAACTAAAAACAGACGCCTTTTCATCACTTCAGCCCCTTTGCCCCTATAAATGAATGGAAGATATGCCTTCCTTATCGCTACCTCAAATATATGAGACAAAGATATAAAATATGCAGACTAGCGTGACGAGCTTTCTAAAACAACTTGGCTAACAGCAAATTCTTTACTATGGCTAATTGATAGATGAACAATATGCTCTGTATTTGCAATAAGAATCGGCTTACCTCTATCATCATTCCTTACTTCTATATCTAAGAAACTAACTTCTTTCCCAATTCCAGTCCCTACCGCCTTAGAATACGCTTCTTTTGCTGCAAATCTTCCTGCCACAAATTCTGTAAGACGACTTCCTTTCAGCTCCTTGGCAACATTACGTTCACTTTCAGTTAAAATACGTTCCATAAATTTAAGCTTTCCATCTAGCATTTTTTCAATTCGATTCAATTCAATAATATCGATTCCAATCCCTACAATCATTTCAAAATCCCCTTCTTCTATTTAGCTTTCTGCATTCATATTGTAAGAATAACAGAGAATCTTTCTGATGCAAAAGGAGTGATACTAACAACATGCTAATACCATCTACTCGTACGCTATTACAACCAGTCATCCTCTCTTTACTTCTTATACAATTAGTCATGATTATATTGAGCGATTTTTCCCTCTTTCACATGGCAGCCTACAATGAATATATCGCTAAAGGAGAATGGTGGCGTGTCATAACTTCCCTATTTGTACACGTAGACTTACAACATTTTCTTTCCAATAGCATTTGTTTATTTGTTCTTGGTTCTTCTATCGAAAAACAACTAGGACATTTTTCTTTCATCATTATTTTTTTCCTTTCTGGCATTATCGGAAATATTTCTTCTTATATTATTATGCCTCTTGACTATATTCATGCCGGAGCATCTGGTGGCATTTTTGGATTACTAGGTGCACAATTATTTTTATTGTATAGTCGATATCGTTCTTCAAACCCAAAAGAAATTGCTATTTTTTCAGTCATGATACTTCTATTACTTTTATTTACTTTCTTTAATCCTTCCGCTAATCCTATAAGCCATTTAACAGGCTTAATAATCGGCGGCGTTTTAGCTCCCCTTTTAACAAAAAAATCCGATGGTGCAGAGCTCATTTAATATAGAAGCTCGCACCATCGACAATTTCCACATCTATTTGTTGACTTAAATCTCTCATGAGTTGAAATAAAGACTCATCCTTCTTCTTCGCCTCAATCATACAATCAATTTGCCCAACACTTCCCTTTATCCTTCTTAAAAAAGATAAGAATGTATCAACATCAATAAAATCCGCGTGTGCCCTCGGGTCTTTCTCATCTCTAGGACTAGAGATATGCATTTTAACTGGTAACAAAGATGTTTCCCACGTATGAACAACACGTGCCCAATCTTCATGCCAATCTTCCTGGTCATTATTCATCATATGATGATGCAAATCAAACACGACTGGAATATCTAATTTCTCTCCTAAATACAATGTTTCTTCTAAAGAAAAAGTCGTATCATCATTTTCTAATATAATCATCTCTTGAATACCTCTTGGAACGTTAGACCAATTTTCTATAAAGCGCTCTAATGCGAGCTCTTTATCTTTATATCCTCCGCCAACATGCAATACACATCGTTGCTTATGTTCAATTCCCATACCCTTTAATAATTTTTTGTGCATCTGCAATGTCTTTACAGATTGCTTGAAAATACTCTCCTCAGGTGAATTTAGTACAACAAAGTGATCCGGATGGAAATCAATTCGCATATTCATACGAATTGCGTACTCACCTAGCACCTTTAAATTTTCTTTTAAGGGGCGAATATAGTTCCACTCTAATAACTCCTCGTGATTCGCTAAAGGAATAAGCTTGGAACTAAGCCGAAAGAAAGATATATCATGCCCTTTATTATGCTTTAATAACCGTAAACAATTTTCCAAATTCGAATTAGCAATTCTTTCGAGCTTACGAATCGCAGCCTCTCGATCATCAATCCGCTGAAACTGTGCATATGTCATCGTTTGAGATGGAGATGCATTCTTCAAATGTACACTCATCGCGACGTACCCGAGTCTTACAAGCATATGGCACCCCTTTTCTATACGAGTTATTATGTAGTATGCACAATTACAGAAATAAAAAAAGAGAATGCCAGCAAAGGGCATTCTCTTTTTTATTAAGCTTGTGGACGGCTATGATGTTTTCTTTCGCCGCGTCCATTTGAAGAAGATCCAGGGCGACCTTGACCTTCACCTCTACGACCACGGTTACCATCACGGCTACCACCATCACGATTGCGATCACGGTTACGACCATCGCCACTGCGTCCATCACGGTTACGGTCACGGTTACGACCATCGCCACTACGACCATCACGACTACGATTACGGTTACCATCACGGTATCCGCCTCCGTTACCACCGCGTTTTTTAGAACCGCCACCTCTTGAAACAACTGGTGGTTCTGATGTTAAAGCGATTGGTGTTGTATCTGGCTCTTTTGTCATCATTTTTAAAGCAGCAGCTACTACTGTTACAGAGTCATTCTCTTCTAACATTTCTTCTGCAATACGCTTGTAGTATGATAAGTTATCATTTTCAATTGTGCTTTGAAGTTTTTCAGCGATTAAACGTTGTTGACCTTCTAGTGCCTCGTCAAGTGTCGGTGCTTCCATACGGTCAACCTTACGTTTTGTTGTACGCTCGATATTTTTTAATTGTCCTGATTCACGTGGTGTTACAAATAACATTGCAATACCTTTTTTACCTGCACGGCCAGTACGACCGATACGGTGAACGTATGATTCTGGATCTTGTGGGATATCGAAGTTGTATACGTGTGTTACGCCTGAAATATCAAGACCACGCGCAGCAACGTCCGTTGCAACAAGAACTTCAATAGCACCTTCTTTAAATTTACGTAATACAGACATACGTTTCGCTTGTGTTAAATCACCATGAATACCTTCTGCTGCATAACCACGTAAGTTTAATGCTTCTGATAATTCATCAACACGACGCTTTGTACGACCGAATACGATCGCAAGCTCTGGAGATTGAATATCTAGTAAGCGTGTTAACACGTCAAACTTTTTCTTTTCTTGCACTTCTAAATAGAACTGCTGAATGTTTGGCATTGTTACTTCTTTTGCTTTTACTTTAATGTGTTGAGGCTCAGTCATGAAGCGCTCAGCAATACGACGGATTGGATCTGGCATTGTCGCTGAGAATAATAATGTTTGATGTGTTTCTGGCACATCTGTTAAAATCGCTTCAATATCTTCAATGAAGCCCATGTTTAACATTTCATCCGCTTCATCAAGAACAACAGTCTCAACGTTTTGTAAACGAAGTGTTTTACGGTTAATATGATCTAAAATACGACCCGGCGTACCAACAATAATGTGTGGGTGTTTTTTTAGAGCACGAATTTGGCGGTTAATATCTTGACCACCGTAAATTGGTAAAATACGAACACGTTTATGTTTACCAATTTTGTATAGCTCTTCTCCAACTTGGATTGCTAATTCACGCGTTGGCGCGATAACAATACCTTGAACTGCTTCTTTACGAGTATCTACTTTATCTAATAGCGGTAATCCAAATGCTGCTGTTTTCCCTGTACCTGTTTGCGCTTGCCCAATAATATCTTTACCTTGCAATGCATGTGGGATTGTTTCAGCTTGAATCGGCGTAGCCTCTTCAAAGCCCATACTTTCAACAGATTGCAATAAAGATTCACTTAATCCTAATTCTCGAAATGTTGTCAATGTTACTTCTCCTTTTCTATCCTATACTTATCATTTAAAAAAAGGCATTTTCCGAATTGGCGGAAAAGCCCTTTTCCTGAATGCTCACGTATATAAACGGGCGTATTTCTACACGAAAATACTTCTAAACGTTATTACACTTTATCAATTATAAGTTTTGTATGTGCAAAAAGCAAACCCAACTGTTACCTTATTTTCATATTCAGAGCTTTTTTCTTCACTTTTATTTTTTTATATTTACTGTAAGCGCTTATTATAAGTTTCCTCTATTTTCGTAGCTATCATCCCTGTTTATATACACCAATTATTTCAACATCGTAATTATTTCTTCTAATTTCATGCCGCGAGATGCCTTTATTAATACAACATCTTTCACATCAACTACTGCTTGTAACTCTTTTACTAGCTCTTCTTTATTATCATACGCCTTTACACGTTCATTAGGGAAGTTAATTTTCGCTCCTTCAGCAATTTGAGCCCCTAATCTACCATATGTGAATACATATGAAATTTTTGCCGGGTCGATTAATTTACCTACCTCATAATGGAATTGTACTTCTTGATCACCAAGTTCTAGCATATCACCAAGTACAACAATTTTTTTAGCAAATCCATCTAAACCATTCATTAGGTGGAACGCTGCTTCCATAGCCGTTGGACTTGCATTATAAGCATCATTGATAATTGTTAAACCACTATTTGTTTTTACAATTTCCATACGCATGCCTGTCATTTGAAGCGTTACTAAACCTTTTTTCATTTCTTCCCATGTTACACCAAAATGTTTCGCAATTGCCATTGAAGCAAGTGTATTATACACATTATGTTTCCCTAACACTGGTATATAAAATGAAATATTTTCTTCTCTATTCATTTTAAAATGCGTTCCAGTTGCCTGTAATGTTACAGTAGTTGGATAATAATCATTTGCTCTTGCATCACCAAACGTAACTGTTTCCGCTGCTAAATTCATTTCAGGAACACGATTCGTTAATAATGGCTCATCTCCGTTATATACGAACACTCCACCTTCTTGTAACCCTGTCACAATTTCTAATTTCGCTTCTGCAATCGCCTCACGAGAGCCTAAATCCATTAAATGCGCCTCACCAATATTCGTGATAATAGCCGCATTAGGACGAGCTAGCTTAGATAGGAATTCAATTTCCCCGCGGCTTGACATACCCATTTCTAATACAGCAACTTCTGTATTTTCTTCTAGGTTTAAAATAGTAAGAGGTAAACCGATATGATTATTGAAATTACCTTCTGTTTTTTGAACTTTAAATTTAGTTGCAAGAAGACTCGTTACAATATCCTTCGTAGACGTTTTACCGTTACTACCTGTTACACCAACAACTTTAACATCCAGTTGATCGCGATAGTTTTTCGCTAACATTTGTAACGCTGATAGCGTATCCTCTACAAAAATAACAGGAAGATTCTCAGGCGGATTTGCTACACCTTTCATCCATAATGTAGCAACAGCCCCACTTTCAACAGCTTTATCTACAAAAGCATGTCCATCGAAACGTTCACCTTGAATCGGAACATATAAGTTTCCCTTTTCAATTTTTCTCGTATCAATAGACACTCCTTTTATAGTAATTCCCTCATACTGCTTTGCTAATCCAGTACCATTTATCATCTGTTCTACTTGTTTTAACGTTCGGTTTATCATGAAAACACTCCTTACATAGAGGAAGCACTATTCCTTCGAATAGTGCTTCCTCCTTTTTTGTTAGATTGTATATTTAATTTTTTGTTTTTCTTCGTGACGCTCAATCGCTAAATTAATTAGCTCTTCAATTAATTTTGGATACGGTAATCCAGTATGCTGCCATAATAGAGGGAACATACTAAACGGCGTAAATCCTGGCATTGTGTTCACTTCGTTAATATATACTTCTCCGTCTTTCGTTAAGAAGAAATCAGCTCGTGTTAAGCCAGCACCATCTAATGATTGGAATGCAACAATTGCATCTCGCTTAATTACATCAGACTCTTCTTCTGTCATTTCAGCTGGAATAATTAATGCTGTATCACCATCGATGTATTTCGACTTATAATCATAGAAGTCCTTTTTCGGTACAATTTCACCTACAACTGAACATTTTGGCTCATCATTACCTAGTACACCAACTTCTACTTCACGCCCAACAATATTTTCTTCTACAATAATTTTGCGGTCAAATTGGAATGCCTCTTCAAATGCATTCTCAAGTTCTTCACGATCTTTACACTTATTAATACCAACACTTGAACCAAGGTTTGCTGGTTTTACGAAGCAAGGATATCCTAACTTCTCTTCTACTTTGTCATAAGCTTCTTCGCGATTTTTTTCCCATGCACTACGAATGAAAGATGCATATTTCGCTTGTTTTAAACCAGCTTCTGCAAAGATATTTTTCATAACGACTTTATCCATACCGGCAGATGATGCTAAAACACCATTTCCTACATAAGGAATGTTCATTAATTCTAATAACCCTTGAACCGTTCCATCTTCACCGTTTGGTCCATGTAGTAATGGGAAAATAACGTCGATAGCATTTTCCTCAGAAGTTTCAGCTGGAATAATTTCCGTGCTTAATGATAACGGAGAAATTGCATTTTCTGCACCGCTCATTTTTAAAGCTTCAACATCTGTTACTTCACCTTCAATACGCTCACCGCGTACCCATTGACCTTGTTCTGTAATATAAATTGGATGAATCTCGAATTTATCTTGATTTAATGCTTTAATAGCAGCAAGAGCCGTTTGTAACGAAACTTGATGCTCAGCTGATTTTCCACCGTATAATAAACCTAATTTAATTTTTGTCACTGAAATCACCCTAACCAATTGTTTTCATTTTTCTATTTTAGCACTTTTTATAAAAATAGGTAGTTCCTATTTGAAATAAAATGTAACTTCCACAAATAATTAAATGACACCACTTATTGGTTTTCTACACTTTTCCTCTTTAATTTTCTACACACCTAAACAAAATTAAACTTTACAGTAAGATTTCTATCTAATCTGGTTATGTACCTAAAATATGTAGAAATCCACTTTTTGTGTATGTCATCTATATTACCCTACCATTTGTGGAGAATGAAAAAACACTGATTAAAGTTTCATTTTATTAAGAAGACTGTTTTGTAGGCGTATCCTTTTGCCTCTGCTCAACAAGACGATCTAAAGAAACATATACAAAGCCTGCAACTACACACCCTACACTTAAAATTGTAAATAAGTAGTGACCAAGCAAACGATCCAATAGAAAACCACCAAGGAGTGGACCGAATGCACTTCCTGTAATCCACTGCAAACTCGCCGCCCCCATATAGGTTCCTCTCAAATGCTCAGGGGCCAAATTCGCTACAAACGTCATCTGTACAGGCGACATAATCATCTCGCCTAACGTATATATGGCATAAACAAACATTAACGTCATTAAAATAATTGTAGCATTTGTATCAAATTCTCCAAACCACTTCGGTAACCACCCTATAAAAAACAAACCAATTCCAAACAAACACGCACCGTATAACATCGTTTTTCCGACAGGTTTATCTGTCGCCCATTTTGAAATTTGGAATTGAAATAAAACAACTAATAGACCATTTAATGCCATTAAATATGGGTATGGATTGTTGACTCCAAAAATTCCCTTCATTTCGTTATCAAAGTGCAGCGGCAACATGCCTTCTGTTTGAGAGAACCCCATAGAAATAATGATCCCCGCTAACAAATAAATCATTAACGCCTTATCTCTCATTAAAATTTTCCAAACTGCTCCGGATTCCTTCTCTTTATTTTTTTCCGTCATCTCCGTAATTTTTGGCATTGTTTCTTTAATAAGTACTAACACTAGTAGCGCATAAAACAACATAGCGGAGGAAGCAATAATAAACACGAGGTTCTTTGATAAAACAACCACCGATGCTCCCATTATCGGTCCAATTGCAGCACCAATATTGTGTCCCATTCGCAATAAACCATATGCTTCTGTTCTTTTTTCTGGCGCCGTCACATCTGCAACCATCGCTGATGCCGCTGGGTGAAATAGCGAATTACTTAGCCCTAAAAAAATAGATAAAATGGCATATGGAATAAACCCTTCTATAAATAAAAAACCGAGCATTAATAATGCATTACTCGCCATTGAAAATATCATAATTGGCTTTCTTCCATATATATCAGCTATTCTTCCGCCTATAAGCGAGCCAAAGCTTGCAGCAATTGGAGAAAGCGCCATAATAATCCCAACTTGTAATAAAGAATCTACCTTATCTTTTAAATATAGTGCAAAAAAAGGCATTAACATCATCATCGCAATTCCGTTCAATGTCTCACCGATAAATCGAATCCATACGTTACGATCCATCTCTCTTAACTCACGCCATGTATTTTTCATAAATTCCCCCCTTAGTTCCCCAACAATTATATTATATATAATTAGAAAAATGTAAATTTTCAAACACAAAATCCAGCCACAACAACCCCTGTCGAAATAAATAGAAATTCTTCTGAATATGCACGATCCTTATCATTCTTTCTATATATCTTTCTATAACTTTTTTTGGTATTATTATACATGTCGATTCCATAAAAGAGGCATGCTCACTAAGGGAGCATGCCTCTTTTTACTTATTTCACAGTATATGAACCCTCTTCAATCCAGCTATACATGTACTTTTCATCTTCCGTTTCATGTGCTTGTTTTACAATACGAAGCGGACGGAATGTATCTATCATAACAGCCAGTTCAAGTGTCTCTTTCTTCCCTATACTCGCTTCTGTTTTCCCTGGATGTGGCCCATGCGGAATCCCGCTTGGATGAAGCGTAATAGATCCTTCTTCTACACCCTTTCGGCTCATAAAATTACCTTCTACATAGTACAGTACTTCATCACTATTCACATTACTATGATAATATGGTGCCGGAATAGATTCTGGATGATAATCGTATAAACGCGGTACGAAAGAGCAAATGACGAAATTATGCCCTTCGAATGTTTGATGTACTGGTGGCGGCTGATGAATACGACCTGTAATTGGCTCAAAATCCTCCACATTAAAGACCCACGGATATAGATAACCATCCCACCCAACAACATCTAGCGGATGGTGCCCTAAAACATGCTTATGCATATAGCCTCTCGACTTTGTCATTACGACAAACTCACCTTTTTCATCATATGTCTCCAATTTCTCCGGTCCACGCATATCTCTTTCACAAAACGGACTATGTTCTAACAATTGCCCATATTCATTACGATAGCGACTTGGTGTTGTAATTTGGCTATTTGCCTCTACAACAAGAAACTTAGTCTCTCCCTCATCTGGAATAACACGATAAATCGTTCCGATTGGAATTGTTACATAATCACCTTTTCTATAGTGAATCGTTCCAAACATCGTTTCAATTTTTCCTGTTCCATAATGAACAAATAACATTTCATCGCCATCACCATTACGGTAAAAATAATCCATTTTTTCTGTCGGACTCACTACTCCAATTAATAAATCCTCATTCCCAAGCATAAAGTTTCTTCCGCTTACTGCATCACCAGTTTTTTTATTTTCTTTCGTACGGAAATGACGATGAGCAAGAGCAACATCCTCTTCATACTGTAACTGACAAGAATGCGATAATGCCGCATGCCCTACTTCTGTTGGCATATAATGATGATACAAAATAGACTGGGTACCAGAGAAACCTTTTGTCCCCATTACCTGCTCACGATAAAGCGATCCATCTTTTTTACGAAATTGTACATGTCGTTTATGAGGTAGCTCCCCCATGTGACGATAAAACATGCCCATCACCCGCTTTCATGTCTTTTTTGACCGTATTACGTAACGTACCTAAACCAGTAATCGACAGCTCTACAACATCTCCATCTTGTAGCCACTCTTCTGTACCAAGCTCTAAAATACATCCTGTCCCTACTGTCCCAGAACCAATCACATCTCCTGGATATAACGTAACGTCTTCCGAAGCACGTTCAATCATTTCAGCAAATGTATAATAAATATCTTGGAAATTTCCTTTTGATAATATCTTTCCATTTACATGAGCAGTCATCTCTAAATCATAACAATTACCGTTACGATAAACGTCTAATTCCTCTTTCGTAACGAGATACGCTCCTAATGAAGTTGCAAAATCCTTTCCTTTCGCTGGTCCAAGCCCTACTTTCATTTCTGTTGCTTGTAAGTCCCTTGCACTCCAGTCGTTCATAATGCAGTAACCAAAAATATATTCCTCTGCTTGTTCACGAGAAATGTTTCGTCCTTCTTTCCCAATTACGCAAGCAATCTCTAACTCATAATCAAGCTTTTTAGACTTCTTCGGGCCAATAACAAAATCATCTGGTCCAATAACAGCACGGTGGTTCGTAAAATAAAAAACCGGCATATCATACCATTCAGGTACAACATCTAGCCCTCTTCGTCCGCGAGCTGTTTTTACATGCTGCTCAAATGCATAAAAATCTCGAATGCTACTCGGATTAGGAATTGCCGCTGCTAATTGTACTTCCCCTAAAGAATATATACCCTTTTCAGGATTCTTAATATTACGCAATACTTCTGCATACTCATCCGCTTTCTCTAAAAAGGCGAACATAGAAGAAGGTAATTTTCCATCACTCGCAAGATTCATATCGATTACTTTGTCACCTTCAAGCCATCCAGCTCGCATTTCTTTCGAAGGAAGACGAAATGTAACAAATTTCATCATGATTCCTCCCTATGAAAATGAAATTTCCACCAGCAAAAGAATTCTTGCTGGTGGATACAAATTTTATAAATTTCCGCGACGCTCTTGTTCTCTTTCAATTGATTCGAATAAAGCTTTAAAGTTCCCTTCACCAAATCCACGAGAACCTTTACGTTGGATGATTTCAATAAATAAAGTTGGACGATCTACAATTGGTTTCGTAAAGATTTGTAATAAATAACCTTCTTCATCACGGTCTACTAAAATCTTCAATTCTTTTAATCTATCAATTTCTTCATCAATTTTTCCAACACGTGCTGTTAACTCATCGTAATACGTATCTGGCGTATCTAAAAACTCCACGCCATTTGCACGAAGTACTTCAATTGTTTTTACAATATCACTTGTTAATAAAGCAAGATGCTGTACACCTGCTCCGTTATAGAACTCTAGATATTCTTGAATTTGTGATTTTCTTTTTCCATCTGCTGGTTCATTAATCGGAAACTTAATACGGCTTCCATTCGTCATAACTTTTGACATTAATGCCGAATACTCTGTACTAATATCATCATCGTCGAAATGGATCATTTGTTTAAAGCCCATAACATTCTCGTAATAACTAACCCACTCTTCCATTTTCTCAACGTTACCAACTACATGGTCTACAGCAATTAAACCAGACTCTTCAAATGGAATATTAAACTCAACCTTTTGGAATCCTGGCATAAATGTGCCTTTATAATTTTTACGCTCTACAAGCGTGTGAATTGTATCACCATACGTACCAATAACCGCTTTTTTCAATGTACCGTCCTCATCTGTTAACTCCTCAGGTGGAGCAATCGCAACAGCGCCACGCTTCACCGCTTCAGAGTAGGCTTTATCAACGTCATCAACAAGTAAAGCCACATCTTTCACTCCATCACCATGAGTCTTTACAAACTCTGCAATACGGCTATCGCTACTTAAAGCTCCAGATACAACAAAACGCATATTTTTTTGCACAAGAACATAAGATACCTTTTCACGGTTTCCTGTTTCTAATCCAGAATAAGCTACAATTTTGAATCCAAATGCTCTCGCAAGATAATAACTTGATTGTTTTGCATTCCCTACATAAAACTCCAAATGATCTACATCACGTACCGGAAAAAAGTCCTCCATTTGTGCAGCTAGCGTATCCATAGATTTTTGTTTCATAATATCTTCATCCCCCTGTAAATAGATTAAATGGTCCATACTTAAAACCAATCGAAAACGCTTCCAACATCAATTAATAGAAATTAGTTAGCAAGCTAACAAATTCTGACTTTTAAAATTTTCTATCTTTTCTGTCAAATTCCTCTTTTTTTCTTACATATAAAATTCGACTTTTTTCTCCTTAAAATAAAGTGAAACTTTAATCAACGGGGTTTTCATCGCCACTGGATTATTAGCCCACACCAATCGGGCTTTTACGTGATAAAGGGAGACCATTAATACTTAGAGGGATATATAGAAGAAAAACAAAAAAGACCCCAACATATTAACTACTTACTAATATGCTAGAGTCTTTATTTGTTTTGAATGATTGTATTTATATGTCTCATACTAATATATTTGCAAGGAATAGAATAAATGATGTTAATACTACCGCTCCACCTAATGATCCTAATAAATCTGTTTTTGTTACTTGTAACACTTGTTCACTGTTCATATTCCTCATTCTCCTTTCATTTTGTATGATTTAAAACTTCTATTATACTAATACACTTGATAAAAATACGATTAATGCTGTTAATACTACCGCTCCACTTGCTGATCCTAAGAAGTCACCTTTTGTTACGTTTAATACTTGCTCGTTGTTCATAATTTTCATTCTCCCTTCTCTTATTTTTGTTACAAAACTTCTATTATACTAATACGCTTGATAAAAATACGATTAATGCTGTTAATACTACCGCTCCACTTGCTGATCCTAAGAAATCACCTTTTGTTACGTTTAATACTTGCTCGTTGTTCATAATTTTCATTCTCCCTTCTCTTATTTTGTTACAAAACTTCTATTATACTAATACGCTTGATAGAAATACGATTAATGCTGTTAATACTACTGCTCCGCTTGCTGATCCTAAGAAGTCACCTTTTGTTACGTTTAATACTTGCTCGTTGTTCATATCATTCATTCTCCTTTTTATAAGTTATCTATATGTAATTTATAAGAAATGATTAATTCATAGTTTTTATGTTGCCGTTACATTAAAATTAATTACGTAACGTTTGTAACATTAATGTAACATAACTATTATTACGTTGCAATATGATTACGTAAATTTTATTACATTTTTTTTACGTTTTTTTATGAACACCCTTAAAAACCCCGTTTTAATGCATTTTCTACTAAGTTCACGTTTGTAACATTCATGTAATATTACAGTCATAAAACGAAATATAATTATATCCCTCTCTACTTTTGTTACAAATCAAAGTGAATCTTCAATAAGTAAGGTTGAATCTATCTGGTTTTCACTGGCTGCTAATGTAGGATAAAATACTATTTTTCCAAGATAAGTTTATATGTTTCCTCTATATAACTATGTATAATAAAAACAAAGAGGTGGTCATTTTGAAATTAATCGCACTAGATATGGATGGTACACTACTATCATCTAATCTTGAAATCTCCAAAGAGAACTTACAAGCTATCCAAACCGCAAAAGAAGCTGGTCATATTGTAATGATTTGTTCTGGCCGCGCGAAAGAGGACGCTTTAAAATTATTGGAAGAATATAAACTATCTCTTCCAGTTGGAGCAAGCAATGGGGCAATTGTTTATGTGGATGGAAAAGTAATTAACTCGCGTTGTTTACAAAATGATAAAGTATACAAGCTTGCAAAGTTACTAGAATCTGAAGGTTTTCCATATAAGTTGTACACAAATAAAGGAGTTTACTCTCCTTATACATGGCAAGATCAGGTTATGCAGGCATTCGAAGAAAACAAGCATACACTAGATGTTACACTTGAGGAACTTGAAAGAATTACAGAAAAACAAAAGAAATCAAACTTAATTACTGATTTCCAAAAAATCAAAGATGTTGTAAATAATCCAGAATTAGAAATATCTAAATTCTTTATTTTGACATTTAATGCTGCTCATCGTTCGCAGCTATTGCAAACTTTACAAGAAGATACGGATATTTCAGTTACTGCATCAGCTCCTACTAATGTAGAAATTATGGATAAGCATGGTCATAAAGGGAACGGCCTACAAGAAATGGCAGCTTATTTCAATATACCAATTGAAGATACTGTTGCAATCGGTGACAACTTTAATGATATGCCAATGCTACAAGTAGCCGGCTTATCAGTTGCAATGGGAAATGCTGAAGAAGATGTAAAAAAACTGTGTGACGTTGTAACATTAACAAACAATGAACATGGTGTTGCTCATGCAATCGAGCAATTTGTATTGAAACAAACTTCATCAAGTAAATAAAGTTCAACTTTAATCAGAGGTGGGGTTCCTCTGATTATTAGTTGAACCAATCGGGCTTTTACGGGCAGTTAATCTCCCACCTAACTTCCCCGCATGTGCCGAATTTTCAGGTGGGAGTCTTACTGCCCGTTAATGCGGGGTAAAAAAAGGACTCTTTCATATTTTGAAAGAGTCCTTTTCTTTTACACATGATGACAAGCAACAAAATGATCTTCACCAACATTACGAAATTCTGGCACAGTCGTTTTACAAACATCTGTAGCAAATGGGCAACGTGTATGAAAACGGCAACCTGATGGTGGATTTGCCGGACTTGGAATATCCCCTTCTAGAATAATCCGTTCTCGCTTAACTGTTGGATCCGGTATTGGCACTGCTGATAACAATGCTTTTGTATATGGATGAAGCGGATTCGCAAATAACTCATCACGTGGTGCTGTTTCCACAATAGTTCCTAAATACATAATTCCAATTTTCGTACATAAGTGCTCCACAACACTTAAATCATGTGAAATGAATAAATAGGATAATCCCTTTTTCTCCTGTAATTCACTAAACAAATTAATGATTTGCGCTTGAATAGATACATCTAATGCCGCAACAGGCTCATCAGCTACAATAAATTCTGGATCTAATACCATCGCCCTTGCAATAACGATACGTTGACGTTGCCCACCGGAAAACTCATGCGGGTACCGGTCAATATGATACGGCGCTAAACCACATAACTCCAATACTTCTATCACCTTTTCACGGACATTTTCTTTCTTCGCTAGTCCGTGAGCCAACATTGGCTCACCAAGTGCTTCTCCAATTCTCATTCTAGGATTTAATGAGCTAAATGGATCTTGGAACACGAGCTGCATATTAGGACGGTACTTTCTCAATTCCTCCTTGGATAAGGAATGAACATCGTGCCCTTTAAACTTTACTTCCCCCTCCGTTTTTTGGACGAGACGTAAAATTGTTTTTCCTATAGTTGTTTTTCCACTTCCTGATTCTCCAACGAGGCCGAACACTTCACCTTTATTAATAGTAAAACTTACTCCATCAACTGCCTTTACATGTCCAATCGTTCTACTAAATATGCCGCCTTTAATTGGAAAATACGTCTTTAAGTTTTTCACTTCTAATAATGGTTCACTCATTATTCCGCACGCTCCTCATATAACCAGCAAGCTACTTTATGGTTCTCATCATGTACATTCAGATTTGGTGCTTCTTCTTTACATATTTCCATGCAATGCTCACAACGACCACTAAAATAACAAAATTCACCTAAGCCAACTAAATTTGGAACTTGCCCTGGAATAGAATAAAGTTTATCTGTTCGTTGCCCCATTACTGGTTTTGATTTTAGCAGCCCTTGCGTATATGGATGTTTCGGATTTTGAAAGATCTCTAGTACCGGTGCCTCTTCAATAACTTTTCCACCATACATAACTACAACATAATCGGCCATTTCCGCTACAACACCTAAATCATGTGTAATTAATAAAATCGATGTTTTAAATTCCTCTTTTACTTGTCTTAGTAAATCTAATATTTGAGCTTGAATCGTAACATCAAGAGCTGTTGTCGGCTCATCTGCAATTAATAACTTTGGATTACAACTAAGTGCAACAGCAATCATAATACGTTGTAACATTCCACCGCTTAGTTCGTGCGGATAAGAATGGACAATTTCATCAGCACGAGCAATACCAACTTTACGAATTAATTCAATTGCTTTTTTGTATGCTTCGTTTTTGCTAAGTAGTTCATGCTCTCTTAACGTCTCAACAATTTGCTCTCCAACAGTAAAGACCGGATTAAGCGATGTCATCGGTTCTTGGAAAATCATCGCGATATCATTTCCTCTTAAACTACGAAGCTCTTTCTCTTTCATTCCTAAAAGACTTTTTCCTTCATAAAGAATATCACCACCAACGATGCCGCCAGATTCAGCAATAAGTCCCATAATAGATAAAGCCGTTACACTTTTCCCGCAACCTGATTCGCCTACTACACAAACTGTTTCACCTTCTCGAACTGAAAAGCTAACATGATTGACAGCCTTTACTGTACCTTCTTCCGTCTGAAAGTGTGTTTGTAAATCCTTTAGCTCTACTACTGCTCTACTCATGCTTTCTCACCTACCGCTTCATCTTTGGATCTAATGCATCACGAAGTGCATCGCCAAGTATATTAATTGATACAACTGTTATAAAGATTGCAAAACCAGGTGGGATCCATAACCACGGGCGCTTTTGAAAATCGATTAATGAGTTTGCTGCACTAATCATATTTCCCCACGATGGTGTAGGCGGGACAACGCCAAGACCTAAGTAACTTAGTGCAGACTCTCCTAAAATAGAACCCGCAACACCTAATGTTGATACAACAATTAATATCGGCAGAACATTCGGTATTAAATGATATACTATTTTCCGGTAATCGTTTATCCCAAGCACATCAGCAGCTTGCATAAACGATTGTTCTCGTAGCGATAAAATTTGACCTCGTACGAGGCGTGCAAGTCCTGGCCAACCTACTAAACTTAAAATGATCATAATGACATAAAGACGATAATCAGATGGTACTTTCCATTCTGATAAAATAGCTCCCATTATAATAAGCAATGGTAATCCTGGCATCGACATTAAAATATCAGCAAGACGCATTATAATATTGTCGACGATGCCACGATAAAAACCTGCAATCGCTCCTAATAAAGCACCTAGTATAACGGATAACACCATTGAAGCTAAGCCGATCGTTAATGAAATCCGTCCGGCTTGCATAAGCCTCGTTAAAATATCCCTTCCTAATTGATCTGTACCAAGCCAATGAGAAAAACTAGGTGGTTTGTTAATTAACGTAACTTGTATTTTCCCTGATGCATACGGCGAAAAGAATGGACCGATAAAACAAAATAAAAACATAAAAACTAATGCGTAAAATCCTATAAGTGCCATTTTATTTTTCTTTATCCTTTTAAAAGCTTGCCTCCATGGCGATGATTCATTCCGTCTTTTCTTCTTTGCTTTTTTCTCTGTAATTGCTGTAACAGTTTCCATCTCTTTCCCCCCTTACTTCAACCGAATACGTGGATCAACAACTGCATATACAACATCCGCAAAAAAGTTTGAAACAATTGTCAAACAAGAAAGAAACATTGTAAATGCCATTAATACCGTATAATCACGAAAATTAAGTGCTTCTAATTGAATATTACCGATACCTGGCCAATTGAAAATTTGTTCTATAATAATTGCTCCTGAAAACAATCCTGGTAATTCAAATGCAAGCAATGTAATAGCCGGCAGAATTGCATTTTTTAGTGCGTGTTTATAAATAACAGTCTTCTCCTTTAAACCTTTTGCTCTAGCCGTTCGAATGTAATCTTGCCGTACAACTTCTAACATACTCGTTCTAAAATAACGAGTTAATGAGCCAACTCCAAGAAGAGTCAAAATAAACACGGGTAAAACCATATGCTTTGCAACTTCTATTACGTAAGCAAGCCCAGTCGAATTACTCCCAACATCAATCATCCCGCCTATCGGTAATAGCTTAAAGTCAACCGCAAACACTTTAATTAAAAACAAACCGATAAAGAATGAAGGGAATGACATCGCTGCAAAAACACCGATTGTTACAAGCTTATCGAATAAAGAATGTTGCTTTGTCGCTGAAAATACACCAATAATAAGTGCAATTAGCCAAATAAAGAACAACGCAATAACTGCGACAATAAACGAATTCCATATAAATTTATTTAATAATGACGTTACAGGTTCTTGATATTGAAGAGAAAAACCAAAATCCCCCTGCAATGCATTACCGAGCCAGTGAAAATATCGCTCAACAATTGGTTTATTTAAACCATATAACTCTCTAAGTTCTTCAGCTCTTTGCGGTGTAATCTTTGGATTTGAATCAATATAGTCACCGGGAAGAAGCGCGAATAAAAAAAAGATAATAACTGACGTACCCAACAGTGTAGGAATCATTTGTAACAACCTACGAATGATATATGTTTTCACCCTTTTTCTCTCCAATCTTATGCTTAAAATAGAAGAACATTTTTTCAAAGCGGCACACTACTTGCCGAGTGAAAAAATGTCTTCTACTTATACATTCTTATCCTTATTTTTCAATAGATAATACTGGTAAGTTTGCACTAATACTATTGTATTTTTCAGGGTCAATTCCTTTTATATTCCCGTTGTATCCTGTAATTGTTCTACGGTAGTTTAATAGAATTACTGGTGGATCATCACTTAATTCTTTATACAGTTCTTTATAGATTGGTTTACGTTTTTCAATATCTACCGTTTCAATACCTTTTTGAATTAACTCATCTACTTTTGCATTCTTGTAACCAAGGCTAGTTTCATTTGCACTAGACAAATATTCACCAGCTGTTTCACTCGGATCACTTGTAATTGGTGTCGAAACAGAAGCTAAATCATAATCACCTTTGTTTACCTTCGAAAGCATAGTGTTAAAATCCATAAATTCAGGATTAAATTCTACACCTATCTCTTTATAATTCTCTTTCGCAATCGGAATTAATAAATCACTATCCTTAGCAGAACTTGGGCCGAAATACGAAAGTTTTAATTTTTGACCATCTTTTTCACGAATTCCATCCGAACCAACTTTCCATCCTGCTTCATCTAATAGTTTTTTTGCTTTTTCTTTATCATATTCATATTTATTAACCCCTTCTTCCGTATAGGCCCAAGAAGTTGGGTGAATTGGTACGTTAGCTACTGTACCGTATCCTTTTAATGCTGTATCAACATATTTTTTACGATCTAATCCGTAAATAAGTGCTTGGCGTACTTTTTTATCCTTTAAGTACGGCTTATTATTATTCATATAAATATAACTAAACGATGCGGCTGTTTCGATTTGAATGTTCGCAAATTGTAAACCTTTCGCCTGTTCAAGAATTTCATCACCAGTACCTAAGCCAGTGTAATCAACTTCACCTGTTTGGAACAATTGAAGCTTTGTATCACCAGCAGTGATTTTATAAATGAAGTTTGGGATTTTCGGTTTACCTGCATAATAATTTTCATTTGCTACAAATCGAACTTCTTGACCTGGAATATACTTTTCAAATTTATATGGACCCGCAGCTATCGGTTTTCCATATAACTCTTTTAAATAATCTAAACTTGTATTCTGTTTATAGCCTTTTCCATAATAAGCTTTTGATAGCACTGGTCCACCTAAAGCAGTTAGTGTCTGCGAATTAACTTTTTCAGTCGTAATTTTAATTGTCTGCGGGTCAACAACCTGAATTCCTTCAATTGAAGTTGCCTTTCCTTCTTTATAGTCTTTACCGCCTTTAACCGCGTATTGGGAAATGTCTATTTCACCTTCATACGCCTTATCATGTAAAAGCGTCAATGTGAACGCTACATCATCTGCTGTTAATGGCGAACCATCACTAAATTTTAAATCTTTACGTAAATGGAATGTATATGTTAACTGATCAGAAGAAACATCCCACTTCTCAGCTAATTCAGGGGTTGGCTTTCCTTGTTTATCTGTCGATACAAGAGATGCAAAAATAACAGAAGTTACGTTTCCATCCCAGCCATTTTGCTGAAAGTATGGTAAAAAGACACCACCAGGTTTACTAATCCCCACAACTAACGTGTCTTTTCGATTCTTTGCTTTATCGGGTACTTTCGTCTTATCTGTAGCCGCAATCTTTTCGATTTTTATATTTTTTAAATCTTGCTGTTTAACTGGTTCTGTAGAAGCTGTATCCTCCTGTCCCCCACAAGCAGATAACACAAGCGAACTACTCAGCAATACTGAAAATACACCAGCCCATTTTTTTGTCTTTTTCTTCATTGTCCCCACCCTAACTTTTTTTTAATAATTACACCTTATGAACTGCTTGCCTTATGTATGCCTCCCACAGCAACATTTTATAGCCAATCGGAAAAGTCGGTTTTAATTATAAAAAAATAGTTGTTTTTGAGGGGTAACAATTTTATTCCGACCTTTCCGGTAGACTTTATGGTTATTAGCTTATATCTTTCAGTATATTTTGTCAATTATTTCTATATAAATATTTTGAGAGTTTTTTCAAAATTATTTATCAATCTTTAATTTAGGTAAACTTAACAAAATACCATTATAGTTATCTTCTTGTAATCCTTGAATTCGTGCATTATGTGCAGACACGACTTTACTATTGTTTAAGAAAATAACAGGTGGATCTTCACTTAACTCTTGATATAGTTTTTTATAGATTTCTTTTCGTTTTTCAATATCCAATGTTTCTAATGCCTGCTTAGCTAATTCATCTACTTTCGGATTATGATATCCATCATAATTACGCTTACTTGTCGAAACAAACTCCTCAATTGTTCCGCTTGGATCATCAATCATCGGTGTGGAGACCATCGCTAAATCATAATCTCCTTTAATTACCTTGGAAATCATCGTATTAAAGTCCATGTATTCAGGATTGAAATCTACCCCAATCTTTTTGTAATCCTCTTTCATAACGGGGATCATCACATCATTGATTTTACTTGCAGAAGAAGCAAAATAACTTACCTTCAATTTTTGGCCATCTTTTTCACGAATACCATCTGACCCAGCCTTCCACCCTGCTTCATCAAGTAATTTCTTCGCTTTTTCTAAATTATATTCGTATTTATTGATTCCTTCTTCCGTATACGCCCACGAAACTGGTGTAATTGGCACATTAACAAGTGAAGCATAACCTTGGAAATACGTATCAATTACTTTTTGGCGCTCTAATCCGTAAATAAACGCTTGGCGTACACGTTTATCTTTAAAGTATGACTTCTTATAATTCATTTTAATATAGCCGTAAGAACTTCCTGTATACACATTAATATTAGCGAAACCTAGATCTTTTAATTGCTCAATCGTTTCCGTATTTGTCGTGAAGCCATCATAATCTACTTCTCCCGCTTGAAATTGTTGCAAATTCGTATCACCTTTTGTAATTTTATAAATAAAGTGCTCAATCTTCGGTTTACCTTCAAAATAATTTTCATTTGCTACAAAACGAACTTCTTGACCTGGAATATATTTATCTAGTTTATAGGCTCCTGACCCCATCGGTTTTCCGTATAACTCTTTTAAATACTCTAAATTTCCTTGCTTATATTCTTTACCGTAATAAGCTTTTGATATAACTTCTCCACCAATTAACGATAATGTTTGGGCATTTACCTTCTCAGTTGTAATCGTAATTGTTTTCGGATCGATGACTTGAATCCCCTCAATAGATGTAGCCTTTCCTTCTTTATATGCTTGCCCACCCTTTATTGCTGTTTGGCTTATGTCCGTTGCACCACTATAAGTTGGATCATGCAGTAACGTTAATGTAAATGCTACATCATCCGCTGTTAACGGCGAACCATCACTAAACTTTACATCATCTTTCAAATGGAACGTATATGTAAGCTGATTCTCCGAAATATCCCACTTCTTCGCTAGAATCGGGATTGGTTTTCCTTCCTTATCCAGCCCAACAAGAGGAGCAAAGATAGCTTGCGTTATATTGCCATCCCACCCATTCTCCATAAAATGCGGAAGGAATATCCCGCCAGGGCTCGGCATTCCAATTACAAAAGTATCTTTTCTTTCCTTTGCCTTTGCTGGACTTTTTGCTTTGTCACTCGCCTTAATAAACTCATCTTTTACTTTTGGCATCTTTGCTGCTTCATTTGTACTTTTCTCTTCTTGAGCGCATCCTGCTAATAAAACCGATGTACTAAGGAATGTAGCAAGTAACCCTTTCAAAGCCTTTCGCATAATTCTCACCCTTACTTTCCTGTTTTTTAATTAAGAGGGAACATAACGCTCCTTTCTGTAACTATCTTTATTTTACCTATAAAAATAGTATGAATTGATTTCAAGATTATTCCTTTTCAATAGGTATGTCAATCCTTACTAATTGTTTTCTCTCAAAAAAACAAAAAACACCTTCTATTACCTAATAGCCCCACATAGAATAATAACAACCAACTACCAAAAAGGGGGCGAAAACATGGACAACCTATTCCAATATGTCCTGCACTATATATTATTAACAATTATGATAGTCGGGGCACTATTACTATTCCCGTTCTTCCCAAAGTTCGTCCTCTTTTTAGCTTTTTTTATTATGCTCGGGATCGCTGTTATAATTTCAACAAGGGAAGATACTCCAAAAAAAGAAAGCAGAGTTCAGCGCGTAAGGCTGTAACTCTGCTTCTTTTTTTACTTTCAACCATGAGTCTCTGTCACGCATACTTATGTCTCGGGAAATAATTAGCCTACACTTCTGTAATTACTATTATTGAAAAAGCTTTTGATAACATTTACTTTTCTCTTTACCAGTTCTTCAATTTCGATATGGAATTTTTGCTGGATGAAAATTGCGTAACATAAATTTATCAAAATTACTGTTTCACGTGAAACACATTTTTTATTTATCCCTTACGTAAAATATTATTATAAAGTTAAACTTTAATCAGTGGGGGGTTGTTCATCCCCCACCGATTATTAAGCCTCACCAATCGGACGTTTACGGGCAGCAGAGCTCCAACCGAATTTTGAGGTGGGAGTCTTACTGCCCCGCAAATAGCAGGGTAAAAAGGAAAGCTAATCCCTTCAGCAAAACTGAAAGGAATTAGCTTTCTAATTTTTACTCCACAATATTCTCTAACTCATTATATAACTCCGCTCGCAAAAACTCTTTTTTCGTTTTTTCTTCATACAATTGTTCAAGCATTTCAACATCAACCACATGTTCCATTTTACATTCGATTGCATATATATCTTCTTCTATATGCATTAACTCGTTTTCAACTTCCTCTAAATTCCTAGACTCCTTCTTTTTTATAGGCATTACTTTCAACACTTTATTCCCTTGCTGTTGCTGCTTCTGTTTTGCTACTTGTTTCTCAATTCTTTCTTCCCACTTTTGACGAGCCCATGCATAGTTCCCTGCAAACTCAAATAATTTGTGCTCATCAATCCAATATGTTTTTTCAAATAACTTATTTAAGAAATAACGATCATGTGAAACAGCTAAAATCGTCCCATTATATTGTTCAAGGGCTTCCTCTAAAACTTCCCTTGATTCAATATCAAGATGATTCGTCGGTTCATCTAAAATAAGAAAGTTAACATCTTGATACATAAGTTGCGCGAGCCTTAACCTCATTTTTTCTCCGCCGCTCAGTTGCGTTACTTTCTTAAAAACAGCTGGACCATAAAATAAAAAGCGAGCTAATATATGTCTTGCCTCTCCCTCTGCTACAGCCACACAATCTCTGAAAGCTTCCAATACATTGTTCTTCATATTCCCATACGCATGTTGCGATAAATAACCGATTTTCACACTACTACCAATCCGAATTTCTCCAGCATCTTGCTTCATTTCTTCTAATAGTAATTTTAATAACGTAGTCTTTCCTGTACCATTACGTCCGACGATAGCTGCGCGCTCCTGAAAACGAATATGCAAATTTGCCTTCTCGAATAAAGGTCTGTCGGCAAATCCTTTACTCACTTCTTTCATTACAACAACATCTTTCCCGCTTCTCTCTTGCCCTTCAAACTGAAGTCCCATCTGTTTTCTATCCAAAACGGGTCTCTTTAGTTTCTCTATACGCTCTAATGCACGTTCCATATTTCTCGCTCTCTTGTGCAATCCTTCATTCGGCGGATTCGCCTGATTTGCCCATTCACGTAGACGCTTAATTGCTTCTTTCATTTTCTTTATTTTCTTTTGCTGTTCTTGATACGCTTGAAATTCTTGAAGCAACCGTTCTTCCTTTTCCTCAACAAACTGGGAATAGTTCGTATGATATACGTGAATTTCTCCATCTTCTAAATCAAAAATTTTCGTTACAACTTCATCAAGGAAATAGCGATCATGCGAAATGACCATAACTGTTCCTGTATATTCTTTTAGAAATTGCTCTAACCACTCTACGGCAAATAAATCTAGATGATTGGTTGGTTCATCTAATAGAAGTAAATCCGGTTTCTGCAATAGCATGTACGCAAGACTTACTTTTGTTTGTTCTCCACCACTTAACTCCATAAATGATCGTGGAAACAGTTCCGTCACCTGTAGACCATTTGCTACCTTCATAATATTCGCTTCTATTTCATAGCCACCGAGAAACGCGTACCTTTCTTGAATTACTCCGTATCTCTCCATCAATTTTTGTAAAGCAGATGCTTCCTGTTCTTCCGCCATATTTTTTTCTAAAGCATGCATTTCTATCTCCAACTCTTTTTCCTTTTTAAAAGCGGAGCTTAATACATCATATACATTCATTTCATTATTGAATTTTGGAATTTGTGCTACATGACCGATGCATGTACCTTTCTTCATATGAATGGCTCCCGCATCCAAACTCTCCATTCCTGTTAGAATTTGCAAGATAGTTGTCTTCCCACTACCGTTACGACCAACTAATCCAATACGTTCACCATTCTTTATTTCAAGCGATATATTTTCAAATACGATGTTTCCACCAAAAGATTTCGTTACATTATTTACACTACAAATTGTCATTTTCCGTACTCCTCTCAATATAAAAAACCATGGGAAAGAAACATTCCCCATGGTTTTTGGCACAGAAAAAGGAAGCCAAATAGCTCCCTTTTCACACGTTTATCAAAAATGGGTGAAGAGACTTCTATCGTTCAATAGCTACTATGCAATTGTTAAAAAAGGGCATACGTATCCCGTTAACAACTACATCATGAAAAATCGCACGACAAAAATAGATATAATCTAAAAATTTGGCACGTGCAGCTAAAGAACGTTTCATCTCATTCACCCCTTTCGTACGGAATTTAATACTACTTCTTTATTATACTTTCCCATTTCATGTTTGAATAGTCATTTTTCTGAAAATAATGAAGATAGACTAAACATTTCAATAAGTGACATCAAATCTTACAAAACTGTTATGTTCACGTAATGGAAAGCGATAGTACGAAAAGATGCCTCCCTATACAATAAAGGTATAAACAAGAGAGACAAAAACAAGGAGGAAAACAATTATGATGAAAGAAATCGTAAAAGCAATCTTTGAGGTATTAGTGAACGGACAAGCAGTTGTAAAAGAACTAAACGAACTATAAAAAGGAGTGAAGGAATATGATGAACATGGTGAAAATGATTTTACACGCTTTAGTCGACGCAAAAGCAGTTAGCCAAGAATTAAACCAACAATAAAAAGGGGTATATGAATATGAAGAAAGCCATTATTGTAATCGCAAGTACGGCAATTGCCTTATACACAATAAAAAATAGAAAAAAGAAACAAAATGCAAATGCTCTATATTATCCATACACACTATTGAAGAAAAAATAAAAGACAAGGTACCCTATTGTAATGAGGATATCTTGTCTTTTATTTTTCCCTATTCCCTTTAAAGGATTTCCTCCTCCTTTTCCCGAATGTATTAAGCGGGATTTTTACACATATTTTAAAGGGGCATATATACAAATGGATACACAACAACTATATTTTTTAAACGATATCGGTAAACAAAAACCAGAAAGCATTCGGAACAGAAGCGCTGCATGTCCTTTTTGTGACAGAGAAAATTTAACGGATATTTTAGCAGCTGAGGGCTCTATTATTTGGTTAAAAAATAAATTCCCTACATTAAAAGATACCTTTCAAACAGTGCTAATCGAAACAGATAATTGTGAAGATCATATCGGAACATATACAGAAGAACATATGAGAAAACTAATTCGTTTCTCTATTCACCATTGGTTAAACTTACAGAATAACGAGGAATTTGCATCTGTGATTTTATATAAAAATCATGGTCCATTTTCAGGTGGCAGTTTGCACCATGCACACATGCAAATTATCGGAATGAAATATGTAGACTATCTCGAAAACGTAGAAAAGGAAAATTTCCAAGGAGTAATTGTACAAAAAAACGAACGTATTGAACTCAATATTTCAGAGCGTCCTATTATTGGCTTTACTGAATTTAACATAGTCATTGAAGATATTGCATTTATAGATGAAATGGCAAATTATATTCAGCAAACTGTACGTTACATACTGACAGATTTCCATAAAGGATGTAGTAGTTATAACTTATTCTTCTATCATCTAAATGGAAAAATCATTTGTAAAGTTGTTCCTAGGTTTGTCGTTTCACCATTGTATGTAGGATATAAAATACCACAAGTTTCTACAAAACTAGAAGAGGTGAAAATACAACTAGCGCAATATTTCATGAAACAAGAAGACAAAATTATTCATAAAAAAATAGAGTAGGTGTCGAAAACCTACTCTTTTATTACGCCTTTATTCCGATAATATACATCTTCTAATCCAACGTTATACTTCATATTGTTATCCGTCCACTCTGGCCCTAGATTCCCTGGCCATCCTGATGTATTTGCTATATATTTCAGTAATGCAAAATCAGTCAAACCCTTTTGCACCCCGCGCTTATACCCTTTCAGTAAGTGTGGCATTGCAATTTGCGCATTTGTACGCGGATCTTTCAACTCTTCATCAGTTAAATTATCCGGTGCAAGCCCACCACCGCGGTGCAATTGAAACAATCCGAATGAAGTTCCGTTATCTCCAACACTTCTTGGATTTAGCCTACTTTCATGTTCGGCAATTGTAAGAGGTATCCATTCTGGAAGGTTTACTTTCTTTGCTTCCTCTATAATAATTTGTTTCATCTGTTTTGCTTCCTCTGAATCAACATAGCTTGTCTCATTTATTAGTTTATCCATTCCTTCAGACTTCTCTTGGAAATATAAATACACTCCAAGAACAACTAAAAATCCTACAAAGAATTTCTTCACTACCTCTACCTCTTTCTCCGCTGAAATTTGTCCCCTTTCAGCTTTCCCTTTACAATTACCTACATTCTATCGTTCTCTTACTCTTCCATCATAGCAAATTACTATACATATTATCATCATGCTTTAGACCGATTTTGTGAAAAAACAGTTGGTAAATACGTGCAAAAATGTAACTTACATGGACTATAACTTATTTCTTGTATATAATTGTAAATTGAATTCTACATATAGAATAGGAGCACACAAAATGAAAAAATGCCTAATACTCTTGTTCAGTATTTTACTACTCATACCTGTACACACATCCGCACAAACATCATCAAAACCAAAGGTACTTATTTTATATAGTACAGAAAATAATACAGTTACAAACAATGTACAAATCCTTAATACTCAGTTAGGGCACTTTACAAAAGATATAACAGTAAAAAGTTTAAAAGAGATAAATGAAATTACTAACTCATCTTCTTATACACATATCGTTTATATAGGAGAGAAAAAAGAAGATCTTTCTACTGAAGTAAAACAATTTCTGGAAAGCTTCTCAGGTCCAGTATTAGTTTTAGGTCAAAATGTTGAGCAATTATCTAATCGTTTTTCGTTCATTACCTCGGATGAAACTGATATACGAACTCATACTATAGAATATCCGACACGCAAATTAAAAAATGAATTACAAGAAGAACGCTTAATGAAGAAAATTGAAGCAAAAGGAACAACTCTTGCTTATGCCTTGAGTGCCGATGGAAACCATCCGTTAATCGTTCACCAAGGAACATCATATTACGTTGCAACTCCAAACCTTTTCGATTGGATGTCTCATTACGTCGGTGAAATGCTATTTTCTTACTTTGAACAAAAGCCGATGACAAATAAAACTTCAGCTTATTTACGTCTTGAAGACGTTCATCCAGCTGTAAATGTAAAGCAATTAAAAGAAATTGCTGAATTACTAAAAGAGAAAAACCTTCCTTATATGATTACTGTTATCCCTGTTTACAAAGATCCCGACACAGGAAAAACAGTACATTTAAAGGATAACTCTGAATTAGTCGATGTTTTACGCTTTATGCAAGATAACGGCGGTTCTATCGTTATGCATGGTTACACCCATCAGTTTTATGATAGTGAAACTGGCGAAGGTTTTGAGTTTTGGGATGTAAAAACAGATCAACCAATTCGCCAACCAAACCATGAAAAACCCAAGACAAAAGAAGATTTTCAGTCTACAGAAGACTATAATAAATACGTAGAAAACGGAAAAGCCTTCGAAGAAAAATATACGAAAGATCATATTGAAAAAGGGATTACAGAGCTTGTAGAAGCGAAATTATATCCAGTTGCCTTTGAGGCTCCGCACTATACAATGTCTCAAAAAGGATATGAAATACTATCACAATATTTTTCAACTTATGTAGGACAACTACAACTAAACGATACAACTTGGAAATCAATGCACTCACCGGCTTATATAAGTACACCGTCATTTTTACATGGGATGAAATTAATTCCTGAAACTGTTGGCTTTATTGAAGGGGATAAACCACAAGCTATAGCAAAAATGAAAGAACGTGCTGTATCTATCGAAAAATTATCCGATGGAATTATCGGTGCATTTTATCACCCTTACTTAGGTGTTACACCATTAAAAGAAGTATTAAAAGAACTGGAAAGCATTCCAAACATAGAGTGGATTAATTTACAAAAAGAAACGAATGAAGTAAAAATGAAAGATATTTATATTACTACTAATAAAGACGGCATTCACGTTGAAAAACCAACAAGTGCGAATGACATAATGGATTATATAAAACAATATGGGTTCTTCCTTATAATTGGGTTCATTATAATTGTCTTTCTTTTATTATTAAGACGTGCGAAAAAATTAGAATCCTAATATAAAACCAAAACGCGGCATGTTATTAATAACCCATTGATTATTTTCATAAATAAATTCAACTTCTACCTTTTCCGTTACATTATCATAGTCATTATACGTTTCTACCTGCGCTTTTATTTTTCCATCCTTTAACTCGGCAGAAATAATTTTTGTAAATTTAGTTCCTGCTCTTGACCCTGGATCTCCAATAACATAGTGCATTTTTCCATTTAACTCTTTAATATACTTACTCTTCATATACTCTGCTATAAATGATTTTGAGAAGTACGTAGATAGCGTAATCTCTAAAGTATCCTTCGTATTATAAATAGGATTCACTAATTCCCCGTATGAAAAATCCTCTACTCGTTTTGGGTTTCCTGTTAGTGCGGCCATTTGAATATTGGTAAGTTCCTTCTGTGCATTCCATACTTTCTGTAACATAGCGTCATCTGCTAGCTTCTTATCTTGTACTTCATTTGATTTCTTTGTATCTAGATTCAAAATAGTTCCATTATCTGTATAGAGATACATATCTCCTGCTACAAAATATAAATAGGATTTAGTTGGCTCTATTGCTTTATTATAAATTACCTTTTCATTTCCACCATTAATTTTCTTCTTATACACTCCATCATTTTTCAAGTAATAAAAAGTATCACCTTTCACATTCATTTGCAAGGCGTCCTTTACCAATAACTTTTCATTATTTTGTTGAGTGTCTATCTCATATATACCATGCTCAGCTTGATTTACTTCAAAAGGTAACGAAAAATCAACAACAGCATATAATTTTTCATTATTATAAGTCGCACTAGATATTGTTGCATAACTTTCTTTTGACCAAGTTTGATTGTCTTTTGTCACTTGTGTTCCACGATTTTTATTCCAATGTAGAATACTATCGTCTATCGTTCGAGACCAGCCAGAGTTTTTAAATGCAGCTTCCTCTTCTTGCCCTGTTTTCAAATCCATTTTTACAATCCCTACAATATCAAAACCACCATGTTCAGAATACTTTTTCTGGTAAAATAACGTTTGGTCTTTTATATAAACATAATTTGTATCTGCTTTTAACGTATCCAGCTTTTTAGAAGATATATCATACTTCATTAAAGAAGATAGTCCCGCATTTCTATCTTCATCTGTATGAATAAAATATAAAGATTTATTTTTTATATTTATGTAAGAAGCATCCACACCTTTTACTACAAGTTCTGATGTTTGAAATTGATCCTTCGTACGATAAATGCCTCCTGTATTTTTATCACCATTTACCGCATAGTAAATCCATCCATTACTCTCTGCCATTTTTCCTTTGTTAGAACTATTTCCAACTGCATTCCCATTTTTCTCATTTTCTTTCATCTGTTTTTCAACTATTGGATCCACTTGTTCTTCCTTATTTTCTTGTGCTACGTTTGTATTTGTCGCCTTTTTTTCTGATTCGCACCCAAACATCGCAAGCGACAGCGCTCCGGTCATAATCGTAATAGCTATCTTTTTATATGCTTCCCCCATTTTCTCCCCCTGCTTCCTTCATCAAATTAAACATATGATAAATTATAGAAAATATTAGAAAAAATATCCATAACAAAAAGGATAAGAGTGACTCTCCTATCCTTTCGAATAAAGTGAAACTTTAATCAGTAAGGGTTTTGTTCATCCCCCATTGATTATTAGCCTTCACCAATCGAGCTTTTACGGACAGCCCGACCCCCGCCTAACTTCTCTACTTTCACTGAACTTTGAGGTGGGGGTCCTACTGCCCGTTAATGCGGGGTAAAATTGAATTGTATTTTCGTATATTGTTTCTGTAACCTCATCAACAGATATGTTTTTTATAACACTAATTTCCTTTAATACCTCTCGAATCATTGTCGGATGCGTCATAACACCCTCTTGAAATTCCCATGGGCCATCTGTTTCTACCATCATATATTCAAGCGGATAATACGAAACGATTTTTCTAATTTTCTCCTTATGTAAAACATCCGGTGTGATAGAAATATAATAACCGTTCCTCATCATCCGTTTCATTGTCTCTTCACTCCCTTTAAACCAGTGGAAGTGTGCACGTGAAACTTTATATTCTTCAAGAAAATCACATACAGTGTCAGCATCTTCATAAACCGCATGCAATATAATTGGTAAATCGTATTTACTAGCTAGTTCCACAAACTTTTTTAACACCGCTATGTATGGATCGATAGCAATATTTTCATCTTCTTTCCTTAAATAATATGGCAAGCCCACTTCACCAATCGCAACGATTTTCTCTACATGATCTTCAATTAATTTATAAATTTGCTCACATTCCTCTTTATGAATCGGTTGCTCCGGATGAAAACCTATTGCTGGATGTACAAAAGGATATCGCTTTGCTAAAGATAAAGTTTCTAGGCATGATTGATAATTCATAGATACTGCAATAAGCCCTTGTATCTCTTTACTGTTTTCCACATCTATAAGTAATCTACTTTTCTCTTCATTCTCATATTGATCAACATGTATATGGCTATCAATCCATTTCATCTTTATGCCCCCATAAAAAAAACAAGAAAGGGTCTCCCTTCTTGTTTTATCATCTATATTAGTTAACAATTAAATTTGTTATTATATCAAATAATCCAATACATACTATGGCAACAGTAAAGTAGCTACAGAAATCTTTAATTGGAAACTTCACTACTTCTTCTTTACGCATCCCAGTTTTCTCCCTTCTTACTATATCCCTAATTATTTTTTATCTATTTGTATCTATTATGCAAAAAATATGACAAAATTACTATCGAATTAACTTACGTAAACCTTACAATGTTGTAAGGTTTAAAAAAGAGCCTCATCTAAATAGAGATGAGGGCTATTCAAAATTAGTTGGTTTTTTATTCTTCATTAACATTACAAACAGAAAGTAATACAGTGAGACTTTCTAGTTACACTATATGAAATTCACTATCTATTAACCATCGAATTACATTACAGAAGGCTTACATGTTTGTAAGCTATGTGTAATGTAATTCGATAGTTTCCCTTACCTATATTTCGTACAATAAAGTTAGAAAGTAAGCCAAATAAGAAGAACACTCACATAACCAAATTACATTGCTAGTAGCCGGCTCTTCTTATACCTTTCACTCATGCTACTACAATGTACCCCCTTCCCCTTTATATAATAAAAAGAGCCTTAGTCCATATGGACTAAGGCTTTTTCATACGCTTCAAAATACCCCTACCTAGTATTTTTATTTTCGACAAAAAATAGGTGGGGGTATAATCCGCTATCTCGTCGTTAAAAGTTTACTCTTCGCATTAATAGGAATATTTACAGCTTCAATTTCTTCAATCGTCTCGCCGTAGCGTCCTTTTGCATACACTTTTAATGCTTCATCTCTCTTTAACATATGCTTAACGGTCTTCTTTATTTTTTGTTCTTTTCCACGTTCGTCAAATGCAATAAATTCATATTCATACCATTCATCACCAATATGCTGACCAATTGTATTCACAACCGTATAATATTCTTTCGTCTTATAAAGTGGATTATATTTATCTATAACTGGTCCAAGTTTCGTAGGCAGTAACATTACTACTATCACTATCATCGCTATTATAGTAGTGATCATCTTTTTCTTCATACTAAACATTCCTCCTCCGCAGGATATATATACATCCATTTTAAAAAGAAGGAATAAAATCTACTATTGAATCTCATTACATTACACTTACATTTTTGTAAGAATTAAAAAAGGCGAACGAATTTACTCGTTCACCTTTTAGCTCGCTTTAAAGCCACCACCAAGTACATCACGTACATCGTGAATAACAACGAAAGCATCTTCATCTACTCGGCTAATAACTTGCTTTAACTTAACAAGCTCTTGTTTATTAATAACAATATATAATACTTCTTTATTTTTACCAGTATATCCGCCACGCCCCTCTAATACAGTGACACCGCGCGTCATGTTTTTCGTAATAGTTTCACGTATTAAATCCGGTTGATTTGAAATGATTGTAACAGCTGTTTTTGTATCCATTCCTTCTACAATGAAATCAATTACTTTCGCTCCGATAAATACAGCAACGAGTGTATACATTGCCTTTTCTTGCCCTATTATAAATACAGAACCGGCAATTACAATGATATCAATAATAAGTACGCCTTTACCAACACTCCAACCTAAGTATTGATTTGCTAACTGCGCTAAAATTGCCGACCCTCCTGATGTACCTCCAGCTTTGAACATACACCCTAATCCGATACCTACAAATAAGCCAGCGAATAGAGCCGCTAATAACGTATCACTATTTACATGATACTCAATATGTTCCGTAACATATAAAAACAAGGATGTTTCTACAATCCCTAAAATTGTATAAACCATCGTTTTCTTATCAAAAAATTTATAACCAACAGCCAGTAAAATTGCATTTATAGCAAAATTGACAATCCCTGGCGACCAACCAAATAAATAATACGTAACAACCGTTACACCAATAATGCCACCTTCTGATAAACGGTTTGGAATTGCAAAATAATTAATACCGATTGCGAATAACAATGAACCAATTGTAATTAATGTTATCTCTTTTATACGTTGATTAACCATAGTTCATACCTCCCCCCATTTGACATTGTATCACTATCTCCTAGAGGTTTAGAAGTTGTTTTTATTCCGCATTTTTCCTCACAAAGACCAAGATATTATGTTTAAACAAAGGGGTGATTAATTATTCATATTCGCTCTAACTGTACGGACAAATCGCTCCACATTACCTTTCTGAATATACTTAGCTGTTACCGTTTCCTGATTACAAGTAAACACTAATTGCGGATGAAAATTTATGTCATCTATATGCAAATACGAATACACTTCAAATGTTGATGGATAGTACGGAATTTCTCCATAAAAGAGGAGACGTCTAGTAGTAGCAACGAAAATCCCATGCCGATATGATAAGGTAAAATCATCTTTCTCAAATATCCCTATCACAAATGCTAAAATTTGTTCATCATCCTCTACATACTTTTTCATACTTAATAAAAGTTCATTCATACATATCCCTCCAAATTCTATTCATTGCTTTAACACTTGAAAAGAATCCATGGATTATTACAAACCGGTGTAACTCTTTTATAAAGTATGAAATGCGTTTCCTGTCAAAGACATTTCAAAAAATAATCCGTTATGTGATTATACACATAACGGATTATCGCTAAACTGTAGAGCGTTCCACAAGTTTATACGGAATTTCCATCTTTTCTTGTTTAGAACCCTCATCACTCACTCGTCTGTAAAACATTTCAAAAGCCGTCTTACCTATTTCCTTTAAATTTTGGTCAATAGTTGTCAGTTGTAAAACTTGAGAAATCGGTTGATTATCAAAACCAATAATCGCTAAATCTTCAGGAACTTTAATACCTAGTTTATTAACTTCTGTCATGATCCCAATAGCGACCTCATCTCCTGCCACTATTAATGCTTCAGGCGGATTCTCCATCTCCTTAAATTGATGCGCAACTCTTACACCATCTTCTAATGTAAAGCATTCTGTGAAAATCCAATCTTCCATCACTTCTTCATCTATTAATTGTAGCTGTTGTTTATACGCATCAAAACGTTTCTTACTACTTGGTCCTAACTTTCTTCCCGTACAATATCCAATCTTCTTATAACCTTTTTCAATAAGGTAACTCATCCCTAATTGAAAGGCATTAAAGTGATCTGTATATACACTCGATATACTTTCAATATCATTATCCTCACAAGCAATAACCGCCCCATACGCTGCATAAGGCTCTATAATTTCCCACTCATTCGCACGAGAACAAATGATCAAACCATCTAGTTGCTTTGTTTTCAACATATGTAAACTTTTCATTTCTTCTTTTTTATTGTAATTCGTTTGACAAAGAAGCACCCTGTAATTATGAGCTAACGCAACGTCCATCATTCCACCCACCATTGCATCAAAACACGGATGATTAATATAAGGTAAAATCACACCAACAATATTCGTCTTCCCTTTTGATAAATGAACAGCATTTGCATTTTGTGAGTAATTCAATTTCTCAACTATTTCTAAAACAACTTTCCTTTTTTCTTCACTTACATATGGATGATCATTTAATACCCTCGAAACAGTCGTAACTGAAACCCCAGCCATCTTTGCAATATCTTTAATATTAGCCATACACTCACCTCTACTTTTAACTTAATAAATCACATGAACATATGTCAAATCTTCTCATCATGACACCTTCATTCGTTTTTCTTACAAAAGTGTAATTTTCCTGTAAGCTAATTCGATAGTGACTCTCCGCTATATTTCATACAATTAAGTCAGAAACAGAGCAACAACCATTCGAAAAGGAGCGGATCTAATATGATGAACAAAATGAAATCAAACAATTTCTTAAACACAATGGGCATGGTATTATCTGCTCTTATCGATGCAAAAGCTGTTGCTTCTACATTAAACAAGTAAGGAGAATATATTATGAACAACATCACATTTAACAAATTAGATTTTTTAGGACTTGCTAGCGGCTCGGTTCTTCTTACTGCTTTCATTTACGCTGCTACGCTTGTGTAACTTTGTGTCCCCTTTCCCCTTTATCCCGCTTTAACGGGCAGTAAGACTCCCACCTCAGAATTCGGCGAATGCGAGGAAGTTAGGCGGGAGATCAACTGCCTGTAAAATCCCGATTGATGAGGGCTAATAATCAGTGGGGATGAACAAAACCCCCACTGATTAAAGTTTCACTTTATATAAATAGTAATAGAAAAGACGACCGTCTATGCTCGGTCGTCTTTTCTTACTTTTGATTTGATTGAAGAGCTTCCTTTAGTTCTTCAAACTTTTCATTTAATTGATCTGTCATCATTTTCATAGCCGTTTTTCGATCTATTTGTTCTTCAGCATCAATTTGAATTGGGTCTCCAAAAACTAATTGCGCTTTTTTTCCTTTTATCAATTCTTTTACACTTGATGGACCAACATAAGCTGCTGGTATTAATGGAACGTTAGAACGCATTGCAATCGTAACAGCCCCAGCTTTTAATGAAACATCTTCTGATGATCTCGTTCCACTCGGGAAAATACCTACTACCTTTCCCTCTTTTAATAAACGCGATGGAATTTTCAATGTGCTTGGCCCTGGATTCGCACGGTCTACAGGGAATGCATTTACATTTTTAAAAAACCAATTTTTAAATTTCCCTTCAAACAATTCTTTTTTTGCCATGTAATGAATTTGGGTTGGGTACATTCCTGCCGCTAACATTAAAACATCCATAAAACTTGTATGTGTACACGCAACAACGTAAGGGCCATCTTCCGGTAATTTCTCTCTCCCTTGCACTTCTACCTTCCCAGCCATTTTAAATATATATTTCAACGAAAATGTAATTGGTTTATACATTTGTTTCGTTCCTTTCTGAATATCCGAAGTATAATCATTTTCTTACAACGATTATAACACTAAGTTTTAGGAGTTGGTAATAAAAATAAGTATTTATTGTTAAATTTCAATTCTTACAAAAGTGTAAGTTTATTGTAAGCTAATTCGATAGTGACCTCCTCCACTATCTTATACAATTAGGGCAGAAAGTAACAACAACCATTCGAAAAGGAGCGGATCTATATGATGAACAAAATGAAATCAAACAATTTCTTACATACAATGAGCATGGTATTTTCCGCTCTTATCGATGCAAAAACTGTTGCTTCTACATTAAACAAGTAAGGAGAATTTATAATGAATAACCTGACTTTTAACAAATTAGATTTTTTAGGACTTGCTAGCGGATCAATTCTTCTTACTGCTTTTATTTATGCCGCAACGCTTGTATAACTTTGTGTCCCCTTTCCCCTTTATATAGAAAAAGACGACCGTCTATGCCCGGTCGTCTTTTTAATTTTTTCTTTCCTTCAATTCTCTTAAAAGCTGTATCAATTCAGCTTGTTGTTTTATATTCTTACGACCGTTTCGATTAATTGCCGCAAGCTCGCAGGCAACTCCAGCAGCAAAGAAAAACAATAAACTTTCTAACATATAAAATCCTCCAGTTGCCTATTAAACAGCTTGGCGCAATTGCTTTTCTTGCAACATTTGTTTATTTGCATTTTCTTCTTTTCTCTGACAAACATTATTACGAATAAGCGCTGCAATAACAAATAATGTTCCTACAATATCAAATGTTGTTATTTTATACCCTTGCATCATCATAATAACTAAAGTAGTAATTGGCACAAAGTTAATAAATAAAATACCATTAATGGATGATAAGATTTTCACACCGTAGTTCCAAGCAAGTAGTGCTACGATACCTGGTAATGTCATCATAAATAACAAATCATACTTCACAATAGAAATCGTTTCCATACTTGGAACAGATACATATCCAAGCACTGTAATGACTACAGTTATCATCCCTGTGACAGTTGTACCCAATACACACGTCAAAGTAGAATAGCGTAATGTTGACCAATCGCTACACGTTTGACCACCCATCGTATAAATTACCCATCCTACAACACCAACAAATATAAATGCTAGCGAAAACATGTTATCTTTCAATGTTAAAAAGAAACTCATATCACCTTTCGTAATAACAAATATAGCCCCTACAAACGCGATAATCATGCTCGTTATCATATACTTCTTCGGCTTTATATTTTTATATCCCCATAAAATACAAATTGAAATCATCGGCATCAGCGCCTCCATAATAGAAGCTACCATTACACCTGATTTCCCCATTAACATTTGTCCTAGAAAAATTAATACATTATATACGGTAAACGCCATTGTTCCAAAAAAGACGAGTAACTTTCCTCTTCCCTCTAAGCGAAATGCCTTCTTACCTTCTTTCATTAGCAACAATACAATCAATACGATCGCCACCGCTCCGTAGCGAATAAGTGAAAAATAAAATGGATCTATGTATTCTAACGCATGATCAGCAACCGGAAACATTGCTCCCCATGACATACTTGCAATTAAACATGCTAAAGCCCCTATTATCATTTGACCTCTTCTCACCATAATCCCCCCGCTTCTTTCTATTTGCACAAAGAGAATTGTAAAAGAAAAAATATATCACGTAAAATGATTCAAAATGATGTTAACTATCACTTATAATGATAGTTAACATCAAGGAGGATCGTACTATGGAATTAAGAGACTTACAAATCTTCCAGAGCGTTGCCGACCAAGGTAGTGTAAGTGGCGCAGCAAAGGAATTAAATTACGTACAATCAAATGTAACCGCACGTATTAAACAATTAGAAAACGAGCTAAAAACACCGCTCTTTTACCGTCATAAACGAGGCATGACTTTAACGGCTGAAGGAAGAAAAATGCTCGTTTATGTTCATAAAATTTTGCAAGATGTTGAAGAGCTAAAACAAGTGTTTTTAGATAGCGAAACACCATCTGGTATATTAAAAATTGGTACAGTCGAAACAGTAAGCACATTGCCTACCATTTTGTCTTCTTACTATAAGAGCTATCCAAATGTTGATTTATCATTACAAGCTGGTCTAACAGAAGAACTTATTAGAGAAGTAATCGATCACCAATTAGATGGTGCATTTATATCAGGGCCTATTAAACATCCACTAATTGAACAATACGATGTTAGTACCGAAAAACTAATGCTTGTTACACAAAATAAAGCTTTTCATATAGAAGAATTCACTACGACGCCCCTACTCGTTTTTAATCAAGGATGTGGATACCGTTCCAAGCTAGAACGTTGGCTTAAAGATGAAGGTTTGCTGCCAAAAAGAATTATGGAATTTAATATATTAGAAACAATACTAAACAGTGTTGCACTCGGCCTTGGTATTACACTCGTACCGCAGTCTGCTGTCCACCATCTTTCTAAAGCTGGTAAGGTACATTGTCATGCAATCCCTGAAAAATACGGTAGTATTTCAACGGTTTTCATACGCCGTAAAGATAGCTATATGACGAATTCAATGCGTAGCTTTTTAAAAACAATTGAAGAGCATCATCATATCAATATGCTTTGAAGGACATTCTTACACGAATGTCTTTTTTTCTTACAAAAGTGTAAGTCTTCCGTAAGCTAATTCGATAGTTGCAGGCGATCATATTTCCTATAATTAAGACATAAAGCAGGGCAACAACAATTCGAAAAGGAGCGGATACGCATGATAAACAAAATGAAATCAAACAAATTTTTAAATACAATGGGCATGGTGCTATCCGCACTTGTCGATGCAAAAGCAGTTGCAACTACATTAAACAAATAAGGAGAGATTATTATGAACATCATTACATTTAACAAATCAGACTTTATCGGACTTGCAAGTGGAGCAACTCTTCTTACAGCTTTCATTTACACACTTGCTCAAAGTCTCGTTTAACACTTTGCTTCCCCAAACCCCTTTATATATAGAAAAAGCTGCTCGTCTTATAGACAAGCAGCTTTTTAGTTTGTTTCATATATAATTTGACCTGTTTTCGTCATATCGTATCCGCCAATTGCTTTTAATTCATTATGAAATTCTTCCGATTGCAGAATGTCTTTCATAAACTCAATAAGCTCTTCATTTTCTTTATTCTTCAAAATTACTAAATCATACTGTTCTTTCATTATTGGAATAAAGTCTACATTTACAATTTGCGAAAACTTTTCTGACCCTACTCCAACATCAGCTTTTCCATTCGCAACTTGCGAAGCAACACCAAGGTGATTCGATTCTTCCCATTCATAACCGCTAATATCTTCTTTATTTATTTTTCGAATTCGCAATTGCTCATCCACTAATACCCTAATACCGGAACCCTTTTCTCGATTTATAAATCGTATAGATGACTGAGATAAATCAGCCCATGTTTTTATATTTTTTGGATTCCCTTTTTGCACATAAAACCCTACATTTCTTGATAATAAATTAATCATAATACATGGTTGTCCAACTAAAATACGTTTTACGTAAGGAACATTATACGTACCCGTTTCCCCATCGAACAAATGCAGGCTAACGACACTTCCTTCTCCTTGGTACAGCTTCACTAAACTCGTTAAACTACCTTGATACGCTCTTAATATATTAGAATTTGGCATACGATTTTCTATATGTTTTGCCAACATATCTAACGTTAGTTCTTGCCCGCTAATAATACATGTATTCGAGGTACTATTACCATCGTTCTTTACAGGAACAACTTGCACCTTACCAGTTTTCATTTGCTTTATATATTGTTCTAAATCCGCTGCATCAATGCGCATCTGTCTACCAACTCTATAAGAAGGCAGTTCTCCTTTTTTAATTAAGTCGTATACAGTTAGTTTTGATACTTTTAATCGCTTTGCTACTTCTTCCGTTGTGTAGGAATGATGATCCATAGACGATTCCTCACTTTCTTCTTTCATTGTAACAAAGAAAAGAATATTTCTCCTATTTTTTCAAAATAGCTATATGTTCAAATTATATTCAATTATAACTAGTTATAATTAGTTATATTTAGTTATAATTAAATGTGTCAAAATGAAAGGGGACTTTTTTATGAACAAATTTACATTACGATCCATTGGGGCACTTATACTTTCTTTTCTTCTTATATTTAGTGCTGCATGTACAAGCGGAGAAAAGAAAGAGAAATCAACTGCTAAAGAAGGAAAAACAGTAGAACTTACTATATCCGCTGCTGCAAGCTTACAAGATGCACTAAAAGAAATTGAAACAAAATATAAAGAAAAAGAACCTAATATTAAACTTTCTTTTAACTTCGGTGCTTCTGGTGCACTTCAACAACAAATTGAACAAGGTGCGCCTGCTGATTTATTCTTCTCAGCAGCAGAAGATAAATTTCAAACTCTTGTTAAAAAAGGATTCATTGATGAAAAAGAAGGGAAAAATCTTCTTGGGAATGAACTCGTTCTAGTTGTCCCAAAAGATAGTTCTCTTACAAAATTCCAAGATTTAAAAGATGAAAAAATCAAGAAAATTGCACTTGGTACACCTGAATCCGTACCTGCGGGAAAATACGCAAAGGCTTCTCTCACACATGAAAATATTTGGAATGACATTCAAAATAAAGTCGTATTTACAAAAGACGTTCGCCAAGTGTTAACATATGTAGAAACAGGCAATGTCGATGCTGGTATCGTATACAAAACGGATGCTCTTATTTCAGACAAAGTAAAGATTGGTGAGACAGCAGCAGCTACCTCTCATGAGCCAATTCACTATCCTTTAGGTGTTATAAAAGAATCTAAGCACAAGAAAGAGGCGACTTCATTTTATGAGTATTTGCAGTCAAAAGATGCACAATCTATCTTTAAAAAATATGGATTTACAGTCCTATCATAATTGCCATGAGCTTTGATGCTATTTTGTCACCAATCTTTCTATCTTTACGAGTAGCTGCATGCGCCACCATTATCGTTACAATTTTAGGGACGATTATCGGGCGAGCGCTAGCACGCTCCTCATGGAGATATAAAGTAATACTAGAAACTATTTTCTTATTACCAATGGTACTTCCGCCAACTGTAATCGGCTTTTTTCTCATTATCATTTTTGGAAATAATAGTCCCATTGGAATGTGGATAGAATCATTATTTCAGCAGTCTATTATGTTTACATCCACTGCTGCTATCATTGCTTCTACAGTCGTTGCATTTCCACTCATGTACCAATCAGCAAAAACAGGATTTTCTATTGCAAATGTACAAATTGAAGAAAGTGCTCGTGACCTTGGTGCGAGTGAATATCAAGTTTTCCTGCACGTTACACTCCCACTTGCATTTCCTGCCTTACTAAGCGGAATGATTTTGAGCTTTGTTCGTGCGCTCGGTGAGTTTGGTGCTACACTCATGTTTGCTGGGAACATTCCTGGTAAAACACAGACTATCCCAACTGCAATTTATATGGCGATTGATGCAAGTAATATGCAACTCGCCTGGACACTTGTAGTTATTACTATTAGTATGTCACTCCTATTTCTGCTATGTATTCAGCTTATTAATAAAAGAATTACTAACTCTTAAAGCAGCTTTTTTCGAAGCTGCTTCTTTATTTCTCAGGAAATAAAATATACCGCCGGGAAATAACTGAATTTTACCCCTTATTAAAATATACATTTTATTTGAATTCACTTTCTAAAATAGGCAATTTCCTGTTATTATATGGAGGTGTTTCAAAAAATGAAGAAATGAAAACGCATTTATATCGTAAGTTCTTCATCCTGTTTTAGCGATCGGTAATCTTCTACTCTATTAGTGGGGCATTACCGATCGTTAGAACGATATGTAATTATATTGGTATAGAAAACCGAAGGGAGTCTTGTAATGGACATTTTATTAGCGCTTCTTCCTGCAATCGCATGGGGAAACATCTTATTAGTAAGCGTAAAAATGGGCGGTGGTGCATATAGCCAAACGGTAGGTATGACAATCGGTGCTCTATTCTTCGCAACAGTTATGTATGTATTTACTCAACCAGTTTTAACAATGACAGTCTTAATTGTTGGTTTTATTTCAGGTTTATTCTGGGCTTTAGGACAAGTAAACCAATTAAAAACAGTTGAAAAATTAGGTGTTTCAACTACTGTAACGATTTCTACTGGTATGCAACTTGTTGCAACTTCTATCTTTGGGGTTATCGCTTTCCGTGAGTGGACTACTACAACAACGATTGTTCTGGGAACGATTGCAATCCTATTAATCGTAGTTGGTGTTGTATTCACATCACTAGACGACAAAGAAAATGCACAGCCACCAGGACAATTGAAAAAAGGACTTCTTACTTTAATTGTTTCTACTTTCGGCTACCTTGTATATGTAATTATTATTCGTTGGTATAATATCGATGGTTGGTCTGCTATTTTACCACAAGCAGTTGGTATGTTTGTTGGTGCGGTTGTACTGACATCTAAACATAAACCATTTAACAAATATGCAATGCGTAATGCTTTATCTGGTTTACTATGGGGAACTGGAAACTTATTCTTACTTCTTTCATTACCACGTGTCGGAGTAGCAACAAGCTTCCCATTATCTCAAACTGGAATCGTTATCTCAACATTCGGTGCGATTGTATTCTTAGGCGAAAAGAAAACAAAACGTCAATTGATCTTTATTGCACTAGGTAGTGTTTTAATTATCGGTGGCGCTGTATTGCTTGGTATGACGAAAGCATAAGCTTATATTCTATTAATAAACCCCTGAAGTATATGTGCTTCAGGGGTTTTTCTCTTCCAATTGTTTTCTAAATATAATTATTTACATGCACTTGTTTTTTATAGTTGTTCTTCCACTCTAGCAAACCAGCTACACATATAAAGAGATTAATAACAGCTAATATTAGCATGACGTATAAACCTGTGGAAATATAAATCACAATGCTAACCACGTTATACAAAATCCATAAATACCAGTTTTCTAAAATTTTTCGACTTAGCATAAATTGAGCTACTAATCCTAGTACAGCATTTAAAGCGTCTAAATATGGACTAGTTGATTCTAAATAACGGATTTGATAATAGCCCCAACCAATCCAAGCAACTAACATAAAGATTATATAAATAGTCCACCCTTTTACACCTAAACGAACTGTTGCTTTTACCTCTTCCTCCCCACTACGTGCAATCCAATAATACCAACCATATACATTAAATATAAATTGAAAGGCTGCCAATACTGCCATTGCATATAAACCTTGCGTAATGAAAATATACAGAAATATCGCAACCGTAATCATGCCAAACAAAAAGTTAGATACCCTTTCCCTCGCTAATAACCAAACATTAATAATCCCCATAACCGATGCGAAAATTTCAATATAACTCGATTGAATATAAAATCCAACCAATACGCAAATAATACTAGAAATGAATAAAAAAAGTGGACTTCTGACCATAATCATCTCTCCCCAGATGTATAATAAATTCCCTATCACCAGTATAAGGAATAGCTCTCCCCTTTACCATGAATTCCCTCCTCCTCGTTATCCATTCCATCTACGGTAAGTCTTTTCTTTTTACAAAATTCTCTTAAAAATGGTATCGTTTTTTATAACATATCTCCACTGGAAAGGAATAAAGGATATGCTAACTAAACATCGAATTCTATTTATTGGCGCTGGTCGTATGGCAGAAGCTATATTTTCCGGATTACTTAAAACAAGCAAAGAATACATCGAAGAAATTATTGTTTCTAACCGAAGCAACGTAGAAAAGCTAGAACAATTACAAGGGCGATATAATGTGTCTACTACAACAGATTGGAAGCAGCATGTTACATCTGTTGATACGATTGTTTTAGCAATGCCGCCTTCTGCACATGAAGAATTATTAGCAGAGTTATCTCCGTTACTATCGAATCAACTTGTCGTAACGGTAGCTGCTGGCATTGGCACATCTTATTTAGAAGAAAGACTTCCCGGGGGAACACCCGTTGCTTGGATTATGCCAAATACAGCTGCTGAAATTGGAAAGTCTATCTCCTTATATACAATGGGACAATCAGTAACCGAGATGCATCAAGAAACCCTGCAACTGCTTTTAAGAGGCATTGGTACTTCGCAACTTTGCACCGAGGAAGAAGTTCATCAGCTTACTGCAGTTACTGGAAGTGCACCAGCCTTCCTTTATTACTTTGCTGAAAGCTTAATTGAAGCAACAAAAAGTTATGGAGTCGATGAAGCAACTGCCAAACACCTTGTCATTCAAATGATTTCTGGCTCTGCTTCTATGCTTGAACAAACGCAAGATCCAGCTAACCTCCGCGAACAAGTAACAACACCAGGCGGTTCCACAGCTGAAGGTCTCAAAGCTTTATATGAATATAATTTTTCAGAGGCAATTCAAAAGGCAGTAGAAGCAACAAACAAAAAAGCTAGGGGGAATTAATATGACTTTAACAAGTTTAAACGACTACACAACATTACATAACGGCGTAAAAATGCCTTGGTTCGGTTTAGGTGTTTTTAAAGTAGAAGATGGTTCAGAAGTAATTGAATCTGTAAAAGCAGCTATTAAAAATGGCTATCGCAGCATTGATACTGCAGCAATTTATCAAAACGAAGAAGGCGTTGGACAAGCGATTCGTGAAGCAGGTGTTTCACGTGAAGAATTATTTATTACATCAAAAGTATGGAATAGCGATCAAGGGTATGAAACAACACTTCAAGCATTTGAAACTACATTAGAGAAATTAGGTCTAGAATATTTAGATTTATATTTAGTACATTGGCCTGTAAAAGGGAAATATACTGAATCATGGAAAGCGTTAGAAAAACTTTATAAAGACGGCCGTGTTCGTGCAATTGGTGTGAGTAATTTCCACATTCACCACTTACAAGACGTATTTGAAATTGCTGAAATTAAGCCTATGGTTAACCAAGTGGAATACCATCCACGTTTAGCACAAGAAGAATTGCACACTTTCTGTAAAGAGCATGGTATTCAACTTGAAGCTTGGTCACCATTAATGCAAGGACAACTACTAGATCACCCAACATTACAAGAAATTGCTACAAAATATAATAAATCGACTGCACAAGTGATTCTACGCTGGGATCTACAAAATGAAGTTGTAACGATTCCTAAATCAATTAAAGAACACCGCATCATTGAAAATGCGAACATCTTTGATTTTGAATTAAGCTCGGATGATATGAAAGCAATTCAAGCTTTAAATGAAAATCACCGCGTTGGTCCAGATCCGGATAACTTTAACTTCTAATAGGGAAACCACTGCCATATGCAGTGGTTTTTTTATTTTTAATAAAACTGAAAATTTAAACTATATTCCATTTGATTGACACTTCATTATCTAAGGTGTAAGATTTTGAATTATCAAAGAAACACAAAAATTAATAAAATTTATTTGTTTACTCATTGTATCAAGAGAGGTGGAGGGACTGGCCCTTTGAAACCTCGGCAGCAGGTTCATTTTGAATACTGTGCCACTTCCTGCAAGCTTTGTGCTTGAAAGATAGAATGAGGGACTTCGTTTATATACGGGTGCATAACTTGTACGTAAAAATCCCTCTTTCTCAATACGAAAAGAGGGATTTTTTATTTTTCATTTCCCTCATCATCATCCAAACTTAATTATTTAGGAGGAAAATCAAATGAAAAAGAAGTTTGTACCCGGTATTGCATCAGTTGTAGGAGTAAGTATTTTATTAACTGGTTGCGGTAGTTATAAAAACGAAGCAAGCGGAGCAAATGCAAAAGACGAGGCACCTAGTAAACAGGTTTTAAACCTATCTTCACCTACTGAAATACGAACAATGGATACAGCTCGTGCTACAGATACTGATTCTGGTCAAGTAATGAGAAATGTATTTGAAGGTTTGTATAATCTTGGTGAAGGTAACAAACCTGTCCCTGGTGTTGCAAAATCTCATGAAGTAAGTGGCGATAAAACAAAATACACATTCCACCTGCGAGATTCAAAATGGTCAAACGGCACTCCTGTTACAGCGAAAGATTTTGTCTTCGCTTGGCAAAGAGCTGTTGATCCAGCGACAGCCTCTGAATACGCATTTCTATTCTTTGATATTAAAAATGCAACAAAAATTAACAACAAAGAACTTCCAGCCGATCAACTTGGTGTAAAAGCAATTGATGACCATACGTTTGAGGTAGAATTAGAACGTCCTGTTCCGTACTTTATTAGCTTAACAGCGTTCCCAACATTTCTACCAATTAACGAGGAATTCTTTAAAGCACAAGGTGATAAGTACGCTTTAGAAGATAATACAATCTTGTACAACGGAGCTTTTACACTAAACGATTGGAAGCACGAACAAAGCTTTAAATTCAAGAAAAACCCTACCTATTGGGATAAAGATACTGTCAAACTGGAAGAAATCAATTTTAACGTCGTAAAAGAAAAATCTACAGAAGTAAATTTATTCGAGTCAAAACAATTAGATCGTATCAAACTAACATCTGACTTCGTTGATAAATATAAAAAGGATGCTAACTTTAAAGAACGCCCAAACGTAGGGGTACAGTTTTTACGTATGAATCAACAAAACAAAGTACTTCAAAACGTTTCTGCACGCCAAGCAATTGCTCAAACAATTGATCGAAAATCCTTTGTAAATACGTTATTAAATGACGGCTCTACACCAACCTTGAGTCTCGTGCCGAAAAACTTTGCAAAAGGGCCTGATGGAAAAGACTTCCGTACTGCAAACGGCGATTTAACAAAAGTTGATACAACATCTGCACAAGAATTATGGAAAAAAGCAAAAAAAGAACTTGGTTCTGAAAAGATAACATTAGAATTATTAACAAGTGATGGTGACCTTGAGAAGAAAACTGGTGAGTTCCTAAAAGGACAACTAGAAAAGAATTTAGATGGCTTAACAGTAAATATAAAACCGCAACCACGTAAACAACAAGTTTCACTTTTATTAAAAGGTGACTACGAGATTGGAATTGACGGTTGGAGCCCTGACTTTGCGGATCCAATTACATTCCTTGAGTTATTTACAACGAATAACCCTTACAACTTAGACCATTACTCTAATAAGGAATTCGATGAAACAATAGCAAAAGTGAAAACAACTTTAGCTGGTGATGAAAAAGCTCGCTGGGACGCATTACTAGCATCCGAGAAAATATTATTTAAAGACTCTGTTATCGCTCCTCTTTACCAAAAAGGCGAATCTTATTTAGAACGTTCTTATGTGAAAGGAATTGTACAAGTAGACTTTGCAGGCCAATTAAACTTCAAGTGGGCAAAAATTGAAAAATAAAGTGAAACTTTAATCAGTGGTTTTTTCTTCATCCCCACTGATTATTAGCCCGTACCAATTGTTTTTTTAGCAAAACATATTAAAAGCAGGTTCCCCAATACGAGGAAATCTGCTTTTTTAATATATTATTCTAAGAAATTAACAATCTATTTTTATTATTGACATATAGTTCTTTCCAGTGTTAATATTCTAAATAATCAAAGAAACAAAATATTTAACCATCAAAATATAATGTCTACAAAGTTGAAACATATAACGCCAGATTATAGTTCAACATGTATATACATATAGAACACCTGATTACCTATATACACATATTTAGAATAGGTTTTCTCTTCTTCTATAGCTACACTTCAAGACATGGACATTATGACGTTACGAACAACACATTTAGGGAGGAAAGAACAATGAAGAAAAAAGTTGTACCTGTTGTTGCATCTGTTTTAGGGGCAAGTCTACTACTAACTGCTTGCGGGGGAAATAAAGATAATGCAGGCGGAGCAAAAGCGAACGATAAAGCACCTGATAAACAAGCGATTAACTTATCATTTGCTTCAGAAATTCCAACAATGGATGTTGCAAAAGCAACGGATGGGGAATCCATGAACGTAATGCGAAATGTTTTCGAAGGTTTATATGCAATGGGAGAAGATAATAAACCGATTCCTGGTGTTGCTGAGTCGGTTGACGTAAGTCCCGATAAAACAAAATATACATTCCACCTGCGTGATTCAAAATGGTCAAACGGTACTCCTGTAACAGCAAAAGACTTTGTCTTCGCTTGGCAACGTGCCGTAAACCCTGAAACAGCAGCTGAATATGCATTCTTATTCTTCGATATACAGAATGCAAAACAAATAAACCAAAAACAATTACCAGTTGATCAATTAGGCATCAAAGCTCTTGATGACAAAACTTTAGAAGTACAACTAGATCGTCCTGTTCCCTACTTCTTAAGCTTAACGACATTCTCAACATTCTTACCAATTAATGAAGACTATTTAAAATCTCAAGGCGATAAATACGGTTTAGAAACAAATCATTTAATTTACAATGGTGCTTTCACATTAGATAACTGGAAACACGAACAAAGCTTCCAATTGAAGAAGAACCCTAACTATTGGGATGCTAAAACTGTAAAATTAGAAGCAATCAACTTCAATGTCGTTAAAGATAAGTCTACAGAAGTTAACTTATATGATTCAGGACAAATTGACCGTGTTGCTTTAACTGCGGAGTTTGTTGATAAATATAAAGGTGATCCAAACTTCAAGGAACGCGCTGAAGTCGGCATTCAATTCTTACGACTAAATCAGAAAAATGCAGTATTAAAAAATCAACATGCACGCCTTGCTATTAACGGTGCAATGAATAAAAAAGCGTACGTAGAAACAATTTTAAATAACGGTGCAATCCCAGCAGAAGGAATGGTTCCTGCGAAATTCGCAAAAAGTCCAGACGGTAATGACTTCCGTAAAGAAAACGGAAATCTAGTCAAAGATGATGTGAAAACAGCGAAAGAAAACTGGAAAAAAGCAAAGCAAGAACTTGGTACTGACAAAGTAACAATTGAACTATTAACAAGCGATAATGCTCTAGCTAAAAAGACTGGTGAATATTTAAAAGGTGAACTAGAAAAGAACCTAGATGGATTAACAGTGAATTTAAAACCACAACCACGTAAACAACAGTTGAAACTACTATTAAGTGGTGATTATGAAATTGGGATTGATGGCTGGGGCCCTGACTTCGCTGATCCAATTACATTCTTAGATTTATTTACAACAGATAGTGCTTATAACTTCGATAAATACTCTAACAAAGAGTACGATGAGCTCATTCATAAAGTGAAAACAGATTTAGCTGGTGATGAAAAGGCTCGCTTTGAAGCAATGAAGCAAGCTGAAAAAATCCTATTACAAGATGGTGCTGTCGCTCCTTTATACCAACAAGGTCGCTCTTATCTACAACGCGGATTCATTAAAGGACTTGTAACAACTGACTTCGGCGGTGAGTTTAACTACAAATGGACAGAAGTTGCAAAATAATAAACGCTAGTAAAAAGGTATCCCATGAAGGATACCTTTTTTATTTTATACTTCTTTAACTACATGACTTCTTCTCTTTACTATTCCTTTTATAGATACAGTAATTACTGCTACCAATTGTGTAACCAATATAATAACTAATAATGAAATAATATTTTCCTCTAAACTAACTCCTCCAAATATTATTGTATAATAGCCATTTGCTGCATATGTTGCGGGAAATAATTCGCCGATTGTTTGAAATGCCTATATACATACCATTTTTTCAATTTAATTAATACATAAGCATGTGTCCCCCTTAAGTAAATAATTCATTTGGTTTATACATAATTACATGAAATTAGGAAAAACTTGTATAGAAAGAAGTTACATAAGGAGGAATTTATAATGAGAATTTTACTATCAGCTTTATTAGCACTTATGCTAGTACCTGCATTAACAGGATGTAAAGCTCCTGCAAAAGAAGATACAACTTCTAATAAGAAAACGACTGAAGAAGCAAAAAAAGAGGCTCCTGCAGATTTAAAACTAAACTTTAATGAATTTGATTTAAAAGCAGACTATCAAGATACGAAGAAAGACTACGAAGCTGATTATAAAAATGTAGCAGCCGATAAAAAAATGGAAGCAAAGGTTGAAGACCATAAAGCAGATGTAAAATTAACAGGCGACGAGGCTATTACAAAATTAAGCCCACTTCTACAAGAATTAAAATTTGATAAAGATACTCCTGACCAAGAAGTAATTGATCAAGTAGTAAACGTGTTCAAACTTGATAAAGACTACCAAAAATTCGATTTAGAAGTTGTCTTCTCTGATGGAACGAAAAAAGAATATAAAAGAGAAATAAAATAAAGAAGTAGGCGATTGCCTACTTCTTTATTTTTGCATATCTTAGTTCTGGACTAGACCCAATAATGAATTGGACGCCAGATACTGATGATTTTTGTAAATACGAAGCACTTGGGAAAATAATTGGGATTAATGGTGTATCATCAAACATAATATCTTCTGCTTTATGCAATAAGTCAAAACGCTTATCTTCGTTTTGTTCAACTTCTGCTTCTTTGATTAATGCATCAAATTCTTTATTATGCCATTTTGCATAGTTGTTTGGACCATCACCTGCATATAAATCTAGTTTAGTAATCGGATCCAATAGAGAGCCGCCCCATCCCATATAAGCTAATTGGAAATCACTTTGCTTATATGTGTCGATGTAACTCTTCCACTCTTTATTTTCTAATTTAATATCTACACCAAGATTTTTCTTAAACATTTCTTGCATTGCTTCTGCTACTTTTTTATGTTGTGTATCTGTAGTGAATTTTAATGTTACTTCAGGTAATGTAGACCAACCTTGCTCTTTCATGCCCTCTTCTAATAATTTTTTCGCTTCTGCTGAATCGAATTTTACGTAATCGCCTTTTTCTTTACGGAAATCACGACCACCTTGTGTTTTTGCTCCTTCTGGAACGAATGCATATGCTTCTTGTGCGTTATTTTTATACAGTTTTTCAACGATAAACTTACGATCAACTGCTAATGAAAATGCTTTACGTACTTTTGCATTTGTAAACGGCTCTTTTTCTACATTAAACGAATAAATATAAGATGAAAATCCTGCAACACGCTTATATTCTTTGTTCCCTTTTTCTTTTTCAATCATCTCTTGTGGTAAACCACTTAGTAAATCTAATTCTTTTGACTTGTACAATTGGTACGCTGTTTTAGAATCTGGAATAATACGAAACTCAATTTCTTTTAATGTTACCTTTTTATCATAGTATTCTTTATTTTTTTGTACTGTAATAGCTTGGTTATGCTTCCATTCTTTTAATGTGAATGGTCCGTTTGTAATTAACTCTTTTGGATCTGTTTTTAATTTATTATTATCATCAATTGATTTTTTAGATAATGGAATAAATAATGAACTTGCTAATTTTTGTTTAATAGAAGCAACTGGGTGTTCAAGTGTTACCTTTAATGTTTGAGGTTCAACAACTTGAATACCAACTTGTCCTTCTTCACCTTTTCCAGTATTATATGCCTCTGCACCTTTAATAAAATACATTTCTGTCGCATTCATAGAACCTGTTTTCGGGTTTAATAATCGCTTCCATGCGAACTCAAAATCACTTGCTGTAATAGGAGAACCATCTGACCATTTAATATCTTTCTTCAAATGAATTGTATATTCAGTTCCATCAGCATTTACTTCTTCTTTCTCTGCCAATTCATTTTGATATTTCCCATCACTATCTTGCGTATATAAACTTGAAAACAACTGTCCAATTATGTAACCCGACGTGCTATCTGTCGCAATGGCAGAATCAAGCGTATAAGGATCACTGCTAATATTCGTTACTAACCGATCTCCCTCTCCCTTACCAGCGCTCGCCTTTTGCGTCTCTTTCTTACCGCAAGCGACAGAAGTAATTGCTAATACGGTCATAATGACAAATAATAAAAACTTCTTCATTTTACATTCCCCTTTAACCTGAAATTTTTGGTGTTGATGCTAATAATGTTTTCGTATAAGAATGTTGTGGATTACGGAATACTTCGTCCGTATTTCCAAATTCAACAAGTTCTCCTTTATATAGGACAGCCACTTTTTCACATAAATAGTGAACCATCGGCAAATCGTGCGCGATAAATAAGTATGTATAGCCTTGTTCCTTTTGAATCTTTTGCAGCAAATGTACAATTTGAATTTGCAATGAAACATCTAATGCTGAAATTGGTTCATCAAGGATTAATACTTCTGGCTCACACAATAGCGCTCTTGCAATGGCAATACGTTGACGTTGTCCTCCGCTAAATTCGTGTGGATATCGATCAATATATCGTCTATCTAATCCAACACGCTCTAGTGCATCACCTGCGACTTTATCTTTCAATCCTTTATCGCCTAAACCGAATGAAATATAGCCTTCTGTTACGATATCGCGCACTTTCCAGCGCGGATTTAATGCAGCTGTGGAATCTTGAAAAATGAACTGTACTCTCTGTAAGAAATTGCGTTTATTCGCTGATTTCAGCTTATGAACAACTTGACCGTTGTAATCAATCTCACCAGATGTTGGCTTTTCAATTCCAGCAATTAATTTTCCAAGTGTTGTCTTTCCAGAACCACTTTCTCCAATAATGCCAAGCGTTGTTCCTTTTGGGATAGAAAGTGATATATCTTTTAACGCTGCGATTTCCTTATGTTTACTTCCATACGTTTTCGTTACTTGCTTAACAGTAATTAAATCTGTCGTCATGAGGCATTCACCTTCTCTTTTGATTTCGGTTTATTATGCTCCAGAATATGTTGCCAGCAATGTGAGCTATGCTCCTCAGAATATGTCGTTCTCTCTGGGAAGCGATGAATACATTCTTTTATCGCTTCTGGGCAACGATTTACAAAAGGACAACCAAAGCTATTTAACGTTTCAATGGAAGGTGTCGTTCCTTCTATAGCACGTAATACTTTTTCGGAATCGTCCATATTCGGAATTGCTTGTAATAAACTTTTTGTATACGGATGCTTAGGTGAACCTATTACTTCTTGTATCGTCCCTTTTTCAACAACACGGCCCCCGTACATAACTACCACCCGGTCAGCTACTTCACGTACAAGCGCCAAATCGTGAGTAATTAATAAAATACTCGTATTTTGTTTTTCTTTTCGCTCTTTTAATAACCCCATAATTTGCTTTTGAATCGTTACATCTAATGCCGTTGTAGGTTCATCTGCAATAACGAGCTTCGGGTGACATGAAAACGCAATGGCCAAACAAATACGTTGCCTCATACCACCGCTTAACTGATACGGGTATTGTTCAAAGCGTTTCTCTGCTTCATGTATGCCTAAATCATTTAGTAAGTTAATTGCAATTTCTTTTGCCTCTTTCTTCGATTTCTTTTCATGCTGCAAAATTACTTCTGTAATTTGCCTTCCGACCTTCATCGTCGGATTTAAAGATGAAAGCGGGTCTTGAAAGATAAAAGAAATATCTTTCCCGCGAATTTGATTCCATTCTGATTCTTGTAAATTAGTTAATTCCTTTGATTGGAAAGATACATTTCCATCATCAATATGAATTGACTCTTGATTTAAGCCGATAATTGATTGTGCTGTAACACTTTTCCCTGAACCACTTTCTCCGACAAGTGCAACTATTTCACCTTCGTTAATAGAAAAGGAAACATGCTTCACAATTGCTTGCTTACTATTCTCTTTTTCAACGGCCAACGTTACGTTTTCTAAAGATAAGATTTGTGCCATGTTTTTTCTCCTTTCGATTACGTTTTACGATTTTCGGATCAATCGCATCTTGCAAACCATCACCAATTGCATTAAATGCGAACATGATGAGTGCAATCATGATTGCCGGGAAGAATAGTTGCCACCATTCTCCGCTTAGTAACGTCCCAAGTGCATCGTTCGTCATCGTGCCCCAGCTTGCCGCTGGTGATTGTACTCCAAGTCCGATAAAGCTTAAAAATGATTCTGAGAAAATAGCTGCTGGAATTGTAAATGATAAATTTACGATAATAATCCCCGTTAAGTTTGGAATTAAATGCCCATATATAATTTTCATATGAGATGTACCTAATCGCTCTGCTGCGATAACAAATTCTCTTTGCTTTAAAGATAAGACTTGCGCTCTAATGAGACGTGCCATGCCAATCCATCCCGTTAACGCAAGGGCGATTATAATTGTAAAAAGTCCTGGTTTCATAACGATTAATAATAAAATAACAATTAATAAATATGGGATACCGTATAACACTTCAATTCCTCTTATAATCCACTCATCAATTAACGTTCCAAGACGATTACGCCCTCTCACGTATCCACTGAACCCTCCGATAAGTACACCGAGCCCTATATCAAGAGCTGCTGCTACCAATCCAACTGTTAGTGAAATTTTCCCACCAGCCCAAGTACGCGCCCATATGTCTCTTCCTAAATCATCTGTTCCGAACCAATGCTCACTACTAGGCGGTAAATTAGTTGCTTCTTTTACTTGTTCACTCGCAGTAAATGACGTTAAACTTTCGCCAATAAGCGAGAAAACAATAATTAGTAATAACGTCACTGCCCCTAAAACTGCTATAGGGTTTGATATGAACTTACGAAACACTTCCTTTTTTCGGCTAATCGTTTGCTGATCTTTATTTATCGTTAATTCTTTTTTCTCTTCATTCGTTAATAACTGGTCATTAATTTCATAAGCCCCCATTTAAACATTCCCCTCCTTACGTAATAGAACGAATACGCGGATCAACAATACGATGAATGATATCTGTAATAAAAATACATACAATTAATAGCGAACTATAGAAAATGGTTGTTCCCATAATTACCGGATAATCTCGGTTAAAAATACTATCTACAAAATATTTTCCTAAACCAGGAATTGAAAATATTTTTTCAATAACGAAAGTTCCTGTTAAAAGTCCAGCCATTAATGGGCCAACAAATGTAAGTACCGGAACAATTGCATTTCGAAGAGCATGTCTTATAATGATTTTCTTAATTGGTATACCTTTCGCTCTCGCTAGCTTAATATAATCACTCTGCAACACTTCAATCATATTAGAGCGAACAAACCTTGTAATAACCGCGATTGGTCCTAACGCTAATGCGAAGGAAGGTAATACAGTATGCTCGAAGGTTCCCCAAGACGCCACTGGTAGTAATTCAAATTGGATGGCGAATACTTGTATAAAGAGTGGCGCTAAAATAAAACTAGGAATGGAAATACCGAGAATCGCAAGCAAGCTCACACTATAATCAATCACTTTCCCATGATATAGCGCGGCAAATGTACCTGCGGCAATTCCGACTAACAATGAAATAACAAGTGCTTGTAAACCAATAATTGCTGACGGTCCAAAACCGGTTGTTATAATTTCCGATACACCTTGACCTGTCGATTGAACAGATTCACCAAAATCAAAATGAACTACCCCATCCAAATAAGCAACATACTGATTCCATAACGGTTCATCAAGGTGATACTTCGCTCTCATGTTTTGTATCACTTCTTCAGGAAAGATTTTCGCATCTGACGAAAATGGATCCCCTGGAATAATATGCATAATTAAAAATGTTACTGTCGTAATAACCCATAGTGTAAATACCATAACCGATAGTTTTTTAATAACATACACTTCAATACCCCCCTAAACAAATGAATTTACTTTGTTTTATTGACATATTTGTTCCCATTACTCCTTCTCCACTTCTTAAAACACAAAAAGCCTTGATCTTAAAAAATAAGATCAAGGCTTAATAAAACTATGCCCATCACTTATCTTTCAAGCCTTGCTTGCTGGAATTAGCACGGTGTTCCTACTACAGAACCCGCTGCTGAGGTGTCATAGGGCCAGTCCCTCTACCTCTCTGGATAAGTAAATTGCTATATTATTATTTGGTTCAAATTGTATATTTCGAATTATAATTCTGAAAAAAAGAAAAGTCAATCAAATTGGATATATTTAGAAAAATCAGTTTTTAATGGTATTATTTCTTAAAGTCACTACTTTAACCTATAATAAAATTAATTACTTTAAAGGAGTTTATAAGATGGATCCCTTACTTCTAGCCACCATAGGATTGCCATTAACAATTGTCATACTCGTAACCATCGGCTTCTACAAACTCTTCATTAAGAAGAAACGTATCACTTCTTTTTATACTCCATTCGATAATATTACTGGACAAACAATTTCGGAATTTCACGAAGAACAGAAGGTATTGGTATCCGAGGATGAAGACGGAGATGGTAAGAAGAAAAAATAACCTTGCGCATGCGCAAGGTTATTTTTGGGCCTCTGTTTGAAAACGTTTATAGTATGTGGATGCTGTTGCAAAGTTAATTTCTATATCACGAATCAACGATGAATCTTCTTCTTTAGCTAACTTCTGTAATTTTTTCATCGCTTGTTCCGATTCATCCAAGAAACCAGCATATACCTCATGCTCTTGCTCTTTCGACTTTGGAACACGAATTTCTTTACGTATATGATCAATATCTTCTAACATGCTCGTTGTTACCTTTTGCACGTCTTCCTTATATTTAGCATTCGTTATTTCCTTACCGCCCTTTTCTTTTGCCACTTCAAATAACTGTAATGCTTTATTGATTTCTTTGTTCATTTTTATATCATATTTTTCATGTACTGCAAGGTATTCTTTCATCTCTTCTGTTTGTTCAGTAGATTGCTCTACCTTTTCTTTCGGTTCTTTCGTATCTTTATTTCCATTACACCCTGCTAGAAGGAGCATACCTCCCATTACAGCAATACCCAAAACCTTCTTCATCTTCAATTCTCCTTTTATCTACAGCTACTTCTAATTATAGTTTCTTTTATCTCCACTTGTTTTATTATACCGAGAACATCCTAAATTTTGTACTTAAGATGATTTCTTAATATATATACCCACATTTTTGTCACAGTATCGTCACTTTATGCAAGTAACTTTTGCATGAGTTATTTCAAAGAAATGAAAAAAGAGCTGATTCAAAACATGTTTGAATCAGCTCTTTTTATGAATTAAGCCTCTAAATTTTGTCTTTGTTGCAGTTCAAACTGCTTTTCACTTCTTTTTGCCATGAATAAATAACATAACACAGCACCAATTTCACAAAGAGCTATAACAACACCCATAGGAAGTGCTGTATTGCTTCCACCAATACCTACTAGCGGTGCTACAAGTGCTCCTGAAATAAACTGTAATAAACCTAGTAAAGCTGATGCTGTTCCTGCTGCTTGTTTTTGATTTCTCATCGCTAACGAGAAGCCGGTTGTTGATACAACCCCAACACTTGATACAACAAGAAATAGCGAGCATAAAACACCGATTAGCCCTATTCCTAATACGATTGTAAGTAGTAACGACAGACCGCCAACAGCCGCAATAATAATACCCGCAACAAATAAAGTTTTCTCATTAACTTTCCCCGCTAAGCGGCCAGTAACTTGGCTAGCAATAATAATACCAATACCGTTAATTGCAAAGAACAAACTAAACTGTTGTGGTGATGCCCCGTATATATTTTGCAACACGAACGGTGAACCAGAAATATAAGCAAACATTGCTGCTGTTACTAATCCTTGCGACAATGCATATCCCATAAATAAACGATCTTTCAGAAGCTTTCCGTATGTTGCAAGCGTTCCTGATAATCCACCTGTCTCTCTTTCTTCAAGAGGTAATGTTTCACGTAATACGAAAGTAGCTGATATTAGCATGAATACACTAATTGCTCCAAGAACGATAAAAACGCCGCGCCATGATGTGAACTGTAATAATTGCCCTCCAATAATCGGTGCCAAAATAGGCGCTGCTCCGTTTACTAACATAAGCAGTGAGAAAAACTTCGTCATTTCAGAACCTGAATACATATCGCGTACCATTGCACGTGATATAACGATACCAGCAGACCCTGAAGCACCTTGTAAGAAACGTAAAAGCACTAAACTCCAAATCGATGGTGCAACAGCACAAAGTAAAGAAGAAGCAACATAAATAATAAGAGCGATAATAAGAGGTTTGCGTCTTCCGTAAATGTCACTAATTGAACCAACAAATAACTGGCCCACTGAAAGCCCAAGTAAACAAGCTGTCAATGTAAGCTGCGCAAGAGATGCCCCCGTTTGTAAATCATCTGTTAACTTCGGTAAAGATGGCAAATACATATCAATCGATAATGGCCCAATTGCCGTAAGTGTCCCTAATACAAGAATCATCCATAACCTGTTTGTCTTTACAGGTTTATATACTTCGTGATTAACTCCATTCACTTTTTTCATTCACCCTTTCATATAAATGTCGAATCGTAACAATTATAGTTACAACATAAATATACGTCAAGTATACTGTATTTTCCTGTTTAATAATGTAAAAAAAGCGATAGAATCTCTATCGCTTTACTTTTTCAAATTACTATTTGTAAATTTAGATACAGATGCCATCGTTTCTCCTGTGTCTAAATATGTGATTTGAATTGGATCTCCTACTTCTGTAAACATTGCATATGGGAATTTCTTCGCTGGTACCATAAATACTTTTTGCTCATTTTCTAATAGTACGTACACAATCGTATTTTCACCTGATTTTTCTTTATACACACGTTGTACAGTGCCTTCTTTTTGCGCTTCTTTCCCATTTGAAGTCGGTCTAAATGAATCACCACTTCCGCTTAGCGCATTTTTATAGTTCTCAAGCGCTTCTTTTTGCGTCGAACCTGACGCAAACACTTTTGCATTAGAAGCATATATAACAGTATGAGCACGTACTAACCCGCCGTCATCAATAACTGGTACAATCCAAGAAGGCTTACCGTATACGTTATAAATAACTGGCATTGTTCCATGCCATTTCTCTCTCTTAAAGGAATTATCTACTACTTCTGTAGCAGCCGAACCGTCCATAATTCCTTTCACTTCTTTTCCGTTATAGTAATACAACTTTCCTGTACGTGCATCAACTAATGAGTAACCGAGAGCAGAATCTACTCCTTCTTTCGGAGAGGTAAAGTCTGTAAAGTAATACAGTTTACCATCCTTTCCGAAGATAGGTGTAACGCCCTCCTTCGTCCCCCACTCAGTCGGAATCTTCATGTCAGTTTGTGAGAATTTCGTATTCCAAAATCCGTGAATGTATTTTCCGAAGTACGTATTTAACGTAGATGCTGTTTCATGATTTAATACACCATCAACGAATTTAGGTGCATTCCCTTTATCATATCGCTTCACATCACCTGTTTGTGCATCAACAACGACAACGCCTTCTACTTCAAACCCTGATCTTCCTGAAATAAACTCACCGTATGTCATTGTATAATACGGTTTTCCTTTATCATCAACTTCAAATTTGGGTTTCCCTTTAAAAACTAAATCTGGCTCTGCTTTTCGAACAGCACGTTCTAATTTATTACCAAAAAACATACTTGGTACATACTTCATTTTATATCCAAGATGTAATTTCGCTTCCGCATCAGGATTTGTACCTGACATTGTTACGTAACCTGGTATTGTTCCTGCCTTACGCGCTTTAAAAAATCCCGAAACTTCTATCGGTGCTACATACAAGGCTTCACCATTTACCATTTGTGGCGTTAATTCCCCTAGCTCAAAATAAGCTACTTTCGGAATATCACCAAATACCTTTTTCATTTTATTTTCCGCTGTTTTAGGCGGAACTGTAAACGGTTGGTCATTTTCAGTAAATGTCTCTGAAATATCTTTCTCTACCTTCACGACCGAATCATATTTCTTTTGCGAGATTACTATATCGTGCAAATAACCAAAATAGCCGTAACTTGCGAGTAAAACAAACATTAGAAGTCCTTTTAATGTACCTTCTAATTTCCCTACCTGCTCTTGTGAAAATAAAACAAGCCCAATTAAAACCGCTACTGCAACAGAATAATGAGTAAGAATAGAATCTGCTCGATCATCAATTAGCCAGAAATATTCATAGATTGCAATACCTATCCAAAATAAAACAGGAATAACTAAAATAGATGATTTCTTACCCTTTACAACTTTCTCATTTCCTCCTTTATCCACCGCGCGAATTTTATTACCGCTTCTAGTCCATGGAATCAAAAACAAAGTGAGAATAGCTAAAACTATAAATTTCATCAAAGGCAATGTCCCCTTTTCTTTTGTCTTCTCCATAAGTATAACAAATAAAGGGTAATCAGGTAAAAATGGGTATGATTATATTTTTTTGCTACTTAATACAATTCCACTCACTGCATATAAAATAGATGCTATATAAAAAATGGTGCCAATCGTAAAGAAATCTACTAAATATCCCGTTGCAATAACTGCTACTGCTCCTCCAACCGATGTCCACACATGATATTTTCCAATTTCATAACCAGCTTTTTTCTGTTCTACCTTTCGTGCTAACGACGTCTTCTCCGTATTACGCTGCACAGCACCTAAAATACCCATTAAAATTTGGAGAATGTATACATGCCAAACTTCTGTTGCAATAGGAAAACAAAGCATTAATATAGCCATAGACCAGGCGTATATAATTAATAACTTTCTATCACCTACTCTATCAGAGGTTCTTCCAACTAACGGATATACTAGAGCTGAAGTTAAGGCAAATAAGCCGTACGCCCAGCCAAATTGCGAGAAGCTATTCCCAACATTTCGAAGCAATAGAATGTAAAAAGGAAATACCATACTTCCCGCCATCATAATTATGCTTTGTGACGCTACAAATCTTCTATATGTCATTTGCTATACTCCTTATAAAATAAATTCACAAACCTTTCCTCTGGGTCTACTTCCTTCTTCTTCTGAAGGAATTCTTCTATACGAGGATATGCTTTCTTTAGTTGCTCTTTTGCCGGATAAGAATAATACGGTAAATAATAACTTCCATTATGCTTTAATGTAACATCAATCATCTTTTGAATGACCACTTTTGTTTTCTTTATTTCATCCTCAGAACGCCCTTGATTAATTAGAAGCACAAGCGCAAACATATCATCTTTCGCATAAGATAGCACCGCATTCTCATTCTTTTCTACATAGCGGATTGTAATGTTAAGAAGGTTTAATTCCTCTTCATTTAAAACACTTCGCAAATCATCTATATACTCTGCAAAACCATCTATCGGTATAAAGTACTCTTGTAAAACTTCGGTCAAGTTTGGATTATCGTATTCCATAAAAGCACTATCAGATCTCATTACGTTATTTCGCGTTTCGTACTTACCATCTGTACGTTCAAAATAACTTCTTTGTATATCCCAAAATGCGCCCTTTCCCCAGTCACTATAACGTGATAACCCAAGTAAGAATTTCGGCACAGCTATAATATTTTCTTCTTTTAATTTGCTGTACTCTCTCAGCTTCTGCTGATCTTCTGATAGTACATAATCTGTCACATACATTTCTTTTAAAAATGAATTTGGGGCAACAGAAATACGTGCTAAATGCATGCGTATATTCTCGTCCCTTCGTACTTTATTCTTAAAGTATGAAGAGTATTCTTTATAATCTAGTACCTTCGTATGCGTTTCATACAATTCATCGTTTGTTAACTGTAGCGTCACATCTAAAATTACACCAAACAATCCGTATCCCCCAACTACATACGGAAACAAATCAGCATTTTCTTCTCTACTTACATTACGCACCGTACCATCTGCCATTAACAATCTGAACGACTCTACTGTATCAATCAATGCTTCATGACGAATATCGCGCCCATGTACATTTACACTTAATGAACCACCCACAGTAAAAATATTTTGAGATTGCATCACTTGAACTGCAAGACCATATGGATTGATTTTCTTTTGAATGTCATTCCATGTGACACCGCTTTGCACCCTAATCCTCTTCTTCTCCGGATCGAATTCTAATATTTCATTATACCCTTTCATATCAAGCATCGTACCGTTCGGATAATACGTCTGTCCGCCTTGGCTATGTTGCATACCTGCAATAGAAATCTTCTCTCCAGAAACAGTTGCATCTTGCACTAACTTTTTTAATGAACTTTCATCTTCAGCATTTTCAACACGTTTAATTTTCGTTGGAAGTAACTTCCCTACATCACTCATAATAGGATGATCCAGTTGCTCTTTGTATGTATATATAGATGTCGCGAGCAACACTGTATACGCTACAATAACAGCTGCTATCTTTCTTTTTTTCAAATGGCACTCTCCTCTTCTAACGTTCTTCCTCTTCATATTGTACCTACTTTCCTACGAAGAAGGTATTAACAAAAAGAGAGAGACCCTTTATTTTAGGTCCCTCCCTCATCAAAACTATTACTTTGCTGCTGGCAGCTGTATTGGCTCAAACTTTTCGTACGATGTATATTTTGCATTCGTAATAATGTGTGCCTTATCCTTACCATTACTACTCATAATCATATCTATCTTCGCTGATTCATATTTAAAATCTTTTGTAATGATGTATTCTGCATCCACTTCTTCTATCTTTGCATTTTGTGCTTGTAGCATTTTCTTCTGCGTTTCATCCATGCTAGTTAACATACTCTCTGTTTCTTGCCCTTTTAATATAAACGTCAGCTTATATTTATCTCCGCTTTTCTCCATCTTCATTTTATCTAAAACTACTGCTGGCACTTCTAAATTATCTACAATATCTTGAGTTGCTTTCATCCCGCTAGCATTTAATTGCTCCTCCGGTACAGATATAACTTCTCCTGTATTAGGATTTTTCACCTGACCAGCAACTTTACCATCCACCGCATACACTACAACCTCTGTACCAGAAACATTCATTTCAGAACGAGAATTCTTTTTCTTTGGCTCTAATTGCATTTTAGCCTTTAGCAGCTCCATCTCTGTTCCTTCAGCTTTTATCCCTACATCATATGTCATCGTTACATGTTCTTCATTTTTAAAAGCTTCATTCGCTTTCTTGAAAACATCTTTCGCTGCTAATTCCTTCTCTTTTTGAACCGATGCTTTTTTCGGTTCATCCGTCTTTGTTGTTTTCTCATTACTACACCCTACACCTAAAATAACTGCAAGGATCATACTAGAAGTTAAAATAAGTTTTTTCATAATTTCTCCTCCTTTCCAAAAGGATATCATCTATTTTCCTTTGAAATCTATATACTTTTTAATATTTCTATTTCACTTTATTTCTCGAATAACAACATGTTTAAAGAAATACTTAAATATGATGTAAATAAAAACAACTAAATTCAGGAGGTCATTATGAAAGCAATTATTTGCACAAAGTATGGGCCACCTAATGTTCTCAAACTTCAAGATGTAGAGAAACCTACTCCAAAAAAGAATGAAGTATTAGTTAAAATTCACGCAACAAGTGTAACAACTGGAGATTGTAGAATGCGCGGCTTTAATAGCCCCCTTTTATTTTGGATTCCTATGCGGATTATATTAGGTTTTAAAAAACCAAGAAAACCTATACTCGGCGTCGAGCTATCTGGTGAAATCGAAGAAATAGGAACAGATGTAACTCAATTTAAAAAAGGAGACCAAGTTTTCGCATTAACAGAGCTTAATGTCGGTGGTTATGCAGAATATACATGTGTGCATGAAAGCGGATTGATATCATTAAAACCTACCAATGTGACGTATGAAGAAGCTGCCATTATTCCTTTTGGCGGAACTTCAGCTTTACACTTCCTGAGAAAAGGACGTATAAGAAAAGGGCAACAAGTACTTATATATGGCGCATCTGGTTCAGTAGGAACAGCTGCCGTACAACTTGCTAAATATTTTGGCGCGACCGTTACAGCTGTTTGTAGTAATTCAAACTTTGAACTCGTGCAATCTTTAGGAGCTAATCACGTAATTGATTATACGAAAGAAGATTTTACAAAGCGAGCTGAACGCTACGATATTATATTTGATGCAGTTGGAAAAATTAAAAGATCCCTTTGTCAAAAAGTATTAACGCCCAATGGAAAATATGTATCTGTTAACGGAATGATGGCAAAAGTAAGTAAAGAAGATATGATTCTACTAAAAAAATTAACTGAAACAGAAAATTTAAAACCTGTTATTGATAGAATTTATCGCTTAGAAGAAATTCCAGAAGCTCATATATATGTAGAAAAAGGGCATAAAAAAGGGAATGTTTCCATTACCTTAAAATAAAATATATTCAGAAAATACCATTGACAATTCTTTTTGTAAGATTTACTATTAGTACCATATTTAAAAACTACATACACATACTCTTATCAAGAGTGGCGGAGGGACTGGCCCGATGATGCCCGGCAACCGAGCTTATAACGTATAAGCTAAGGTGCTAATTCCTGCAGAACGATTTTCGTTTTGGAAGATAAGAGAGGAACCTATTTCGTCTATTCGGCACCTCTCTTATTTTTGAGAGGTGCTTTTTATTTTGGAACGTATATTAAGGGGGAATTATAGATGAAAAAGGTATTATTAAGTATTGTAAGTGGAGCTGTATTATTGTTAGGTGCATGTGGTGCTAATTCTGATAAAGAGGTAAAAGCATTAGATGAGAAAAAGATTACCGTTGGTGTAACAGGTGGACCGCATGAACAAATTTTTGAAAAGGTGAAAGAAGTTGCCGCAAAAGATGGTCTCGAAATTGATGTAAAGGTATTTAATGATTATGTAGCGCCGAACGTATCTTTAGATGAAAAAAGCCTTGATGTAAATAGCTATCAAACTAAATCTTATTTAGACGTATTTAAAGCTGAACGTAATATGAAATTAACTGAAGTATTTTCCACAGTAACATTCCCTATGGGTGTGTATTCTAAAAGCTTAAAAGATGTAAAAGAATTAAAAGAGGGCGATGCAATCGCTGTCCCAAATGATCCAACAAATGAGCTTCGTGCTTTAAAGCTATTTGAAAAAGCAGGGGTTTTAAAAGTTGATCCAAAGGCTACAGAAAAAGCGACTGCAAAAGATGTAATTGAAAATCCAAAAAATTTAAAGATTGTTGAATTAGAGGCATCTCAATTACCAACACAGCTAAGTGAAGTAAAGGCAGCTGCAATTAATACAAACTTTGCATTAGGTGCAAAATTAAGTCCAGCGAAAGATTCTATTTTCCGTGAAGGAAAAGATTCACCATATGTGAACTGGGTCGTTGTTCGTACTGAAAATAAAGATGATGCTGTTGTAAACAAATTAAAGAAAGCTTATCAATCTAAAGAAGTAAAAGATTTCATTGAGAAAAAATTCGATGGTTCTGTTTTACCGTCTTGGTAGGAGCTGACTATAATGATTGAATTAAAAAACGTCTCCAAAGTATTTACAACAAAAAAAGGGAATGTTGAGGCCCTTAAATCAACTTCCCTTAAAGTAAAAAAGGGCGAAGTATTTGGAATCATCGGATATAGTGGCGCTGGCAAAAGTACATTAATTCGTTGTGTAAATTTATTAGAAAAACCAACGACAGGAAATATCATTGTAAATGAACAAGATTTAACAACCTTATCAACAAAAGAACTCGCAAAAGCAAGACAAAAGATCGGCATGATTTTTCAAGGATTCAATTTACTTAAAACCGTTACCGTTTATGAAAACATCGCACTACCCTTACGTCTATCTGGTCTTCCCAAAAATGAAATTGAAAAAAGGGTAGAAAAGTATTTACGTATTGTTGATCTCTTTAATAAAAAAGATGCCTATTCAAGCGAATTATCTGGTGGTCAAAAGCAACGTGTAGCGATTGCTCGCGCACTATCTCATGAGCCTGAAGTTTTATTAAGTGATGAAGCAACGAGCGCATTAGATCCAGAAACGACCGATTCTATTCTTGATTTATTATTAAAGATCAACGAAGAAATCGGAATTACGATTTTGCTAATTACACACGAAATGAATGTCATCCAGCGTATATGTGATCGAGTTGCTGTAATGGAACATGGATCTGTCGTTGAAAGCGGGACTGTGAAGGACATTTTTACAAATCCACAACATGTAACAACGAAGAAATTTGTAAATAGCGCATTTGCAGCTAAAATTCCAGAAGAGGTACAGAAAGAACTACAAAGCACTGGGGAAATTGTAACACTTTCATTTATAGGAACCGCTTCAGGAGAACCAGCGTTAGCTGTCGCTACAAAACGTTTTCAAGTATATCCGAATATTTTATCAGGCAATATTACGCAGTTAAAACATGAGGCATATGGGAAACTGACCGTTCATATGCAAGGCGAAAAAAATGAAGTACACCGTGCCTTATCATTTTTACAAGAACAAGGGATCATCGTAGAAGGAGGTAGAACAGATTATGGGAAACAAGTCCTTTTTGGATGAGTGGGGTAACGTAATATGGGAAGCAACAATTCAAACATTTCAAATGACATCTATTTCACTACTTATCTCTATTCTTATTGCATTACCACTCGGTGTCACACTTGTTTTAACGAGACCTGGTGGACAGCGAGAAAATAAAGTTATCTATCCTATTCTTAATACAATTATTAATGTCATTCGCTCTCTTCCATTTATCATTCTATTATTCTTTATTTTACCTTTCACAAAGTTTCTAATGGGAACGTCCATTGGCGTGCAAGGTGTTATCGTACCACTTGTCGTATTTACAGCCCCTTATATTGCACGTTTAATGGAAACTGCTTTATTAGAAGTGGATCGCGGTGTCATTGAAGCATATCAAGCAATGGGAGTCTCTACTATAAAAATCATTTGGCACGTTATGGTTAAAGAAGCTCGTCCGTCTCTCGTACTTGGATTAACAATCGCAACAATTGGCTTAATCGGTGCAACAGCAATGGCTGGACTTGTAGGTGCTGGAGGCCTCGGTGATCTCGCATATCGATTCGGACATTTACGCTACGAACCTGAAGTAATGTATGCAACAGTCTTTATTTTAATCATTCTCGTTCAAGGATTACAGTCATTAGGAAATGGTATAGCACGAAGATTGAAGAAAGATTAAAAAGAAGGTATCTCACTGAAATGAGATACCTCCTTTTTATTTATAAACTTATCTCTTAAATCCACCTTCTGAATGAATAACTTGTCCTGTAATCCACCCGGCTTCTTCGCTCACTAAAAACTTAATAAGTCTTGCTGCATCCTTTGGCTCACCAATTCTGCCGAAAGGAAACATCGGTCTTAATCCTTGCTTTATCTCCTCAGTCATCCAACCCGTATCAGTTGGACCTGGGTTAATTGCATTCACCGTTATCCCTAAATGAGCCACTTCTGCTGATAACGTACTAGTGAGAGCATCAATAGCTCCCTTCGTTGTTGCATAGGCTAGTTCTCCAGCCATAGGCCCTTTAAATTGCCCCGAAGTAATATTAACAATTCTACCGCCAGATTTTTTATCAAATCCTTGAGCAAACTTACTACTTAATAATGTAGTGCCGCGAACATTTACCATGTAATGCTTATCCAACTCTTCGGCAGTCAAATTAGAGAAATCATTATTCGTGGAATACGCTGCATTGTTAATTAATATATGAGGGTACCCTAGTTGTTCAGTAACTTTATTTATAAGCTGATTTGGCGCATCATTCTGAGCTAGATCTAATTCCATGCTCGATACTTTGACACCGTTTTGTATCAACTCTTCTTTTAATTGTATTTGTTCATTTTCATCAACGCCCCAAGGCATCTCTTTATCGTATTCTGTCCAATACGTAAAAAATATATCGTATCCAGCCTCTGCTAACTCTGTGCAAATAGCTGCTCCTATACCGTCTAGACGACTTACACCTGTAACAACAGCTACTTTATTTTTTAATTGATTCATCATATACTCCTCCAAAGTTAAAGGGCGCATATTTTATATAAGAGATATAAATTTCCCCACATAGGCATCTATCCTTACAAAAGGGATGTACAAGCTAAATATGCAGGCCTTGAATGATTCATAGATAACTAAATAAACCCTCACTTACGAGAGAAAAATTCATCTATCTAATTTCTAATCATTACAAGTTCGTACGCATATCGAGTCTTTGTCCCCTTTCAATATATCTCTATTATTTACTCTAACAAAAAGATTCAATATTTAAAATAGAAAAGATAATCTTCTCTCTCTTTTGGCGGAAAAATATTGTAATTACCTATATAAGCTTTAACTATGTTTCTATTAAAAATAACCATTAAGATATCAAAATAATAAAAACAATCAGAAAAACACTGGTAAATACTGGTTCACTTTCTTATAATAAAACGTGGGGCTAATGCGAGAGATATAAAGGGTCTGATTATACAGACCCAACTGGTTTTAAACAAATAGGGGGAAGAAACATGTCAAAAAAATTACTTTCTTTATTTTCTACACTAATCGTAGCAGCTTTTGTAATAACTGGCTGTGGTCAAAGCGATACGACAAATAAAGAACAAAAAGAAGATGTAACGCAAGAAAACAAAACAGAAAAAACGGATACAACGAAAGAAAATAAACCTGAAGAAAAAAAATCCGAAGATAAAAAAGCTGAAGATAAAAAAGCTGAAGATAAAAAGCCTGAAAATACAGCTACTAGCTCAAGCGATTACTCTAAGCTGATTTCCTATATGGAAAAAGAAACAGGTGGTAAAACAAAAGTTCTTTTTGAAAATAAGGAACCACAAGTCTATAAAGCTGAAGATGTTTCAGTAACAATGAATGGTTATACATTAGTTGAATTAAATGGATTCCATACAAACTTCGACATTCCGTTTAATCGTCAAACAGAGGGCGGAGTTATTCTTGTGAACTACAGCGTAAAAAATAGTTCAGCTAAAGATATTTATTATATGCCAGCATTGGACATGTCATTTACTGGTGCTCAGAAAGCATATAGTAACTATAGAGATTTAATTCCAACAGAAGATCAGCTACCAACTAAGCTTGCTCCAACGAATGATTACTTAGTAAAAGCAGGAGAAACTATTTCTGGTTATATCGCTTATCCATTCGGAAAAGATGATCTAGCAAAAATTTCAAATCTCTCAACGGTCTCAGTCACAGTCCCAACTGCACAAGCTAATAAAGGAAAATTTGATGCTCCAATCGGAAGTCCTGGAAGCTTTTCATTAAGTTTAAACAAACAAGGTGCTGAAAAGGTTGCAACAGATAACACTTTCTACCAAGATAAAGCTACAGCTAATAACATGGGCGATAAAAAAATGTTAAAAGAGAAATCAAGTATTAATAACAGCCAAGAATTAGGTGCTGTTAATGTTACATTAGACGGATACCAATTCACTCAATTCACACCAAATTCCGTCGAAGCTCCACGCTTTGCAAATTTTAAAAACGGTCTTGTTCTGTTAACAGTAAAATTCAAGCTTGATAACAAAGATGCTCAAGACGTTTCACTATCTCCTATAAGCTCTACATTAAGAGTGAATGATGGTACACAATATACGATTAATGAAGGTATGCTATTAAATTACGACTATAACGCTGCAGTTAAAACTGGAACATCTGGAGAATTGCTGCAAGTATATATTTTAGATCAAGAGCAGTACGAAAAGATTTGGAAAGAAAAAAGCTTTGAGATTGAGTTAGGACCTATGAGAAATAAAGAAGCTAAAGATATTTCACAAGGTAAAAAAGTTAAATTTACATTACCTAAATAAATTACTAAACATATAATAGAAAAGGCATATAACATATGATTGTTATATGCCTTTTTTATTTTATAAAAACACCATTTTTGTTCACACTTTATCCATTGTGAATTTATTCACAATGGATAAATAATAAACATGTAAATACAATACATTGGAGGGATTTCAATGGTTATCAATTTTTTAAGAACTGATAAACGCGCTACTTTCATATTATTATTTTTACGACTTTACATAGGATATGCATGGCTCGCTGCTGGAATAGGAAAAGTTTTTGGACAGTCTTTTGATGCAAGTGGTTTTCTAAAAGGAGCTATCGCTCAAGCATCAGGTGACCACCCTGCAGTACAAGGTTGGTGGGCAGATTTTCTTCAACATTTTGTTCTTCCAAACGCAGACCTATTTAGCTTTTTAGTTCAATGGGGAGAAATTTTAGTAGGACTAGGTTTGATTTTAGGTGGATTAACAAAAACAGCTGCATTTTTCGGCATCATAATGAACCTTTCATTTTTATTAAGCGGAACTGTTAGTGTAAACCCAAACCTACTTATTTTAACTATGTTCATTTTAGTTGCAGGACAGAATGCTGGGCGTATTGGATTAGATGGTTATGTTTTCCCAAAACTTTTCAAAAAAAATAACCGTGAAGCATATAAATTAAGTAAAACTGCATAAGAACAGTTCACCTTTTAAATATAAATAAGAAAAGAGCCTACATTCAGGCTCTTTTCTTATTTACACCAAAATATTTCACAGTTTGCCTTATCCGAAATGTTAAACTCAATCATATATAACCGGATAAATGTGTACGACTTTATTTCAAGCATCTAAAAAGCTTAAAGACTAAAACAAGCCATTATAAAACCCTAAAATCTTTCATACTTTCCCCAAGAATATAGTGTGAAAACCACATCAGATTCTGTTTCATAATAGCTACATTCATTCCCGGCTGATCAGGACTATATGCCATTCCTTTAAATATAATTAATTCTGTATCAACTTCCATATCCCTTAACCCTTCATATAGCTCATATGCATTGGAAGTTGGAATCCTTGCATCCTTTTCGCCATGTTGGATTAAAGTGGGCGTACAGGCTGATTTAATATATGTCATTGGTGATGTTTTCGTATATATATCTGGATCATTCCATGGAGTATTTCCTAAATGCATTCTAATAAAGTAAGGGATATCTGTATTTACATAATGGGTACTCCAGTTAGTAATTCCGCCCCCAACTGAAATAGCTTTAAATCTACTACTAAATGTAGAACAGAAAGCTGATATATATCCTCCGTTGCTCCATCCCATAACCCCTACTCTATTTTTATCTGCAATCCCTTTTTCAACTAGTTTATCCACTCCAGATATAACATCCTCGTAGTCAGCAATCCCCTGTTTTCTATAGTTTGCTTTTAAGAATTCATTACCATAACCAGAACTTCCCCTGTAGTTTGGTTCTAAAACGATAAAGCCTTTTTCGATAAACTGCTCAATAGGATATTTTTCATTAAAACAATCTGAAAATATTGGGAAGGATGCCCAAGCCGGACCACCATGGATTACTACTAATAAGGGATATTTTTCATTTGTGTCAAACTCTACTGGAGTCGATAAAACACCCTCTATTTCAAGACCGTCACTACTTTTCCATGAGATTATTTCCCTATTACTTTTAAGCTTTCCTTCAAAAAAGCTATTTTCATTCGTTATTTTTTTATCGTCTAAATAGATTTCAAAGGTTTCATTTGTAATAGCCTTATTATAGGATATATGATTTCCATCCCTTGTTATAGAAGCATCCATTATAAAGCCATCTACTTTGTCACTTAACATTTCCACAGTCCCATCTTCACATAGCAACCCAATGAGATAATTAGTTTTATCCTGCCATCTAATTAAAATCCCCTTATCTGTCCACTGTAATGGCATAACCGTACTATCAAAGTTTGTTAGAGGCTGAATTACCTCCCCAGTATTCATATCATATATCTCTAATATACTTTCTTGTATATGGTTTCTATAGTACTCCTTCTCCCTTATGCTTGCTGAGTAACATATTTTGCTGCCCTCAGGAGAAAAGCAAACGCTCCCGCCCAACAACTTATCTACATTCATCTTTTGTAGTTCCTCAGCTTCAACATCTAATATGTATAGATCACCATTCATATAATCGTTTAGGCTTGGTGTAGCTATAAATACAACCTTTGTCCCATCATTTGAAATATCAAAGTTATGTATATAAAAATCCTTACCCTCCGTTAATTGATAAAGACCGCTAACCTTCCGTTCCTGTTTATCATTTTGTTTCACTTTTTCTATTTCAATGTAGTATAAACAATTATTCCGATGTTCCTTACCTACATGATGGAAATCTCCATATCGTTCCTTACGTTTCTGTATTTCCTCACATTCTTTTGACTGTGCAACATAATAAAAACCTTTACCCATGGGATCCCATTTAAATGTACTAATCCCTTCTTCCTCACCAGTCATTTGAACCTCACTACAACCGTCTATTGACTTAACAAAGATCTGATTTGTATTAGCTCCGTCACCGCCTGGGCTAAGGTATGCAATAGTCTTAGAATCTGGAGACCATAATGGATGTGTACTATCTATATCCCCATCTGTTAGTGGGTAACTCTGCCCTTTATCTTTCTCATATATCCATACATGATTTCTATACGTATTGTCTTCCCAGTTAGCTGACTTTTTTACAAATGCTACGTTTTTGCCATCATCACTTACGTTTGCACTTGATAAGGACGGTAATGAAATAATCTCTTCTATACTTAAATATGTTTTTGCTTTCACTTTCATATAATAAGCCCCCTTGTAATGTCCATGAATCTATCGTCTCTTTTTGTCGTAATAAAGAAAATTGTTCACGGATACTTAAAATAGTAACGGAAAATTCAGATAAATAAAAGTAGTTCCGTTCTAAAGCCGATAAAGTAAACCTTTCATTAGTAGAGTGCCATCCACTTAGCAATTTTAGATGTTCTTTTTCGACACAAAAATATCCCTTTAGATTACATATCTAAAGGGATACAAATTCGTAAATTTATTTCAAATCCACAACTATATTTATTAACCTACCAATCTCCTACTCAACAGTAACAGACTTAGCTAAGTTACGTGGCTTATCAACGTCACACTCGCGGTGAAGTGCTGCGTAGTATGAGATAAGTTGGAATGGAATAACTGCTACTAGCGGTGCTAGTGCTTCGTGTACAGCTGGTAATACGAAGCTGTCACCTTCCATTTCTAAGCCTTTCATTGAGATGATACATGGGTTAGCTCCGCGTGCTACTACTTCTTTCACGTTACCACGAATTCCAAGGTTTACGTGCTCTTGTGTAGCAAGTGCGATAACTGGTGTACCGTTTTCGATTAAGGCGATTGTACCGTGTTTTAATTCTCCTCCAGCAAATCCTTCTGCTTGGATGTAAGAGATTTCTTTTAGTTTTAACGCACCTTCTAAACCTACGAAGAAGTCTACGCTACGTCCGATGAAGAAGCAGTTACGCGTTGTTGCTAAAAATTGTTTTGCTAATGCGTCCATTTCTTCTTTTTGATCACAAAGTACTACCATTGCATTTGCTACAAGTCCTAATTCGTGTGTTAAATCGAAATCAAGAACCTCACCTTTTGCTTTTGCAATGTCAGCCGCTAAGATTGAAAGTACTGCAAGCTGTGCTGTGTATGCTTTCGTCGATGCAACTGCGATTTCCGGTCCCGCATATAACGGAAGTGTATAATCAGCTTCACGAGAAAGCGTAGAACCAGGTACGTTTGTAATTGTTAATGCTTTATGACCCATTTCATTTGTTTGCACAAGTACTGCACGGCTATCAGCTGTTTCACCACTTTGTGAAATGTAAATGAAGAATGGTCTTTCTGTTAATAATGGCATGTTGTAAGAGAATTCACTTGCTACATGTACTTCAACTGGTACTTTCGCAAATTTCTCAATGAATTGCTTTCCAACAAGACCTGCATGATAACTTGTTCCACATGCAATGATGTAAATGCGATCGCTATCTAAAATTGCGTTACGGATATCTTGATCTAATTCAATTTCGCCATTTTCATCTTGGTACTTTTGAATAATATTACGGATTACAAGTGGTTGCTCGTCGATTTCTTTTAGCATGAAATGAGGATACGTTCCCTTTTCAATATCACTTGCGTCTAATTCCGCTGTAAACGGTGCACGTTCAATCGTTTCACCTTGTAAGTTTTTAATTGTAATACTTTCTTTCGTTACGATTACCATTTCTTTATCCATTAACTCGATAAATTGATCTGTAACTTGTAACATCGCCATAGCGTCGCTTGCAATAACGTTAAAGTTATCACCAGCACCTACTAATAGCGGGCTTTTGTTTTTAGCAACATAAATCATGTTTGGATTTTCAGCATCAAGTAATCCGATTGCATAAGAGCCATGTAAAAGAGATAGCGTATTACGGAACGCTTCTTCTACACTTAGTCCTGTGCTCACTTGTTGTTCCATAAGCTGTACGATAACTTCTGTATCTGTCTCACTTACGAACGTTACATCTTGTAAATATTCCTTTTTCACTAACTCATAGTTTTCAATTACACCATTATGAACTAGTGTAAAGCGTTTTGATGTACTTTGATGCGGATGCGCGTTTACTTTGCTTGGAACACCGTGTGTAGCCCAGCGTGTGTGACCGATTCCCACGCTTGCTGCTACATTCTCTTCTACGACTTCGCGAAGTTTTGCAATACGGCCTTTTTCTTTGTATACAATAACACCGTTCTCTGCTTGTACTGCAATACCTGCTGAATCATATCCGCGATATTCTAGCTTTTCTAAACCTTTTAATAAAATTTCCTTTGCATCTTGCTCTCCAATAAATCCTACGATTCCACACATGTTTAGTCGCCGTTACAAATGCTTACACTGCTTTGCGAACATGTAACGACATAGTCCGATACCATTTATTTATATTAAAAAAACGGATTACATATTGCTAGCCCTGTAAGCTTGTAACGGCTTTCACCTTCCTCTCGATTGGGTTAAAGTCCGTATATACTTATACAGCTAGTATTCATCCGTTCCTTTTCTCTCATCACACTTTCACCTTTGTCCACTAAGTCACCTTAATGTTTTAAGTAAAAGATTGCGGTTGTGATGAACAACCGGGAGTCATCCGCCGAAATCTCGATAAACTCCACCTCGTCAACTACACTACTTGTAGTTCTGGCGCTTTTATAATTTACAATATTTCCTTTGAGAAAAAGAACAAGACAATCTTATAACAAACAATATAAATCGTCAATGAAATTTTTTTCATTGTCTATAAAACATATGAAAAAGGAGCACTTCTTGTGCTCCTTTTAAAACAAATTTGGTAAATTATTCAGCTCCAACTTCCGCTTTCACAACTTCTACAATACGATGTACATACCCATCACAAATTTCTTGTGTCGGTGCTTCTGCCATTACACGAATAAGTGGTTCTGTTCCAGATGGACGAACAAGAATACGACCGTCTCCGTTCATTTCTTCCTCTACAACACGAATAATTTCTTTAATTTTCTCATTTTCTAATGCTAGTTTTTTATCTGTTACACGAACGTTTACTAGTAATTGTGGGAATTTTGTCATCTCGCCTGCAAGCTCAGATAATGGCTTTTTCGTCATTTTCATGATGTTTACAAGTTGAAGTGCACTTAACATTCCATCACCAGTTGTAATGTAATCAAGTAAGATAATGTGACCTGATTGTTCTCCGCCCAGGTTATATCCACCGCGTTTCATTTCTTCCATTACGTAGCGGTCACCAACTGCTGTTTTATCACTTGTAATATTGTTTGCTTCAAGTGCTTTGTAGAATCCTAAGTTACTCATAACTGTTGAAACAACTGTATTATGTTTCAATTGACCAGTTTCTTTCATATACTTCGCACAAATAAACATAATTTGATCGCCATCAACGATGTTTCCTTTTTCGTCTACTGCGATTAAACGGTCGCCATCACCATCAAAAGCAAGTCCGATATCAGCACCTTTTTCTTTTACTAATTCAGCTAAGACTTCTGGATGTGTAGATCCTACGCCTTCGTTAATATTCATACCGTTTGGAGAAGTCCCCATCGTTGAAATATCAGCTTCTAAGTCTGCAAATAAGTATGGAGCTAAAGAAGAAGTCGCACCGTGTGCGCAATCTAAAGCAATATGTAAACCAGAGAAATCTTCCTCTACAGTTTGTTTAATGTATTGTAAATACTTTTGTCCACCTTCAAAGTAATCACTCACTTGGCCAAGGTTAGTACCTGTTGGACGTGGTAACTCGTCAACTTCTTTGTCTAATAATGCTTCAATTTCAGCTTCTTGCTCATCTGTTAATTTGAAACCATCTGAACCAAAGAACTTAATACCATTATCTTGTACTGGATTATGAGATGCAGAAATCATAACACCCGCTTGTGCATCTAAAGCTTTTGTTAAATACGCCACACCTGGTGTAGAAATAACACCAAGACGCATTACTTCTGCTCCAGTTGATAATAGACCTGCTACTAAAGCTCCTTCTAACATATGTCCAGATACACGTGTATCACGGCCAATAATTACTTTTGGACGATCTGTATCTTTTGTTAATACATAGCCGCCAAAACGTCCAATTTTGAATGCTAATTCAGGTGTTAATTCCTTATTTGCAACCCCGCGTACTCCGTCTGTACCAAAATATTTACCCATTATTATTCGCTCCTTTTTCGTGCTCTTTTTGATTATCTACTGTTGGTTCTTGGCTCGTTTCTTGGCCATTTTCTTTTTCTTTGTCTTTGTCTTTTTCTTTGTCTTTATCTTTTTCCTGATCCTTTTCTGGATCCGGTTCAGGATTTTTTGGTTTTTCAGTTTGATTTTCTTTATCGTTTGCTGGATCTGGTTGTTCAATATTACCCTGTACTTCTTTATCTGGCTTTTCTTTCTTCACAATTGTGACTTTAGCACTTTTTTGTTTTGGTTCTATCGAAATATTACCAGGACCACTCACTTGAATAGAAACATCCTTCGTCCCCGGAGATACATTTTGCAGATTAATCGCAGCTGTTATTTGAGCAGCTGTTATTTTATCTACTATACTTGCTTCTCCTGAAATATCAACGCTTATCTTTCCATCTTGTGGCGAAAGTAGCTGAGCAGTAACATCATTCGGAATTCCATTTTTTTGAATCGGGATACCATCTATAGTTTTACTTTTCGTTTGTTTTACCTTTTGTACCCCTACAGAAACCTTCACTTGATTTGGTTTTGCACTTGTCACACCTTTTGGCAATAAAACAGAGGCATCGAATGTTGTAGAATCCGTCAATTGACTAAGATCTACCTCGACCCCCTCTATAGATTGTATATTATCCAAAATGTCTTTTGGACCTGCTATCGTTACTTCTTTTGGTTCAACACTAATATTTGTAACAGCTAAACCTTCTGGTAAATTACCTTTTTTCGAATATGTTAAAGGAACTGTTTTTTCGACGTTATTTGCTGTAGCTTGCGTCGCCACATTCAACGTTACACTAATTTTAGATGGACTTGTTCTTACATTTAAACGTTTTCCTTCTTTATTGTATAATGTAACTTCGGGTGTTTTTGTAACAGTTTTATTAACACCTTTCAAATCAATATACGCCTTAGCAGATGAAATACTTTCGATTTCTTCTTTCGTCCCAACTACCTCAACAGTATCAGGTTTAATGTTTGATTTTTCGAGAGTAGAACCCGCTGGCATTTGATCCTCATTTGATAATTTTAAGTCTACATGAACGTATTTTCTCGCTTTTTCATGTAGAGTAATTTTAATTGTTGATGGCTGAACTGTTCCTTTCACATCATCTGGAAGCCCGTTCGTTTTCAAAGAAACTTCATAAGTTCCTTTTTCGCTATCTCTCAAATCAACTGGTATATCAAATTGTTTTTTTGCTTTTGCTGTAGCAACTGCTGATTTTGGACCTTCCAACTTCACCTTGACTCCACCTGATGGAATACCACTTACAATATATTTCTCTTCATCATACTTAAGGGTAATAGGATAATCAGTTAATGTTTCTTTCGTTTCATTTACGAAAGGTAATATACTCGATGTCGTATTTTTTTCAGTTAAAGTTGCTGACATGAAAAGCATACACGCCAATAGTAATGAGATTCCTTTTAAAAACCAATGATTCTCCATTAACTTATCCATGACGCTTTCTCCTCCAATTCCATAAAGACGAAGAAGTCGTTTTTTCGTTCCTACTAAATTCTGCTAACAACATATCCTTCAGCTGCTCTGTCTTCAAATCACGATGTAACTCACCGTTTTTCGTTAAAGAAATTTGACCCGTTTCTTCCGACACAACTACTGTAATACTATCAGTAACTTCACTAACTCCCATTGCAGCGCGATGCCTTGTTCCTAACTCCTTAGAAATAAACGGACTTTCTGATAGCGGAAGATAACATGCTGCTGCTTTAATTGTACTTCCCTGCATAATTACTGCTCCATCATGAAGAGGCGTATTAGGGATAAAAATATTAATGAGTAATTCTGATGACACATTTGCGTTCAGCGGAATACCCGTTTCCACATAGTCACCCATCCCAGTCTCTTTTGACAACGTGATTAATGCACCTATTCTACGTTTTCCCATATATTCCGTAGCTTTCGCTATCGCTGTTGCAACAATTTCAGGTTCATCTTCCTCGTGAGTTCCCACACGCGAAAACAGGCTACCTCGTCCTAGCTGCTCAAGTGCTCTTCGCAATTCTGGCTGGAAGATAATAATAACAGCTAAGAATCCCCACGTTAATACTTGTTCCGTTAGCCAATATAGCGTATGCAATTCAAGTAAAATACTAATCATCCGGACGACAATAATAACTGTAATACCTTTTAAAAGTTGAACAGCCTTCGTGCCCCGGATTATAAGAATTAGCTTATATATAATAAACCATACAACAGCAATATCTAATGCCGTACTAAGATATTTCAAAATGGTCGTATCTTCAAAAGGCATGCTAACCCTTCCTCCTACTTACGAGCAATTCTATCCATATATTGAAATATTGTTTTATGCTCTATCTGTATGTATTTCCAACAACTAGTTAATTATACCATACATGAAACAAACGACAATTACAAACGCCCCCTTTAGCTTAAATTGGTAAGATGTCAAACTTTCTTACCCTACAGTATAATATAAGTCATTATTATACGCCTATTTTCCAATAAAAAAAGCAACTTCACAGTTGCTTTTCTTACATTTATTTCAGTTTTTCACCGAATAAAGAACCCATTAAAGCAACCGCTGTTGTTGCTGTTCTGTTTCTCTCATCTAAAATTGTATTTACTTCAACAAACTCAGCAGATGTAACAATATCAGCTTCTGCTAACATCTCCATCGCTAAGTGGCTTTCACGATAAGATAGACCACCAATTACAGGTGTTCCAACTCCTGGTGCGTCATGAGGATCAAGCCCATCTAGATCTAATGATAAATGAACGCCATCCGTATGAGATAAATACGCAATTGTTTCTTCCATAACAGCCGTCATGCCCATACGATCGATTTCATGCATTGAGAATACTTTAATGCCTTCATCGCGAATAAAGTCTTTTTCTCCTTCATCCAATGCACGTGCACCGATAATTACAACGTTCTCTTTCTTCACCTTTGGATATGCTTCATATAAGTCTACAAGCGTCGGATGTCCATAGCCTAAACTTGCAGCAAGTGACATACCGTGAATATTCCCAGATGGTGAAGTCTCTTCTGTATTTAAATCACCATGTGCATCATACCAAATAACACCTAAATTTTTATAATGTTTCGCTACACCAGCTAGCGTACCGATAGCAATACTATGGTCACCGCCTAATACAAGCGGAAAACGACCTTCTTCTATAATATGATCAACCTTACTTGCTAATTCATTACATACAGTTGCAACTTGTGTAAGGTTTCTTAATTTTGTATTTTCATCTACTTCTTTTTCTCTCTCAATACATATATCTCCCAAATCTTTAACGTCATATCCAATTTGTTCAATTCTTTCAATTACCCCTGCATAACGGATCGCGCTTGGTCCCATATCGACCCCGCGACGCATCTGTCCTAAATCCATTGGAACTCCAATAACTGAGATTTCTTTTTTCATAGATAGTATCCCCCTTTTATGCCTTCCTAAATATTTTAAATCTTTTATATAGTCTGACTCAACTCGACATTTTTCTGCATGGATATACAATATATTCAATTGTACACTCATTGAAACCTAAATTTTAAGACTATTCTATGTATAAAGTTAACTTAATGAAACAACTGACCTTTCTATCAGCCAATATTTTTATCCGCACTTTTCTCCATCATCACTCAGGATTACGCAAAATATCATCAAATAAATGAATTAAAAAACACTTCTACATTTAGAAGCGTTTTTCTGATGCTAGTTTCCACACTGCTGCAATATTTCTTGCTGTCATTTCGATATTCTCTTCTGCCCTTTTATATGCTTCTTCTAATGTCATTGGACTCGCTGTAATACTAAACACTGCATCAATTCCCTTTTCGTAAACAGTCGTATAATTCGAGGATACAGATCCACCAATAGCAATTACAGGAATATGACGACATTTCGCCCGCTTCGCGACACCAACAGGAGCTTTTCCATACGCTGTTTGTTCATCTATTCTTCCTTCACCAGTTACAACCAGATCGGCGCCCTCTATACACTTGTCAAAATTTGTATAATCTAATACAATTTCAATTCCTTTTCTTAACTGCCCCTTGAGCACCGCAACGACAGCTGCTCCCATTCCTCCAGCTGCCCCCGCCCCTGGTATTTCAGATGCATCTAAAGACACATGTTGTTTAAGTATATTAGCATAATGTTTTAAATTCTCATCTAGCTCTTTCATCATCTCTACATTTGCACCCTTTTGTCTCGCAAATACAAAAGATGCCCCGCTAGCTCCAACTAAAGGGTTATCTACATCACACGCCGCTTCTAACTTTAGATCCTTTAGGCGTGAATCAACCCTAGAAAGTTCAACAGTAGTAATCAAATGTAATGTCCCTCCAGAGGGTTCTATTACTTCACCTTTCCTGTTTATAAACCTTGCACCTAAAGCAGATAGCATACCAGCCCCACCATCATTTGTAGCACTTCCTCCAAGTCCTAAAATAATGTGTTTCGCTCCTTGATCTAATGCATGTAATATAAGTTCACCTGTCCCTTTTGTCGTTGTAATAAGTGGGTTTCTCTTTTCAATTGGAACGTGTTGTAATCCTGACGCTGCTGCCATTTCAATAAATGCTGTCTTCTTATCCTTAGACATACCATAAAAGGCTTGCACGCTCTCTCCAAGCGGCCCTGTCACATTAAGTGATATAATTTCCCCCATTGTAGCACCAACAAGAGATTCGACCGTTCCTTCACCTCCATCTCCAATTGGTACTTTAACGTACTCTGCTTCAGGAAAAACTGCTGCAAAACCTCTTTCAATAGCTCCACATACCTCCATAGCTTTCAAACTTTCTTTATATGAATCAGATGCAATGACAACTTTCATAATTATCCCCCGTTCCTTATTTACACCTTTTCTTCATTTTAAACGACAAATATGAAAGTTGCCTTTCCTAATAAAATTTAAACACAAAAAAAGCTTACATCATTTGATGTAAGCTTTCCCTATTTATATGGAGCCTAGCGGGATCGAACCGCTGACCTCCTGCGTGCAAGGCAGGCGCTCTCCCAGCTGAGCTAAG
>NZ_MAOC01000089.1 GCF_001884135.1 Bacillus nitratireducens | reverse complement strand
TTGTATCCAACAGAAGAACAAGCATATCTTATGCGTAAAACCTTCGGTTGTGTACGTTTCGTGTATAATAAAATGTTATCTGAACGAAAAGAAGCGTACAAAAAATACAAAGATGATAAGGAGCAACTAAAGAAACAAAAGCCTCCAACTCCCGCGAAATATAAAGCAGAATTTGAGTGGTTAAAAGAAGTTGATTCATTAGCTTTGGCAA
>NZ_MAOC01000088.1 GCF_001884135.1 Bacillus nitratireducens | reverse complement strand
GCCAACGTTATAACGAGCATAACAAACATTGCTGGAAGCAATCTCCTTGCCCTACTAAGCCAGAATTTCTTCAAATCAATTCTCTTATTTCTCTTCCACTCCATCGCTAGAATATCTGTAATTAAATAACCTGAGAGTACAAAAAATACAGTAACCCCTAAAAATCCTCCAGGCATCCAATTAAAATTAATATGATACAAAATAACACCTAGTATAGCTAGGCCCCTTAGACTGTC
>NZ_MAOC01000087.1 GCF_001884135.1 Bacillus nitratireducens | reverse complement strand
GTTTCGTTCAGTTTTCAAAGAACTACTTGGTCGCTCATTTGCGACTTCCTTATGTTAACATCTTCGTTTTTCGATGTCAACTAAGTTTTTCATTTTCTTTTTTGTCGTTTTCTGCGTTTCCGCATCAGCGACGTTTATTAATATATCATGCAGTATATATAGGGTCAATACTTTTTCAAAAAAAATTTCACATCCCGTTAAAAACTTTAAAAACACTTGAACGATAACATTCTATCTCCCAATGTATTCTTTTTACATGGCTATACGCCTTCCTATTTTACACCTTATCATTTCACTAGGTTTATACGAGAATGAAAATTCTGATTTTTGTGTTATATTATTATTATAGGAGTGTGGTGGGAATGGGCATTAAATATTCGAACAAAATCAATAAAATTCGGACCTTTGCATTAAGTCTAGTATTTATCGGTCTCTTCATTGCATACTTAGGAGTTTTTTTCCGTGACAACATTATTATTATGACAACATTTATGATGGTTGGCTTTTTAGCTGTTATCGCTAGTACTGTCGTTTACTTTTGGATTGGTATGTTATCCACTAAAACTGTACAAATTATTTGTCCAAGCTGCAATAAGCCAACAAAAATGCTCGGTCGTGTCGACGCATGTATGCATTGCAACCAACCTTTAACACTCGATCCGAGTTTAGAAGGAAAAGAATTTGATGAGAAGTACAATAAAAAAAGCTATAAAGGGTAACACGTGTTTTCACTTTGATCAGTATTTTTTCATCTCCATATAATAAAGAAAGAGGGTGACGTAATCGTCACCCTCTTTCTTTATTATATATTACGCCTTATGACACTCTGGACAAACGCCATAAATTTCTAAGCGATGACTATTAATAACGAAGCCTGTCGTTTTCGCAGCTTCCTCTTCAAGCTGTTCCAAACCTCCATAAGGAAAATCAACAATCTTACCACATTTTTCGCAAATCACATGATAATGTTGACTTGTAACATAATCAAATCTACTTGAAGCGTCTCCATAAGTTAATTCCTTTACAAGTCCAACCTCTTTAAATACACGTAAGTTATTATAGACAGTTGCAACACTCATATTTGGAAACTTACCTTCTAATGCTTTATAAATGTCATCCGCTGTTGGGTGCGTCATAGATTCCACAAGGTACTCTAAAATAGCATGACGCTGTGGAGTAATGCGTACACCCGTATTTTTCAGCATTTCTAGCGCTTCTTTTAATTCTTCTTTGACCACCGTCATGCACCCCGATTCTATACGGATTATTATTTTATAATTCTTATAAAGAGTGTACTCCTTTTCTTATAAATCGTCAATATTTCTACTATAAGTATGTGGTTTATTTTTGTATATAGCCTTATTCTTATATATCTTTCCCCATTTTCTATACATTTACATAGAAAAAAAGTGCGACATAATCGCACTTGGAATACTATCATCTGAGGAGGTATGCCCTACACTTCACTTTATGTAAGACGATAAAATATGTATAGACACTCGCCTTACTTCTATATATTTTATCTCCACAATGAATTTACTTTATATAAGAAAGAACATCCTCAATATGTCCTTTCACTTTCACTTTACGCCATTCTTTTACAAGCTCACCATCTTTATTAATAAGGAATGTAGAACGCTCGATTCCCATGTATTCTTTCCCAAAGTTCTTTTTCAATTTCCAAACATCGTACAATTCTGCTACCTTATGATCTTCATCTACTAAAAGTACAAATGGAAGCTCATGCTTCTCAATAAATTTCAGATGTCTGTTCGCTGAATCAGGGCTTACACCAAGAATAACTGTATCTTTCTCTTGAAATAATCCATATGCATCTCGAAAATCACATGCTTCAGTTGTACACCCTGGAGTCATATCTTTCGGATAAAAATATAGAACTACATTTTTACCACGAAAATCAGCTAAGCGAACTTGTTCCCCGTTACTTCCCTCTAATGTAAATTCTGGAGCCATTTCTCCTACTGTGATCATTGTTATCACTCCTACTCTTTTCTTTTACTATATCAAATGCTATCTTATTTTTCATTTTCTATTACAGATCTCATTACAAAAGCAAACGGTAATGTATATCCAATTAGTGCTTCTGCAATTGCAATCCATCTCCCTATTCCAATCGGAGCTATATCACCGTACCCAACGGACAATAAAGTAACTGCGCTAAAATACAAGCAAATTTCTACAAGTTGAAAAGATTGGGCATGCAAGCTTTCTCCATCTTCTTTCAAAACTGCAAAACCCATTTCTTCTAATACAACATAACTTAACCCAAACGCAATCAGTACCGTTGTATAAATTAAAAATAAGGAGGCTAAATTATACAGCGAAAAGAAACGCCTAGAATCTGAATATGAACTCCATAATAATTGGACACTTCTCAAAATAGCGATTGCTGCAATTAATAGAATAAATCCCCATAACATGTCCTCCACCTCATTTTATATGTATGAGGACTATAGCTGATTTATCCCTTAGAAGCGAACAAGCTTCTATAATTAATTTCCTGCACCGCGATATCGTTTGACCCCTTGATTCCAAAGGGTAATTGCAATAGTAAAACAGATAATACCAACAAATGGTGTCGCAAAAGCATAGCTATTCCACTCTGTTTTCCTTAAAAAGTATGCTGCTGGATATACCCCCACAAATGCAAACGGTAAAACAAACGTTAAAACAAAGCGAATAACACGGTTATAAATATCAACAGGATAGCGTCCATAATTCCCTATGTTATACATAAGCGGCATAATCGAACTTTTCGCATCCGACCAAAACCCAAGGCTTGCAAGCGTAACAAATATCCCACCATACACAAGCGCCCCTCCCCCTACCATTAGTAGGAATAAGAAGAAATCATACCAGTAAAAAGATAACTGTAATTCTACTGCTGCATATCCCATTACAATAATTCCTGTAATCGCTCCAATTAAAGATTCGAGTTCCATTCTTTCTAATATAATTTGAAACAAACTATGGATCGGTCTCGTTAATATACGGTCCATTTCTCCTTTAATAATGTAACGATCATTAAAGTCCCATATATTAAAGAAAGCTGAAAAAATGGCAAACGGTACTAAAAAGAAACCGTAAATAAAGATTACTTCTTCTCGGCTCCACCCTTTTAGTGCTTGGGTATGTCCAAACACAACAAGAATGAAGATTAAATTAACAGCTTGTAGTGATAAATCTGAAAGTAATCCGACGATAAAATCGCCACGATACTCCAATTTTGTTTTTATATATTGACTTGCATATTGCAAAAATAAATTTATATACATCATCTCATCATCCCCCTTGTACGATTAGACGTTTTCTCGCCGTTTTCCACATCAGTACAATTGGAATAATAAGTATAATTGCCCAAATCATTTGAAATAATAAAGCTTCATATAACTTACTCCCTTGTATACCTTCAGAGAAAATCATACTCGGAATATAACTAATTGCTTGAAACGGTAAAAACACCATTGCTTTTTGGGCCCATAACGGATAAAAACTAATCGGTAATAATAGACCAGAAAATAAATCGATAACAACACGTTTCGCATACATAATTCCACTATTATTAAATAAGAAGAATGTAAGCATTCCTGTCATTAAATTTATTTGTGTATTAATGATAAAACTAAATATTAAAGATAAGAAGAAATATAACCACGTTTGAAAATTCGTTGTAATTTGTAATGAAAATAATAACGTAACCATAACCATACCTGGAATTGAAAAGAAAGCAAAACGAAATATCCCTTCTCCAAGACCTTGCATAACTTTCATACCTAAATAGTTATACGGACGAATTAGCTCTACCGCCACACGTCCTTCTTGAATTTCCATCGCAATTTCTCTATCTATATTATTGAAATAAAAAGCACGCGCCATCCATGCGATCGCAATATACGTAGTCATTTGCGAAATAGATAAACTTTCAATATTTTCTTTCCCGCTATAAATCGCTTGCCATAAAAAATAATACGCACCGATATTAATCGTATAAATTAAAATCCCGCTGTAATAATTTGTACGATAGGCGAGCATCATTAAAAAGCGAATTCGAATCATTTCAATATACTTACCCATGCATAATACCTTCTTCATAAATGTTACGAATAATTTCCTCTGTAGACACTTCGTTAATTTTCAAATCTTTAATTTGAAAGGCCTGTACTACTTTAGAAATCAACATAGAAATGATAACTTCTTCATTCGGTATTTTTGCCACCCAAGCGTTTTCTTCTTTCGCCTTTGACCAAGCAACATGACTATCTGGCATAACCATTGATAACTCCTGGTATGAAACTGGGGCAATAAATTGAAAATGTATTTCCTTCTCTGCTCCCCACTGCGTACGAAGATTATTTAAAGAACCGTCATACATAATATTTCCTTCATCAAGCATGATAACGCGTTCACATAAAGCTTCAATATCAGTAATATCATGCGTCGTTAATAAAATTGTTGTTTTATAACGTTCATTCATCTCTTTTAAAAATTCTCGTATTTTCAATTTCACAAGAACATCAAGTCCAATTGTTGGCTCATCTAAAAATAATAATGGCGGATTATGAATTAACGCCGCTGCTAGTTCACAACGCATTCTTTGACCAAGAGATAATTTTCGTACCGGTTTATCTAATAAAGGACCGATATCTAACGTTTCAATAACATGTTCCATATGTTCCTTATACTGAGCGTCTGATACACCGTACACTTTCTTCAACAAACGAAATGATTCTTGTACAGCAATATCCCACCAAAGCTGTGAACGCTGACCAAACACGACACCAATTGTTCTTACAAATTCTTCTCTCTGTTTGTGCGGATTCATTCCATTCACTGTAATTTGTCCTGATGTCGGAGTCAAAATCCCTGTAAGCATTTTAATTGTCGTTGATTTACCAGCACCATTCTCACCAATATAACCGACCATTTCACCTTGCTTCACAGTAAAAGAAACATCATTTACTGCTGGTACTATTTTATAATTACGATTTAATAAATCGCGAAATGCACCCTTTAATCCCGGACGACTTGAATAGGCTGTAAACTCTTTACGTAACCCTTGTACCTCAATTACCGATTTCATAATCGGACCCCCTTCCTAAATGTCACAACGAATAGTTTACCCAACTGCTCCTTCTATCACAAACAATACGTCTTTTCAAAAAACATGTTAGAATAATACATAGATTTTTGTAAGGAGATGAATTGAAGTGAATTTCACAAAATCAGAAGCGTTACATAAGGAAGCTTTAGAACATATCGTTGGTGGTGTTAACAGTCCTTCCCGTTCTTTCAAAGCAGTTGGAGGCGGTTCTCCGGTTGCAATGGAACGCGGAAAAGGTGCTTATTTCTGGGATGTAGATGGAAATAAATATATCGATTATTTAGCAGCATACGGTCCTATTATTACTGGACATGCTCACCCGCATATAACAAAAGCAATTACAACTGCTGCTGAAAATGGTGTACTATACGGAACGCCAACAGCACTAGAAGTAAAATTTGCAAAAATGTTAAAAGAAGCAATGCCCGCATTAGATAAAGTCCGTTTCGTAAACTCTGGTACAGAATCCGTTATGACAACCATTCGTGTTGCCCGCGCTTACACTGGTCGCACAAAAATTATGAAATTCGCTGGTTGTTACCACGGTCATTCCGATTTGGTACTTGTAGCAGCTGGCTCTGGTCCTTCTACTCTTGGAACTCCTGATTCAGCTGGTGTGCCACAAAGTATTGCACAAGAAGTTATTACCGTTCCCTTTAATAATGTAGAAACGTTAAAAGAAGCTTTAGATAAATGGGGACATGAAGTAGCAGCTATCCTTGTAGAACCAATCGTTGGAAACTTCGGTATCGTAGAGCCTAAACCTGGATTCCTTGAGAAAGTAAATGAGCTTGTCCATGAAGCTGGCGCATTAGTAATTTATGATGAAGTTATTACTGCTTTCCGCTTTATGTACGGTGGTGCTCAAGACTTACTTGGCGTGACACCAGACTTAACAGCACTTGGTAAAGTTATCGGCGGTGGCCTTCCAATTGGCGCTTACGGTGGTAAGAAAGAAATTATGGAACAAGTTGCTCCGCTCGGCCCTGCATACCAAGCTGGTACAATGGCTGGGAACCCTGCTTCTATGGCATCCGGTATTGCATGTCTTGAAGTACTTCAACAAGAAGGCGTATACGAGAAATTAGATGCACTTGGCGCAATGCTTGAAAAAGGAATTTTAGAACAAGCTACAAAACATAACATCGATATTACAGTAAACCGTCTAAAAGGTGCATTAACTGTATACTTCACGACAAATACAATTGAAGATTACGATGCAGCCAAAAATACAGATGGGGAAATGTTCGGTAGATTCTTCAAGCTAATGCTTCAAGAAGGTATTAATTTAGCACCTTCTAAGTATGAAGCATGGTTCTTAACAACAGAACATACAAAAGAAGATATTGAATATACAATTGAAGCTGTCGGCAGAGCATTTGCTGCTTTAGCAGACAATAAATAACCCCTATAATTAAAAGGAAAAAAGAAAGCAACCTTTCTTTTTTCCTTTTTTCTATTTCATAAATCCCTCATTAATAGTATAATTATTCATAATTATCTGCTTTATATTCTTTTATATCCTTACTATCCCTGTATACAAGGCTACTTACGCCTTAAATAGTAAGATTATTCAAAATTCATTTTCCAGAGGGGGGATTGACGGATGCTCAATAAAAAAAATAAATGGACACCGTCTTTATTTCGGAATTATAAAAATGCAGAACATGATGCGTGTGGAATCGTTTCCGTTATGAAAAAACGAAGAATTCCTACAAAAGAAAACATCGACCTTTGTATACAATCACTCGTCAAAATGAATCATAGAGCTGGTTTCATTAATGGCGAAGGAGATGGTATCGGAATTCATATCGACATGCCAAAAGCACTTTGGAATGAAAAACTGAAAAGTAGCGGATATAATCCAACGATTGTGGATCATCCCCACTTTATCGTTGGACATTTTTTTCTAAACAAAAAAGAAAACATTGCTGAGTTAAAAGATTACATTCGTACGCAACTAAACAATGAAAAATTGACAATTGTTCTCGAAAATGATGATGTAATAAACTCAGATGCACTCGGTCCTCTTGGTAAACAAGAAGAACCTTTATTTTGGCAAGTTGCCCTTATCGCTGAAAATGAAGTTAAAAATATTGAGCAAACATTATTTTCTGTAACAATAAAAATCGAAGAAAATGAAGCAATTCATGTTGCCTCATTAAGTCATGAACATGTTGTATATAAAGTTCTAGGTGCTGGAGATACACTTGTTGCCTATTACAACGATTTACAACACCCACTTATCGCTTCAACCATGACACTAGGACATAATCGCTATTCTACTAATACATTATCTAATTTTTTTCGTGTACAACCATTTAGCATTCTCGGACATAATGGTGAAATTAATACAATTGCCAAATTACGTGATCAAGCCGAAATGATTCATGTACCACTTACTGCAGGGGGAAGTGACTCCCAAGATTTAAACCGCACCTTAGAAACCCTTCTCGTTCAGTATAACTACAGCTTATTTGAAGCAATGGATATATTATTTCCACCAATTATTAATGAAATAAAACTTTACGAAACAAACTTACAAAACTTATACACTTATATACGTGAGGCTTGGGGGCATTTCGCTCAAGGTCCAGCTGGCATCATTTCACGTTATAAAGATGAAGCTGTTTTCAGTGTCGATTCTCTTGGATTGCGCCCAGTTTGGAAAGTAGAGACAGAGAGCTCCTATATTTTCTCTTCTGAACCTGGAGTTGTATCACCAACTGAGTATGTAGCAGAGCCGAAACCACTCGCTCCTGGAGAAAAAGTTGGACTAAAATGGAATGAACAAGATGAGCTTATTCTCTATGAATACGACAATTATCAAATTGAAGTATATAACCGTTTTAAGAAACGAATCGATGTTACCAACTATCATATAAACTTATCTATCCCTGAAACGACAGAAATTCAAGGGTTATGTGATTCCGTTCAAGTTGAAACGAAGCAATACGTTGCTTTCGGATGGGATCGAGAACATATTCAGCTCCTTGAACAGATGGCAACAAAAGGTGTCGAACCAATTCGTTCACTTGGGCATGACTCACCACTTGCCGCACTTGATACAGATAGACGAAATATTGCCGATTTCATTAAGGAAAGTGTAGCCGTTGTAACAAATCCAGCCATCGATCGTGATCGAGAAGTCGAACACTTCTCCACACGTACCGTACTCGGAGAACGTCCAAGTTTATTAGATAACTCTAAACAACCATTTGTAATCGAGATGCTTTCACCAATTATTTTAGAAGGAAGTTTAGCTCAGCCTATCGCGGCAGACTTACAGACGATTACGTACGAACAACTTATACAGCTATTCACCACTCATAGCTCTGTTTCTACAATTTCTGTTACATTTAGTCCATCAGAAACTTTACAAAGCGCGTTAAATCGAATTAGTTCCGAGGCGATAGTAGCCGTTAAAAATGGGGCTTCCCTACTATTATTAGATGACGCTAACTCTCATCAAAATGAACTATTATGGATTGATCCACATTTAGTTACCGCTAAAGTACATCAAGCATTAACTGAAAATAATTTACGCCGGAAATGCTCTCTCGTTATACGTTCTGGTGCCCTTCGCTCCTTACACGATATCGTCACACTATACGGATTAGGGGCAGACGGTATTAATCCATATTTATTATTCGCAACTGTAAATGATGGAACAAAAGCACCAATTACTAATTTGTATACCGCACTTAATAAAGGACTAGAGAAAGTAATTTCAACGATTGGAATTCATGAATTACGCGGTTACGGTCGCCTCTTCTCCTCTATTGGATTACATGAGGAAATCGCAAACACATTACAAATTACAAATTTCTTCGGTTCAAATGATTTAGCATTTTCACTTGAATCACTTGCTGAAGATGCAAAAATTCGTGCGATTGATTATAACAATCCACAAGTTAGAATGAGAAAATCATTTCATATATTCCCGCGGATTTGGAAAGCAATTGGTGATGTTGCCAAAGGAAACTCTTATGATGATTACCGCGACAAGTTAAGTGAATTAGAAGAAAATAACTCTATCGCAATCAGGCACCTTATTCAAACAAAACAAACAAAACATGTAATTCCAACTGAAGAAGTGTCCATCGGCATTCACAATCATGATTTACCATTTATTATTAGTTCCATGTCATTCGGTTCTCAAAATGAAATAGCCTTCCGTGCATATGCAGAAGCTGCCGATCAGCTAAATATGATTAGTTTGAACGGTGAAGGCGGCGAAATTAAAGATATGATTGGCAAATACCCAAATACACGCGGACAACAAGTTGCATCTGGTCGATTTGGAGTAAACGCTGAACTACTAAATTCATCAAATTTAATTGAAATAAAAATTGGTCAAGGAGCAAAGCCTGGTGAAGGTGGACATTTGCCTGGCTCAAAAGTAACTGCCAAAATCGCTGAAGCACGTAATGCTACAATTGGTTCGGATTTAATTTCACCTTCTAACAACCATGATATTTATTCAATTGAAGACTTAGCCCAAATGATTACAGAAATTAAAACGGCTAATCATCTTGCAAAAGTAGCTGTAAAAGTCCCTGTCGTTCCTAATATTGGAACAATTGCTGTCGGTATTGCAAAAGCTGGTGCTGATTTTATTAACATTAGCGGGTTTGATGGCGGAACAGGTGCTGCACGTATTCATGCATTGCAACATGTAGGTCTTCCTGTAGAAATCGGTGTTAAAGCTGCACATAACGCTCTATTAGAAGCACATATGAGACATAAAGTAGAGATTTGGGCAGACGGTGGTATCCGAAGCGTAAATGATGCCTTAAAAATCATGCTCCTTGGAGCAAACCGGATTGGATTTGGTACATTATCAATGATTGCCATTGGCTGTACAACTTGCCGTGGTTGTCATCTCGATACGTGCCACGTCGGAATTGCAACACAAATTGAATCTGAAGCTCAAGCAAAAGAACATGGACTGCGCCGTTTCGTTCCACGTGAATTAGAAAGCGCAGTTGCCGGGCTATTAAACCTATTCACTACTTTCGGTACAGAACTAAAACGTTTAACAGGGCAGCTCGGTTACACAAACTTACAAGATATTGTCGGGCGATCAGATTTATTAGAACAAACTCGAGGCCAGAACTTATTAGACTTACGAAACTTAATACAAACGATAGAAGATTCATCCGTGAAAATAACGGAATCTGTACAAGAAAAACAATTTGAATCAACTAATTCTCTCCAGTCAAAAGAATTAGTAAGCGTCGGCGTAGAGCAACGTGTAATGGGCGGTCTAGAATCCTGTTATCGTGTTCGTAGTAAATTATATGAAAACACTCATCTTGAACCACTTACATTAAAGTATACAAACGGTTCTGTTCCTGGAAACGGATTAGGCGCGTACAATAGCGAGAACTTATTTATACACGTAAATGGCGGTGCGCAAGACGGCATTGGGAAAACTTCATTTGGTGGTGGCATTTATATAACGAAAGCAAAAGGGAAAGATGGAACATATTATAACGGTTCTGTCGGAAAAGGATTTGGATACGGCGCTCAAAAAGGTGCATTATACGTGCAAGGTAACGCTGATGCTCGTGCTGGCATTCGCCTTTCTGGGGCAGACATGATAATTGGAGGTAGAATTACAAAACCACTCCGTGAAAAAGAACAAGGGAATATAGGCGCATATTCCAATATAAAAGGGTTTGCTTTTGAATATATGACAAATGGTCGTGCTCTTGTTTTAGGAGATCCTGGTCCATGGATTTGTGCCGGCATGACTGGTGGTGTTGTTTATTTACGTCATGAGCCAAACTTAGGTTTAACAGAGCAAGCCCTAAAACAAAGAATCGCTAAAGGTGCAAATGTAACATTGCAGCCAATTAGTAAAAATGGTTTGCAAGATGTAAATGAATTATTATTAGACTACATTCGTGTATTAAATGAGCATGAACAATATGAAGAAGTCGCTTTATTAACACCCTTATTAGATAATATCCAGCTTCACTTCTATGAAATTATCCCGAAAAAAGAACAGGCGGACCCATCTATCTCAACAGAGTGATATGCCTAATTTTCATTTTCAAGAAAAAATTGACGAAGTACACTTCTCATAGTAATCTATAGTAACAATTTGAAACCTGCTGAAATTCAGCAGGTTTTTTTACTAAAAATTGATGTTTAAAAAGAATTAGGAAAAATTATAAAATGAATCTTAATTTCTTTTTAACGTCACTAAAATATCACTTGCTAACATATTGTAATGAATGTATAGTATCATGTTGTACATTCATTATGACAAGAGAAAGGATATCAATAAGGGTATGAAACTTGGTGCTCGCATTTTAAAAACGGGTATTGCCATTACATTAGCTTTATTTGCTTGTATTTTACTTCAATTACCGAGTCCAGTATTTGCGGGAATCTCAGCTATCTTTGCTGTTCAACCGTCTGTATACCGCTCGTATTTAACAGCTCTTGAGCAAATTCAAGCAAACGTAATTGGTGCGGTATTCGCTATCGTATTTGCTACTGCTTTTGGACATAATCCTTTTATTATTGGATTAACGTGTATATTAGTAATTGCTCTTACTTTACAATTACGCTTAGAAAACACAATATCAATCGCTTTAGTAACAGTTATCGCCATTATGGAGTATCAAGGCGAAGATTTCTTTAATTTTGCCTTACTTCGATTCGCGACGATTATGATTGGAATTATTGCGGCTTCGCTTGTAAATTTAGTATTTATGCCGCCAAAATATGAAACAAAACTTTACCATCGCATCGTTGATAATACAGAAGAAATTGTTAAATGGATTCGTATGAACAGTAGGCAAGCTTCTGATTTTACAACGCTAAAAACCGATATTGATCGCATGAAAGAAAAAATGATTAAACTAAATCATTACTATTTGCTGTATAAAGAAGAAAGAAGTTACACGAAGAAAATACAATTCGCAAAAATTCGTAAGCTCGTTTTATTCAGACAAATGTTAGCGACAACAAGCCGCGCTTTAAGCACGTTAAAGTCATTACATCGTACTGAAAATGAACTGCGCTATATGCCAGAAGAGTTTCAGGAATCTATTCAAAACGAACTTGATTCATTAACGCATTATCACGAACAAGTTTTATTAAAATTTATTGGTAAAGCAAAGAAACAACAATCCGTTGAGATGCTTGATGAAGTTGAAACAGGTAAACAAGAATTGATTGATATCTTTATGGATTATCAAAATAAGGACGATGAGGAAGCATATAAAATATGGTTACACCTCTTCCCTCTTATTTCTTCAATTATTAACTACAGTGAGGAAGTAGAGCATTTAGATTTACTTGTGGATAGCTTCTACACATACCATAAACCAGAGAGTGAACTCCAAATCGAAGATAAAAAAGAAGACGAATAAAAAACAGCTCCTTTTATGCTAAAGGAGCTGTTTCTGTTATATGCTGAAGTTGATATAGATTGTAATAAAATCCTCTGTTTTTCATTAACTCTTCATGAGAACCCGTTTCTTTTATTTCACCATCTTCAACATAAATAATTGTATCGACATGCGTGATTGTCGCTAATCGGTGTGCAATGATAATTGTTGTCCGATCTGCCGCTAACGTTTGCAGTGCCTCTTGAATATATCGTTCATTTTCTAAATCTAAAGCGGAAGTTGCTTCGTCTAATATAAGTAAAGACGGATTCTTTAGAAACACTCGTGCAATCGCTACACGTTGTCTTTGCCCGCCCGATAATTTCACACCACGTTCCCCCACGACAGTATCATAGCCGTCTGGCAACTCTGTAATAAAATTATGAATTTGCGCAGCTTTGGCAGCTGAAATCACTTCCGCCTCTGTAGCTTTCGGATTACCATATAAAATATTAGCCCCGATTGTATCGCTAAATAATAAATTATCTTGTAGCACAATTCCAATATGACTACGCAAATTTCTCATATTGTACTTTCTTACATCTATCCCGTCTATATACACTGCTCCTTCAGAAACATCATAAAAACGCGGAATTAAACTAGCAAGAGATGACTTTCCTCCACCACTTGCCCCTACAAGCGCAACCTTCTCTCCTGGCCGCATAGTTAATGACAGATTATGCAATATTTCTTTTTCATCCGCATTATAACGAAAAGAAACATTATCAAATATAACTTCTCCATCTAACCTTTTCGTTTGCACCGCATTTGGCACATTAACAATATCGTATTTTTCATCCAACAATTCAAACACTCGATCCATCGAGGCGAAAGACTGTGTTAATGTTGTAGATGAATTAACAAGGCGACGAAGCGGACTATATAAACTATCCATATATCCAACAAAAGCAACCATAGTACCCAATGTTAACGATCCTTGAATTACCTCATACGCCGCAAAACCAATAACAAGTAATGGCCCTAAATCCGTTAACGTATTCACTGCCGAAAACGTTCTCGCCGTCCAACTCGTATGAGTTAGTGCTTTCGTTAAAAATTCATTATTCCTCTTTTCAAACTGTCCTCTTTCATATTCTTCTAATGCAAAACTACGTGTCACTTGCATCCCTTGAATACGTTCATGTAAATACCCTTGCATAGTTGCTAACGCTTGTGAGCGCTCTTTCGTCAGTTTTCGAAGGCGCCCGAAAAAATATTTCACTGCAACTACATAAATAGGTAAGATTAATAAAGCAACAAAGGTTAATTTTATATTCATCGAAAACATAACGATAATAGCAATAGCAATTGTTGCAGTATCTAACCAGACATTCATAAGACCGGTAATTACAAAGTCCTTCGTTTGTTCTACATCATGGATTACACGTGAAATAAGCTCCCCTGTTTTTGTGTTCGAATAATAACGTAAACTCAATTTTTGCAAGTGCCCAAAAATATATTTTCGTAAATCGTATAGTATTGTATTGGCAATGCGCTGCGCAAAATATTGACGATAATATTCTATCGGTGGTCTTAATATCGCAAAGATAAAAAAAGCAATCCCAATTGCGGTTATTAATTGCGACGTTTTTTCTTGAAGTGAGCCTGTGCCTTGAATAACATCATCAATAATATACTTTAATAACCATGGCATAATAAGCGGGATACCGAACTTAACAAGACCAATAATAATTGTAATAGCAATGAGCCATCGATATGGTTTAACAAATTGTAAATATCTTTTTATACCTTGCACATAATCCCCCCTCTAATAGGACAAACCTGCCGGGAAATCCCCTGCAGGTTTGTTTTAATTTCTGTACATTAAATATCTTTCGTACCACATATCTACGAAATCCGGTGCAAATGGACCTTTTCTTTGATGAATCCACTGTGTTAAATGTGCTACATTTCGTTTTAAAATTGTATCAATAACAGGTGGATACTGCATGATTTGACTATGCTTTTCATACTCATCTTCATCTAAAAGTGTATATGTCATATCTGGATACACTTTTATGTCTAAGTCGTAATCAATATACTTTAATGCTTCAGAGTCATATGCAAAAGGAGAACTTAAATTACAATAATAATATACTCCTTCTTCTCTCAGCATTCCAATCACATTAAACCAATAATTAGCATGGAAGTAACAAATCGCAGGTTCGCGAGTAACCCATGTTCGACCATCTGATTCCGTAACTACTGTACGATCATTTGCTCCGATCACAAGGCTCTGCGTCCCTTTTAAAATTGTTGTCTCTTCCCACATTCTATGAATGGAGCCATTATGTTTATAACTATGTATTTGTACCTTTTCTCCTTCTTTGGGAAATCCCATATATGCTCCCTTCTTTCAACCGCAAATGCTTTTCTTAAGTTGTCTTAACTACCCCTTGAACTGCATTCACTTTTTTTCTATTATAACTTTTTTGTCAAAATTTTAAAACTAAAGCGATAGGACACTTGTTTTCATGAGGAATATAATGAAGTTTGTATTATTGAATACCACATCACTAACCCTTTTAACGAAGGAACATTTTCTATGAATTAGCAATACGTATTTTAGAAGATCAAGCGAAGATATAACAAAAAGAAAAGCCCCCTCACCTCTGTTTAAGAAAGGACTTTTCACCTAAAATCAACAACATATCTCACCCTTAATTTGAAATTATTTTTTCGGTTTCAAAAGATTGAATCACATTATTCGTTTGCTGTTCAAATTTTTCATGTAAAAGTTTTAATGCTATTTCTGTTCTATATATTTCTTGACGGATAAAATGCAATTCTTTTTTATCGCACGTATCCCTTTCACTCATTTCAATTTGCTGATACTTCTCTAAATGCGATTGTAACTTTAAAAGCTCATCCATCGTTTCCAACTGCTCTCCTACCAACTTATCAAAATCGTTCATCACTTACCCCCTTTTAAATTCATTCGCTAGTTATAATTCCTATTACATATTTCTAATCGCGCACTTCTTTCTCCTTTGACTACATTTGTTGACTTATTAGAAGTTATGTCGTTCCCTTTATTTTCATTACAATGACTCCTGCACACATAGAAAACACTTCTCTCGAACGGAGAAGTGTTTTTCTTTCATTACTGATTTGAGCTAGAAGATTGTGATTGTTTTGCAGCTGATTGTGCATTTTGTTTTTTCACTGCATGCACATCTGTTTCAGTTGCAAACTCTGTACCATAACTAGCATTTGCACTTTGAGCAGCAGAAGCTTGTGCTTTCTGTGCCTCTGATTGTGCGTTCGCTTGTTTTACTGCTTGTACATTCGTTTCAGTTGCAAACTCTGTACCATAGCTAGCATTTGTACTTTGAATGCTAGCACCAGAAGTTGCCTTATTATAACCTTGTTGTTTTTTACTCATCTTTCTCACCTCCACAATCAATAATGTAACCCATTCACTTAGAAGTTATCCTTAATTTTCTTTAAAAAAATTCACGAATATATCTCTTATCACTCATTCAAACTACATATGATGGAGGTGGGAATATGTATACTGGACGTGATATGACTGAGCTAACTATGATTTCCAAAAATGAATGGAACAAGGATGAATTAGCTCATTTTCATCATTCATTTCAGCAAATTATGCCTTATCTAAATGTAGAGGGACAAACGATTTATAAAGAAATTGTGAAAGAAATCGAATCACGTGGCGGATTATAAAAGCATCGATTTTTAGCCTCGAAATACAAATTTCTCCCAATAAAAAAACGTGTTCCAAAGTTCTAGAACACGTTTTTTTCATTTATTGCATTGTAATTTTCTCCACACAATTTTCGTAAATTGTACGATGTGATTTAGAGAAAGGTAACTGTTCGAATGCTTCTTTTGATACAAATTTCAATGTATCTGTTTCAACAATATCACCGGTTACTTTTCCGTAAAATACGAATATATCCCAAGTGCGATGTGTAAACGTATGTTGCACATTCATTGCGTATTCTTCAATAGAAATCGAAAGCTCAAATTTTTCTTTCATATAATCTGTAAGCTGTTCCTTCTGATTCCGAATCCCTTCGCCAAGTTCGGCATTCGGAAACTCCCACATGTTAGCTAATAATCCGGTACTTGGACGTTTATTAATGACGTAACGACCATCTTCCGTTTGAAGTACCCCTGCAACAATCGGTACCATCGTAGGAGCCTTCGCTTTACTTTTTACTGGTAACTCCTTTTGAACGCCTTCAGCATATCCTCGGCAATGTTCACGTACAGGGCAAAGTAAGCAAGATGGATTTTTCGGTATACAAATTAATGCTCCTAATTCCATCAAACCTTGATTAAAATAAGATGGATTTTTAGCCGAAATAATTTCACGCACAATCTCTTCAAACACTTTTCTAGTTTTGGGTTTTGCAATGTCATCCCATACTGATAAAATACGAGATAATACACGCATAACGTTTCCATCAACCGCCGGCTCTGGTATACCGTATGCAATGCTTAAAATGGCACCTTTTGTATATGGTCCCACTCCTTTTAGTTTTTCGATTTTCTTTACATCACTCGGTACTATCCCGCCATATACTTCTTTTACCTCTTTTACAGCCGTGTGTAAATTTCGCGCTCTAGAATAATATCCTAAGCCTTCCCATGCTTTTAATACTTCTTCATCATCGGCATTTGCTAACGCTTCAAGTGTAGGAAACTTCCCCATAAAATTTGCGTAATATGGTTTTACAGCTTCCACCCTTGTTTGCTGTAACATAATTTCCGAAACCCAAACACGGTATGGATCTTTATTTTTTCGCCACGGTAAATCACGTTGTTCTTTTTCAAACCAACCAATTAAATCATTTTGAAACTGCTCTATGTTAAACTTATTTAATATTTCAAGTGTCAAACTTGATCCCCCTCATTTTTTTGCATATACGTACTATTATAAAGATTTTAGGAAAAAATTTAAGTAAGATGACATAGGAAATAGAAGGCAAAGGACTTGAGGTATCGAATAAAAAGAGTTACATTAATAAAAAACGGAGGTGGATTTCTATGGACACAGCCACTCACCTTGTTATGGGCGTTACTCTAGGCAGTTTGGCAACATTAGATCCAACCATAGCACAAAGTGATATTGGGCCTCAAGCAGTGATGCTTGCAACAATTGCTGGTTCCAATATTCCTGATATCGATACAGTTTTAAAATTGCGTAATAACGCTAAATATATAAGAAATCATCGCGGGATTACTCATTCCATTCCTGCAGTAATTCTTTGGTCATTCCTTATAAGTGGCATCTCGTTCGCCTTCTTTTCAGACGCTCCATATTTGCATCTACTACTTTGGTCATTTATTGCCGTCTTTCTTCATGTCTTTGTGGATATTTTCAATGCCTATGGTACACAAGCATTAAGGCCCTTCACCAAAAAATGGGTAGCACTTGGCATAATTAATACTTTCGATACTGTCATTTTCTTTATCCATATACTTGCGATTGCTTGTATGCTTGTCGGATCACATAAAGGATATACTGCTTTAGCAGCGTATATATTAATGTTTGTTTACTACATCGGCCGCGTTATGATGCATCGAAATATTAAAAGTGTAGTATACAAACGTTTCAAAAATGTAGAGAAAGTAATTATTTCTCCTTCTTACAAATTTTATCATTATCATTTAGCCGTCGTTACAACGGAACATTACTACGTCGCAAGATGGCACCGCGGTAACATCCTTGTATACGATAAATTTGATCGCGTACCGTTCCCGAATACTGCCATTATGCAGGCTGCTGTGAGAGATGAAAATATATCTGCTTTCTTATCTTTTTCACCTGTATATCGCTGGGATATTTTCGATTATGATAACTATTATGAAGTTCGGTTCATTGATTTGCGGTATCGAAGCAAAGATTATTATCCATTCGTCGCAATCGTTCAGCTCGATCAAAATTTAAATATTATTAGTTCATATACGGGATGGATTTTCAGCGAAGAAAAACTTCGAAAGAAATTAGAATTGCTTCCACATTAAAAAAAGCGACTTAAGTCGCTTTTTTTAATGTTTCAAATGATCTTCTTGATTGATTAAATGGCTATACTTCGGATTATTTGTACGCATTTCATGAAGGCGCCCTCCATGATTATTAATCCATGTTCGTACTACTTGCTCAGTCATTTCATCACCTTGATAACGACCTGATTTCGCATAAGTTGTTTGAAAGTCTTCCCACAGTAGTTCAACCCACGCACGAGCTTGTGCGTAAGAAAGTTTGTCATTTTTGTCTAATAGTTCTTTCGTTAATGTTTCGTGAATATCATTCATGTTCTAGTCTCCTTTTACCTATTTATCCCTTCATTTCTAAAGGATAGTTTCTTCTATTTTGCACATTCTATAAGTGATACTTCTTAAAGAGGTATCAACTGATGATGAGGAGGGCGTTCGCAATGGGTAAACAAGCCGAATTTTGGTCTGAGTCAAAAAACAACAGCAAAATCGATGGTCAGCCGAAAGCGAAATCACGCTTCGCTTCGAAACGACCTAACGGCACAATTAACACGCACCCACAAGAACGTATGCGTGCTGCAAATCAGCAGGAAGAGTAGTACAGGTACAACCTAAAAAATTAACTTCCTACACGAGGTGATAAAGATGAGCTACCGTGATCGTTTAGATAGTCGTTCTGAATTATTTAACCATACGTGGACTCGTCCGAAACATGCGAAAGCGCAAGTTAACGGACAGACGCAGCAAACCCAGTCTCTCATTATACTGGCGAATGAATGTAAAAAACGCCAATTTTAGAATCTCCTATCTCCTTTAACGCCTACCAAAGATGAAAACCAGAGAGATATTCGCTCTCTGGTTTTTATTTTTCCTGTAGCAAGGAAATTGGTATCCCAATCTCTTCATTATCATTTTGCTTATAACCCCAAGCAAATACCCCATTGAAATACGTGATTTTAAATACTACACCAGGTTCTTCTACTAATTCATATGTCTCACCAATATGGAATTTGTTTATATCAGTCATGTAAGCACGGGCCATGGCCATCTTTCTCATTAATACATCGAACTCATTTACAATTCCAAGTTGCTCAGCCTTTACTGCTTGCTCCTTCAAAGCCCCAATTTCTTCCCTAAGCTCATGCGGTGTCATTTCACTGTAGCGTTTTGGCATATTCATCTTATTATTCCCCTCATCCCTCTTCACGTTTCATTTGTAAAAATATCTCTATCTCATCAATAGAGAATCCTTTTCGATATAACGCTTGTTTCATCTTATTTACGAATGTCCATCCATCATACTTCTTATATTTCTCATAATATTTATTCCCATGATAGTGTAACGCTTCTTGTTGCTGTTCGTCATCTTTTTCGTCTTTCAATTCTTCAAGACAAATTTGAATCACATCTCTAGGATACCCTTTACGAACAAGCATTTCGTCTAACTTTAGCTTCATCTGTAAAAATGAATGCTTTTGATAAGATTTTTTCTTCTTTTCTATAAGAACCAAAGCATTTTCAATTTGCTTCTCCTTTGGATACTCTTGTAAACTATGTGTAATGATTAGATCCTGAACACCTTTATTTAATAACTCTCTTTTTATAACAGTTGGACCCTTTCGATTCACATTACTTTGCGTTCGCGTATATAAAATGGCGTACTCTTTATCATTAATATATCGATCATGTAATAATTTCGAAACGACTTCAGAGATGACGGCCTGTCCCACTTCTTTTTTCCGTAAAAAATCTTCTATTTCTTGTTTCGTTCTCATTTGATAGGATAAATAGGAGATTGCTTGTAAATATGCTTTTTGTACCTCTTCGTTGTACAAAATATTGCCTAACGCTACTTCATCAATTTCTAACCCTTTTTGTAATCCATGTTTCATTAAGATTACTTGATCCACACTAAATCCGTATTCTTCACCTTGACCTTTATCAATATAAATATTAAATCGTTCTTTTGATCGTTTTTGTACTTCTATTTTTGTAATGACAGCCATACTCTCACCTCTCTATTATTTTAACATAGTCGAGGAACATTTTTGTTTTTCAAGAATATATATAATGAGGAGGAAATGATTGTGAAAATCGCAATTTCTGGTGGCACCGGTTTTATCGGTAAATACCTTTCTACTTTTTTTATTCAAAAAGGATATACTGTTTACATTCTGACTCGAAAAAAAACTGCTGAAACTTCACACACTAACCTTCAATACTTACAATGGACACCGGATTTACAGACCTTCCCCCTCTCTTCTATCGATGTAGTTATTAATCTAGCTGGAGAGTCTATTAATAGTAGATGGACAAAGAAACAAAAAGCAGCAATTTTAAACAGTAGAATTCAAACAACAAAAGGACTCATTAAACAATTGCAAGCACTTGGTACAAAACCACACACATTTATTAACGCAAGCGCTATCGGATACTATGGAACATCTGAAACAGAGTCTTTTACCGAGCAGCAAGAAATTCTAGGAAATGACTTTTTAGCAGAAACAGTATTTTTATGGGAGCAAGAAGCATCTAAAGCACGTTCTCTTGGAATAAGAACAATCTACTCAAGATTCGGAGTCGTATTAGGTGCAGACGGAGGAGCCCTTCCAAAAATGCTACTTCCCTATCGATTCTATATCGGAGGTACAATTGGATCTGGAAACCAATGGTTATCATGGATTCATATAGACGATGTCGTTCGCATGATTGATTTCATCATACACAAAGAAGAAATTGATGGTCCTCTTAATATTACAGCCCCACTCCCTATAAAAATGAAGGAATTTGGAGAAACCATTGCAACTATAATGGGAAAGCCTCATTGGTTACCTGTCCCTTCATTTATGCTTCACGCTTTATTGGGTGAGATGAGTATACTTGTACTGGAAGGGCAACATGTATTACCTATTAAAGCAATTGAACATGGGTACCAATACACATTTCCGACAGTAAACCATGCATTACAAAATATACTTTCGCATACAATGTAGTACTTCTAAAACACAGTTTTACAAGGGGTCTAGGATCCAGAGCATTACTACACAAATAACCTTTCAGTTACTTTTTCTGAAATTCCATTAACATTGTAAAGTAACAGAAATGAGGTACCTATGAAAATATTGCTCAAACAAGCCATTGTGTACCCTATTACATCTCCAAAGTTCCAAGGTGATGTACTCGTTATAGGCGAACGAATTGCTGAGGTCAAACCTGCTATTCAGCCTACTCAAGATATGACCGTTATAGATGCGCGAGCTCTTCATCTCTTACCTGGATTTATTGATGTCCATACTCACCTTGGTCTCTATGATGAAGGCACTGGTTGGGCTGGAAATGATGCAAATGAAACCTCTGAAGTTTCAACACCACATATCCGTTCTTTAGACGGAATCCATCCTTTTGATATTGCATTTCAAGATGCTGTACAAAATGGTATTACAACTGTTCATGTTATGCCTGGGAGTCAAAATATTATCGGGGGTACTACTTGTGTAATAAAAACTGCTGGAACTTGTATTGATCATATGATTATTCAAGAACCTGCTGGTTTAAAAATTGCCTTTGGAGAAAACCCTAAAAAAGTTCATAGTAACGGAACAAAAGAATCAATTACACGTATGGGTATTATGGGTTTACTTCGAGAATCATTCTACGAAGCACAACACTATGGACATGAAGCTGATTTTCGAATGCTTCCCATTTTAAAAGCACTTCGCCGGGAAATACCAGTACGTATCCACGCTCACCGCGCAGATGATATTACTTCTGCTCTACGCTTTGCAACAGAATTCAATCTTGATTTACGTCTTGAACATTGTACAGAAGGACACTTTATTGTTGAAGAGCTTTCGAAACACAATTTGAAGGTTTCAGTTGGCCCCACTCTTACACGCCGTTCTAAAATCGAACTAAAAAACAAAACATGGGATACTTACCATATATTATCAAAAAATGGAGTGGAAGTTTCTATAACAACAGATCATCCCTATACCCCCATTCAATATTTAAATGTTTGTGCTGCTGTCGCAGTAAGGGAAGGATTAGACGAGAAAACTGCATTGGAAGGAATCACTATATTTCCAGCGCGAAATTTACGTTTAGAGGATAGAATTGGAAGCATTGAGGTTGGAAAAGACGCAGATCTCGTGCTATGGACACATCATCCTTTCCATTATTTAGCCAAGCCTGTACTAACTATGATTGATGGGAAAATAATTTACAAAAAAAATAAAAAAAACTAGTTTATTTTTTTGACTAGATAAAGTATTATACGATTATAAACTGAATGAAACCATAATCAATTTGTGTCGTGATTATCATTTTCAAATTGATGAATGGGGAAGGCAAATGGTGCGCCACCAGCGTTATAAACTGGTTCTAGTGGGTTCGATTCCCACCCCGAAATTTTTTAAAGATTGATATAAAAATTTCGAGGGTGGGGTGCTTTTTCGTCATGCTACCCTCGTGTGAGGAGGAGTTAGTGTGTTGAAAAAACGCGACTTACACGACAGCCACGTTCTATACGAATTAATGGTGGATCCAGCTGTCTTCCCTTTTGTGCGTCAAAAGGCTTATTCTTATGAGGAATATTTATTTTTAACGAAACAAACGATTGAAGCTGAAGAGCGTGGGGAATTAATTTCACGCACAATTTTAGATGAATGGGGTAACCCTATCGGAACAATTACTTTATTTGATGTGCAAGAAAAAGCCGGATTTCTTGGAACATGGCTTGGAAAACCGTACCATGGCAAAGGCTATAATAAATTGGCGAAAGATTCATTTTTTAGTGAACTTTTCTATGAATTAGATATTGAAACAATTTTTATGCGTATTCGCAAAATAAATATTCGTTCTATTAAAGCTGCCGAAAAACTACAATATGTAAATCTAGCAAATGAAACAAGAAAAGCCGTTTATGATGAAATTAACGCAAATGAAGAAGTATATAACCTATATGAAATTCCAAAAGATCAATATACACTTGCTACAATGCGAGATACAACATTCCAAGATGCTCATCAATTAAAAGAAGCATAGTCTAAATTTTTTGAAATGATAATTATTCAATACTAGTTTGACATATATGTATATCACCCCATGTCTTTGGAAACGATAGATAGTGACTTTAAGACACGAGGTGATTTGTAATGGATAAAAAGAAACGTGACAAAGCAAAAAACACATTATCTAGTACACAAGAAGTTCTTTATCAACGAGAATTTCGAAAAGCAGATCGTGCAGCGGGATATCGCTCAAAAAGTATTTAAAGTGAAACTGAATAATTAGAAGGTTTTCCCCCCTAATTATTCAGTTTCATTGCATAAGATTTTCCAATGGATTGGCAAAAAAGGTTCCTTATAAATAAGGAACCTTTTTTGTGGACAACTTTATCCACAAAACCCATAGAATTGTGCATAAATTCCAAAAACCTTTTGCGAATTCATTCATTTAAATGAACACCAAACGCGCGAATTGTGGATAATTTTCTAAAAATTGTGGATTATGTGGATATAGTTGTTAATATTCCGATTTTACTGTCTAATGAAAGCGCAATCCTTTGTGGATAAGTTAATAATTCACGCTTACTTTTGTTACAATAATAAAAAAACCCTCTTTAAAAGTTTAAAAGAGGGGTTTCATATTAAGTAAAAGATTCGGCAAGAGCTGGTGATTTAATAGGTATACGACTCGGCTCTGCATGATTTTCTGCCAAAATTGCATCCACAATATGACCAGCTGGTTCAGGACGATAAATACTTTTCATCGCTTCTTTCATTTGGAGAAGCTTTATATCATCTTGCAATAACGTCTCTGTTTTTGCAAAAACTTCACTATCATCACGGATTACAACTGCAGCACCTTTTCTTTCAAAATACAACGCATTTTCATTTTCTTGTCCTGGGACAGGCTTATATAAAATGACAGGTACTTGTAATGCTGCTGCTTCGCTTAATGTAATGCCACCTGGCTTCGTAATCATACAAGAAGTAACACGGAATAACTCATCAATGTTTTCAACATAACCAAATACTTTTAAAGCATCAGAACTTTGCTCCTGCAGCCCCAATAATTCCTGCTTTAAAGCTTCATTTTTCCCACAAACGACAACTACTTGTAAGTTTGGTACTGACATAAATGACTGGCATAGTTCTTTTACACTTCCTAGCACACCATGAGCACCTGCTACAATTAGTAAAATCTTTTTATCCTTACATAACTGATATTTATTATATATAATTTCTGGATTTATCTTTAGCTCAAAACTACTACGAATCGGAATCCCGGTTTCAACAATTTGCTCTGCAGGCACACCAATATCAACCATCACTTTTTTCACATGATCGGTTGCTACAAAATAACGATCTACTTCTCGATGGATCCATATTTTATGAACGCAAAAATCTGTTAATACGTTATAAACAGGAATAGAAATACCTATTTGCTTTTTCAATTCTGGTACAGCGATGATTGGAAAGGTATTAATAACAATATCCGGTTTCTCTACCTCTAATAGCGACTTCAAACGCTTCCTTCCAAAATTCGCATACCACGATGCTATTTTTTTATCATAAATTTTCTCTACACCATAATAAAACAAACGATATAATTCTTTTCCTATCGTATAGCTTTTTAAATATAAATATTTTGTAATATCGGTTATAACTGGATGTGATTCTCCAAACAAGTCGCATACAATTACATCTTTGATTCCTTTTTGGCGAAAGGTTTGTTCTAATGTTTTCGCTACTTGCACATGACCGTTACCGTAATGTGCAGTTAATATTAAAACCTTGGGGTTTTTTATCAAACAAATCCACTCCTAGCTTTTTGTTTCTCCATATTGCATATACGACAATAGGAAAAACATTTTCCTTAAACATTACATACTCGGATTCCAATATTCCCCTGTTAGCTATGTACCTGTCGTGGATATGCAAAGCATATAAGATTGACCCCTTAATCCTATCTGTGCTCATATCTTTACATTATACTTTCCTATAAGAGCTTTCGCAATAACTTACAAATGTTCTATATTCCATGATACTCACTCTTTTACTTCTTAATTCTTTTTACTATTTTGATTTCCCTTTACAATTATGTAAATTTCTCCGCTTATTCTTTACAAAAATATGGATATTCTTTCTTCAGTATACTCTGTTCTGAATATATACTCTAGATTTTATTATAAAGTGAAGGCTAATAATCAGTGGGCGTTTACTGTCCACAAATAGAGGGATAAAGAAACAAAAAGTCTAATCCAATATTTGGATTAGACTGCTTTTAAAATATGTTTCGCATGCTCAACATTTTCTTCTGTCGGTGGATTCACATCCGCAAGTGGATACTTATGTCCAAGTGCCTCCCATTTATAAACACCGAGTTTATGGTATGGTAACACTTCCACTTTCTTAACATTCGATAGACTTTGAATAAAGCTTGATAATTTTTGCAGATCCTCTTCACCATCGGTAACACCAGGGACCAATACATGTCTTACCCAAATTGGTTTCTTTTTATCCGATAAATAACGAGCAAATTGTAAAATGTGTTCATTTGGTTTCCCTGTTAATTTACGATGTTTCTTTGAATCAATATGCTTCAAATCCAATAAAACTAAATCTGTATAGTCCATTAAAATATCTAGCTTATTTTGGAATTCTGGCTCTTCAGAATAACAACCGCCAGAAGAATCGATCGTTGTATGGATACCAGCTTCTTTACATTTTTTAAACAACTGGGTTAAGAAGTCTAGCTGTAATAGTGGCTCTCCACCGCTAACCGTTATACCGCCTCCAGAAGCTTCAATAAATGGAAGGTAACATGTCACATCCTGCATCACTTCTTCAACTGTTATTTCTTTACCTTTACCGATTTCCCACGTATCAGCATTATGACAATATTGACAACGTAATAAACACCCTTGTGTAAATATGACATAACGAATCCCTGGGCCATCAACAGTACCACAAGACTCTACAGAATGTATTCTTCCTTTTACCATGTTACTTCCTCCTTTATTGAAACAGCCTCCCTCCGCTATATATTAAAAGCGAAGGGACACTTTTTTCACTTACATGCTTTCATGCATTGTACGGTTAATTACATCAATTTGTTGTTCACGAGTTAATTTAATAAAGTTAACAGCGTAACCAGATACACGAATTGTTAATTGTGGATATTTTTCAGGATGCTCCATTGCATCCATTAATGTTTCACGATTAAATACGTTAATATTTAAGTGATGTCCTTCTTTTATTGCATATCCATCAAGCATAGATACTAAGTTGCGTACTTGTACATCATCTTCTTTACCAAGTGCTTTTGGAATGATAGAGAATGTATTAGAAATACCATCTTGTGCATCTTCATATGGTAATTTAGCTACAGATAATAGTGACGCTAATGCACCTTTTGTATCACGTCCATGCATTGGGTTTGCACCCGGTGCAAATGGTTCTCCAGTACGACGGCCATCTGGAGTATTACCAGTTTTCTTACCGTATACGACGTTAGATGTAATTGTTAAGATTGACATTGTATGAACAGAATTTCTGTATGTTTTATGCTTACGAAGTTTATTCATAAATGCTTTCACAAGATTTACAGCGATCTCATCTACACGGTCATCATTGTTACCGTATTTAGGGAAATCTCCTTCAATTTCAAAGTCAACTGCAATACCATTTTCATCACGAATTGGTTTTACTTTTGCGTATTTAATTGCACTTAATGAGTCCGCTACTACAGACAATCCTGCGATACCTGTTGCCATTGTACGAAGAACATTTGTATCATGAAGCGCCATTTCAATACGTTCGTAGCTATATTTATCGTGCATGTAGTGGATAACATTTAATGTGTTTAAATATAGACCCGCTAACCATTCCATTGTCATATCAAACTTATGCATAACCTCTTCATAATCTAATACTTCAGAAGCAATTGGTGCATACTCAGGACCAACTTGCGCTTTCGATTTTTCATCTTTACCGCCGTTAATCGCATATAGTAATGCTTTCGCTAAGTTTGCACGCGCTCCGAAGAACTGCATTTGTTTACCAATTCTCATTGCTGATACACAACAAGCAATACCGTAGTCATCGCCGTAATCAGGACGCATAATGTCATCATTTTCATATTGAATTGCTGATGTTTTAATAGACATTTTCGCACAGTAGTTTTTAAAGTTCTCTGGTAATTGTTTAGACCAAAGAACTGTTAAGTTTGGTTCTGGAGCTGGTCCTAAATTATCTAATGTATGCAAGAAACGGAATGAGTTTTTTGTTACTAACGGACGACCGTCTAACGCCATACCACCGATAGATTCAGTTACCCAAGTTGGATCACCAGAGAATAGCTCATTATAATCAGGTGTTCTTGCGAATTTCACAAGACGTAATTTCATAATGAAGTGATCCACAATTTCTTGTGCTGCTTCTTCTGTTAAAGTACCATTTGCTAAATCTCTTTCAATGTAAACATCTAGGAATGTAGATGTACGTCCAAGACTCATTGCTGCCCCGTTTTGCTCTTTAATTGCTGCAAGATAAGCAAAGTATAACCATTGGAAAGCCTCTTGTGCATTTGTAGCTGGCTTAGAAATATCGAATCCATGAGAAGCAGCCATCTGTTTTAACTCTTGAAGTGCACGCATTTGCTCAGATAATTCTTCGCGTAAGCGCATTGTCTCTTCGCTCATTACACCACCAGTTAAATTAAAATCAGCTTTTTTCGCTTCAATTAAACGATCTATACCATATAATGCTACGCGGCGATAATCACCGATAATACGTCCACGTCCATATGCATCTGGAAGACCAGTAATAACACCTGACTTACGAGCCGCTTTCATTTCTGGTGTGTATGCATCAAATACACCTTGATTATGAGTTTTACGCCAGTCTCTGAAAATACTGCTAAGTTCTTTATCCATTTCATATCCATACGCTTCACAAGCTTGTTCCGCCATACGAATACCACCATACGGTTGTAAAGAACGTTTAAATGGTTTATCAGTTTGGAAACCGACCACTTTTTCAATATCTTTATTTAAATATCCTGGTTCATGTGATGTAATAGAAGAAACAATTTTTGTATCCATATCAAGAACGCCACCGTTTTCACGTTCCTTTGTTGTTAAATCCATTACTTGATCCCAAAGTTTTTTCGTTTCTTCAGTTGCTTCCGCTAAGAAAGAGTCCTCTCCCTCGTAAACGTTTACATTATTTAAAATGAAATCGCGAACATCAATCTCTGCTTTCCATTTTTCACCTTTAAAGTTTTCCCACGCGTTTTTTACATTTTCTAATACTTGAGTCATCCTAATCTCCTCCATTTTTGATTAGTACAGGACTAAGATTTTTTATATAACAGCTTACACACTTAGAATACTACTTTTTTTCGAAAGTGGACGAAATAGTTGTGACATGTTTGTGAAATGTTGAGCAAACTACTACATACATAGTGTTAACCTCATATAAAACTCTTTAGAATTAACCCTTTCTTTAATTGTATTTTTTTGGTATTCTTATATACGAGTCCTATTTTGTAATATAAGAACGATACCCATTGTAGAGCTGTAATACTCTTATCTCCTAATCTGTTATAGTTTTTATAACAGAGCAAAAAAGTGTACATACGTTGTACACTTTTTTTGTTACTACTCTAAAACATCTCTTTTTCTATTCCCATCATCGAATCCACCACGACTACCTTCCAATACAATTAATTGCTCGAATCCTTCTATATGATCACCTATAATTCGAAGGACAGCTGGAGGATGACCTATTTTTGCAAAATGTTCACTGGGACGAATACGGTTCATCTTATCGACCTCAACACGACTTACACATGCGATTTCGAATCCTGAAAGAATAGCTTTCACTTGCGCTACGCAAGGTGACAGTAACGATCTATACCCAATTGATTTCAAACACATCCGGCTAAACGCATTAGGTACAGCAATAAGAGAGCCTACTCCCAAATCTTTTCGATCACAAGCTAAATTTAATGCATATTTAAATGCAGTTACAAGATGCAGTGGTACTCTCAAATCTAAATAATGATTTAAATCATTTAATGCGACATCTGTTCCATCTGCAATTGCTTTTGCAAAGGGATATAGCTCACTAGCTGGAATAACAAAATCGCCGTCTATAAATAACACAATTTCTCCTTTTGCAAAATAAGTTCCAAGCGAACGCCCTACATCGTTTCCAAGTGCTTCTTTATATACAATTGTTGTTGCTCCCTTGTCTTTTGCAATTGTTGCCGTTTTATCGGACGAACCATTTACAACAACGATGATTTCAAAAGGTTCAATTTTGCGAAGCTCTTCTATAACGTTCCCAATTGTTTTCTCTTCATCTTGTACAGGAATAATTACCGATAATTTCTCTCCTTTATACAAGTTAGATGTAACGCCCCATCCTTGATAAAATTCTTCAAATTTTAAAGTATGATAAACACTCTCTCTTTTCCTATTTCCATCATAGTATCCTCCGCGCTCATCGCTGCCTACTATCCGCTCTGCTACAGCTTCTATATGATCACCTATCATTCGTTTTTCAGATTGAGAAAGATCCGTGCCATACGCAGCATGCTCAAGTGGACGAAATTTATTCGGCGTAATAACGTCAATTGCACAATGACGACTAATTTTCCATTTACTTTGTGCTAAGCGTAAATGAGCCACAATAGGATTAACAAAACATTCATATCCAATACTTTGAACGACTTCTTTCGTCAACGCATGAGGTACAGATAATAAAGAATCAATTTTTAATTCTTCGCGCTCTAACATTGCATTTAATATTTGGCGCCATACTGTAATAGAATGTGGTTTTTGATTCTTTAAAAATAATGCGTCCAAATTATTTAAAGCGATATCCGCCTGATCATGCAAAATCGGATTAAGGAATAGTTGTAGTTTTGAAGTTTGAATAGCAAAATCACCATCTACAAACAGTAATACATCACCTATCGCATGTTTCGCACCAACTGCACGTCCAACGTCGTTACCAAGTGACTCTTTATACTGGATTACTGTACATCCTAGGCTCTCAGCAATCGCTTCTGTGCCATCATTACAACCATTTGCTACTACAATAATCTCTACTGGATTTAGCGGTTTTACCGATTGAATCACGTCTGAAATCGTATCTACTTCATTACATACGGGAATAATAACCGATAATGACTTAGCCATTGCTTTCTTCACGAAACCATTTAATAGTTTCTTTCAATCCTTGTTCCCACGTTACTGTCGCTTGAAATTGAACAAGTTCTCTTAATTTTGTTACGTCTGGTCTTCTATTTGGAATTTCCTCAAAACCATGTGGGTATACTTCTTCAAAAGGAACCTGTACAATTTTCGAAGAAGAATCCGTTAGTTTTTTGATTACTTCTGCTACTTCTTTAATATTTTTTTCATTCTCAGAACCTATATTAATAATTTCACCATTTACATTCTCACCCATTGCACGAATTGTTGCCTCAACCGCATCACTTACATACGTAAAGCAACGTGTCTGCTTTCCATCTCCATACACGAGAATATCATCCCCCTGCAAAGCCGCACGGATAAATCGTGGTATTACTCCTGCATACGGACCGTCTTTCGCTCTTGGGCCATAAATATTAAAATAACGAACAATCGTTACCGGTAAACCTTCTAATGCGTACCCTAAACATAATGTCTCTTCTAACGTTTTACAAACTGCATAACTCCAGCGTATTTTAGAAGTTGCCCCGTATAAACGATCTCCTTCTTCAGAGAATGGCGGCTCTCCCTTTCCATATACTTCAGAAGTAGATGCAAATACTACTTTCTTCTTCCCTTTTAACGCTGCTTGCAAAATGTTTCTCGTCCCATCAAAATTTGTTTCAATAAGCTCTACACTTTTTTCCATTGTCGTTTTAACACCTAATATTGCCGCTAAATGAAATACTACATCATGTTGATTTACTAATTCATAAATAGAATTTTTATCTAAAACACTTATTGGAATAACCCGAATTTCTTTCATTAACTCATCATGATATTTAATTTTCCCTTTATAGAAGTTATCCACAATCGTGACTTCATAACCTCTTTTCACCAATTCTTCAGCTAGATGCGACCCAATGAATCCTGCTCCACCTGTAATTAAACATTTCTTACTCATACACTCACCTTCTTTATAATTCCACGTGTATCTATTAATCGCTCAATTCCTTTAAATAGATTCCAATCGATATTAGAGTGATCCGTTACAATTAAAATACAATCCGCTTGTTTAATTCTTTGTTCATCTAATGAGACGGATTGATATAGTGTATCCCCAATTTTCGCTGTAGAAATATACGGATCATGATATTCTATCTTGTATCCTTCTTTTATTAATAATTGAATAATCGGCAACGCTGGTGATTCTCTCAAATCATTTACATCTTTCTTATATGCAATCCCTACAATTAAAACCGTTGCTGGTGATTGCACCACACCTTTCACTTTCCCGATTATTTTCTCTGGCATTTCTTCATTAATTACATGTGCTGCCTCAATTAATTGACTAATTGCTCCAGCCTTTCTTATTCTCCATTGAAAATACAAAGGATCTACCGGGATACAATGTCCCCCTATTCCTGGTCCTGGCCAATACGGAGTAAATCCAAACGGTTTTGTAGATGCAGCTTCAAGCACCTCATAAAAATTAATATTCAAACTTTCACAAAGTATATTTAACTCATTTACTAATGAAATATTAACTAAGCGCTGAATATTTTCAAATAGCTTACACATCTCTGCTACTTTCGGAGAGCTAACTGGAACGACTACATCAAATATAGTGCTATATAAATCTTGTACTTTTTGTTTACACTGCTCGGTTTGTCCACTAATAACTTTTGGAATTGTTTCAACTGAATACTGGCTATTCGCTGGATCAATTCGCTCTGGAGAATACCCAATATAATAATCTTCTCCTACCTTTTTACCTGTTTGAGAAATAATAGGAATAATAACTTCCTCCAGTGTACCTGGATATGTGGAGCTTTCAAAAATGAAGGTTTGTCCTTTTTGAAGGTGTAGTTGTATATAATAAGAGGATGAAACGAGGGCACTTAAATCGGGTTCTTTATTCTCATTAATCGGCGTTGGCACAGTCACAATAACATACTCACTATTTTGGAACTCCGTAACACCTTTATCTGGTGTATTTACTATTAATTTTCTTTCGTTCAATAAATTTTGTAATACCTTGGAAGAAACATCAGGAATATAACTTTCTCCTTTGGTTATTAATTCTATCTTCCTAGTATCTTTATCTAATCCAAGTACAGCATGTCCTCTTTCTGCAAAAAGGACAGCCAAAGGAAGGCCAACATATCCTAATCCAATAATAGTTACTTTACTACTAGCATCCATCTATATTTTCTTCTTCCTTTCTCAATTGTTGAATTATATCTCTATCCCGCTCTCCATCTGTAAATCCTCCGCGTTCGTCCGTATATTGTAATAAATACGCAATCGCCTCAAGCTGATCACCAAAAATACGGTCAAATGCTGGGATACGTCCATTTACAAAACCATGTTGCTCTGGGCGTACTCGATTTGTTTTTATAACATCTACAAATTCCACTGCTGTAATGGAGCATTCTTCTAAAATAGCTTTCATTTGAGCTAATGGTGGAATGATAAGAGAATCATACCCAATTTTCTCTATTACCTTTTTACGCATAGCATGTGGTACTGCCGTTAACGAGTTGTTCCATAAATCTGGTCGTTTTGCTACCAAATTCACAAAATATTTCCCCATACTAATTGGATCTGCCGGGTGAAACATATCTAACAAACATTGCAAATCATTTAACGCCACATCATTCCCGTCTTCAATAGCATGCAAAAATGGAATTAGTTTTTTTGCCGGAATAGCAAAATCACCATCAACAAATAAACAAATATCTGCCGTAGCATGCATAGCCCCTATCGCTCGTGCTACATTATGGCCAAGCGCCTTCGTGAATTCAACTACAATAACATTCTCTAACTTTGCTTGTTTAATCGTCTCACCATCTGCTCCATTCGCAACAACTATAATTTCATCTACACCTGCTTTTTTCACTTCTTGTATAACAGATCTGATAGTCATTTTTTCTTCTGACACTGGTATAATCGCACTATATTTCGCCTTTTCCTTTTGTAATAAAACTGGTTTATACTTCCCTATAAACTCTCTATCCCTATTTCCCTCCGAAAAACCGCCACGTTTACCATATGTTTCGATTACATATTGCAAAGCACGTAAATGATCACCCATAATACGACTAGTCGCTTTCGGATAAGGAGAACCAGGTGATGTACCAGTATGCACAGGACGAACTTTGTTTGTGTGAATTACATCGACCGAAGCCATATCAACAATATCTACTCCTCTAGACATCGCCATCGCTTGAAATAATGCTGGATCCGCTAAATTCCACCACCCAAACCTCTCGATAATTTCTCTACTCATCGCATGTGGAATTGCGATTAAAGATCCGACAACAAGCTCTTTTTTATTCAAATAACGATTCAACATACATTTTCCAACTGTCGTATAATGTGGTCTCACCTTTAAATACACAGACCATGTTAAATTATTCACAACAATTTGATGCCCCTGCTGGATTCCTTTCACGAAACGTTGTAGCTCTACATTATCAATAACAATATCACCATCTAAAAATAATACGATGTCACCTTTTGCTTTTCTAGCTCCAATTGCCCTTCCAACATCATTGCCAAGAGAATGTTTATAATAAATCACGCGGCAATGATGTTGGAAGGCTATCTCTTTTGTCTCATCTGTCGATCCATTATCTACTACGATAATTTCATAAGGCTCGAGCTTCTCCACTTCTACTAAGACTTGTGATAAAGTACTTGCTTCATTATGCACTGGAATAACAACTGATACTTTCATACTTGCATCACTCTTACCCTTCCAAGCGAACATAAGAAATAATAGGGATACGTACAAGTACATCTTCCGGTGGTCCATAAGAAGGAGAAGTACGAACACTTACTGCTCCATCCGTCACAGATAAAAGAATGCCTGCAACAATTTCTACAGCTGTCACAACTTGCACTAACTCACCAACATGGTTACGCAATTCATCAGTAAATAACATATATAAGTCTCCTTTCTTACACTTCTTTAATTGATATAATACTTGTAAATGGTAATAAAACTTCAGTTCCTATTCCTTCTTGCAGCGTTAAGAAATCGTCACCAACTGCTACAATAACACCCGTTAACTGTCCAACTGTCACAGTAATTTCGACGTTTTTACCTAAATACTGCTTTGCAATTTCTTTAAATGGTGATGTATTACATTCTTTTAAAATGTTACAAATAATAGATTGGAATTGACTTGATTCTATAAAATCTTCCGTAGCTTGCTTAGAATTTCTTTGAATAAACCTTGCGAAGTTTTGCGAAAATAAAAGTCGTTCCACAGCAGGCAATAACTTGTCATCTAAAAAATAACCTAATTGTCTATTAAACAGTCTGGATAATTTATGCCAATATTTTCTGAACAGACACATACGCTTCTCCTCCTATTATTTTTAAAGTATAAAAAATAACATCCATACATCTTAATGTATACAAAACAGTTTTTTTTGTGATAGGTAAGACATACATTTTCTAGAACATATTCATTATTTTTGTATTACATTAATGAATAATCGTGGATATATTTTCTCAATACAAAAAAGACTATCCAAAAGGGATAGTCTTTTACACTTCAATATTTCGTAACATCGTATAAATGTCGTTATTCACTTTGCCAAATGATTTAATATTGTTTTGAATGTTAGATAATAAAACAACATATACACTGCCATTTTTACTAAATCCATTTAAGCAATTCCAACCTGGCATTACACCATGATTTGAATAACTGCCTGGGTCTACATACCAGCCAAATCCGTAATCTTTTTTGACGGCAGTAAACATTTGATTATAACTCTCTTTTGATATTAATTTTCCAGAGAATAGCGCTTCATTAAATAAATATAAATCATGCGCGCTCGTATATATATCACCACAACCATATAATTGTGACATGCTCGGAATGTTAGGTGTTGTCATATTATTATTTACTATTTTATAACCCGTTGATGGGAATCTTGTTTGTTCTAACGCTTTACCAAAACCAGAATGCTTCATACCAGCAGTAGCAAAAATATGTTGTTTAATATATTCTTCTAATGGTTGTCCACTTACCTTCTCGGCAATGTAGGCAAGTATAGAGTAGTTCGAATCTGAATACTTCCATTTCTCTCCTGGGCCTGCAATACGCTTTTGATTGCCTATCCGCTTTATCAGTTCCTCATGAGAAATATCCTCTGTTCCCTGCTCATATTCCGGAATCCCTGATGTATGTGTTAATAAATGTTTTAGTTGAATGCTATTACCTTGAGGAAAATCTGGAATATACTTTGCAATCGTATCCTCTACTTGTAATTTATTTTGATCTTTTAATTGCATAATAGCAGTCGCTACAAATGCCTTTGAAATAGAGCCAATATAAAAGGTCGTTTCTGAATTATTCGGTACTTGCTTCTCTTTGTTCGCCATACCGTATCCTTTATTCAAAAGAACTTTTCCGTTCTTCACAATAACAGCTGTCCCACTAAATCCTGCGTTTTGTAAATATTGATCCAATTGAGCGTTTTCATTAATTTCTTGAGGCGGCCCTTCAGCAGGTTTCTCTATAACTTGCGCCTGCTTTATCTGTTCTTCCTGTTCTTTTTGTTTTCTTTGTTTTTCAGCTTCTTGTCTTTTCATTTCTTCTTGCTTTTTTATCTCTTCTTGCTTCTTCATTTCTGCTGCTGCTTTTAAAGTTTCCTCTTTTTTATTATGCGCAACAATTTTTGTATACATGAAATATACAAGTGAAAATAGTAGGACGAGAATGATTGTTCTTTTTATGTATACAACCGGACGACGTACTTTCCCATTAACAGTATTTTTTTCCTGATCCATGATTACCCTTTTCCCCTTATTTACCGATAATTTAATTCATCTACACAAGACTTTTTCCAAATCATTTCAGTAGATTATAGACACTCCATTCTATGTCATCCCTACTTTATCACGCGCTGAACATATTACCAACCTATATGTATAAAAAAGAAAAAGAAAATTTACAAAAGTAAGATTCCCTTTAAAATTTCAACATAATAAAAGAGGATATCCTGGAAAAGACTGTTGTTATCAATCTTTTTGGATATCCTCTTATCTAACTATTTATACGTGTTTTTTCATATCATCGGCAACAGACTCAACGTTTGTACCTACGATAACTTGTACACTTGTGTTACTTAATTTCATAACGCCTTTTGCACCTGCTCGTTTTAATGCTGGTTCATTTACCAAACCTGCATCTTTCACTTGTAAGCGTAGACGTGTTGCACAGTTATCAATAACTGTTAAGTTTTCTTTTCCACCTAAAGCTGCTACGTAAGTTTCACCAATTGAACCTGCAACTGGAGCTTCTTCACCTTCAGCTAGTTCCTCTTCATCTTCACGACCAGGAGTTTTTAAGTCGAACTTCTTAATTAAGAAGTAGAATACTACAAAGTAAATTGCTGCGTAAATTAAACCGATTCCTGCTAGTAACAATGGTTTTGTTGCAATACCGAAGTTTAAGAAGTAATCGATTGCCCCGGCACTAAATGAGAAACCATCGTGAATGCCAAGTGTTGTTGTAATGAATAGAGACAGACCTGTTAGTACAGCATGAATACCATATAATACTGGTGATAAGAACATGAATGAGAATTCAATTGGCTCTGTAATACCAGTTAAGAATGAAGTTAATGCTAGACCACCTAACATACCTGTAACCATTTTACGCTTCTCTGGTTTAGCAGCCGCAATCATTGCGAAACACGCTGCTGGTAAACCGAACATCATGATTGGGAAGAAGCCAGTCATAAACATACCTGCTGATGGATCTTTTGCAAAGAAGCGTGCAATATCACCATGAACGATATCACCAGCTGCGTTTGTAAAGTCACCAAGTACAAACCAGAAGTATGTGTTCATTACGTGGTGTAAACCGATTGGAATTAATAAACGGTTTAATAATCCGAATAAACCAGCACCAACTGAACCTAAGTTCACGATGCCGTGTGCTACTGAATCAATACCACTTTGAATCGTTGGCCAAATTTGACCGAATACTAATCCTAAAAGAAGCATTACAATAGAAGTAATGATTGGTACAAAACGTTTTCCTGCAAAGAAACCTAACCATTCTGGTAATTTAATCTTATGGAATTTGTTATATAGTAACCCAGCAACAACCCCAGCAATAATACCACCGAGTATGGCCATATTTATTTTTGGCGTTAACGCCGCTGCTTTTGAAACTTTTGTCATTGTATCTGCTAATTTAGTTGGATCTGCTGAACCAACTAAATCCTGAACACTTTTTAATTTATCATTCAGCTCTGCTGCTGAATATGCCTTACTTAGAGCGTTCGTTGTATTTTGTAAAACAAGATATCCGATTGCCCCAGCAAGTCCTGCTGCTCCACTACCATCAATAGACAAACCGATTGCAACACCAATTGCAAAAATAAGTGCTAAATTATCAAAAATTGCTGCACCGGCCTGTGCCATAACAGGAATGTTAAATACGTCTTCTTGTCCTAAACGAAGCAATAATCCTGCTGCTGGTAGTACGGCGATTGGAAGCATTAACGCTTTACCAATACGTTGTAGAAACTGCAACATTTTAATTCCCCCTATCAAATTTATGAAATCGTTATCATTATAAGTACGCCTTAGAAAACGCTTTCTATTTACATAACCATAATAACATATAGTTGTATAGATGTGTAGTTTTTATTTTTGAATTTTTTATGGATAAATCTCCTATTTCCAAACTGTTATATAAAAGGAAAATTCTCCTTTTTTAATACAAAATACTTAAAACGAAAGACCCACGATATAACATGTAACTTTCGTTTTATCATTCCACTTTTTCATGTTATTATTTATTTCCGAGCATATCGGGAAAAGTAAACTTAGTTAATTCGAAATAGGAGCGTTGGTACTATGCAGTGCATTGAAACAAACAACTTACAACAGTTGTTAGAACAAGTAAAACCATATACGAAAAAAGGAAAGCTTGCTACTTATATCCCCGAACTAGGAAATGCAAATCCAGATGATTTAGGGATTGCCATTTTCCATAAAGAAACAGAATATATCCATGCTGGCAACTCACAAACACTATTTACTCTTCAAAGTATTTCCAAAGTAATTACACTTGCAATTGCACTTTTAGATCGTGGTGAAGAATATGTATTTTCTAAAGTTGGAATGGAGCCAACTGGTGACCCTTTTAATTCTATTATTAAGTTAGAAACAACAAGTCCTTCCAAACCTCTTAATCCAATGATTAATGCAGGTGCACTAGCTATTACAAGCATGTTAGCAGGAAAAAATAACGAAGAAAAAATGGAGCGTATTCTTCATTTTGTACGTGAAATAACAGATAATCCTACAATTAACTATTCTTCTAAAGTTGCCAATTCAGAATTAGAGACTGCTTACTTAAACCGTTCACTTTGTTACTATATGAAACAAAACGGCATTATCGATTGTGACATTGAAGAACTTATGGATTTATACACTCGTCAATGTGCAGTTGAAGTAAACTGTATCGATTTAGCACGTATTGGTTTAATTTTTGCAATGGATGGCTACGATCCATACAAGAAAAAACAAATTATCCCTAAACATATTACAAAAATTTGTAAAACATTTATGGTTACTTGCGGGATGTATAATGAATCTGGTGAATTTGCAATTCGCGTTGGAATCCCTGCAAAAAGTGGTGTAGCAGGCGGTATTTTCGGCTGCGTAAAAGGCGAAATGGGAATCGGCATTTTCGGACCCGCTTTAGATGCAAACGGAAATAGTATCGCTGGTTTTAAAATTCTTGAATTACTTTCTGCCCAAGAAGGCTGGAGTATATTTTAATTTCGGAAGTTATCCTGCTATACTAGCAGGATTTTTTATTTCACGAAAAATTTAGTTTCACCAATCATTAATAACAAAACAAAAACAATAATGAAAGTTTCGCCTTATTATGCATATTTGCTCCCCCCTCCTGAATAATATAGTACAACCTAACGCTATATGTGGAGGTGTAAAAGATGAAACTGATATTTCAAATGGAAAAACAACCTGTTCTTGAAAAAACAATTCTTCTTTTTATATTGAGTATTGTAGAAAGCTTGAAGTTAAAAGTTGTTTCACTCGATGAAGCTCACCGATACATATTCAATTTAGAAGTGCTTGAATTATTAATGGATCGGAACATCGATGATCAAGTACTAGAGCTTATTCATTTCGGAATGGGACTTGAAGATATTCATCATGTCCTTCCTGAAGAACTTGAGCATACTATCGAAGAATTAAAGTGGCTTTGTATCCAAGTATTAAGTGAGTACAGTATGCATGAAGAATCGGAACAATTAATTGAAGATATACGTTAAGAAAGCACCTATGTAGGTGCTTTTAATGTTTATTAACAAATATTTATACATAATGTACTTTTATATGATAGCTACTTTATATTTAAAGAAGAAAATATCCGATGTCGATATATGCGATTCATTCGAGTATTTCCGAGGAAATGCTCGAACATTGTATTTTTACAATAACTGATCTATCCCTATAAGAATTAATAACACGCCTGCAATAACTGTAGCCCATTTCCCTAAGTGTTCAGCTAAAAATCGTTTTCCTACATACGCAAAGCCACTAATACAAATAAAACTAAACACTCCCGAAATACATGCCGTAAGCCATAGGTTTAAATTTGTTACTCCAGCATCAAAGCCACCTGCAATATTATTAATAGATAATGCCACCCCTAAAATGATAGCTTCAGAAAAACTAATTGTTTTAGATCCATCAAAATCTGCTTTTTCTGGATTACGTAAAATCCCCATAAGTACACTACCATCTTTAGATTCTATGGTTTCTTTTTTACTCAAGAAAGGCTGACATAAAATAAACACTCCGATTATCCCTAAAACAATTGCCCCAATAAGGTTTGCTGTAAACTCCGAAATAAATAGTGCGATCCAATTCCCAAAAAATCCAGCTAATAAAGTAAATAAAAATCCAAAAAATGCGATGATAAAATTGTTAAACCACGAAATTCGAATTTTACGAATGCCATACGCAATCCCAACACCTGCATTATCTAAATTGGACGCAATTCCAATTAAAAGAATTGAAAATAAACTTGCCGTACTCATCAACATTCACCCCTTTTTCTCACTTTTCCATGCATATTATGAAAATGTTGAGCAACTGTGCCTGTCTATTTCATATACTTGTAATAAATGCTCAACATTTTTTCAACAATAAAAAAGGAGTGCCTTCACTATGCCTAAAGAAAATTCAAATGAGCGGCTTAGTACATTAATAAAAAAACTTTTAAAAGAACGTGCCTTATCAATGCGCCAACTAGGAATGCTTACAAATATTGATCCCGCAACAATCTCAAGAATTATGAATGGCAAACAACCGCCAAAACAAAAACATCTACAAAAATTTGCAGAATGCCTTCAAGTTCCACCTCAATTGTTATTTGATGAAATGTATCCTAATTCTCCGCACATAAATAAAGAAAAGACGGATATGTACACATCTCTTGATACAATTCAGCAAACTTTACAATCCTCAAACTTATTCGATTTCGATTACACAACAACTCGCGTAAAACAAGAACTTGAAAATTATGAGCGCTATGCTCAAACAACAGAAGGTGAAAAGCGTATTCATGAAAGTTTCGCAAGCAAGTTAGAACAAATTGATAGTGCTGGTCCTTTCATTGAACAATTAACAGATATGTATCAACAATTTTGCAATGAAACTATTTCAAAAGAAGAACGTGCAGTACTGGGAGGCGCATTACTTTATTTCATTTTATCGACAGATATTATCCCTGATTACCTCTTTCCAATTGGCTATTTAGATGATGCAATTGCCGTTGAATTAGCGAAAGAGAAATTGATTGAAATAAGACGCAAAACATAGAAAAGCAAAAAACTATTTCAGTTGTTGTTTATGTTCAACTCTGAAGTAGTGCACTAAAAAATCGTACAAGTATACATACCCGTACGATTCCAATATACCAATCTATTTTTTCCTATGACACCATTCATATATGAACGCCGTTATCACTTTTGTAAATTCAATTAACTGTTTAACTTCAACTTTCTCATTTACAGAATGCGCTTCTTCTAGTGTACCTGGTCCATAAATAATCGCTGGAATGTGAAACTCACTAAACCAACCACCATCAGTTACCGTTGCAGACATATCTAAAATTGCATTTTTAGATAGAATAGATTCATGTACTGAACTAAGAGTTTTTACAGCAACGTGTTCGCTATCTACTTCTAATGAAGGGAAAATTTCACCTCGATCAACAATCATTGACTCTCCGCCCCACTTAAATTGTAGTGGGTTCTCGCTTAACCATGGATCTGCTGCTGCCACTTTTCCTAAATACTCTTCTATTTCTTCTATTATTTGTTCATGCGTTTCATTGGGATAAAAGTGTACTGTTATCCATAACCGGCACTCATCCGCAATAAATGCTGCATGACGCCCTCCTTCAATGACAGCAGGATTAATTGTTGTCGTCCCTGATGGATATCCTTCATACGTTTTCATTACTGCCCAATGACGCTCTAACTCCTGTAAACTTTGAACAATTTTCATCATTTTCTCAATAGCACTCGCTCCAAATAAACGTCCTCCAGCATGAATCATCTGTCTACGTGTTGCATCATGAAACGTTTGTGGGCTTTTCACTGTAATCCATCCAGTAATTACGCCGCCCTGCCCTTGCATATGTAAATTACTCGTATCCACTACGACTGCAAAATCAGCATCATAACCTCTTTTACAACATTGAAGTGTACCTGCCTCTCCAACTTCTTCCCCAATTACCGATTGAAACATTAAGTCACCTGGCAATTCAATTCCCGCTTCTTCTAAAAGCTGAATTGCAAATAAGGCTCCAGCTAGTCCACCTTTCATATCTGCCGCGCCTCTCCCAACTAACCAACCATCTTTTATAAACGGCTCAAACGGATTTGTTTCCCACGCCTCATCTACTGATACTTCAGCTACATCCATATGGCCATTAATAATAAGACTTTTATATAACTCACTTTCCGTCCCTTTTTTCACCCCAACAACGTTCGGGTCATTCGGATATACATCCCATTTATCAACACTAAAATTTCGTTTTCTTAGAAAATCTGCAATAAATTCTTGCGCCTCATTTGTGTTTCTCGCCGGCGGTGCTGGTGTTTCAAAACGAATTAAGGTCTTTGTAAGCTCTAGTAATTCATCTTTTCGTAAATCAATCTGTTCTAATAGCTGTGAAACTTCTTGATTCATTGCTAATTCCCCTTTGCATACGTAGTATGTTTCCAGCTATATTGTCACAAAAAAAGAGACTGTTTACAATTTTACAGTCTCTTTTTTTAGCATTAGTTTCTAATGTATTTATAAACTTTCTGCTTCTGTTGTGTTTACTTTTTCAACATGTTCTATTTTGCTTTCCTTATTTTTTGTCGCACGATAAAACAGTAAACAAACTATCATAAATGGAATACCACAATACAATGCCATTCTTTGTTCTGGAATAAAAGCCATAGCTACAATTACTGTTAAATTTAATACTAAAGCAAGCAGTGGTACGAATGGATACAATGGCGTTTTAAATTTCAAGTCTTTAATATCCCCGCCCTGCTTCACGTATGTCCTTCTAGCTAATAGATTAGATAGAGCGATCGATGCCCAAACTAATATCGCTCCAAACCCTGCAATTGAAAGAAGCCATAAATAAACTGTATCTTCCGCATAAATACCTGATAGTAATGAAAGACAACCTACAATCGTACTTACAATCAATGCATAAATAGGAACACCGTTTTTAGATAACTTACTAAAAATCGGGCTAATCATTCCTTGATTAGACATCGACCATAGCATACGAGAAGTTGCATATAATCCTGAATTCGCAACTGATAGTACCGCTGTAATAATAACGAAATTTATAATATCAGCCGCATAAGGAATACCAATTTTATCAAATACAACTACGAATGGACTTTCTATCACGCCTGCTTGCTGCCAAGGAAATAGTCCCGCAAGAATAAAAATAGATAGTACAAAGAAAACAAGTATGCGCCAAACTGTATTATTAATTGCCTTCGGGATCGTTTTCTCTGGATTTTCACTCTCACCAGCTGCAATACCAACTAGTTCTGTTCCTTGGAAGGAAAAATTAACTGCAATCATCGTAATTAAAATTGCTGATAATCCATTTGGGAACAATCCACCATAATCAGTAAAGCTAGAAAACATCGGTGCTGGTTCATTTCCTTTCATATCTAGAAAACCAAACATTGCTGCCCCGCCTAAAATGATAAATGCAATAATTGTAATTACTTTAATACTTGCAAACCAGAATTCAACCTCCGCAAAACTTCTTGAAGATAACGCATTAATAACAAAGAGCAATACGGCAAACACTACACACCAAATCCATGATGATACATCTGGAAACCAACGTTTCATTAATATACTAACTGCAATTAATTCAATGCCTATCGTAGCCGTCCAGTTTAGCCACGACATCCATCCCACTACATAACCCGCTGCAGGTGAAATATGTTTTGTAGCATATGTTTGATACGATCCTGCATCAGGCATCGCAACCGCTAATTCTCCAAGACAGAGCATCGTTAAATACATAACAAATCCACCGACAAGATACGCTACAATCGCTCCTCCAGGTCCAGCTTCATGAATTGTATAACTGGATCCTAAAAAAAGCCCAGTACCAATAACACCTCCGAGTGCAATCATAAATATGTGCCGACTTTTCAATTCTCTTTTTAATCCTTGGTTTTGATCCATCATATAACTCCCCCCTTTTCACTTTGCAAACCCATTTAATGTAAGCGTTTTTAAAATTCTTCATAGTAAAAATAATTATTAAAAAGTGCAAAATACATATTACTTCTATTAATCACTACCTGTTATTAATAGATCATCCCTTACTGTTATTAATAGTTTTTGATCAGCGATAGCTTGTCCTTCTACCACTTCTAAAGATTCGATATAACCACTGATTCCTACCTTAATTTCTACTTTCTGCTTATCTATCGTTTCAATTAACGCTAATTTTTCCCACTCATATACGTAAGAACTTTCAGTAACAAATAATTTCTCTACTTTTCCGTAACAAGGACTATACACGCCTTCTATAACCGTCTTCACTTAATAAATTCCTCCTCTTAATTAATTTGCACTGAAATGTCGCATACCCTATGAAAAGTTCTAATTCACCCACTCCTTCAATTTAAAGATTTCAATTATTATTTATGCAAGATACGTACCAACCTCAATATCTATATAAAAATTAAGATTTCGCACAAAAAAATCTACATAACCGCAAAATTTTTCTATCGTTTGAAAAGTTTTAAAAGAAAATAGCAAAAAAATTTTGCGATTTTATGAGAATTTTAATAAAATTATAAAAAGTCAGTCTTCATAGGGTAAAACGAGGAGAAGATAATACATGCATACAGAAGAAATTAATTTTAAACAAATTACTGAAATGAATGCGCTATATGAAGCTTTACTCAATGAACTCGATATCGGGATTCATATTATTAATGAGGAAAGTAAAACGATTATCTATAACCGCAAAATGATGGAAATTGAATCAATGGACCGCTTAGATGTGCTATATAAAAGTCCTTTAGAGGTATTTGCATTTGAAGAAAATAAAAATAGTACTCTTATAGAGGCATTAAAATTTGGAAAAACCAAAAAAAATATAAAACAAACGTATTTTAACAATAAAGGGCAAGAAATTACGACGATTAACGATACTTTCCCTATAATAGAAAATGGAAAAATTAAAGGCGCTATTGAAATTTCAAAAGAGATTAGTCACTTAAAACAACCGATAAGAATGAGTCCTTCTCGAAAACAAAATAACAAGTTTACCTTTGATCACATAATCGGTGATTCTAGTGCTATTCAATCGGTCATTACAGAAGCAAAGCGGGTAATTCGTACCTCCTCATCCATACTTCTCATAGGAGAAACAGGGACCGGTAAAGAACTATTTGCACAAAGTATCCATAATGAAAGTCAGCGTTCAACAAAACCATTTATTTCGCAAAACTGTGCCGCTATACCTGATACACTCATGGAAAGCTTATTATTTGGGACGAACCGAGGTGCATTTACAGGAGCTATCGATAAAGCTGGTTTATTTGAAGAAGCAAACGGAGGAACTTTGTTATTAGATGAGATCAACTCATTAAGTCCATCACTTCAAGCGAAGTTATTACGAGCTATACAGGAAAAAACAATACGAAGAATCGGGGGCACACAAGAAAAAGAAATTGATGTTCGTATTATAGCAACTATTAATGAAGATCCTCTTGAAGCTATTACGCACAATCGCTTAAGAGAAGACTTATATTACCGATTAAGCGTCGTTACTTTATGTCTTCCACCTTTACGTGAAAGAAAAGAAGATATTTCAGCTCTTGTTCAGCACTTTATTGAAAAGTACAATATTCAATTCGGGCTCGGCGTAACCGATGTAGATGTACATGTAAGAGAATTCTTTTATGTACACGATTGGCCCGGAAATGTACGAGAATTGGAACATATAATAGAAGGTTCAATGAATTTAATAGAAGATGAAAATATCATTACAGCGTTTCATCTTCCCACTCGCTTTCGCGAACGAATAAAAAAAGAATTCCATATAAAACCTTCCCTAACTAGTCAGGATGCTGATACACCTAAAACTTTAAAGCGCACAATAGAAGAAATGGAAAAGAACTACATCAATCAAATCCTTAAAGAGAATCATGGTAATATCTCACAAGCGGCAAAGTTTTTAGGATTGAGTAGACAAAACTTACAATATCGAATAAAAAAACTGCATTTGCACATATAAAATGAACATACTACTAAGTGTAAAGAAATGGAAAACTTTGTTATAATAAACATATAACACGCTAGAAAGGGGCGATATATATGAGTAATGATAAAAAATTAAAGTTATTACAATACTTATACCTTCTTCCTGCCGTTCTATGTATGATGTTATTCATTAATGCTGATATGAGCAGCTTTCCTTATGCAAAGCTCTTAGGAACAATTAGCGGCTCCTTTGCGGCTGTTATGCTTGCTGCTTTTTGGAATTTGAAGCTACGTATGAAGAAAGAGAAATCTTCTTAATTTCAGAGTGCAAAAAAATCGAGCCTTATCAGCTCGATTTTTTTACTTATTATTAAAACTCAACATTCTCCAAATACAAACCACTCGCCTCAGCAAGGCAATTAATTTGATTGCGCTGTTTTCCCTCTAAAATGTTTGGAATTGCTTCAGCATCTAGTTGTCCTAATCCAACTTCAATTAATGCCCCAACAATTTTTCGTACCATGTTATGAAGGAATCCGTTACCACTTACTCTAATTTGTACAAATCCAGCCTCTTCCATCACTTCAAGTGTATATACTTCTCGAACCATAGACTTTTTCTTTGATTTCGCATTTGAAAAAGCAGTAAAGTCATGTGAACCAACTAAATGTTTCGCAGCTTCTTTCATGCTTTTCACATTTAATTTTTTATTCACGTGCATGCTGTATTTACGCATAAATGGATTTGTATGCTCTTCATTCCAAATTTTATAAAGATATGTTTTTGCTTTAGAATTGTAACGAGCATGGAAGCGATCTTGTACTTCTTCTACATTCGTAATGCTAATATCATTGGGTAAATATTGATTTAAATATTTTTTCACTTTATGTTCCACTAACTTCTCATCACTTTGAAAGTTAGCAACTTGATTCAAAGCATGTACCCCAGCGTCTGTTCTACTACAACCGATAATCTCAATTTCTTTTCCGACCATTTCAGATATGACACTTTCGATTTTTCCTTGAATCGTATTATCGTTATTACCGAGACGTTGCCATCCTTTAAAACGTGCACCATCGTACTGAATCGTTAATTTATAATTGTTCATTTTATTCTCCTTCATAGAAAATATTCCCTCATACCATGAGGGAATATTAATAAACTTTACTTTCTAACAAGCTTCACTACATTTTCTACATGAGCTGTATGTGGGAACATATCAACTGGTTGTACATATTCCACTTCATAACTCTGCATTAATGCATTTACATCACGTGCTAGCGATGACGGGTTACAAGACACGTAAACAACTTGTTTCGGTTTCACTTTTAAAATCGTTTCCAGTAATTTATCATCGCAACCTGTACGCGGTGGATCGACAACAATTACATCTGGACGCCATCCTTCTTTTACCCACTTTGGTAACCATTGTTCTGCTTTACCTGCTTCATATTTTGTGTTTGTAAATCCGTGGCGTTTTGCATTTTTCTTTGCATCTTCAATCGCTTCTGGAATTACATCCATACCACGTACTTCTGCTGCATCATTCGCAAGCCAAAGACCAATTGTACCAACACCACAATACGCATCTACAATTTTCTCATTTCCTGTTAAAGCAGCTGCTTTTTTCGCTTCATCGTATAAAACAACCGTTTGCTCTGGATTCAATTGGAAGAATGCACGTGCTGATAATTCAAATGATAAATCACCAAGTGTTTCTTGAATTACTTCTTTTCCAGCTAATTTAAACGTTTTGTCACCAAAAATAACAGATGTTTTACGCCAGTTTACGTTTTGCATAATTGATTTAACCGCTGGCATCTGTTTTTGTACTTCTGCAATAAATTGTTCTTTATTTGGCAATTCTTCTTTTGTTGTAATAAGTGTGACTTGTACTTCACCTGTTTGAACTGCAGTACGTGTCACAATTGTACGTACTAAACCTTTTTGTTTTTTCTCATTGTAAATAGAAACATTTAACTTTTCTAATATACGTCTTACAACTTTTGTCGCTTCATTCGTTGCCTTATGTTGAATCATACAATGAGAAATATCAATTAACTGATGTGAGTTTTGTTTATATAGCCCTGTAATAACCTTTTCATCTTTACGTCCCACTTGTAATTGACTTTTATTACGATAATGCCATGGATTTTCCATGCCAAGCGTTGGACGAATTTTCTCTTCTAGACTGTTATTCATGTACTTCTCGAATGCTTGTACAACGATATCACGCTTTTGATTTAATTGTTCTTTATAATCTAAATGTTGTAACTGACAGCCACCACACTCCTCATATACTGAACATGGTGCTTTCACACGATGTGGTGATGATTTACGAACTTTTTTCACTTTCGCTTCAGCGAAGCCACGCTGAATTTTCGTTGCTTCAGCAACAACTTCTTCTCCTGGTAATGCCCCGGGAATGAAAACAACTTGTCTCTTAAAATAACCAACGCCTTCTCCGTTAATCCCAAGACGTTTAATTGTCACAGGGAACGTTTGACCAACTTCCAACTTACTCTCATGTTGCTTTTGTATCATTATTACACCTCTACTCTATACTTTTCCATAAATATAACGCTGCATAACTGCAGTATGGTTCACACTCTTGTTTCACTTTTTCTAAAAATGCATCATCAGGTTTATCATCTAATTGAAATACACCTTGCACTGCGCGCTGAATTCCAATGTCTGCTTTTGGAAACATATTTTTTCGTCCAAGCCCAAACATTAAAAAGTTTTGCACTGTCCATGCTCCAATACCCCTTATTGGTAACAATTGTGCCGATACTTCTTCTTCTGTTTCATTTTCTATCCTTGCTAAATCTAATTTTCCGCCTACGATATGCTTTGCTAATCCTACTATATATTCGGCTTTTCGCTGACTAAACTTCTGCTCTCTCAATTCTTCTATTGAAATGTTCGCTACTCTTTCTGGTGTTGGGAAAAAGAAAACGCCGTTCTTCTCTGTCCCATATCTTTTTACAAATTGATCTGTTAGCACAGTAGCAAATTTCAAATTTATTTGTTGATGAATAATACAGCGAAGAAGACAAGCGAAATAATCGAATTCTAAAATAATTGGAGTATAAGCATATGTTTCAAATAGTGGACGTAATGATGTGTTTAAAAAATGATTTTGTATATTTTGAAACGGTTCATTCCAGTGAAAAATAGATTTCATTCGTTTCATTACTTTTTCTTGATCTCCTGCCTGACTAGAGATCCAAAATTGTGGATTTTGAACAGTACCAATCCCTTGCAAACGAACAACAATCTGTTCTTCGTCTATAAAAAGCGGGATATAAATTACTTTCTCGTCTAATTGAATGACGTTTAACGGGTCGAAAGATAAACGCTTCAGCACTTCCTCAAAATGGTACGGATATTCTAACGTAACATGTTCGCTCCACATACGTTTCCCCATCCTTTTTACACATCATTATAGCATGAGAAAACCGCAAGCATACATGCTTACGGTTGATTGCTGTTTACTAAATCATCTAGGCTTTTAAAATGATACCCTTTATCGCGCAAATCATCAATGATTTTCGCAAGTGCTTCCGCATTATCTTTTGATATCGCATGAAGTAACAAAACAGATCCTGGATGAATCATAGTCATTACATTATTATGAGCGTATTGCCAACCTCTTTGCTGATCTACTTTCCAATCAAGAAATGCAAGCGACCAAAACACATTATAGTATCCCATTTCTTTCGTAAGAGCTAGCGTTCGCTCACTAAACACGCCTCGCGGAGGACGTACATATTTCACTTCTTTTTGTCCTGTCACTTTTTTAATTTCTTCCGTTACACTTGTTAATTCTTCACGAAGTTTTGCATCGTTTACTGCTGTAAAATCAGGGTGACTCCAAGAATGATTACCAATAATATGTCCTTCATTTTTCATTCTTAATAATAAATCTTTTTGTGTTTTTATATAGTGCCCCGTCACAAAGAAAGTTGCGGGTACTTTTTTCTCCTTCAGTACATCTAAAATCTTTCCTGTATATCCATTCTCGTATCCATTATCGAATGTTAAATAAATGTCTTTTTTCTTCGTATCACCTAAGTAAAATCCACCATTTTTTTGTAGTAATTCTGTATATAATTTCCCTGCATCTGGCACCGTTTCATTTTTAGGGCGTGGGATCCCCCAGTTATGTGGTGTATTCGTATAAGCAAATGTTGAAACTGGAACAAGTGCCATCATAATTGAAAAAATGAGACCTATATATAACCATTTATATTTCATAAATAGTCTCCTTTCCATATATAATCGTACCTGTAGTTTCTGTTTTCACTCTTTCTTTCATGCTGAACATGTTTTTCTATATATACCAAAAAAATACACCTCGAATGATTCGAGGTGTATTTCTCTTTACTTAAATACAGGTTCTTTAAAGCTCGCCAATTTTTCAAGTGATGTTTTATCTACATCAGCATGTAGGCTTTTCCCATGAGAATCCATCGTTACAACTGCTTTAAAACCATTGATACGTAAATGCCACATTGCTTCCGGGATACCGAATTGTAAGAAATCAACATCTTTCACTTCTTTAATACATTCAGCATAATATTGTGCTGCACCACCAATTGCATTTAAGTACACACCACCGTGTTCTTCTAAAGCAGCTAATGTTTTAGCACCCATACCACCCTTACCAATTACAGCACGAATACCGAACTTTTTCATAATATCGCCTTGATATGGCTCTTCACGGATACTTGTCGTTGGACCTGCCGCTTTAATTTGCCAATTATCATTTTCATCTTTCACTACAACTGGACCACAGTGATAAATAATTTGTCCATTTAAATCTACTGGACAATCGTTATCCATTAAATGTTTATGAATTGCATCACGTCCTGTATACATCATGCCGTTAATTGTAACAACATCCCCAACACGAAGTTCACGAATTTGCTCTTCTGTAATTGGAGCTTGTAATACGATTTCGCGCTGCTCTGATTGTTCTTGTGTAGCCTCTTGCTGAAGTGTATCTTCACCTTCTTGGTATAACCAATCCATAATTTCTCCTGTTTCAGGATGGATTTTTACACCAAGACGGCGATATGCCCAGCAATTATACGCAACAGATACATAGAAGCTAGCTGGCAAGCGATTATATACGCCAATTTTACACCCAAGTAAAGTTGTTTCTCCGCCGAATCCCATCGTACCAATGCCAAGTTTATTCGCATTTTCTAATACGTACTCTTCAAGTTTTTGTAACTCTGGTACTGGATTAACATCATCTAATGTACGGAATAATTGATTTTTTGCTAATTCGTAACCTGATGTTCGGTCTCCCCCGATACCAACACCAATTACACCTGCACTACATCCTTGGCCTTGCGCTTGATATACAGCATGAAGAAGGCATTTACGAATTCCTTCTAAATCACGACCTGCACGTCCAAGCCCTTCTAATTCACACGGTAAGCTATATTGAATATTTTTATTCTCACATCCACCGCCCTTTAAAATTAAACGTGCATCAATGTAATCTTTTTCCCATTGCTCAAACTTAATAACTGGTGTTCCTGGTCCTAAATTATTTCCACTATTATCCCCAAAAAGAGAATCAACAGAGTTAGGACGAAGTTTACCATCTCTTGTCGCCCGCTCAAGCGCACTATAGATAGCTTCCTTCAGTTTTAATTGATTCACACCAACTGGTGTATAAATTTTAAACGTTGGCATCCCTGTATCTTGGCAAATCGGCGAGATATTATCATCTGCCATTTTAATGTTATTCGTAATTGTGCCAAGTGCCATCGCTGAACGAGTTCCTGCGTTTTCTCGCTCTTTCGCTTGTTGAATCGCACGACGAACATCTTTCGGTAAGTTCGTTGACGTTTCAACAACTAGTTGATACATGCTTTCTTGAAGCTTTTCCATTGTTACTTCCCCCTCAATTGTGAACGCTACCAAAACGTTATGAGATGAAAATTCCATTGTTATGCTCTTCAGCTTTTTATTTATCACGCTATTAAAGTATAAATGAAATTTTTCACAACTTGATTATACCTTTTTTTCTATATTCCTTCTATTATCCGTACAGAAAAAGGCTACCAATTTTGTATTGGCAGCCTTTTTAATATATTATTCGTCTTTTTTAAATTGCTCACATTTTAATTCTAATTCATCCAACATCGCAAGAAGACGATCTACATCTTCTAACTCTACTTCTTCAGGTTCAATTGTATCAATTACTTCAATGAACATATTTAAACGCTCTTTTAAATATACTAATTGTGTATCTTTATCTTGAATTGCTTTTCCCATGAAGGCACTCTCCTTTTAATTCGAGTTGCTTTTATTATACCGCAAAAATGATTGCTATGGGCATGTAATTTCATCGATTTTGTAACAGTAATTCATTCTAATGTAAGCCCTCTCTCTTTTTCCACAAAAAAGTTTCACTTTATAAAAAGCACATATTCTTCTATTATAGAGAATGGACAAATTGTTATTTCAATAGTCAAAGGAGTATTTCATATGACGATATCACAAATAATGAAGCCGATTACTCCTTCTTACGATCCATGGGAAGCGTATATGGACCTTGAAGAGTACGGCAAACTACTATTAACAAACGTTGAGTTTACAACGACAACGTTATGCAATATGCGTTGCGAGCATTGCGCTGTTGGTTACACATTACAGCCGAAAGATCCAAATCCGCTTCCGATGGAGCTTTTATTAAAACGATTAGATGAGATTCCTCATTTACGTTCTTTAAGTATTACAGGCGGAGAACCTATGCTTTCAAAAAAATCCGTCGACAATTATGTAACACCACTCTTAAAATATGCCCATGAACGAGGCGTTCGCACTCAAATCAACTCAAACTTAACTATAGATTTAGCACGTTACGAACAAATTATTCCCTACTTAGATGTATTGCATATTTCACATAACTGGGGAACAATTGATGACTTCGTTGAAGGCGGATTTGCAATGATGGAGCGTAAACCTACTTATGAACAACGCGCAAAATTATTCGAAAGAATGATTACAAATAGTAAAGCTCTATCAAATGCAGGTGTACTCGTATCAGCAGAAACAATGTTAAACAAAAGAACTCTACCACATATGGAACATATTCATCGTCAAATTGTCGAAGAAATGGGATGTAAGCGTCATGAGGTTCATCCGATGTATCCAAGTGACTTCGCGAGCAATTTAGAAATTTTAACGAAAGCTGAAATTCGTGATGCAATTGAGCATTTACTAGAAATTCGCGATGAAAATGTATGGATGTTATTCGGAACATTACCTTTCTATGCTTGCAGTGATGATGAGCGAGACATCGCTACATTTAAAAAATTACAAGAAAGCAAAAATGTAACAGTTCGTAATGACCCGGATGGCCGTTCTCGTTTAAACGTAAATATTTTCGATGGAAATATTATTGTGACGGACTTTGGTGATGTTCCACTTCTAGGAAACATACAATCAAACACATTACAAGAAGCGTATGAAAAATGGAGCGCTTCAAAAACAGCAAAATCATTAAGCTGTCACTGTCCTGCAGTAAAATGTCTTGGACCAAATGTTCTTGTAAAAAACAGCTACTATCCGACAGAAGATTTCTTATCAAAAACAGCAAATATTACATTATAAATAGAAACGTCAGCTTATAAGCTGACGTTTTTCATGTTATTGCGAATGCGATGAAGAAATAAATTTAAAAAACAAATGATCATGAATTGGAATAGCCGCTCCAATTCCTTGAGATGTAATATTTTTCACGACAAGCCTTTTTTGATTCCCTTTTAACACAAGGTAGACTTCGCCAAATGTTACTTTTCCTTTTTCATTTACCGCTGGTGTATAAGCGTATAAATATCCAAGTTGACTCGGACTAATATTATATACACGCTCATGTCCTGTACCATAACCAATGGTCGTTTTAAATGAAAGTGGCAATTGTACTTTTTCAAGCGCTTTTAAAAGCATCATTTTTTTCACATCTGCAGCATCTTTCATATCTGCTGTTAAATCACCTTCGATTGTCTTTTGGGTTTCTTGTTTGTAGCGAAGTGGATATAAGCGATCCCCCCCGCGATTGTCATATACATTTCGATTCACTTGCTTATATTCCCAGTTAATCGATGTATCTATTGATTCATAATTTAATGCCCATTGACCTAAATAAATTTTCGCTCGGTATCCTACTGCAAGTGGTGCATTCGAAATTGTTGTTTCATTGAACATTCGAATTAAATCAGGGTTTTCAATTTTGATATTTGCTGTTTTCAATAGTTCTTGCGCAAACTTACTTGGCTGTAAACGCGGCAAATCTTGTGCGTCATTTGGAAATGTATTATCTTTTGAAATATTTAAAACAGATGAAGGCATTTTTACTTCTACCGTTGTCTTTGCAAAACTACTGTTAGGAAATAATAAAATAAACGAGACCATGGTTGAAAGACATATGCTGTATACTCGTTTCACCTGCCTGGCTCCTTCCTACATAAAGGTATATATACTACTTTGTTTATTGTTTTCTCTGGGCACAATTGTTATGCCTATTTTTCATAATAAATAAAAACCAATTCCCATAATGACATACGCCGCTAATAAAGTGCCTCCTTCAAACCAGTTTGTATCCCCATCATTTGAAATCGCAATCGTTAAGAAAACGGCTGTAATCATGGACACAAGTTCTGGTATTGTAAATACTAAAGGCATCCTTTGTGCAAAGAACATAGATAGTAGTACTAATACAGGAGCAACAAACATCGCGATTTGTAATGTAGAACCTACTGCAATTTCTACTGCGATATTCACTTTATTTTTATACGCCATAATAATCGCAGATGCATGTTCTGCTGCATTACCAACAATTGCAACGATAATAACCCCGATAAATAACTCCGACCAGCCAAACGACTTTGCGACCGTTTCAAAAGTATGTACGAGAGCCTCTGACACATAAGCAACTGCAAGTGTTGCTATCGCTAAAATGAGTAACGCTTTACCTTTGGACCACTCTGGCTCTTCCTCATGCGCTACTTCATCACTTTTATGTTGATATACACCACGGTGCGTAACTAACTTAAATAACAATGCAGCAAGGTACATAATAATCATGATAATAGAAACACCAATACTTAATTGATACGTCTTTCCAGCATCCATCTTCATTGAAAAAATCTCTGGAATAACAAAGGCTACAACAACAGCAAATATTAATAAAGCTGAATTATGCCTTGCATCATAAACATTGAAGCTTTGCCTTTTATACTTAAGGCCACCTATAAAGAAAGATAACCCTCCTACCAGTAATAAGTTTCCAAGTACAGAACCAGTTAAGGAAGCTAAAACAACTTCTGTTAATCCTGCCTGAAGTGCAAAAATTGAAATGATAAGTTCAACAGCATTACCGAAAGTTGCATTCAATAAGCCACCTATCCGGGGCCCAGAAACGATTGCTAAACTTTCTGTTGCTCTCCCCATAAACCCCGCTAATGCGATAATCGTAATGCAATATACAGCAAACATAATTGTTTGAGGCCAATGCATTGTTTTTCCGAGTACAGAAAGTGGTACACCTATAAGCGCTACTATAAGAAATATTTTATTAAACATGCTTTCCATCCTTCCATCGTATGTATTTCTCCTCATCATTAATATTATTCTTCTCCTAACTTGTCTGATTTCATCACAATTACGTTTAAAAAATCGGGTTGAAGAAAACAGTATGAAAGATATTTAAATTGTTTTGTTTAGACGAAACAATTACAAATTATGAAAAGAGGTTAAAACCATGCACTTAAAAGAAAAAATCGCAACTATTATTCAAGGACAAAGAACAGGTGTGTTATCTACTGTACGTAATGAGAAGCCGCATAGCGCTTTTATGATGTTTTTCCATGAAGATTTTGTACTATACGTTGCAACAGATCGAAATTCAAAAAAAATAGCAGATATCGAAAAAAATCCAAATGTACATGTACTGCTCGGACGAGAGGGAAAGAAATTAGATGAAGATTACATTGAAGTTGAAGGTATGGCTTCCATCGAAGAAGATCAAACATTAAAAAACAAATTTTGGACTAATAGCTTAAAACGCTGGTTACTCGGTGCGGAAGATCCTAATTATGTACTAATTAAAATCAATCCTGACACAATTTATTACATCGATAGTGCCGGTACGACCGAGCCCGAGTTTTTACGACTTTAAAATGAAAACAAGCCCTTTAAGTGGGCTTGTTTTGTCGAAAAGTTCTTCTAAAAAAAATAATAAAATAGGTGGAACTTTCTAAAGATTCTGTTATATAATAGCAGTAACTTAAATAAACTGTATTAAAACAGATTGAGGGGAGAAATAAAATTGATGAAAAGAGAAGAACGAAAAAACATGATTGAGTTTATCGAAAAGAAAAAAGGGATTGAACGTGACGAATTATTATTTATGACTGATGATGAAGTAGAGCATATTTATAATGTAACGTACTTTTTATATGAGGAAATTGCAGAGTAGTATAATAATCCCCACCTTATTAAAAATATAAGGTGGGGATTATTTCGTTTTTATACATGAGAATGATTTTCATGTATAATAATGTAAGATTGGAGGAATTTTACTATGAGCTCATGGCTATTATTCGCACTATTATCAGCAATTGCTGCTGCCCTCGTATCTATTTTTGGAAAAATCGGCTTAGATGGAATCGATGCCAACGTTGCAACAACGATTCGTTCTATTATTATGGCATTATTTATGGTAGGGGTTATTATTATACAAGGTAAATTTCAAAATATCGGTGATGTCCTCCTAAATAAAAAAGCACTGCTATTTATCACATTAAGTGGAATCGCTGGTGCTTCGTCATGGCTATTTTATTTTCTTGCATTAAAAACAGGCAAAGTCTCACAAGTAGCACCTATCGATAAATTAAGTGTAGTATTTTCCATTATTCTCGCGATGATTATATTAGGTGAAAAGTTAAACTTTATGACTGGTATTGGTGTATTATTTATTACAGCTGGTGTATTATTTATTGCTTTCAGCTAAAAAACCGCTATTATTAGCGGTTTTTTCTTTTCCTTATATAAATCCACACAATCAATGCTACAATTGCCGAAACTAATAAAATCCATATTCCATAATGATGTAAACTATATTCAACAAAGCGCCACTTCTCTCCCAGTTTCCAACCTAAGCCAATAAAAACACTTATCCAAATGAGCGCACCACCGTAGGCATACAAACAAAATCGCCACAATGTTAAATTTGAAACTCCAGCAAAATATGCTGTTAAATGACGTACTCCTGGTATAAAGTATCCAATCATTAAAAGAAATGGACCGTATTTTTCAAATAAAATATGTGTTTTTTCAATATGGTGTTCCTTAATTCTAATTTTCGGGCCATATTTTTTTAAAACAGGGAGCCCAAGTTTTAATCCTAATATGTAACTTAATGTAATTCCAAGCATTGCACCTGCCATTCCACTTAAAAAAGCAGCTGTTCCTGACATAACTCCTTTTGAAATGTTATAGCCTATAAAAGTCAATAAAAACTCATCCGGTATAGGTAACCCAACAATCCCGCCAGCTAAAGCTATAATAATTCCAAAATACCCATAATGTGCGATTAACTCGCCAATATGTTGCTCCATTCGGAAGACACATCCTATGCACGATCGTTATTCCATATTGTGCCCGTTCTATCTTCAAGCCAAACATGGTATACATATTCACTATACATTGTTTTTATAATGAACTCTACTTCTATTCCGTTCCTTTAACAGAGATTGAATCCGTAGTTTTTTTGTCCCTCCCCACCGATTATTAACCTGTACCAATCGGGATTTTACGGGCAGCTGGGTTGCCACTTAACTTCCTTGCATTCGCTAATTTTTGGAGTAGGAGTCTTCCTGCCTATAAATAGCCAGATTAAAAAATAAAAATTCATAGGCTTATTTTTTTGTTACAATAAAGGAAAGTTACTTTTTGCAACGGTTTAACTCTCAGGAAAAATGATATATCTAGCAAAAACATAGTTTGGTCTATATAATGCAACTTCTACCTATTTGAGTAACATGCACCCTTTTACATACACCATCATTTTTCTAAATTATACAGGGGGAACGAACATGACCATTGAAAAACAATTTATCCAAAAGATTTACTATAAAACATTTTTAACAGAAGACTCTTCCATCCCGGTAACGGAAGTACTCGGTGAAGCATATATAAATGAATCAAAAAATGAATTCTCCAATATATCTAATATTCGCTTCGCACAAGGTGAAGTTTATTTTCAAACTAAAGACTTTGAAGCCGCTATATTCAAATGGGAGAAAGTAAATAATGAACTTGCTCTCTGGGCCATGAAGAATATTGCAGATGCTTATTTCGAATTAGATTTCTTACCAAAAGCAGAAGAAATTTATAAATCTATCCAAACAGAAGATACAACTCTTACGATGGAAGTTTCCCTACAACTTCTTTCTCTTTATATCGAGCAAAATCGTTTAGGTCTAGCATTTAAGACGATTAGTGACGCTGTTGCGTTTCAACCGGACTATCCAAATATTACTGCAATCGCTCGATCGTTCTATGAAAAACAAGAAGATTGGAATAATGCTATTGAACTAGCGGTTCAAGAAGGAATTCGAACAAAATCATTACACTGGTTTGATACTTTAATCAATTATGTAAACAGAGGCTTTACTAACAAAATAAAACCTGAGTATTTCTATGAATCTTTAAAAGCCTTATATGCTATCGATCAAGTTCAATTTAAAGAGCTTGTTATTTCACTTTGGAACAGCTATGAAAATGAATCATTCCATCTACCTTGGATTCAAACAATAAATCACTTATTCTTACATATTGAAGTAGATGCTAATGACGATTGGAATGAAATTTCTACTCGCTATCAAGAGACTTACTTCGAATTGATTACTGGACAACATTTCATGCACGAATTACAAGGACTTGTACCAGATTTATTAACAAATTGGTTTAGTTTAACGAAAACGGAAGATTCTTTACTTGTCTCCGCAGCAGTATTAGCATGGAATGAAGTTTCACCGACAACTCTAGAATCATTACTTGTAAAAAGCGCAGGTGCCTTACTTTCAAATACATCAGCTCATTCAAATGTTGATATGGCAGACGTATCAGCATTATTTGAAACGATTGCTGTATGGGCTGAGAAGAATGATGTAGATTTAGGTCATCAATTCACACTACTTGTTCGTGAGTTATACGATTTAAACGTTGCACAACTTCTAGTAGCAGGAGCTAGCGATTATGATAAATCAGCCTTTATTAACTCTATACTAGGCGAAAATATATTAAATGAGACTATAACAACTGCAATTACATTTAAAGATGATAGTCAAACTGCAATAACTGAGCTTACAGAGCTAGATATACGAAATATACCAAACTTTGACGAGCTTCATAACATACTAGCGGTACCTTCTCAGTTAGAACTAGAAAACAAATGTATTGAAGTTAAATTACCAAGTAGATTTTTACGAAAAAATAAGTTTTCATTCCTTGTCACACCTACTATGCATGGACAACTTGACAAAAACAGCTCTCATTTCGAATACTTACAGGCAGCAGATAGTCTCATCTATGTACTAAATTCAGCTTCACCATTACATAATGACGAGCTCGATACATTACTATATATTCGTGAGCAAGTACCAAATTTACAGATTCAATTCATCTTACAAACAATTGATGCAAATACTAGTGAAAACATCACGAACAACATTAAGAAGAAAATACTCGTACATTTCCCAGAAGCACAATTTTTCCCTTACTCTCCTTCCCAAGAGAGTAGTGAACAGCTAGGTAATGTAACTGACTCTATTCTTTCTAACCTTACTCAGCGTAACGTGGAAAAAGAACGCATTGAAAAATTATTATGGTTTATCCAAAAAACAATTGCATTCCTTTTAAATGAACGTGTGGAATTAGAAAATACGTTAGTGAAATCAGTCCGCTGGAATAAGCATATTTTAGTAAAACTTGATGGTTTTATTAATAATCTTACTGCTATCCAAAAAGATAAAATTCGTTCTATTACAGAATCTTATCTTTTAACAAAAGAAGAGATTACGCAGGATATACATTCTCAAATCCCTGAATTGTTGCAGAGTTGCTCTGATCTTGTTCAAGAAGATAGTGATTTCAAATTAGTCCATGAAGAACTAAATGTAGCAATGAATGAAAGAATTCAAAAGCATGTACAGCAAGTGCTTCTTCCTAAGTTTACTGGGTCTATTCAAGAATGGATTGAAACTGCTCATAATGAATTCATCCAAGCTCAGGCTTATTTAGATGAAATGGGCGATACTTTTAATAAACTCTATGAGGAAGAGCGTATTAAACTTCCGTGCGATTTCAAATTACTAGATGACTGGGATAGAGATGTTGCAAGAATGACGAACAGAATTACAGTGGCTAACATCAATATTTTATTACGCTTTACACCAACACAATTTTTCTTGAAAAGTGCAGGGAAATTATTCGGTAATATGCAAAAAAACCAGTCTATGCTATCAAATAAATATAAACAATATATTGAAACAGAAGATTATACAGAAGTTGCTCAGATGATTTCCAAACAATTCTTCCTTCAATTTGAAGTGTTTGAAGGTGCGCTAGAACGTGATATCATGATGTTCTTTAAAGAACCTCTTAGCATATTGAAACAAACTGTAGAAGCGGCTCAACTTGAAATACAAGAAGATGAGCAAACATTAACAAAGCTAAGAACCAACCCAGAAACTTATCATGATCCTTTAACACTATTTAAATTGCAATTATTACAAAAAAAATTCATGTTAAATATTGAAACTATCGCTTCACAAGAAACAATAAAGTGAAACTTTAATCAGTGGGGGTTTTTGTTCATCCCCACTGATTATTAGCCTTCACCAATCGGGCGTTTACGGGCAGTTGATCTCCCACCTAGCTTCTTTGCTCCACCTGAATTTTGAGGTGGGAGTTTTACTGCCCGTTAATGCGGGATAAATACAACACCAACTGTTTAAATAAGAAAAACCAAGCAACTAATTCGCTTGGTTTTTCTTATTTTTAATTTACAATTTTCACATGTTCAAATGGGTAATATATCGCCATGAGCTTTCCTAATACTTCTGTTCTATCAATGAGTCCTAAGCCGTTCCTACTATCCCTACTAACTAAACGATTATCTCCCATCACAAAAATTTTATTTTTAGGAATTGTAATCGGTCCAAAGTCTTCTGTTAAATTGATAAGTAATTTTTCTGCCTGTTTTTTATTATTATTTAAATACTCTTCGTTTTTCACTTGATGATTAACATATAATTGATCATTCTTCATTTCAATTACATCTCCTGGCAATCCAATAACTCTCTTCACGTAGAAATTATCTGTCTTCACGACAATAATATCCTCTCTCTCATAACTTTCAAATCTCTTGGCAAGTTTATTAATGATTACTTTATCTCCATCTTGTAACGTCGGCCTCATCGATGCTCCTTTTACAGTCGTAGGAAAAAACAAAAAGATTTTTGCCAAAAACACTAATAAACATGCTATTGCAATTATTTCAAAGAACTCACGCAAACGTTTTTTCTTTTGCATCATTCCACCATCTCATCATCTTTTTATTTTTATTATAAATACTCCGACTGATTAATTTCCACAAAATTCTGAATTATAAAATTGTAATATTACAAATATAAAAATAATAATCCTCATACATTTACTATTCTTATATATTACTAGATAGGCATTTCTCTATGGAATTCCTGCTTACTAAATATAATACGCTGCATAAATAAAACAAACAAATATAGTAGCATAGCAATAAAAAAAGATACTCTCAAAATAGCCTATCTACTATTTTTGAGAGTATCTTTTTATAATCCTACATATACAATACACATCTGCGCTGCGACATATGTAAACCAAATCCAAAGTGGTTCATACTTCAGTTTGCGCCCCCCGATATCTGTAACACCGATAATAAAATCAGAAATCACGAACAATAAACCACCAAGTGCTGGCACCCACCATATTCCTGTATTCTCGTAATATAAGGCGAATGCAAAACAAGCCATTCCTCCGACCCACAAGCCGTAAATTAGAGCCCCTATCGTAAACAATTTATCCTGTTTTTCATTCCGGATAAAAAAGAACCATCCTATAATTAGAAAGAGTCCGTATACGAGTAAACCAATCCAAAAACCATTCCATGAAATACCTGTTTGTAAAAATGCTTTCACATAGAAACAATGTGCAAGAGCGAAAGTAACCATTCCTCCAATTAATCGATGACCAATTGGAATCAATCCTGCCATAAATAAATCTCCTATAGTTGATAAAGTCATACCAAGTGCAACCCATGTACTATATTCTACCGACGGATCTTGTAACCATATCCAAATTGCACTACCAGTTAAAGAAAAACTCAGAATAAGACGAACCGCTAACGGCAACGGCATATTATTTCTCGTTTTTTTCGTCTGTCCTATCGCATAAATTGCTCCCGTTAAAAAAAGAATAATTTGTCCGACTAACACAATGTAAAGTACATTCATAATATGTTCTCCTCAATAAATGCTTTTTCTATCTTTTTTTCGTTACATATGGCACGTTTTCCTTTTTCTATGTAAAAAAAGAAGAACATTGCTGTTCTTCCATTTTAATCGTTTTTCTGTTCTCTATGCTACCTGTTTTTCTTGCTCAATTTTCTGTTTAGCCGGAGCGCGATTTACTACAATAATTCCCGCTGCAACACATGCTAAACCAAATAGTACAAAGGAATGAATTGCTTCCCCTAAAATTAGACTGGATAGTAAAACACCAAACACTGGTATAAAGAACATATACATCGAAACTTTTCCTACTTTGTTATACTTCATAATTGTATTCCATATACAAAATCCCGCTGCCGATAAGAACGATAAATATATAAGCATAAGTATTGCATGTAGGCTAAATGTAAATGGTATTACTCCAACTTGAAATGCACCTATACATAGTAATCCAATTGATCCAAAAATCATTTGGTATGCTGTCATGTACCCAACATCTAATGTTTTACTTCCTTCTTTTGCTAGTATATTTCCATACGAATACATCATTGCTGCCCCAAGAAGTAATAAGCTACCTATTCCAAAGTGGAATGATAAGCTTCCATCACTCGGTACATTCACCAAAATCACACCACAAAAACCGATAGATACTCCAATTATTTTTCTCATATTGAGAGCATCATCTTTATATAAAAAGTGCGCGAATAAAATTTGAAAGAATGATGATGTTCCTGAAATAATCGCTCCTTCAATTCCTGAACTGTAACTCATTCCAATATAAAAACATATATATTGAAGAAAAGTTTGGAACAAACCAATTTGAACTAACTGCTTCCCTGTTCCTTTTTTGAATTGCATATCTTTTCCTAACGCTTTAAAAAATAATAAGAGCATTGCACCAGATAAGAAAAAGCGATAACCCGCAAATAATATTTGTTCTCCGACTTCTTGTGGCTGAATTCCAAGTTCAACATAGCTTAATTTAATAAAGGGAAATGCGCTTCCCCATAAAAAGGTTGCTACTATTGCAGCAATAAACACGCCAATCGGATTGGTAAAAAATTTCTCTGTCTTCAACTTGATGTCTTCCTTTCCGATCTTTTTATGAACAATATTCATATATACCAAAGGAAATGCAAAAACACAAGTTTTCAGTTTATCCCGCTATTCGCCAGGCAGTAAAACTTCCACCTCCAAATTCGGCTGGGGCAAAGAAGTTAGGTGGGAGCCCTGCTGCCCGTAAAAGCCCGATTGGTAGGGGCTAATAATCAGTGGGTGATGAACAAAACCCCCACTAATTAAAGTTTTACTTTATACTAAAACAAAAACATATCATCTAAGAAAAACATATGCTATACTATAGAATAATTACAACATAATAACTATTAAAATCAGATTCAACAGAAATGCTGCTATCCATTATGGATGGCAGCTTTCGTCGTTTTATAGGGGTTTCGATTTTGATTCTTTTTCTCAATAAGAATTCGAAAGGAGCGAGTAGTAATGAACGCAGAAGTAAAAACATTACAAGCACAAAAAGATATTTCTCATCCCTCTTTATGGGATACATTAAAGAAACATTATGAACTTATATTTGCAATCGCATCTGGTATTTTCATTTTAGCTGGCTGGTTATTCACAAAAAACGAGGCAATAAGCGCAGGTATTACTTTCTATATCCTTGCCTATGTAATTGGAGGATTTGCAAAAGCAAAAGAAGGTATTGAAGACACAATTGAAGAGAAAGAGCTAAATGTTGAAATGCTCATGATTTTTGCAGCTATCGGTGCCGCAGTTATCGGTTACTGGGCAGAAGGTGCTATTTTAATCTTCATCTTTGCATTAAGCGGAGCAATGGAATCTTATACATTAAGTAAAAGCCAAAAAGAAATTTCAGCGCTTCTTGATCTACAACCGGAAGAAGCATTACGTATTTCAAACGGAACTGAGGAACGTATTCCTGTTGGACAATTACAAATTAACGATATTATTTTAATTAAGCCAGGTGAGCGTGTTCCTGCTGATGGCACAATTCATAATGGTGAAACAAATATTGATGAAGCAGCTATTACAGGAGAACCTATTCCGAATGAGAAAAAATTCGGTGATGAAGTATTTGCCGGCACTGTAAATTTACGTGGTGCTATCGAAGTTAAAATTACGAAGCCAAGCGATCAAACATTATTCCAAAAGATTATTCGCCTCGTTCAAAGTGCACAAAGCGAAAAATCACCATCACAACTATTCATCGAAAGGTTTGAAGGAACATACGTAAAAGGTGTACTACTCGTTGTTACGCTTATGATGTTCGTTCCTCATTTCTTACTTGATTGGAGTTGGAATGAAACGTTTTATCGCGCTATGATCTTACTTGTAGTCGCTTCTCCTTGTGCGCTAGTTGCAGCCATTACACCAGCAACTTTATCAGCAATTTCAAACGGAGCGAGAAATGGTATTCTCTTTAAAGGTGGTATTCATTTAGAACGTCTAGCTTCAGTAAAGGCGATTGCCTTTGATAAAACAGGAACATTAACACAAGGAAAACCTACTGTAACAGATGTATATGTTCGAGAAGGCATAGCAGAAAGTGAAGTACTTTCTATTACAGCAGCGATTGAAAGTCACTCTACACATCCTTTAGCAGAAGCGATTGTTAAATATGCAAAACATGCTTACGACATTACGATAAAAAAACCAGAAAACGTTGAAGATGTAACTGGTTTTGGATTAAAAGGAATATTAGAAAACAACGCTTATAAAATTGGTAAAGCTGATTTTATCGGAGAAGAAACAAAAACATTTCATAATGGCATTTCTGCCTCACTTGAAAAAGAGGGAAAAACTGTCGTTTATATAAGTGATGAGGATGGTATTCTTGGACTAATCGCTTTAAAAGATACCCTTCGTCAAGAAACAATAGCTGCTATTCATGATTTACAAAGCATTGGTGTAGAAGCAATCATGATTACTGGTGATAATGAAGAAACAGCAAAAGCAATTGCCCATGAAAGTAATATAAAAGAATATTACGCATCATGTTTACCAGAAACGAAAGTTGAAACGATAAAGCAGTTAAAAGAAAAGTACGGCATAGTCGCCATGGTTGGAGATGGTATAAACGATGCACCTGCACTCGCTACTGCTAGTATTGGTGTTGCAATGGGTGAAGGAACAGACGTGGCATTAGAGACTGCAGACGTTGTTCTCATGAAGAACGAATTATCTCGTCTCTCTCAAGCCATCCGTTTATCAAAACGAATGAACCGTATTGTGAAGCAAAATGTAATCTTTTCGCTAGCTGTAATTGCAATGCTGATTTGTTCTAACTTCTTGCAATTTTTGGCTCTTCCATTCGGTGTTATTGGACATGAAGGAAGTACGATTCTTGTCATTTTAAATGGTTTGCGATTATTAAAAGGAAACAAATAAAACGGGTCCCTCATAAAGGACCCGCTTTTTTTAATGGTAGCTATTGTGACCGTTCGCACTGCTGCTCGTTTTATGCTTTGGATGCGAACTGCTCTTTTGTTTATTGTTACTTTTATTATTGTGGTTCTTTTTATTGTTACTCATGAAATATCCCCCCTGTTCCCTTTTATTATGGAACAAGAGCTCATTTTTCATTACGGGAATTATTGTCACCCGTTCTATAATGATGGAGTAAACCATTAATTTCACCGCCAAGTAAAATTACCCACCCAGTTAAGTAAAACCATAACATTAAAATAATGATACCACCGAGACCACCATATGTATTAGCGTAATTTGCAAATTTATCTACATAATAGGCAAATGAGTACGATACCACAATCCATCCTACAGTAGCAAATAAAGCCCCCGATATGACTTCTCTTCGCTTTAATTTCCGATCAGGAGCAAACGTATATAAAAAGCTAAATAAAGCGAACAAAACGAAGAAACTCGCTACTAAACGCGTAATACTCCAAACGTAAGAAAAACTATCCGATAAACCAATTGCTTTAAACACAGCTGCCCCAATCACTTGTCCAAATACCGGAACGATTAGTGCAAACACAATCATAAAAATTATTGCTAACGTAAACACGATAGATAAAGCTCTTGTTTTAATAAAGGAACGGGTTTCTGTTACATCATAAGCACGGTTAAAAGCATTCATAACCGCATTCACCCCGTTTGAAGCAAACCATAGCATCGATAGTAAACCAAATGATAATAAACCACCATTTTGCTCGTTTACAACTTTATCTACGTTTACTTCAATTAAATTCATCGCATCTTCTGGTACGTACGGTTCTAATAAATTGAGCACACTTTCTGTTTGAAGGTCAATAAAGCCAAGAAGCGTAATTAAGAAAACAAGCCCAGGGAAAATCGCAAGCAAGAAGAAATAAGCGAGCTGTGCTGCCAAGCCCGCTACATCATCGCGCATCGTCCGGTCATATAAATCTTTTCCGAACGAAAAAGTACGATGTCTTCTTACTTTTTCTATAAATTTTCTCATATATTTTTAAACGCTTTTCTTCTCTTCTTTATTTTGCTTTAGCTCAATGTATGCTTCAGTTTTTTTTTCCTCTGCATTTGAGTCTTTCATAAATAATTCACGCGCTTCTTTCATACCACCATCTTCAGCTACCACTGGCTCTTCTTCCGCTTTAAGCTCATCTACTTTCGGAGATACAGCTTGAATTTCGATCGTTTCTGGTTTTTCTACTGGCTCAACTTTTTTCTTACTAAAAATTTCTTTCGTTTCTTTTAACGTCTCTACAACAGACGGCGTTAATTTTTTAATTTCTGCTACTTTCGCTTTCACTACATTAAAATCAGCAAGTTCGCGTCCTTTATCTGTAACAGTTTGCACTTTTTCTTTTATCTTCGCATTTTCACCGATTTCAATCATCTTTGTTTTTGCTTTTCCCGCTGTATTTTTTACTTTTTCACGGTTTTCTTTCTTTAACATAGATACAGCTACACCTGCAGCTACACCAATCGCAATGTTTCGAGCAATATTATTTTTCTTTGCCATATTCCTTCACCCTTTCATTTCTTATGTTAGAAAGTATTACTTTCTAAGCTTCCTCATATTCCTTGTTCATTTCGAATGAAAGCTAATAGCTTTGCACACCCTTCTGTTACAAGGTCATACACTTCTTGGAAGTTCCCTGTAAAGTAAGGGTCAGGAACGTCTGTCCAGCCACCGTCTGGAACAAAATCGGACAGCATACCAATATAGCCTCCAGTTTTACCTAAACTTTTTAAATCTGCTATATTCTTGTTGTCCATGGCAATAATATAATCAAACTTTGTTAAGTCTTCTTTTTCTACTTTCCTTGCTTTAATTCCTTCAAAAGCGACTTCATTTTCTTTTAAATTTTTTTGTGTTCCCTTATGTGGTGGATGACCAATATGCCAATCTCCAGTTCCTGCAGAATCAATGACAATTTTCTCTTCGAGTCCCTCTTTTACGACAAGATCTCGAAAAATCGCTTCTGCCATTGGAGAACGGCAAATGTTCCCAAGACAAACAAACAATACTTGGACCATATTTTTGTTTCTTCCCTTCTTGGTGCATTTCTTAATATATACTTATAGTATAAACAACCAATTATTAATTATAAAGGAAATCCCTACTAATTTAATAGGATTGAAAAGTTTCATTAACGAAAATGATAAAAAATGTTAAGATAGCCTTATGTTATTTTAAAGGGGGACACTTCGGTGGATTTATCCGTAAAATCAGAAGAAAACGTTGAATATATGGTAGAAGCTATTAAAGAAAAACTACGCATGGTTAATGCTGGAGCAATGAGAGCAGCTAGCTTTAACGAAGAAATGTACGAAGACTTACGTGATATTTATGAGCATGTTATGAAACGTGAAACATTTAGCATTAGTGAAATGCAAGCTATTACAGAAGAGTTAGGTACATTAATTAAAAAATAACAAAGAGCCTCCTAAATAGAGGCTCTTTTTAATTTCAACAAATTCATGACAACTCTACGCTTTTCCTCATCACATTTTAAAATACTGTACAATGAAAGTAGAACCTCACCTTAGATTTTTTCTCCATACATACTACTCACAAATAATAGCAACACTACCATTGCTAACTGTTTTTACTGGAGGTGCTTACTTATGAGCAATTGGTACAGTAAGACGAAAAATCAAACATTAATCGACCTAGAAACAAATGAACAACACGGTTTAACAGATGAAATCGTAAATGAACGTTTAAAGCAATATGGTTCTAATGAATTAGCTACAAAACAAAAACGTACTTTATGGCAACGCATTTTCACCCAAATTAACGACGTCCTCGTATATGTCCTTATTATTGCTGCCCTTATTTCCGCCTTTGTAGGTGAATGGGCCGATGCAAGTATTATCGCGCTCGTTGTGATTTTAAATGCAGTTATCGGTGTCATTCAAGAATCAAAGGCCGAGCAAGCTTTAGAAGCACTAAAGAAAATGGCGACACCTAAAGCTATCGTAAAACGAGACGGCGAACTTAAAGAAATCCCATCTGAACACGTCGTTCCAGGTGATATCGTTATGCTTGATGCCGGACGATATATCCCATGTGATTTACGGCTTATCGAGACTGCTAATTTAAAGGTTGAAGAATCTGCTCTAACTGGTGAATCTGTCCCTGTTGATAAAGATGCAATCTACCACCCTTCTATGCAAAGTGATGAACAAGTGCCATTAGGCGATCAAAAAAACATGGCCTTTATGTCGACGCTAGTAACATACGGACGCGGAGTTGGTGTCGCTGTTGAAACTGGAATGAACTCACAGATTGGTAAAATCGCTACCCTTTTACATGAAGCAGACGATGATATGACACCACTTCAAAAAAGCTTAGCACAAGTAGGAAAATATTTAGGTTTTGTCGCTGTAGCTATTTGTGCTACTATGTTTCTCATCGGTTTTTTACAAGGACGAGATACATTAGAAATGTTCATGACTGCGATTAGTTTAGCTGTTGCAGCCATTCCAGAAGGTTTGCCAGCTATCGTTTCCATCGTTCTTGCAATTGGTGTTCAGCGTATGATTAAACAAAATGTTATCATTCGTAAACTACCAGCTGTTGAAGCCCTCGGTTCTGTCACAATTATTTGTTCAGATAAAACGGGTACATTAACTCAAAATAAAATGACTGTTACTCACTTTTATAGTGATAACACATACGATCACTTAGAAAATTTAAATGTAAATAATGATGCGCAACGTCTATTGTTAGAAAATATGGTGCTATGTAATGATGCGTCTTACAATAATGACTCACAAACCGGAGACCCTACTGAAATTGCGCTTCTCGTTGCTGGAAACACTTTTAACATGCAAAAGGATCATTTAGAAAAGATACATGAACGCGTTAACGAACTACCTTTCGATTCTGATCGTAAAATGATGTCAACTGTACACACGTACGATGAAAAATACTATAGTATGACGAAAGGTGCTATCGATAAACTTTTACCTCACTGCACCCATATCTTTATAAATAACAAAATCGAGGTCCTAACAGATTCTGATAAAAATCAAATATTAGATGCTGCCCAGTCAATGTCTCAAGAAGCTTTAAGAGTACTTTCATTCGCATTTAAACAATACAATTCAAGCTATGTGGATATAAATCATCTCGAAGAAAATCTCATCTTTATAGGTCTTGTCGGTATGATTGATCCACCACGTACAGAAGTAAAAGATTCCATTACAGAATGTAAAAAAGCCGGTATTCGCACAGTTATGATTACTGGTGACCATAAAGATACCGCCTTTGCAATTGCCAAAGAACTTGGTATTGCCAAAGAAATATCTGAAATTATGATTGGAACTGAATTAGATAACATCCCAGATACAGAACTAGCAAATAAAATTAATCACTTAAATGTATTCGCCAGAGTCTCTCCAGAGCATAAAGTAAAGATCGTAAAAGCATTACGCGCTAAAGGAAATATTGTTTCCATGACTGGAGACGGTGTAAATGATGCTCCATCTTTAAAACAAGCAGATGTTGGAGTAGCAATGGGCATTACCGGAACAGATGTCGCAAAAGGCGCAGCAGATGTCGTTTTAACAGACGATAACTTCTCATCTATCGTTAAAGCCGTTGAAGAAGGTAGAAATATTTATCGTAATATAAAAAAATCGATTCTCTTCCTACTCTCTTGTAACTTCGGAGAAATTATCGCTTTATTTTTAGCTATTTTACTTGGCTGGGCAACACCACTACGACCTATTCACATTTTGTGGGTAAATTTAATTACAGATACACTGCCTGCACTGTCACTCGGTGTTGATCCTGAAGATCCAGATGTGATGAAGGAAAAACCACGACATGCGAAAGAAAGCTTATTTAGCGGTAGCGTTCCTTTTCTTATTTTCAATGGGGTTGTAATTGGACTTCTCACTTTAACAGCCTTTATCGTTGGGGCAAAGCTCTATACAGGAGATACAAATTTATTTCCTCTCTTCCCAGAGCAAATTGATGAAGACGCTCTATTACATGCTCAAACGATGGCATTTGTCGTTCTTAGTTTTTCTCAACTCGTTCATTCATTTAACTTACGTTCAAGAACGAAATCGATTTTTTCAATTGGGATATTTACAAATAAATATTTAGTCTTCTCACTTCTTATCGGTGTTCTTATGCAAGTTTGTATTATCTCCATCCCTCCTCTTGCCAATATATTTGGTGTGCATGCATTAACATTACGCGATTGGGGATTTGTTCTCTTATTAAGTATCATTCCGCTTGTTGTGAATGAAATCATTAAATTAGTTAAGAGAAACTAAAAGGCAATGAGGAATATTCCTCATTGCCTTTTCATTTAGCCTTGTAATTCTTTTTTGATGTTCTCTGTTAATGTAGCCATACGCTTACGGCTTTCTTCACGCTCACGTTTATTTTGTTCTTCAATTTGTTGTGTTTCTTGCATACCTCTTGAAATAATGTTCCAAGTCTCCTCAAGTGTTTCCATCTTAATACTAGAAGAACCTGATAACCTCGCTACTTCCACACTTTGAGTCGCGATATTTTGTGCATTTTTCTTAAGCAATTCATTCGTACGACGATCAAGTTCAGCCATAGAATCTGCAACCAGCTTTTGACGTTTTGCATTTACCGCTTGAATAATACCATTTTTAAAGATAGGAATCGTTGTAATAAATGCTGTATTGATTTTACCGATTAATTTGTTGTTACCACGTTGAACCATACGAATTTGTGGCGCTGTTAATAGAGCAACCATACGTGCTTTTTCTAAGTCATCAATACGTTGTTCTAAAATTTCAACAGAGTTTTTAAGCGATTCTAATTCAATACCTGCTAACTGATCATTATTACGTACGCGCTCTTCGTACATCGGAACTAACTCTGTATTTAAACGCTCTAATAACATTTCCCCTGCTACTACGTATTTTTCTAAATCTAAATAATACTTTAAGTTTTGCTCATACAGGCCATCTAATGTACCAATTGATTTTTTCATTTCATCTTGATACTTCGTAATTTCTACGTATACTTTATCCATTTCGCGACCCATTGTCTGATACTTACTAAAGATTTGTTCAATCATTTTATCTGCTTTTTTGAACATGCGTGAGAAGAAGCCACTTTTCTCTTCCGCAAAGTCTTTGCTATCAAATCTGTCCATAATTTTACCAAGCTGTTTTAATAATTCACCAGAGTCTTCTATTTTTGATAAAGACATTGTATGTAAAATTTGATCAGCGAAACGTGAAATTTCCATAGATGGTTCTTTTCCAAGCTCGATTAATTCTAATTGATCTTTAATATCTACCGCATTATAAATACGTTGCACTTCCGCATCTTGTCTAAGTTGTAAACGAACATCTTGTGCCGTTTGCTCATTCAATTCTGTTTTCGAATCTAGTACGACTGGGTTATTCATATGGTATTCTCCCTTTCCTTATAAAAATGGACGAAATAGTCCTTTTATTGTTTGTGATAAATTTTTATAGGCTGATGAACCATGAAACTCAAGATCGAAATTAACTTCTTCAAGCCAATGTGAATCAAATGCTCCTACTTCAATATACGGTTCAATATCGTTTCTCCCCGTTGGATTGAAGTGGAATACATCTACTCCAATTTGATTTAAAAACAATAATAAAACAGCATCAGAACGGCTTAATTCTCCGCTCTTCTCATTATTAAATATAACAATTTTCGGTACTTCTTGCGAATAATCAAATTTCTCAAGTTGCTCTAAAATATTCGGTGGGATTTGAGAAAGCTGTGCGAAAACATACAGTGCTACATCTTGTTTCGTCTCTTTCGCAATTGGTTTACACATTTCACTTTCGCACGTATGAATGATTGCCTCTGCAATACCATGTTGTAAACCTTCTGGTAAACGTTTATGCGGCCACCAATGACTATTCATAATTAAATCCGGATGTAACTTCCCTCCGCGGTCCAATGCATCTCGATAATGATATTGGAAATTCGCTTTTTGTTCTTTCGTAAACGGAAATGTATTAATTAATAAACTGTTATCAAATGATGTAACAGCCTTTAATCGTTGAAAATATTCTTTATCATTCTTTGACACACCTGATATTTTTGCAAATAAAGAAGGGATATAAATATGCTTATTTTCAACAAAGAAGGTTGGGCGTACAAATGCCTTTTCTTTCGTAATTAAAAAGAGTTCATCGTATGTTGTTTTTAATGTACGTGCTACAGGTGTATATGAACGGAATTGCCATGGCTTGTACAGCAGTGAATTATCGTGGTGAAGTACTTGCTCGATTTCTTTTGAAGCTTGATAAGCTACGGTTGCGACGCGTTCACGACGCCGATCAGGAAATGGTTCCAATGAAATACGGCCTGAATGAGATACGACAAAGGTCTTTCCTTCCTCATCTATACTCTCAAATCCATCTTTTCCTTCTGGGTGATAATAAAGCACATCGCAGCCGAGCATAATAAGAAAGTATAAGAAATATATACGACTCTCTGTCGCATCACCGTACCAAACGATACGCGGCATTTGTTTCTTATAATTAATCGTAGAGAACCACTTCGCTACGTAATTTTCACTTAATTTAATCATGTCAATTAAGAAACGACGGAACCCTTCTGTTTTTAAAGATTGATTATGTTGTTTTTCATACAATTTTAATACCGAAATAAACGTCGTATGTATATAATGCTGTAAATCAGGATTGTCTACTTGCGGTAATAGTTGTTTTCCAGACAAATGGGCTACAAGTCTATTTACTGTAAGTCCATTCGGTGCTTCTTGATGTAATGCAAAAACTTCTTGAATATGGCGCAGTTTTTCGGGATCAATCACCTTATTTAAATTTTGTTCATGCAAAACCTCGATCCCTTTTGCTTCACTATAATCAAATAACTCATTAAAATATTCATCTACATCATTGGGAACACCAAGAATACGAGTTGCTATATAACTAAATTTCATCTCATTCTCTGTCAGTTCATATTGTGGGCGTTTTTCTAAAAGCGCTTCAAATTGCTTTAAATCTGATTCTTCTTTTAATGCACATGGTTGAAGTGTAAAACGTGAGAACACAACAGTTCACCTCCAAAAACATTTACGTTTTTTATAAAGTCTCTCTTCTATTATAAACTATTTTTAATTATAAAAAATGGGCGCTCGTATAACGAGCAAACCCATTTCAATTATTTATGTTCATTTTTAGTAGCTGCAACTTCTTCTTTAGCTTGTCCAGAATTCTTCATGTAGTGAAGTATAAATGTTGCTCCAAACGCTACAACTAAAATAATAAAGAACAGCGTATGGCTTACTTCAATATGAATGACAGACAGTAGCATTTTTGCTGCAATAATTAAGATTAAAATATATGCTGTCGTTTCCAGTTCTGGAATACGTTCTAACAATTTTAAGAATACGCCAGCGATACCACGCATCATTAAAATACCGAGCATTCCGCCTAATAGTAAAATCCAAACTTCATTCGATACACCAAATGCAGCAAGTACGCTATCTACAGAGAATGCGATATCCATTAATTCAACCATCGCAACGGTCCCCCAGAAGACACCAAACATTCTGAAGAGAATACTATTTTGGTTCATACCATGAGCTTCCTCTTCTTCTGCATTACCTTTTCGCTTATCAATGAAGTATTTAATTGAAAGCCAAGCTAAGTAAAGTGCACCTAACACTTTTACCCATGCTAATTTAATTAAGAACATTCCGATTCCAATTGCAATAAAACGGAATACATAAGCTCCAATAAGGCCATAGAATAATGCTTTTTTACGCTTTTCTTCTGGAAGGTGTTTTACCATTACCGCTAATACAAGTGCGTTATCAGCAGATAATAACCCTTCAAGTACAACAAGTGTACCGATTAATCCCCAAGATACTGGATCCTGCAACACTTTAATCCACATGTCCAAGTCAAAAAACTGAGCATACGTATCAAGGATTCCTTGCAAAATACTCATCTTACCTTTATCCCCTATTCTTTGCTAGATTTATAGAAAGGTCAAAAAAAGGAAACGAATGTCGTTTCCCTTCTTATGCATCCAAGCCATACGCTCTTACAAGCGCACCTAAGCCACCTTGGAAACCGCTTCCTACTGCATTAAACTTCCACTGTCCATTATGACGGTATAATTCACAAAAGACAACTGCTGTTTCAATGGAGAAATCTTCCCCTAAATCAAAACGAAGAACTTCTTCGTTTGTTTCTTCATTTGCTAAACGAACGAATGCATTTGCAACCTGTCCAAAGTTTTGATTACGGCCTTCACCATCATAAATTGTAACTGTAATAGCAATTTTATGAACATCTGCTGGAACCTTTTTCAAATCTACAACAAGTTGCTCATCATCACCGTCACCTGCACCTGTACGGTTATCTCCTGTATGTAAAACTGACTCACAAGGAGACTGTAAATTATTATAGAAAATAAAATCAGTTTCCTTCGTACATTTCCCGTTCGCATCTAATAAAAAGGCAGATGCATCTAAATCGAAATCAGATCCACCATCATAAGATTTAATATCCCATCCAAGACCAATTACTGCTCTTGATAAACCTGGGCTTGTTTTAGCTAAATCAATTTTCTGTCCTTTTTGTAATTGAATAACCATGCATATTCACCTCTATATTTTAATATCAAGAAATATATCCATCAGTAAATATACATTTCACTGATGGATATATAAATCTATTACTCTACATCTAAACCAAAGTTATTACATAGAGAACCTAATCCACCTTGGAATCCACTTCCGATTGCATTGAATTTCCACTCACCTGCGTGACGGTATAATTCACTTACTACTACTGCAGTTTCAATAGAGAAATCTTCTCCTAAATCGTAACGAATTAATTCTGCATTCTTTTCTTCATCCATAATGCGTACGAAAGAGTTAGAAACTTGTCCGAAGTTTTGGCTACGGCCTTCTCCATCATAAATTGTGATTGTGAAGCAAATACGTTCGATATGTGCAGGAACATTTTTTAAGTCTATTTTAATTGTTTCATCGTCGCCTTCACCTTCACCTGTACGGTTATCTCCTAAATGCTCTACAGCACCATTCGCACCTTTGGGATTATTATAGAAAACGAAATCCTCTGCTCCTGAAACTTTACCGTTAGCACCTACTAAGAAAATACTAACATCTAAATCGAAATCGCTTTGTCCGTCATAACGATTCGTGTCCCAACCAAGTCCTACAAGAACTTTCGAAAGACCTGGATTTGTTTTTGTTAAGTCTACCTTTTGTCCTTTTTTCAATGAAATTGATGCCATATACAATTCCTCCTTGGTTTATTTTATTGGTAACGTGATACAATCTCACTTAAGTTTTTATCTTGTGTTCCTTCTCCAACTGCTGAAAACTTCCATTCGTTTCCGTCTCGATACATTTCCCCTGCAATTAAAGTCATTTTGCCAGCGTAATTATCTGACAAGTTATAACGCGCTAATTCTTCACCTGTTTGTGGGTTTTGAATACGAATATATGCATTGCGAATCATCCCAAAATCTTGACGACGATTTACACAGTCATAGATATTTACAACGAATACTAAACGATTAATACGGCTCGGAACTTTATGTAATTCTACGAAAATTGTTTCGTCATCACCAGCACCTTCACCTGTTAAATTATCTCCTGAATGAATGATACTACCACAAGTAGAAAGTTTGTTGCCAAAATAAACTAGATCATTTTTGTTTAAAAAGCGATCTCCTTCTAACATAACAACAGATGCATCACAATCTACATTCGGTTTACTTCCAAATAAAGAAGACAGAAAACCACCTGATTGCCCAATTGGATCCCAGCCCAAGCCAACCTGCAGTTTTGCTACTCTCGGTTGTCCTTTCGTTAAATCGATCTTTTGTCCTTTTTCTAAAATAATAGGCATGAAGTTTCTTCCTTTCTACAAAGCATTTTCCGAATCGGAAAATATTGTATTCTTCTCTTATATTGTAGCATTATTTATCTAGTGAGAAAAAGGATAAATTCTTAATTATATGAAAACATCCATATAATTTACTTATGATGATGTAAGAAGTGGTAAATAGAACCAATCATTCCTGCACAATTGCCGCTTTGCGCAAGTTTAATCTCACAATTACTATAAATCTCTTGATTTAAGTATGTTCCTATCTCTTCCTTCACTTCATCTAAGAAATCATCTCCTCTTTCAGTAATTCCCCCACCAATTATAATCATTTTCGGATTAAAAATATAAGCAAGGTTACTAATTCCAATCGCCAAATGTTTAAAGAAAATCTTCACGGCTTGAGTAACACCACTATCACCCTTATCATATAATTCAAAAATTGTTTTACCATCCCACTCTTCTTCACCTTTATATCTTCGTACAAGATGAATTAATCCCGAAATTGAGGCAACCTCCTCAAAAGTTTTCCCTTCTATTAACATATTTCCCCATTCTCCAGCACCAAACGAATGTCCACGGTATAACTCCCCATTTATAACAATTGCTCCACCAATCCCCGTTCCAAGTGTGAGCATAATAAAATCACTTTCTCCCCTCCCAATCCCCTTCCATTTCTCGCCAAAGGCTGCACAATTAACATCATTTTCAATAGATACAGGAACTTTTAATATTTCTTGTAATCTCTCAACAATAGGAATATCAGCATAATGCGGAATATGCTCCACACCTCCCGTTATAACTCCTTTATTAATATCAACAATTCCCGCTGTACTAATACCAATTCCGGAAATAGTATGTTCAGTCATTATTTTTTTTGATACATATATAAGCTTTTGAACAATTTGTTCCCCGCCCAAGTGAATTTCTGTTGGGACCTTTTTATGCATTAGTACTACCCCTATTTCTGAAACAATTCCATATTTAATTTGCGTACCACCAATATCAAATGCAATATATTCTTTCATCCGTTGCCACTTCCTCTACTGTTATGAGTGTAAATTCTCCATCAATCTACTATTTGTAGGGAATTTACATTAACTCTTTTCTCCCTTTAGAAATACACCACCTTTTTCTATATATAGTTTTTTTTGCATAAAACTCTTTTTCCTATGAAATATTACAAAGGGATGTGTTTTAGATGGAATAATAATTTTTTCTTCAGGAGGAAAACAATGACAAAAATATTCATTTTAGCATCTACACTTTCTTTATCCTTTTTTAGCGGCTTAAATATTGGTAATGCTGCAACGGAAAACTTCCACCCAATAACAAACGCTATTGTACAAAATAACGATAATTTAGCAGAAGGTAATTCAAAAGATAATAATAAACCTCCAGGAAACAATGGTTCTCAGGACGATAGTGGTTCTGACGGCAACGGTTCTGGCGGCAGTGGTTCTGGTGGCAACGGTTCTGGTGGCAACGGTTCTGGCGGCAGTGGTTCTGG
>NZ_MAOC01000086.1 GCF_001884135.1 Bacillus nitratireducens | reverse complement strand
GGTTCTGGCGGTAACGGCTCTGGCGGCAATGGTTCTGGTGGCAACGGTTCTGATGGCAGTGGTTCTGGCGGTAACGGTTCTGGTGGCAACGGTTCTGGTGGTAACGGTTCTGGTGGCAACGGTTCTGGTGGTAACGGTTCTGGTGGCAATGGTTCTGGTGGCAACGGTTCTGGTGGCAGCGGTTCTGGCGGCAGCGGTTCTGGTGGTAATGGTTCTGGTGGCAGCGGTTCTGGTGGTAATGGTTCTGGTGGCAATGGTTCTGGTGGCAGCGGTTCTGGTGGTAATGGTTCTGGCGGCAATGGTTCTGGTGGCAACGGTTCTGGTGGCAGTGGTTCTCAGGGCGGAAACCGTGTTAAAGGCGATAGCAGTTCTCAGGGTGGCAACGGCTCTCAAGGCGGAAACCGTATTAAAGGCGATAGCAGTTCTCAGGGTGGCAACGGCTCTCAAGGCGGTAACCGTATTAAAGGCGATAGCAGTTCTCAGGGCGGCAACGGTTCTCAAGGTGGAAATGTAAAAGATAATGCGAAAAAACAAGGCGATAAGTTACCTAATACTGCAACACATTATCCTGCATCAATTTTAATGGGGATTTCGACATTCCTAATTGGTGTGTTACTATTTATTCGTCGTAAAAACGCAAAATAAAAAACAACATCCTTCCATCTAAAAAATACATGATACAAACAATAAAACGAAAAAGGACTTTGAGTTGCATTTTATCATGCAATCCAAAGTCCTTTTTATCATCTATAAGAAAGAGTATTAATACGCTTTTCCCCAATACACCATTTGCTTCGCCTTTTTACTACAGCAAATACATTCGTCAGCTAAGTGCTCTTGCTCAAAAGGCATACAGCGTGAAGATACACCAACTTCTTCTTTTAGCTTCTCTTCACAAGCTAATTCTCCGCACCACATTGCCTTAATAAACCCTTGCTTTTCATCCGCCACTTTTTTCATCTCTTCAAAATTCGTCGCACTATACGTATTCTCATCGCGAAATACCTTTGCTTTATTAAATAAAGAATGATGAATCTCCTCAAGTAATGATCGGATGCGCTCTTCTAATTGATCCATTGATATAAACTCTTTTTCTTTCGTATCTCGCCTTACAAGTACAACTTGATTCTTTTCAATATCCTTTGGACCAACTTCTAATCTAATTGGAACACCCTTCATTTCATACTCATTAAATTTCCAGCCAGGTGTTTTATTACTAGCATCTATTTTTACTCGCGCAACCTTTTGAATACGCCCTTGTAACTCTGTTGCTTTTTCTAAAACGCCTTCTTTATGCTGAGCAATAGGGACAATAACAACTTGCACTGGTGCAACTTTCGGCGGCATTACAAGTCCATTATTATCGCTATGAACCATAATAAGTCCACCTATCATTCTTGTTGATACACCCCAAGATGTTTGGTGTACATATTGCCATTTACCATTACGATCTAAAAACTTAATATCAAATGCTTCTGAGAAGTTCGTTCCAAAGTTATGAGATGTTCCTGTTTGAAGCGCTTTTCCATCATGCATTAAACTTTCAATCGTATAAGTTGCCTTCGCTCCTGCAAACTTTTCTTTTTCTGTTTTTTGCCCTTTAATTACTGGTATCGCTAAGTAATCTTCACAAAAAGAAGCATATAGATTTAAAATATTTAATGTTTCAGCTTGTGATTCTTCTGCCGTTTCATGAATCGTATGACCTTCTTGCCATAAAAATTCAGTTGTACGAAGGAATGGTCTCGTTGTCTTTTCCCAACGAACTACTGAACACCACTGATTATATAGCTTTGGCAAATCATTATATGATTGCACAATCTTTGAAAAATGCTCACAGAATAAAGTTTCAGATGTAGGGCGTATACAAAGTCTTTCCGCTAACTTTTCATCTCCCCCATGCGTAACCCATGCTACTTCAGGAGCAAACCCTTCCACATGATCTTTCTCTTTTTGCAATAAACTCTCCGGAATAAACATTGGCATATACACATTTTCATGACCAGATTCTTTTAACTTTTCATCCATCACTTTCTGCATATTTTCCCATAAGGCATAACCGTACGGACGTAGAATCATACATCCTTTTACACTTGAATAGTCCACGAGTTCCGCTTTTTTTACAATATCGGTATACCACTGCGCAAAGTCCTCTTCCATCTTTGTAATGGCTTGCACTTGTTCTTTTGCCATAGTCAGTCTTCCTCCTTTAGAAAATACAAAAAAGCCCGCGTCCCTAAATAGGGACCGAGCTTTGCCGGCGTTACCACCCTGATTCATACACAAAAATTGTATATGCTCTCTTCTTGATAACGGGAAATTCCCGCTGCATATGCAGAACTCAAAGGCAGGTTCCATATTGCCTTTTTAAGAATCTTTCAGCCTGGCGGATTCTCTCTCTGCTAAAAAGGTTGAATATGTACTAGTCCTTTTTCATCGTTATAACGAAATAAATTTGTTGATTATCATAATACAAATCCTTTTTTAAAACAATAGCTAATTTTCTCATTATTATATATTCTTTTCATTTTTTGCAGTTTTATACGTAGCTTTTTCGAGAGATTTTTACAAGTTGATGTGCAATCATACCGATAAGTGTACCTAGTAGAACGAAGAAACCAATAAATCCATATCCCATTCCTTCCCATCCACCAATAACCATCATTGTAGCGGGAAAGGATGCTAAGCAAAGAAGTATTAAACTAAGTGCAAATATAATATCGAACTGTTTGTCTGGAAACCGTTTCTTTAGTACATACGAAATAGCAAATACGAGGATAATCGTGATTCCGCCAATGATGTAAAAGATACCAAATCCATCTAGCCAATCCATAGTATTCCCTCCTTCCATTCATTCCCTTATACTTAATTATATGTTTAATTTTTCTGAAAATAAACAATAAATTTTTGCTCAAAAATATATTTTTATTACTAGGTATTAATAGTAATATATAAGAATAGGTTTTATATAATCAGGAGGGAAACTTTATGGATAAAGCATTAACAAACCACGTCATTATTTTATCTTTCGATTGCTTATCAGCTTTAGATTTTCCTATATTACAAAAACTTCCTAACTTCCAATATTTAATAAAAAATGGCGCTGTTGTGGAAAAAGTGGAGCCAATTTATCCTTCTGTAACGTATCCAAGCCACTCAACAATCGTAACCGGTAATTATCCTAATAAGCATGGCGTTGTCAGCAATACATTACTTCAACCAGGACGTGAGTCACCAGATTGGCATTGGTATCGAAAGTCCATTAAAGGAACAACTCTATACGATGAAGCACGCAAAGCAAATTTAACGACAGCTGCCCTTCTATGGCCTGTTACTGGAAGAGCAAATATTGATTACAATTTACCAGAAATTTTTCCAAATAGACCGTGGCAAAATCAAATTTTAGTTTCATTATTTAGCGGTAGTCCGCTATATCAATTAGATTTAAATCGTCGTTTTGGCCATATACGAAATGGACTGTCACAGCCTGAACTTGATGATTTCGTCCTCGCTTCTACTGTACATACAATCCATACGAAAAAGCCAAATGTTATGTTCGTACATTTTACTGATTTAGACACTCAAAGACACTATCATGGCTTTGAGTCTAAAGAAACAATAGCTGCAATCCACAGACACGACGAACGCCTTGGAAAAATTATTGATGCATTAAAAGAAAGCGGGATATACGAAGAAAGTACAATTATTGCACTTGGCGATCATAGCGCTTTAAGTGAAAACAAAGCCGTTCAATTAAATGTACTATTTCATGAAAAAGGGCTTATATCTATAAATTCAAAAGGAAAATTAGTAGATTGGAAGGCCTATTGCCAAAGTTGCGACGGGTCTGCCTATGTATATGTGAGAGACAAAAACGATACGGATACAATTCGAGAAGTACAACTACTCCTTGAAGACCTGCTTCAAAATAAACAAAACGGAATTGAATTTATACTTCATGATGAAGATGCGAAGGAATGCGGTGCAGACGGTAATTGTTTATTTATGTTAGAAGCACAAGAAGGGTATTATTTCACTGAAAACTATACAGGAGATTTTATAAAAGAAATTACTGCAAAAGATGTTACGCCTAGTAAAAAATATACATTTGGAACCCATGGTTACTCACCAACAAAACCTAACTATGAAACAATTTTTATGGCTGCTGGGAAAGGTATTCAAAGCGGCGTTACAATTCCGTATATGAGACTGATTGATGAAGGTCCGACTATCGCTAGGTTACTCGGTTTGCACTTAGGTGAAACAGACGGCGCAATTGTAGAGGATTTACTTCAATTGTAAAGAACTGTGTATATATGTAAAAGTTATGTAAAAATCATCACTGTTTCTCTTTTTATAATTTTTATTTTTGTACACTGTTAGTAGAACAAATTTAAGGGGGAACATTATATGAAAAAAATGTCCAGACAAGAAAAAAGCTGGATATTATACGATTGGGCGAACTCGGTATATTCGCTCGTCATTACAACTGCATTATTTCCAATTTACTTTAAAGCAGCTGCAAAAGAAGCTGGACTATCTGGTGCAACTTCAACAGCCTATTGGGGATATGCAAACTCGTTCGCTACACTTTTAATTTCTATACTCGCTCCCATTCTCGGCACAGTTGCTGATTATAAGGGATTTAAAAAACGATTTTTCACATTCTTCTTTGGACTCGGTATCGTATTTACAAGTATGCTAGCAATTGTTCCAACATCTCAGTGGTACTTATTACTAGGATGCTATATGCTCGCATTAGTCGGCTTTGCTGGAGCAAATATTTTTTATGATGCATTTTTAGTAGATGTTACCTCTGGAGATAGAATGGACCGAATTTCTACGCGAGGTTTTGCATTAGGTTACATTGGGAGCACAATTCCTTTTATCGGTTGTATTGCTCTTATCATTCTTGCTCAAAAAGGAACTATCCCCTTATCAGTCGGAATTGCTAGTCAAATTTCCTTTGCAATAACAGCTCTTTGGTGGGGACTATTTACGATACCAATGCTAAAAAATGTAGAGCAAACACACTATATTGAACGTCATCCAAGACCAATTGCAATGAGTTTCAAGCGCCTTGCTAATACTTTTAAAAATATTAAAGAATATAAAACTGTATTTATGTTCCTAATAGCTTACTTTTTCTACATTGATGGGGTCGATACAATTATCACTATGTCTACCGCTTACGGAACAGATCTCGGTATTAGTGCAACTAACCTATTAATCATCTTATTTGTAACACAAATTGTCGCTTGTCCATTCGCTTTATTATATGGAAAACTATCGGAAACATTTACCGGTAAAAAAATGCTATATGTCGGTATTATTATTTATATCATTATCTGCACATATGCTTATTTCTTAAAAACGACACTTGATTTCTGGATTTTAGCAATGTTAGTTGCCACTTCTCAAGGCGGTATTCAAGCACTTAGCCGTTCATATTTCGCAAAACTAGTACCGAAAGAATCTGCAAATGAATTCTTTGGATTTTATAATATCTTTGGTAAATTCGCAGCAATTATGGGTCCGGTATTAGTAGGTGTCACAACACAATTAACAGGAAAAACAAACGCTGGTGTACTTAGTATTATTGTTCTGTTTATTATCGGTGGATTCCTATTAACTAGAGTTCCTGAAAATGATACATCTATTACACCACCTACCCCTAAAACTAAAACGATATAAGAAAAAGATCCTCTTCATATGAGAAGGGGATCTTTTCTTTACTTTTATCGATAACGCCCCACAATTAAAGACGCTACATCTTATACAAAAATAGTTTATCAACAGTTGTTCCTAATACTTCCGCTAAACGGAATGCTAGCGCTAAACTTGGATCATATTTATTATTCTCAATTGCATTTATCGTCTGTCTTGAAACTTTACACTTATCAGCTAATGCACCTTGTGAAATATTATTTTCAGTGCGTAATTCATAAATTTGATTTTTCACATCTTTTCTCCTAACATGTAAAATCGTTTTTACAACATTAGTATATAATCGGTACATTTCATTGTCAAAAGACTACCACAAGAAAAGGGAGCCATTCTGCTCCCTTACAATGGTTATTTCGAGGCTAACGAATTTGTTAGTTCCTCTTTATTAGCGACATCATCTTTATTTATTTGCATGCGTAGAATTGGGCCTATTGCCAATAAAATAAGTGACGTCGCTATACAAAATACAATAACTAGTGAAGTCATTTCCTTCAATCCTCCAGCTAGCGATGTTCCGATTAACATAGCACCCATAAATAATGGTAAAATTGTTCCATTTACTCTTCCAATCATGTTTTCTGGTACAAGTTGAATCATAAGCGTACCGACAACGATATTAACACAAGCTAAACAAATACCTGTTCCAAATCTCATGAAACTAGTAATCCAAAACGATGTAGATAGCCCTTCTACTAAAAATGACATCGCTAATATGCTCATACCGAATACAAACATCTTTTTCGGATTCACTTTTGAAGCGAAAACTACAGCAACAATACCACCGATCAACATACCGATTCCATCAGCTGCGGCTAAATATTGAACTGCTTCTTTTTCCATTCCAAGCCGTTCTATTACAAGAAACACCTCTAATGGATTCGTTAGTCCAACAGCTAAGCCCATAATGGTGAAAGTGATCGTAATCATACGTAAATTTTTCGTATGAAGAACGTATTTCCAACCCTCTTTTATATCATTTTTTAATGAATCCCTCGTCACTTGCTCTTGTTCAACCCATTTTGGTAAAAATGAAAGAGCGATAGCAGATAACAAAAATAAAATGATTAAGCTATATAGTGACGTAAATAAACCAAGTTGTGTATACACAAGCGATCCTACCACCGGTCCAAAAATCATAAATAATGACTGTAATGTTTGGTTAAATGCAATCGCATTTGCTACCTGTTCTTCCTTTACATAGCGCTTAAATATACGCGAAGATGATGGCTGAGAAAACTGACCTACAATCGCGGAAATGAGTGTTGCAAAAAATATAGCCTGCCAATAATCCAGCTTTAACAACAAGACAATTCCTATAATAGACAGTACACTTAACACATCCCCAGCAACCATTGTTCTTTTCGGATTCCAGCGATCAGCTAGCGCACCACCGATAAACGAGAAAATAAAGATAGGTGCATATTCCATAACTGATAATAAAGAAACAGAAACCGGATCATTATTCGTTCGCTCCATTATGAAATATAAAAGAGCCATATTTCTGATCCAAATTGCAAATTGTTGTAAAATATCAGATGCCATAACGAGCATAAATGCTCGGTTTTTAAATAAAGCGTTCATTTTCATTCCTCCTTTATAAACCGACCGTTCGGTCTAATTTATTCTGTAAGAAAAGCAGCTGACTTATTATTCAGCTGCCATTCCTTTTAACAATACATCTATTGCCTTCTTATAAATACGTTTCAGCTCTTTATGATCTAACTCGTAGTAAAGTACTCCAAGCCCTGATAATAATCCATTCACAATATACATAAGGTCGCGCGTATTATCTTCACGAAACTCTCCAGACCGTACGCCTGCTTCAATTAGTTCCTCAAACATAACATATGATTCTCTAGTTAAAGCTAACAGTTCATCCAGAATCTCTTTACTTACAACTTGGCTCATAGAGAATTCCTCTATTGCATTTGAAATTGGTTGCTGTATGTCCTCTACATAATATTCCGCGAGACCATATAGTTTTTCAGTACTAGTACTATACAACTTCTCTTTTTCATTCCATTTTTCAAGCCAATCATACGTATGCTGTTTTACTACAAATAAAAATAATTCTTCTTTACTTTTAAAGTGATAATAAATGCTTCCTTTACTTCGCTCTGTAATTTCACAAATCTCTTCCATAGATGTGGCTGCATAGCCCTTCTGTGAAAACAGACTTTCTGCTTTATATGCAATTTCTTTCTTTATCTCTTCTGCGCTTCTTCTCATATTCACACCTCTTTAAACCGACCGTTCAGTCTAATAATAACAAATAAAAAACCTCTATCGCAAGAGGCTATATTCCTTATTTAAGAAAACGTACGTTCAAACCATGTTCGAATCATATGTATTATTCCAATTTTAAATCCTAATTTAACAAGAAATACGCCTCCCGCAGCTAATAAAAATAACACTACTTTCCCCTTATTTTTCACTTTCGGCTCCCTTTTCATTTCCATTCCCCTTAGTATGTTAAAAGTATTTAAACAAACGTTTGTTTAACTGTTTTTATGCATATGTAAGCCAACTAATCAAACGTTTGTTTAAAAAGAAATACGCCCCCTATAGGGCGTATTCTCATCAATCACCGCTACCTCCACCACCGCAGCTACCTCCTCCACTATCTCCGCCAAAAGACCCTCCACAATCATGTGAACCTCCATCGTGCGAGCTATCATTATCAGATCCAGCAAAGAAAAATAATGGTGATGAGCTGTTAGATGAATTATGAATGTTATTTTGTTTCGTAAGATTTACCTTCTTTTTGTTTGATCGAACTGCTGTTACGATTGTTCCAACTACAACAAATAATAGTATGATAATAATAAATTCCATATAAAAGCCTCCCTTAATCCTCGAATAATTGAATGGTTCTCTCTAGATTTTCAAGTGAAATGAAGCGCGATTCACGAAGGATCTCTTTTCCATTATAAAATAATAAAACTGTTGGCCCTGTAAATACTGCATACCGCCCCGCAATCTCTTGCATGTCTTGTAGTAATATTTCTACTTTCTCTACGTAATCATAATTCTCTAATACATAGTTTACTTTTCGTAGCATAACATCACAAACGCCACAATTTTCCGTTTTAATAAATAGAAGTACCAATTGTTGTTTCTCAATATATATTGCTAATTCTTCTATCGTTTCAAATTTATTCATCTTATCCCTCTTAACGTAATTTACGAAATACTTTATCCTGATACATACGAAATGCTGAACTATCTTTAATCTTTCTCTTTTCCATTACCTGCTGAAAACGTAGTGTTTTTGCTGTTAACTCTTCTTGTAATTTTTTTCTCTCTGCTTCATCATAACAACAAGCGATTAAATCCTCTATTTTCAATATATCTTTTTGCAATTCCATTTCTGGTGGAATCATGCCTGCATTTTTCAAGATTTTATAACTCATTCTTAATTCTGGAGGTACCATTGAAAGATCTTCTAATTGTAGTGGTTTTCCTTGTCCCGGAATATTATCAAGATCACCATTCCGTATCGCTTGACGAATTTTTTCCTCAGCAATGTTCAAAAACACATCCACACTATCCCCTCCCTTACATATTTTTACTATTATTTTACATGAAATTTCATCATCCTGCTACGTCATTCAAAATTGACTCCATAAATTCACCAAAAGTTCTTTCAAAAGATATATAGAATTAATAATGTATAAAAAGACGGTAATATTCCTTCTTATAAAGTGAAACTTTAATCAGTGGGGGGTTCATCCCCCCCACTGATTATTAGCCCTCACCAATCGGGCGTTTACTGCCCACAAATAGCGGGATAAATGGATGAAGACAGCACAGAAACCCCAGCTAAACCTTTAATTTTGCAAAAAAATCGAAAGTTTTAATTATAATAACCTATTATAATTATATTCAGTTTATAACATGAAATTTGTGTGAAGTTCATCTGAATTTTACATGAATTCCCTTTAAGTTCTATTGTCTTCCCATACTACTCACATTATCCTTTACATATAGGAATTATTTTCATTCCATTTCAAACTATCTATATATACAAAGAAAGATAGTAGCCTATTAGGGAAAGGCATTAGCTCATAAAAGCTAATGCCTTTTCTTTATGATTATTGTTAAACGTTCCATTCTTCGATATTCCATATTTTCGTTATCCACGCTTCATAGAAAGATGGCTCATGTGAAACAATTAAAACCGTACCTTTATATTGTTTTAACGCTTCCTGTAAAGCCCTCTTAGTCTCTGTATCCAAATGGTTAGTTGGTTCATCTAAAATTAAAACATTGCTTTTAGTTACAATAAGTTCGCATAATCGTACTTTTGTTTGTTCTCCTCCACTTAATAATTGAATAGGTTTTAATACATGTTCTTCTTTTAATCCGCACTTTGCTAATACTTGTCGGATTTCTTTTCTTGTCATGTCTGGCCTTCCTGCCCATACTCTCTCTAGTGCAGTTATTTCTGTGGAAAATTCCTCTTGTGCAAAATAAGCGGGTTTTACTCGTTCCCCAATAGAAACTGAACCGCCTAACGGTTTTATTTGTCCTAGTAATGTTTTTAGCATTGTTGTTTTTCCAATCCCATTATGACCAATAATCGCAATCTTTTCCCCTTTTTTCACTTGAAGATCCAATTCTGGAAACAACGGTTCACCATAACCAATTTTCAGTTTCTCTACCTGTAATATACGACTCACTGGCTCAGTATAAACATTAAAGTCAAAACGAGCGCGAGGTACATCGTTAACCTTTTCAACCTTTTGCATTTTCTCTAATACTTTTTCACGACTTTTTGCTTGTTTCGCTTTACGGATTTTATTTTTTTGAATAAAGCTCTCTAAATGTGCAATTTCCTTTTGCTGTTTCGTATATGCTGCTTGTAATTGTTTCTTTTGCAGTTCATAATTACGCACAAAACTATTATAATCACCTACATAGCGCTTAATTGTGCGCTCATCTAGATGATAAATAACTTTCGTAATATTGTTCAAAAATACTTCATCGTGCGAAATGATAATATAAGCTTTTTCATACATTTGTAAATATGATTGCAACCATTCTATATGAGCTGTGTCTAAATAGTTAGTTGGCTCATCTAATAATAAAACATCAGCTTTTTCTAAAAGGAGTTTACCAAGTAATAACTTTGTCCGTTGACCACCGCTTAACTTTGAAACATCCTTTTCCATTCCTACTTCAAACAAACCTAAGCCAGTTGCTACTTCTTCAATTTCTGTATGAATTTGATAAAAATTAGAATTCTCCAATATAGTTTGTAACTCTCCATACCTTACTAACAATTTCTCTACTTCTCCTGCTCCAGCCATCTCTTCTGTAAGTTTTAACATTTCACGTTCAAACTCATACAGATTAGAAAACGCACTTTGCAAGTATTCTTCAATTGTTATACCTTCTTGCAAATCTATATGTTGTTGTAAAAAGCCGATCTTAACATGGGGAAACCATTCAATTTTCCCATCATCATGTATAAGTTCTCCTGTTAACAAGCGTAATAATGTTGATTTTCCAATTCCATTTTTCCCTACTAGCCCAACATGTTCACCCTTTAATAATCGAAAGCACGTATTATATAAAATGGTTTTCTCACCATATGAATGACTTACATTTTCTACTGTTAATATACTCATTTTTTCTCTCTCCTTTTCTTATGATCCATAAGCTAAATAGAGAGAACAACAGTATAAAGCCTTATTTAGTTATACATATAAAAAATGGGTAAGGTGAATACACCTTACCCATTACATATTATCGTAAGAAAGGATTAAGGTTCTTTACCTGCTGTCTTCAATTTAGCTTATTTGTTAAAAATGGGCAGACTTCTCCCATATCAAGCTAAAACCATTTGAAGAACAGTTGATAAAGTCATTTTATCCTTTCACTCCTTTAACATTTGTTATATTAAGAGTATAAACTACTCTGTTATATTCTATTCTCTATTTTTTCTTTTGTTCCTTCTCCGTTTTCTCATTTTCTGCGTAAATTTCTTTATACATCTTTTCTAATGCATATGGATTTGTAAAAATGAGCGTTAACGATTTCCACATATAAATTCTTCTTTGTAATTCTATCCCATACTCTTTACTAACCATATTTTTCACTTCTGAAATATGCTCTTCGTTTTGAAATTGTTGTACAGATTTCAATTCCTTCGTCTTAAAATCCGTTAAAAAGCCTATTACAGTTCGTCCATGTTCCTGTGATCTTTCTTCTAAATCAAACTGAATTGAATGCACAAAACCTAAAACGTGAAAGATTTGAGCATGTAATCCGACAGCAGCACGCTGTTCCATTAAGTTGTAGCACTCTCGCTTTAATACTTCTACCATTTCTAAAGAATTTCTATTAACTGGCATTTTGCCGACAAACATAATTTTTACAATATGAGCGACTGCCCCCATACTTTTTAATACACTCTCTAAAATTTCTACTGCGTCTTCTACATATCCATTTGAAATTATAGAATGAATAAATTCATCTAATACCGCTTGAAACTTTTTAACTAAATGTAAATCACGTAATTCTGGAACATCTTCTCTCAATTGATCTCGACCTTGAACCCACTTTAAAATTTTTGTCATTTCTTCTTCTTTTAATTCATGATGTTCCATACCATATTTCATTAATAATATATGATTTTTTAATAAAGCTTTTCCTTCTTCAAGATTATCTGCAGTTAATGAATCCACTATTTTCTCGATAGATGTCATCTTTCTCCCCCTATATAAAAAAGCCTCTTAACAGTAATTATACCAAAAACTGTTAAAAGGCTTTTTCTATTTTTTCATGTAAGGAGCTAATACTCTTAAAATTTCTTCCTTATCCTTCTTTAACTCAAGTGATGTTAACATATCCATCGTTCGTGGCCTAAGTAATTTCACTTGTACCTCTCCAACAATTGATGCTGGTCTTTGAGATAAAATAAATATGCGATCAGAAAGTAAAATTGCCTCATCTAAGTCATGTGTAACCATAACAATTGTCTGCTTTTCTTGATGCCAAGAATTTAAAAGCCAACTGTGTACTTCCATTTTTGTAAATGCATCTAATTTTCCAAAAGGCTCATCCAGCAGCATAATTGGCTTTTCACATAAATATGTGCGAAGGAAACTAATTCTTTGACGCATGCCACCTGATAACTCATCTGGATAATGATCCGCATATTCATCTAGCTCAAACTGCTTTAATGCTTCCATTCCTTCTGCTAGCCTTTGCTTTTTAGGCTTCCCTTCGATTTCCAATGGAAGTACTATATTTTGCAAAGCCGATCGCCACGGTAGTAATAAATCTTGTTGCGGCATATAACTTACAACATCTTGTTTTTTCACATGTTCCTCGTTATAAAATACCTCTCCACTCGTTGGCTCTTCAACACTCGCGATCATATTTAACAAAGTGCTTTTTCCACAACCACTTGGACCTACAAAAGAGACGAATTCCCCCTCCTGTATAGAAGCACTAATCTTTGCTAATACATTCTTTCCATCGAAAGCTTTTACAATATCTTTTATTTGTAATCCACTCATTTTTCACTTGGAAGGAATTCATTTGTAAAGGCATCTTTTACATCGATTTTCTTTTTAATAACTTTGTTGTCATATAAGAAATTCATGTAATTCGTCCAAACTTCTTCCTTCTGTACTCCCCACGCTTTTGCATCATCTTGATACTTTGTACTTAACCACTTTTGACTTTCTTGCACTAATTCTTTATTCACATCTGGAACAGCTTTAATTAAAATATCCGCAGCTTCTTTCGGTTCTTTAATTGCAAAATCATAACCTTCTGTCGTTGCAGTCATAAACTTTTTCACAAAGTCTTTATCTTGCTTCGTATGTTTTTCACTTGTAATAATAACAGGACTATAGAAATCAAGCGCTGGATCTAAGTCTTTCACCATAATCGTATTTAACTCTTTTCCTTGACGCTTCGCTTCAATTCCATCCCATCCGTAATAAATCCATTCGAAATCTGCATCACGACCGATCGATTTGAAGAAGTCTGTTTGTCCAAGAATAATTTTTTCGACTTTATTAAAATCAGCTTGATGTTTCTCCATAATCGTTTTTAACGTCGCTTCTTCTGCTGGTCCTCCCCAGCCGCCATAACGTTTACCTTCAAAATCCTTCGGTAACGTCATATTATCTTTTTTTAGCGATGCAAAAGCAGAGGTATTATGCTGAATAATTGCACCAACAGAAACAACTGGGATTCCTTCAACACGAGCTAATGTTACATTTTCTTGTGCACTTATCGCAAAGTCTGCTTTCCCAGAAGCAATCATCTGCTCTGCCGTTACATTATCACCAGGCTGGATAATTTCTACATCAAGCCCTTGCTTTTTGTAATAATCTTTCGTTTGCGCTACATATAAGCCAGTATGATTCGTATTTGGAAACCAATCTAAAACGACTTTTACTTTTTTATCTTTACTTGAACTTTCTTCTTTCTTCGCCGGATTACATCCTGCAACACCAACTGCTAATAATGCAGCTAACATAATTTTTAAACCTTTTTTCATTTTCTGCCGCCCTTTCTGTATATCCATGGTGCTGTTATTCTTGCCATAAATTCAACAATAAAGTACAGGCATAATGTCACCATGACGATAATCGCTGCAACACCAAATACTCGAGCCGTTAAAAAGGATTTTGTTGCTCTTGTAAGCATAACCCCTAATCCTTCACTGGCACCAAGCCATTCCCCAATAATCGCTCCCATCACACTATATGTAACAGCTATTTTTAAACCTGAGAAAAAGTACGGGAGCACTGCTGGAAATTTTACTTTCTGATAAATTTGCCACTTTGTCGCCTTCATCGTTTGTAACAACTTCAGCATATTTTTATCTACCGTTTGGAAACCTTCTAAAATGCTAAGCGCAATTGGGAAGAAACAAACAAGAATAACAACCATTACTTTTGGCAACATTCCATACCCAAACCAAATAATAAATAATGGAGCGAGCACAACGATGGGAATTGTTTGCGAAATAACAAGCAACGGATTCATTAAAATCCGAAATAAAGGGATAACATCCATAATGATAGCAATACTTGTCCCAAGTATAATTGCAAAAAACAACCCAATTATTACTTCCTGTAACGTTTGCACTGTATTCGGTAATAGTAAATCTTTCATTCCAATTAACTCTTGCACAATTGCAGACGGCTTCGGTAAAATCCACGGCTCAATTTTAAATAATGAAACAGATCCTTCCCATATAGCAATGAGAAGGATAAGCCAAATTGTTGTAATTATTTTAGATCGCTTCTGGTTTTGCATATTCATCACGGTACTTCCAAACTTTTTCGTCAATCGTTACGCCCGTACTTGGACGATAGTGAATTTTAATAGAAGTGATTACTTCTTCTGCTCCAGCATCGACGCAAGCTTGTTGCGCGCGTTTAATGACGTCAAGAAGTACATCTAATTCTCCTTCCAACGTTGTTTCCATTGCTCCTACTTCATAACGAACTCCCGACTGTTGTACAACTTCAATTGCTTTATCAACAACGGAATACACATCTTTGTTCTTCGCTTGTGGTACTACTGAAAATGAAATTGTAACTTGTTGTGACATAATAAAATCCCCCTTACAAAATATGTTTTCAAAAAAAGAAAAGGCTTTCCTATCATGTAGGAAAGCCTTGTATACAAGTTATTCTATAATAACTTATGCTACATCACTTTAAAGTAACTCCCTACGCTGGCATTATCCAGATCAGGTTGAGGGTCGATGTATACTTACATCCTCTCAGCCAATTGGCTCCCCGGTTCTTAATTCGTTTTCATTGTAGCATGATTCATTTTATTGAACAAATAAAAGCACGTATAATCATTTCATTTAACTTTTGAATTCCCCTATTAACTCTTGTAACTCCTGTGAAAGCCAGCTTAAAGAACTGGCTAATTCAGCAATATCTTGTACAGACATTTCCTGTTCTTTCATACTTTCTTCAATATTATTACTACTATTTGCATACGTATTTGCAATAAGTGATAGTTCATTTACAACACGAACAATATTTTGGCTATTTTGCAATATATCACTTGAATTGCTAGAAACAACTCTAACTTGATTTGTAACAGATTGTGCTGATTTTGAAATTTTTTCAAAGAAAGCACCACTACTTTGAAAAAGTTTAATTCCGGATTCTACTTCTTTTGAAGCTTTTTGTATTGAAACAACAGCTTCTTCCGTTTCAACTTGCGTTTCCCCTATTAATTTAGCTATGTCTTTTGCTGATGCTTCCGTTTTCTCTGCTAATTTACGAACTTCATCGGCAACAACTGCATATCCTCGCCCAGCTGCCCCAGCACGTGATGCTTCAATGGAAGCATTTAAAGCTAGTAAGTTCGTTTGATTTGAAATACCTGTAATTACAGTTACAATGTCACTTATTTCTTTTGACCTTGTTTCTAACGAGTAAATGATAGAAGATAAATCTTGTACTGCATTTTGGATTAAACTCATTTGATTAATGATTTGTTCAATAACACCATTTTCTTTTATTGAATGATGCTTCGTACCTTCAGACTCTTTCGCCATTTGTTTTGCAGTATTAGTTATCTCTTCCATCCTATCTTCCATTTCATATACAATACCTAAATACTTTGGTACTGAAGTTTCTTGTGATTGAACGCCAGCCCTTAACTCAACTATAGAACTTACGATTCCTTGGACTGCCATGCTATTCTCTTTCGTACTCACTGACAATTCTTGCGAAGATAAGGAAACCTGTTCTGCTGTCTGCTTCACTTTATCTATAATTCCTTTAAACTTCTCAATGGTATTATTAAAATACGCATTAATAATACCAATATCATCTGGTCTTTCCTCTAATTTAATACTTAAATCACCTTCACCGACTCTGCGCAATCCTTCACGCAAATCCCGTAATGGAGCAAGTGCGTTACGCACAATTAAGAATTGAATAACAGTTGCAATTAAAACAGAAATACAAATAAACATTAAGCCTTGTATAATGAACTTTTCTTTTGTACTAGGAACAATAGAAGCATCTACATCAGCTGCAACAAGTGCCACAATGTTACCTTCTCCATCTTTAATCGGCTCTAATATCGTTACCCATGTTCCTAATGCGTCTTCATATACTTCTGTCATGTTTGCTTTTTTTGTGCTCATTACTTTATCATATGCTTCCATCCAAAGATCTGGTTGTTTATAATATTCTCCCGGCCTTACTTCAACAACATTTGCTAAACCTGTAGACAAATCAATGATTTGTAGCTCACCTTTTTCATTTTTTTTCGCTCCAACAATATACGTTTGTCCAACACTGTTCAATTCTTCCGTTGATTCATCTAATTTCTCTGTTAACTTCTCTCTCTTTTCTCTTTCTGCCGTTGGGTCTTTTGCAACATCTCTCAATATTTCCGCGTCTAATTTATGTAATATCGTATCTCCTGTTTCAAAAGAATGCCTTTCAAATATAGACATCATACTATTTTGAAACATGTTAAAACTTAACGCTCCCATAGTACCAACAAGCGTCAAAATAACTAACACAGTTAACAATACATTTTTTTGAAGAAATGATAGCTTGTGCCAATATTTTTTCATTAACATCACCTTTCTTAATTAACTTAATTTAAAGTAAAACTATTAAAATATAAACCTTATTAATAAATGACAACAATTCTCATTTGTCTACAAATAAAAAAAGACCAATGAAAAGAGCATTGGTCAAGACCAACCCTATCCGTCCGGTAACTGGCTAGCATAGTCGTTTGACCTTAGCCCCTGTAGTTTTGCGTCCTCATGTTTCCATCAGTTTGCCTTTCTCGCTGAACGAGTTGAACGATATGGGAGTTCTATGAGAATTAAAATATTCTCTTTCAAAGATTACAACATAAAAATTAAAATGTCCACTTATTTAGAGATGCAAATATAAAGTTTTAATGTATTATTTTTTCGAAATAATTTAACAAAGTTCGTGAATGTTACATTTCTTGTGTTATATAATAAAAAACGTATACAACACAAGGATTATTCCGGATATTCATTTAATTTTCATTCAAATTAAACTATTCGAATATATCTTAACTTACGAATTTCGGAGGTAGTTTATTATGTTTTGGCTACAATTTCTTACGTTACTACTCTGCATTTTTATTGGCGCACGCTTAGGTGGAGTTGGTCTAGGAGTAATGGGTGGCGTTGGTATGGCAATACTTGTTTTCGTCTTCCACTTACAACCTACAGCTCCTCCTATTGATGTAATGCTTATGATTTTAGCAGTAATTACAGCTGCCGGTGCTTTGCAAGCTGCTGGAGGAATGGATTATCTTGTCCATCTCGCTGAGAAAGCATTACGAAAAAACCCAAAGCGCATTACATTCTTTGCTCCTATTGTTACTTATTTATTCACACTATGCGCAGGAACAGGTCATGTCGCTTATTCTGTACTTCCTGTTATCGCCGAAGTATCTCGTGAATCAGGAATTAGACCTGAACGACCTATGTCAATTGCCGTTATCGCTTCACAGCAGGCAATTACAGCTAGTCCAATATCGGCTGCAACAGTTGCACTGTTAGCAATGTTAGCCGACTATAAAATCACCTTGTTAGATATTTTAAAAGTCAGTATCCCTTCTACTTTCATCGCTTGTATGGTAGCTGCATTCGTTGCTAGTAAAATGGGAAAAGAATTAAATGAAGATCCTGAATACTTGAAGCGATTAAAAGAGGGAATGATCCCTAAACTTGAAGAGAAAAAAGAATTTGTGGGTGCAAAAGGCGCTAAATTATCAGTTATCCTTTTCCTAGTAGGAACTTTCCTTGTCGTACTTCTTGGTTCATTTGAAGCACTTCGTCCGGGATGGATGGTTGACGGGAAGTTAGCTCGTCTTTCCATGCCAAACACAATTGAAATGGTTATGTTAACTATCGCAGCTCTTATTATTATTTTCTGTAAACCAAATGTAGAAAGCATTGTGTCTGGTAACGTCTTTAAAGCGGGGGCAACAGCAGTTGTTGCTATTTTTGGTATCGCTTGGATGGGAGATACGTTCTTCAACGGAAACTTAAATATGATTCAAGGATCAATTCAACACTTAGTGACTAGTGCACCATGGCTGTTTGCTATCGCATTATTCATTCTATCTATTTTACTGTATAGCCAAGCAGCAACAGTTCGTGCTTTAATGCCACTTGGACTATCACTTGGTATTCCACCAGCTTTACTAATTGCAATGTTCCCTGCAGTAAATGGATACTTCTTCATTCCAAACTACGGGACAATCGTTGCTGCAATTAATTTTGATCGCACTGGTACAACAGGAATTGGTAAGTATGTTTTAAATCATAGCTTTATGATTCCTGGCCTAATCGCAACCTTTACTTCTATCGGAATTGGAATGCTCTTAATTTCAATTATGTTTTAAATTAAAGCACAAACCTACAATTTTAAAAGGTTTGTGCTTTTTTAATCAAACGTTTGTTTAAATAAACGAAACAACTTTTTTACAAATCTACAAACTCTTACTTACTTCCTCTACTAGCTTCTTCGTACTCTCATACGCAGATTCCGCTAAACTAATCGCAGAAATAACAGAGACACCATCCGCACCGGCTTCTATAACCGAAGCAGTATTTTCAATCGTAATCCCACCGATACCAACAATCGGTATCATAATTCCTTGTTCTCTAAAGTGGGCTAAACCTTTCGTTCCTTGAACTGCTTTCGTATCTTTTTTCGTACTCGTTGGGAAAATAGGGCCAACACCTAAATAATCAGCTCCGTTTTCAATTGCCCAGCGTGCTTCTTCAATTGTATGGGTAGATACACCAACAATTTTATCTCCCATTTTTTCACGAACAGAAGTAATTCCTTCATCATCTTGTCCAACATGCACGCCATCTGCATCTAACTCAAGAGCTAGTTCCACATCATCATTTACGATGAATGGTACACCGTACTCCTTACAAATTGCTTGTAGTTCTTTTGCGAAACAAATACGTTTCTCTCCCGTTAAAGCGCCTTCCCCCTTTTCACGAAATTGAAAAATTGTTATACCGCCTTCAAGTGCATCTCTCAATACTTGTAGTGGCTCCTTCGTACAATTGTTACTTCCCATAATAAAATATACCGATAATAATCTAGACATTTCAGCCTTTGTAATACGCGGCATCTCGTTCCCCTCCTTACTATATAAGCTCAATCTTCCCATATTTCTTAATATCATCTGAAGTTGTATTCGCTAACTGATTTAAAAATTCAATTTGGAAACTACCAGGTCCCTTTTCCACTGTCTTAGCAGCTGCCAGTTCCGCAGCTACACCATAAAACGTTAATGCCGCTACTGCTGCCTTTACATAATCCTTTTCTACTGCTACAAATGCTCCTATTACAGAAGTTAGTAAACAACCTGTTCCAGTCACTTTCGTTAAAATAGGATGGCCATTTCGAATAAGAATAGTTCGCTCTCCGTCTGTAACAACGTCTTCTTCTCCAGTAATTACCGCAACTGTATTTAATTCATCCGCTGCCTGTTTTGCAATATTTACAACATTACCATTTCCAGTACCAGCGTCTACACCTTTAATTTCCCATTTTTCATTAATAACATTAGCAATTTCAGCTGCATTCCCGCGGATAACTGCTAAATCGATTTCAGCTGGAATATGTCTCGCAACTTCTGTTCGATAAGAAGTTGCTCCTGCCCCAACTGGATCAAATAATACTGGTACACCATTTGTATTTGCCGATTTACCAGCAAGTAACATCGCTTCTACCTCTTCAGGACGAAGTGTGCCCATATTTAAAACAAGAGCTCCCGCAATGCTAGCCATTTCTGCTACTTCTTCTTTTGCATACGCCATTACAGGCGATGCCCCTAATGCTAATAAACCGTTTGCTGTAAAATTTGTTACAACAACATTTGTAATATTATGAACGAGCGGATTAGACTCTCTTACCAAATCCACTACTTTACTAATTTCTTTCATATTCATCCTTTTCATCTCCTAACTATAGTGGTGGGAGATACACAAAAAGGCACTTTGCGCGTACGCAAAGTGCCTGAACATGTGCTTTTACACTCTCCCTACGCTGGCATTATCCAACAGGTTCAAATGGTCAATGACGGACTAGTAGTCATACTCTCAGTTTGCATCCACAAACTCCCATGTGTTTATTATTCATCTACTTCAAAGTCTACTCTTATTCTAGTAAAATAACAAGTTCTTTCCTTCTATAGAATGATAGAGATCATAACTCTCCTGGTCTAACCATTCTTCGCCTTTATATAATAAAAATGAAATTCATTTACAATGTCAATGGATACCCCTTAAAATCTGACATTTATATAAGTAAAACCCTCCTCGGTATATTTCATCACAAATAACTCAAACCGTCAGCAAGACTGAATAGAATAAAGATGTATGCTATATTTAACGTATGGAAATTTGAAAGGATGTTTTTAAATATGGCAAAAAGTATTGTAATTGCTGAAAAACCTTCTGTTGCACGTGATATCGCACGTGTACTGAAATGTGATAAAAAAGGGAACGGCTATCTTGAAGGTAGTAAATATATTGTTACTTGGGCTTTAGGTCATCTCGTTACATTAGCTGATCCAGAAAGCTATGATGTGAAATATAAACAGTGGAATTTAGAAGATTTACCAATGCTACCGGAGCGTTTAAAACTAACCGTTATTAAACAAACAGGGAAACAGTTTAACGCTGTAAAAAGTCAGCTTCTTAGAAAAGATGTAAATGAAATCATTATAGCTACTGACGCCGGTCGTGAGGGAGAGTTGGTCGCACGCTGGATTATCGATAAAGTTAAAATGCAGAAACCAATTAAACGTCTATGGATTTCATCTGTTACCGATAAAGCAATTAAAGATGGCTTCGCAAATTTAAAACCAGGAAAAGCATACGACAATCTATACGCTTCTGCTGTCGCACGTTCAGAGGCTGACTGGTATATCGGCCTTAATGCGACTCGGGCATTAACTACTCGCTTTAATGCTCAACTAAATTGTGGTCGTGTGCAAACACCTACTGTAGCCATGATTGCAAGCCGTGAAGATGAAATTAAACATTTCAAAGCTCAAACTTACTATGGTATCGAAGCTCAAACAGCTGAGAGATTAAAACTAACTTGGCAAGACACAAAAGGAAATAGTCGCAGCTTCAATAAAGAAAAAATCGATGCACTTGTGAACAAAATCAGTAAGCAAAATGCTACTGTTGTAGACATTGATAAAAAGCAAAAGAAATCGTTCGCTCCTGGTCTTTACGATTTAACTGAGCTACAACGTGATGCGAATAAAATATTTGGCTATTCTGCGAAAGAAACATTAAACATTATGCAAAAATTATATGAACAGCATAAAGTTTTAACGTACCCTCGTACAGATTCACGTTATATTTCATCTGATATTGTCGGCACACTTCCAGAGCGTCTGAAAGCGTGCGGAGTTGGAGAATACCGTCCTTTAGCACATAAAGTATTGCAGAAACCTGTAAAATCTAATAAATCATTTGTTGATGATAGCAAAGTAAGCGATCATCACGCAATTATTCCAACAGAGAGCTATGTAAACTTCTCAGCTTTCACAGATAAAGAACGTAAAATTTATGACTTAGTTGTAAAACGTTTCTTAGCTGTTTTATTCCCGGCCTTTGAATATGAACAACTAACATTGCGCACGAAAATTGGTGACGAAACGTTCATCGCACGTGGAAAAACGATTTTACATGCTGGTTGGAAAGAGGTTTATGAAAATCGATTTGAAGATGATGATGCAATCGATGATGTAAAAGAACAAATCTTACCTCGCATCGAAAAAGGCGATACATTAAACATAAAACTAATTGTCCAAACATCAGGTCAAACAAAAGCACCTGCACGCTTTAATGAAGCAACTTTACTTTCAGCGATGGAAAACCCAACAAAATACATGGATACGCAAAACAAACAACTTGCTGACACGTTAAAGTCAACTGGTGGATTAGGTACTGTAGCTACACGAGCTGATATTATCGACAAGTTATTCAATTCGTTCTTACTTGAAAAACGTGGTAAAGATATTCATATTACTTCAAAAGGCCGTCAGTTACTTGATTTAGTGCCAGAAGAGCTAAAATCTCCTACACTAACTGGTGAATGGGAACAAAAGTTAGAAGCTATCGCTAAAGGAAAATTAAAGAAAGAAGTATTCATTTCTGAAATGAAGAACTATACGAAAGAAATTGTTGCTGAAATTAAATCGAGTGATAAAAAATATAAACATGACAACATTTCAACGAAGTCTTGTCCAGACTGTGGTAAACCAATGTTAGAAGTAAACGGTAAAAAAGGTAAAATGCTTGTATGCCAAGATCGCGAATGTGGTCACCGTAAAAATGTATCCCGCACTACAAATGCACGCTGTCCTCAGTGTAAAAAGAAACTAGAACTTCGTGGTGAAGGAGCAGGCCAAATTTTCGCATGTAAATGTGGCTATCGTGAGAAACTTTCTACATTCCAAGAGAGACGTAAAAAAGAATCCGGCAGCAAAGCTGATAAACGCGACGTTCAAAAATATATGAAACAGCAGAACAAAGAAGAAGAACCATTAAACAATCCATTCGCAGAAGCATTAAAGAAATTAAAATTTGATTAAACAAAAAGGTTCCTACCACTATCGGTAGGAACCTTTTATTTTTAATGAATAATTTTACTTCCTTTTGCGTTCTCAACAAACTTTTCACTCGATTTGTTAATTGGTGTTTTCAGTAATAACGCAGCAATAATCATAACTACTACGAAAACACTTAACACAAGTAAATCTCTTATTACTATATCCCAAAGCATTCCACCTACTGTTTCACGAATTGCACTAATTGCATATGTGAATGGTAAGAACGGATAAATCGCTTGGAAGAATGGTGGTGTCATTTGAATTGGGAACGTACCACCCGATCCTGCTACTTGTAGTACAAGTAAAATAATCGCCATCGATTTCCCAACGTTTCCGAAAATAGAAACGAGTGAGTATACGATACAAACAAAGACTCCACCGATAAATAAACTAAATAACACAAACCAGAACTTATCGACTACGTACGTACCGAGTAAGAATATATCTCCCATTGATACGATAAACGCTTGTGAAAGACCTATCGTTAAGAATGTTAATAAACGTCCGAAGTAAACTTCATGGCTCTTATAATTCGCGCCCTCTTCATGTACTTCTACCGTTAATAATGAAACCATTAATAATGCGCCTACCCATAATGCAAGCACTGTATAGAATGGTGACATTGCTGAACCGTAGTTCGGCATTGCAAATAATTTATTCTCTTTTAAATTTACTGGATTCGCGAAGTAATCACTTTGCTTTTCAACATCATTCTTTAATAAGCGTATGATGTCTTTTATATCCTCTTCTGATTCAAAATCACGAATTTTATCTGCTAATTCTTTAATCTTTTTCTCAGTAGCTGGCATTTCAGCTTTAATATCTGCAATTTTCTTTTGACCATCTACTAAGCCTTTTGATGAATCTTCAAGTAATTTTTTCACATCTGGAAGCTTCTTATCTGCCTCGCCTAAAATTTGAGATGTATTTTTAGACATCTCTTTTGTACGAGCAATTGCTGCGTTAAAGTTTGGAACGATTTCTGAATCATATTTAGCTAAGATGTCACCAATTTGGCCCGAAACATTTTTAGACACTTGATTAATACTTTCAATAACATCTGCTGCTGGTTTTTGACCTTTATTAATAGCGTCAATTCCTTTATCAGTTAAATCGATTCCTTTTTGAAAACCATCTTTTATTTTATTTAACTTAGCAATTGTGCCATTAAGATTTTTATCACTATTCACATCGCCCAAAACTTTATTTGTACTTTCCATAACCGGAATCATATCATTAACTAAATTCCATCCTGCTTTGAACTGTCCATTTACATCATTTAAGGCTACTTTTGTAGAATCTAATCCATTAACACCTTTGTTACTTAAGTCTTCTCTTGCTTTTTCAAGCTCCGTTTTTAATCTGCTGTAATCATTTACAGCCTTATCATATTTTTCTCTACCATTGTCTAATGCTTCATTTGTTTGGTTTACTAAATCATTTGCTGCTTTTATATCTTGATTTAAATTCCCTCTTAACTGCTGAGCGTCTTCTTTTACATTTTCAGCTGTGTTTTTCAATTGCTCAGCTGTGCTTACTGCTTTTTCGAAATCTGCTACAAACGTAGCATTATAATCTGCTTCTGCTTGGTTTACCAAGTTATTTATTGCATCTAACTTTTTATTAGTAGCGTCTCTTACATCTTGTTTCACTTCTTGCCCTGTACCAATAATATTGGCAATATCTTTAACGCCACCATTTGCATTTTCAATAGCTGATTTAAGGTTTGTTAATTTTTCTATTCTCTTTTGGAAGAATTCTTTTCCAAAATCAGTTGATGCAGACTCTTTAAATTTAGTAAAGACATCAATTACATATGAAACACTATCTGCTCGACCTTGCAGCGTCTCAGAAACCTTATTAAGATCTTGTTTCGCTTTTTCCGGATCAAGATTACCATTTTGCAACCCGTTTATAACACCTTGTGCATAAGTTGTTCCGACACGTATCGAACTAAAAACATTATTTACAGTTTGATCAATATTTTTAGCAATATTTTTATACCCCTCACCATTCACTTGCGGTAACGCTGGAATTTCTGGTATTTGTGGTACGTGCGGAATAGTTATATTAGGCAACACTGGGAATTTAGCCGGATCTGGAAGTGTCAGATTAGAATCAAATGATGGATTTTTTAAGAAATCCGTAATTGCTGCCGCACTATCTAAACCTTGTTGCATTACAATTAAGTTATTCTTAATAGTCCCTGGAGCACGTTTCAATGTTTCATCATTTCTCGCAAAGAATTTATCTAAATTCCCTAACGCTTCTTGCCCATCATTCATAACACTTTCTACAACTGGCAACTCTTTTTGCGCTACTTTTACAACATCTTCTGCTCGAGTCGCATCATCTAATGCCTTATCCACAAGTGTATTCATTTCTGGGAATTGTGCTTCTAACTTAAAGACAAGATCCTTGACCTTCTCAATACTCGGTAAGTTAGTTTCTAAATCGATTCCAAGGTCATTGAAGATTTTAAAAATCTCACCGTTTGCTGTTTTAACAAAGTTTTTACTAACCTCTTCTGTAAGACCCGATGCACCTTTAGCTGTAATCTTCGGTGCAATGGCATTCACCTTTTCATTTACATAGTAATCAATTTCCGGTTTCTGTGGATTTTCATTCAAGACCGTTGCAATCTTTTCAGAAAAATCTTTTGGAATAGTAATACTTGCGGAATAATCTCCACGCTCTACTCCATAAATTGCTTGCTTTTCATCAACAAACTTCCACCCGAAATTTTTGTCCTTCTTAAGTGAATCTACAATTTCTTCCCCGATGTTAATATCTTTCCCTCTTAAATTTGATCCAACATCTTGGTTAGAAACTGCAATCTGGATTCCCTTCGTATTTCCGTAAGGATCCCAAGAAGCTTTAATGTTAAACCATGCATATAACGATGGTAAAATCATTAACCCTAAAACAATAACAATTGCAGCCCAATGTTTGGCTACATTCCGTAAATCTGTCTTATAAATACGCCAAATTTGTTTCATAAAAGTTATCACCTAATTATATATTTTTCCTTCTTTAGAAAATGATACATGCATTTTGCAATTATATCACTTTCTACATCGTGGATTAAACGAAAACATACTATTTTTCCCATTAAATATTTCACTTACTTCATTATATAACGAAGTGAAAAAAGTATGCATACAAAATGACCAAATTAGTTTTACATTCAATAATAACAAATATATAGGAAATGTCATAAAAAATACAAGTATTTTCTCTTGGAAATACTTGTATTCCTAAAAAAATCCTCACAGCTTTTTATAATCTGTGAGGATTTCTTCTATTATATGTCTAATTGCATCTCTACACCGAAATGATCTGAAATTACATTTCGGTTTGTGCCATTAAAAATAACTTTTGAAGAATGAACTGTTTTACTTTGGTTACACAATATTAAATCGATTCGCAAATTATGTTTATTTTCATCCCAACCAGCAATTTCACCTTGGACAGTTGTTCCTTCATCCTTCTCTATCGCTAGTTCATATGTGTCATATAAACCTTTTTGCATCATATACTCATAACCCTCTCCTTCCAAACGAGCATTGTTATTAAAATCACCCATTAAGAAGGAAAGTTCATTACTATTTACACGCTCCATTAAACGATCAACTTGGTCCTTGAATGATTCTTCTTCATCATTCCACCAGCCAAGATGGCAAGAATAAAACGTTATATTCTTATCATTATAAGCAATTGTTGCACTTACAATTTTGCGTGTTTTCCAATACGTTGTATCCTTATTTTCTGAGATAAAGAACGTATCTTCCTTTACAATGTTGTGCTTTGTTATAATTGCTAATCCTTCCTCGTACACATCATATCCAATATGAGAGAAATCCCAAATAATATTGTATGCTTTTACATTTAATGCTCTTAACTCTTCTAGCAGTAAAAGTCCAAAATTATCTTTTTTCTTGTTACCGCATACATTTTCAGCTTGTATAGACTGACTTACTTCTTGCAATGCGATCACATCATAATCTTCTTCTTGAATTACTTTAGCAAGATACTTTATTTTTTCAATTTGATTCTCTTCTTGCCAAGAGTGACAATTTAAAGTTAGCAATTTCATATTATTACGCACCTAACATATCTTGAATGTCTGACTTTAATACGTCAGCTTTCGGGCCATATACTGCTTGTACACCTTTATCTTTTACGATAAGTCCTAAAGCACCATTTTGTTTCCATTGTGCTTCTGGTGCAACAACATCTAAATCTTTTACTGTTACACGTAAACGTGTCATACAAGCATCCACGTCAGCAATATTTTCTTTTCCACCTAATAAATCGATAACTTTTGTTGCTAATGAACCATCTTGTACATTTCCTGTTCCTTCTGATGCCTCATCTTCATTATCAATATAGTTACCCGCACGACCTGGTGTTGGTAAATTGAACTTTTTAATTAAGAAGTTGAATAATGTAAAGTTAAGACCGAAGAACACTAATGAAACGATAACGAAATTGATTAAATCTCTTGTTAAACCTGCGTTAACCATCATTGGTGTACGAGTAATTAACTCAATAAATCCGAATGCGTGAACACGTAAGTTAATTAAATCTGCTAATGCGAATGCAAGCCCTGTTGTAATTGCATATACAACATATAATACTGGAGCAATAAACATGAACATGAATTCGATTGGCTCTGTTACACCTGTTAAGAATACTGCTAATGCTGCTGATAAGAACATTGGTTTATACTTTGCACGTTTTTCTTTATCAACATTACGGAACATCGCAAACGCAATCCCCATTAACGCTGCTGTTGAGCCGATAACTTGTCCAGCTTTGAAACGAGCTGGTACAACGTTATTTAATAAATCGTTATATGCTTTCGTATCTCCATTTGCTAGTAAATTATTTAAGTCTGTAATCCATGCAAGCCATAATGGATCTTGTCCTGCTACAATTTGTCCAACTTTTGAGCCAGTCAACATCGTATATGTTCCGCCTAGCTCTGTGTAGTTCATCGGAATCGTTAACATATGATGTAATCCAAATGGTAATAATAAACGCTCTAACGTTCCATATACGAACGGTGCAACAACTGGCGCACTATCTTTAGATGCTGCAATCCAGCGACCGAATTCATTTAATCCACTTTGGATGAACGGCCATAAAAGTGATAATACAATTGCAGTGACTGTAGACCAAACAATTACAACGAATGGTACGAATCGTTTTCCATTAAAGAATGCTAATGCCTGTGGCAGTTTATTATAGTTATAATATTTGTTATATAGAGTAGCTCCTAAGAAACCTGTGATAATCCCTACGAAAACTCCCATGTTTAATGCTGGCGCACCAAGTACAGAAGTAAAGTAATCTTTTACAACTAAATCTCCTGCTAATACTGAAGAAACTGTCGCTTTTGAATCCGCTAACATTTCAGCGTTTACGCCAAATATAGCTCCTGTAATTCTGTTTGTTAAGACGAATGCTAACAGTGCTGCAAATGCACCACCTGCGCGATCCTTCGCCCAAGATCCCCCAATTGCTACTGCGAATAAGATGTGTAGATTTGTAATGATTGCCCAACCGATGTCTTCCATTACGCGAGCGATTGTATGAACTGCGTTAATATCCCCAGCAGACATCCCAATTAACTTACCGATAGAAATCATTAAACCAGCTGCTGGCATTACAGCTACAACAACTAATAATGCTTTCCCGAACTTTTGCCAAAAATCAAAAGACGTAATTTTCATCTGTTCTTCCTCCCCTTTATTTATAACAAAATAATGATTTAAATTATAATTTCTGTTTCTCTTATGAAAACGATTCCTTATGTTACTTTTTTCTCTTTACGCAACCGTTTTCATAAATCTATTTTAATAAAAGCGTTTTCACTTTGCAATAGAAATTTATTTTTTTTCATAAAAAAAGATGCTCTAAGAGCATCCTTTTTTATTATGAAATGCGATAAACCCTTGTTTCATAAGGTTTTAACGTGATTGAAGTTACTTGTTCATTTTCCGCAACTTCATAGTTATTTAAAAGCAAACGTTTGCATTCTAGTGCAAATGAACCCTCATTATACACAGCTTCCTCTTTTGAGATATTACTAATTACAATGACTTTTTCATCCTGTAACGTACGTGTATACGCATAAATTTGTGGATCGTCCTCTAAAAGTAAATCGTACGTACCATAATTCAATACATCGTGCTCTTTTTTCAAGGCAATCATTTTCTTATAGAAATTGAAAATAGACTTTTCGTCATTTTTTTGCTTTTCAACATTAATTTCTTTGTAATTTGGATTCATGCCAAACCAAGGTGCACTTGTTGTGAAACCAGCATTCATCTCATCGTTCCACTGCATAGGTGTACGTGAATTATCACGGCAAGAAGCCCATATAATTTCCATCATATCTTGATGTGATACGCCTTCTGCAATTTTCTCTCGATATAAATTTTTAATTGCTACATCATCGTAATCTTCAATATTTGGTAACTGAACATTTGTCATACCAATTTCTTGTCCTTGATAAATAAACGGTGTACCGTGCATAAAGAAATACATCGCTCCTAGAGCTGTTGCACTTTCACGCCAATATTGTTTATCATCTCCCCACGTTGAAACGATACGTGGCTTATCGTGATTCTCGATGTATAAAGCGTTCCATCCTTTATTTTCTAATCCTTTTTGCCATTTCGTTAATACTTTTTTCAATCCTATAACATCAAGGTCTTTCTTCTTTTCTGCATCCCATAAGCTTAAATGTTCAAACTGGAATACCATATTGAACTTACCTTGTTCTTCTCCAACCCAAAGCTCAGCATCTTCAATCTTAACGCCATTTGCTTCACCAACAGTCATAATATCGTACTTAGAGAATGTGTTTTCTTTTAACTCTTCTAATAAAGGTTGAATACCGTCCACATTCATATGTTTATCAAAAGATGGTACATATTTTAATTCTTTTGGATTTGGCATATCCTTGAAGCCATCTTCTTTTTTAATATGGCTAATTGCATCAACACGGAAACCATCAATCCCTTTATCAAGCCACCAATTAACTGTATCGTATAACACTTCACGAACTTCTTTATTCTCCCAGTTTAAATCTGGTTGTTTACGTGAGAATAAATGTAAATAATATTGTTCTGTTACTTCATCATACTCCCATGCCGAACCATTAAAAATACTTTCCCAGTTGTTTGGTTCCGCACCATCTTTACCATCATGCCAAATGTACCAATCACGCTTCGGATTGTCTTTAGATGAACGAGATTCAATAAACCATGGATGTTCATCACTCGTATGATTAATAACTAAATCAATAATAAGCTTCATGTCACGCTTATGAACTTCATCTAGTAAAGCATCAAAATCTGCCATTGTACCAAACTCATCCATAATATCTTGATAATCACTAATATCATAACCATTATCATCATTAGGCGACTTATACATTGGACAAATCCAAATTACATCTATACCTAAATCTTTTAAATAATCCAGCTTTGCAATAATACCTTGTAAATCTCCAATACCATCACCATTTGAATCCATAAAGCTTCGTGGATAAATTTGATAAGCAACTGCTTCTTTCCACCATGTCTTATTCATACTAATTCTCTCCTTTTGCATCCCATCGGAATTTTATGCAAACGTTTTCGTAACACTATCATAACAAAATATGAATAGTTTGCAACTGTTTTCATTGAACTCTATGTAGATTCCTTATTCTTATGCTTTATTTATTTCTCGCCAAGGCAAATCTCATTCTTCTCCTCTCCTTGTCCACGCGTATTACAGACCTTTTTCATATATTAATAAAAAGCCTGAATTATTTTAGGAAGGAGCTATAAATTGAAACATACAAAATTAACCGGTCGTATCGTCGTACCTTCAGATCCTGACTATGACGTGGCCCGAATGAATTTAAATTTAAGTATTCCAAAACTCCCTTGTATTATTGTTTTTTGCCAAAATAAAAATGATGTGTGTAACGCATTAAAATGGGCTCGTGAACGTCATATACCATTTCGCTTAAGAGGCGGACGTCATAGCTATGAAAACTTTTCTCTTTTAAATAGAGGACTTATTATTGATGTGAGTGAAATGCATCGCATTACTGTTAATACAGATAAATTAACAGCAACAATTGAAGCTGGTGCAAATCTTGGCACTGTTTATAAAGAGCTTTGGAATTATGGTGTTACAATACCGGCTGGTACAAGTGCAAGTGTTGGAATCGTTGGATTAACACTTGGCGGTGGTATCGGTATGCTTTCACGCTTATTTGGATTAACATGTGATCAATTAGTAGAAGTTGAAATGGTACAAGCGTGCGGTAAATTTGGCGCAAAAATCATTCGTGCAAACGAACAAAAAAACCCTAACTTGTTTTGGGCGTGCCGCGGTGGTGGTGGTGGAAACTTCGGAATTGTTACTTCTTTAACTTTTCGAGTACATCCTATAAAAAATGTATCAATCTTCTCAATTACATGGGAATGGGAAGATTTTATCGCTGCATTTCAAGCTTGGCAAAACTGGGCGCCTTATATAGACGAACGTCTCACTTCATCAATTGAATTATTCGCAAAGCAACGAAATAAAATTGAAGCACGAGGTGAGTTTGTTGGCTCTCCCTCTGAACTCCATTCCTTATTATCTCCTCTTCTTGAAACTGGTACCCCCTCTCTCTTTATAGATGAAGTTCCTTATATAAAGGCTGTTGAATTTTTTAACAGTGGTAACATCCCTGAAAACTTCAAGCGCTCCGGTTCCTACGTATATAAACCTATTTCCCTTAAAGGAATTCAAATCATGCAACATTTTCTTTCTCATGCTCCAAATAAAGATGCGAGTATTTGGCACCAATCGCTTGTAGGTGCTGTTGAAAATATCCCCCCTACTGAAACAGCTTATTTCCATCGTAAAGCAATTATTGCGCAAGAATACATTACCTCTTGGAAATGCGATGATGAAGAAAATCGCAATATACACTGGGTTAAAGATTTACGAGAAAGCTTAGATCCTTATACACTAGGTGACTATGTCAATTGGCCCGATATCGACATTAAAAATTGGCAAACTAGTTATTATGGCCCTAACTTTCAAAGATTACGTAAAGTGAAGACAACATATGACCCTTGTAATGTTTTTCGCTTTCAACAAAGTATCCCACCCTTTCATACGTAAAAAAGGGGATAAAATAAAAAATCATCCAATATGCCGTTACCTCACAGCATGTTGGATGATTCAAGTTGATTTTCTATATCTTTTCAAATTATTGCTCCTACTCATAAACTTTCAATTACGGATTAATTGTGTTTCTCATCATTTTTATGCAATGAATGTAATTTAATATTTGGTACTTTATCTTTTTCAATACCGCTATTATAAGCAACAGGAATTTGAAATTCGAATTGTTTTGTCTCATGTTTTTGTAAATAGACTGGTTTCGGTACTGGATAACCTTTTGAATTCTCGTTTGCATTATCATATAAAACAACTTTTAATGCCTGTGAATGATTACGATAATTTTTTAAAGTCACAATGCATTTTTGTTCGATACCCTCTCCATTTTTCTCCATTCTACACTGGCTATCTTCTTTTTTATATTCTATCGCCTCTACTCCTGTTTTTCCTGCGTAGTACCATGTTTTATTCAATGTATGGAGGATGTTATTTAAAATAAACGGCATCATTAAAATCAAAATACTAATGCCTACTACCTTTACCTTATTCATTGTTCTAAATGTACTAGATTTCTTTTTCACTAGCCATTTTACAAATAATATAAATGCGATTATATGTAGTACGAAAGAAACAATTAATATATTTGAAACTTTATAACCCATATAAATATATGTATATACCGGGACCTTATAGAAATTGAATAGTTTTTCCCCAATTAATTCATTATCGTTTGGAATTTTTAATAATAACAAAACCCCTATACTGTAACAAATAGCTACTAATCGATCATACTCAATTCGAACCATTCCTTCTCTCCTTCCCTTTGCTTTTTTATTATCGATTTTAGCTATTATTACCATAATATACAATCATTTTATAGAGGATAACGTAAAAAAGTTCCTTATAAATATATAAAGAACCTTATTAATATACAATATGAATTAGAAAATCAATATGCAATTTTCACATAGAGATCTCCTCAAAATATGTTGGATTATGTATTGTAATTTTTTTATCCAGAATTGTAACAATACTATCGTTTTTTAATTGTTTTAATACGCCGCTAACCGTCTCTCGGGACGTCCCAGATATTTTTGATATTTCAATTGTTGTAAGTGGGCATGAAATTACAATCGTTTCGCCACTCTGTTCTCCTAAATCTTGCATTAAATAATTTAATGTTTGAATGACTCGATCTTGTGCATTAGGAATTGTAATATTTTGCACTCGATTTTCGTTTAGTTTTAATATTGATGATAATTGCTGAACAACGTACATTAATTGCGTCCTACTAGATTTCACCATATCTTCGAAAATTACTGTCGGAATATAATATACCTCTACATCTGTCATCGCTTCTGCCGTATAGTTATATCCTCTGTCTGTAAACATACCACCATAAGGAAAAATAGAATACCGCTTTACATAGTCATCATATAATAAATTTCCACTTTGATTTACCCGCTCTAACTTTACAAAACCATCTAACATGAAGTAAATTCTTTCTCTTGAATCCCCTTCTAAAAATAAAAATTGACCCTTTTTATAAGTTCGCCAATAGACAAACTCCGCCAAACCTTTCAATTTCTTTTCTGTTAAATGAGCAAATAATTCAAATTGTTTTAAGTCTTTAACTACGTTCCGTCTATTCATAAAATTCCCTCTCTCTTGCTGTATGTTGGAGCGAAAAATCAAGAAAGCGTATTCAAATTAAATTTTATCATAATTAACTTATATATTAAGATTTCATCATGAAAACTTTATGAACAATGAGTACAAAAAATATTAATAAATAAAAAGAATGAAGTTACTAACTTCATTCTTTTTTTACTAATAAATAGCGCACACAGTTATTTAAACATACATGCATACATTCTGTTTAGAAATAATAGTACCAGCTTTTTCTTCTAGTGCTTCATATACTTTTTCTAAAGACGTAATAATTGTTTTTCTTTTTGGATTTGTATTAACAAAATTAATAGCAGCTTCAATTTTTGGAAGCATACTTCCCGCAGCAAATTGTTTTTCCTCAATGTATTCTTCTAATTGATTCACTGTGACATGCTCTAATTTCTTTTGATTCAGTTGATTATAATCTACATACACATGATCAACTGCAGTTAAAATTACGAGCGTATCAGCATCTACTAATTCAGCTAATTTCTGCGCAGCAAAATCTTTATCGATAACCGCTTCAGTTCCTTTTAACCCTTCTTCGGAATCAATTACTGGAATTCCACCACCACCAACAGCTATCACTATATTTCCATCCTCAACTAAAGAATTAATTACTTTATGCTCATGAATACTTACAGGCTTCGGTGATGGAACAACACGTCTCCACCCTCTGCCAGCATCCTCTTTAAACACTGCTTTTGTTTCTTCCATTAATCTTCTTGCTTCCTCTTCCGTATAAAAAGGACCAATTGGTTTAGTTGGATTTTTAAATGCCTCATCTTTTTCATCCACGACAACGCGTGTTATAACCGTTGCTACGTCTTTTTTTATATTCCGTTTTTTCAATGCCTTTTCAATCGCATTTTCCATCCAATATCCAATCATCCCTTGGCTCATTGCACCACAAGTATCTAATGGCATTGCAGGTGTCTTTTCCGTTTCTGCAGCTTTTTGCTGTAATAAAATATTCCCCACTTGCGGGCCATTTCCGTGCGCAATTACTATATCTACATCATTTTCCATTATTTTCACAAGTTGTTCCGCTGTTTTTTCTAATGCTTCTTGCTGTGCCCCTGCAGTAGCTTTTCCAGACTGTATCGCATTTCCCCCTAGTGCAACTACAATTTTTCTTCGTGCCATATTTCAGCCCTCCGGTTAATTTCGCTTTCACAGCGCTTTATAAAGTAATACTGCCTGTAATTAATCCATAAATCGCAAAGAATGCTAAAGCACCAATTGCTACCGATGATGCTAATTCCACTCGAGTAAATATTTGCTTCGAACTCTTTTGCTTTTGAACATTGTAAAAAATAAAAATACCTGGCGCATATAAAGTCATTGTTAATAATAAATACTCTAAACCAGCTGCATAAACTAACCACACACCATAAATACTTGCTATCAAACCAATTATTATATTTTTATTTCGATCCACTTCTTCAGACTTTAAGCTATGCTTCAGTTGATAAAATGCTGAAAAAGCATATGGGATTAAAATAGCTGAAGATGCTAAAGAGAATGCAAAGTTATACGCCTGATCGGAAACGACGAATGTTAATAAGAACATTTGAATTAAGCCATTTGTTATCCATAATGAATTTATTGGGGCCTTATTTTTATTTTCTTTTGCAAACCATTTTGGAAACACTCCGTCTTTAGCTGCCAAATATGGAATTTCAGATGCGAGTAAAGTCCAGCCTAACCAAGCACCTAATACAGAGATGACTAAACCTAAATTAATAAAGATAGCCCCCCATTTTCCAACAACACTTTCAAATAAATAAGCCATAGACGGATTTTTCAAATTAGCAATATCTGCTTGCTGCATAAGTCCAAGAGACAGTAATGTAATTAAAATGTAAATGATGAGTGTACCAATTAAGCCAATAACCGTTGCTTTCCCTACATCACTTCTATTTTTTGCTCGACTAGATAAAACAACAGCCCCTTCTACCCCAATAAACACCCATAAAGTTACAAGCATTGTACTTTTAACTTGGCTGCCAACCGCTCCCCATGAAAAAGAACCAGTTTGCCCCCAAAATCCATCTAGAAACGTATCAATATGAAACGCGAAGATTCCTATAACAATAAATACAAATACAGGTACTAATTTTGCGATTGTAGTTACTAAATTCACAAGTGCTGCTGATTGAACTCCACGTAAAATTAACATGTGAACACACCATAATAATACGCTTGCACCAATAATGGATGCTACATTTTGACCGCCTTCAAAGATTGGGAAGAAATACCCTAATGAAGAAAACAATAATGTACCGTAAGCTACATTACCAAGCCAGGCAGATAGCCAATATCCCCACGCACTATTAAACCCCATAAAATTACCAAATCCTGCTTTTGCATAGCTAAAAATACCGCCATCTAAATCTGGCCGTTTTACAGTTAGATTTTGAAAAGATAATCCAAGCGCGATCATCCCAATTCCTGTTATAACCCAACCAATAATAATGGCTCCAGCACCAGCACCTTTTGCCATATCACTTGCTAAATTAAATGCTCCACCGCCAATCATAGACCCCACTACAAGCGCCGTTAATGTAAACAACCCTAATTTCTTATCTTCATCCATTCCACTCACCTCTCTTTAATTGCAATAACAATACGAAAGCCATAGTGAATGATAGTGTCTAAAGGAGGAGAAAGAAGAAAGGAAGACTCCCTTTCTTCTTTACTCCATGTTTCCTAAAGTAGCTGCCATAACCGCTTTAATTGTATGCATTCTATTTTCAGCCTGATCAAATACTTTTGAATGTTTACTGCGGAATACTTCGTCAGTTACCTCCATTTCCCTCAACCCATATTTCTCATAAACTTCCTCACCATACATCGTTTCAACATCATGGAATGCGGGTAAACAATGTAAGAAAATCACATTTTCATTTCCTGTTTCTTTAATCATTTTCATATTTACTTGATAAGGTTTCAATAACTCGACACGTTCAGCAAATTTTTCTTCCTCACCCATAGACACCCATACATCTGTATAAATTACATCTGCATTCGCAACAGCTTCTTCCACATTACTTGTTATCATTACCTGTTCATTATATTTTTTTGCTAAATCAATTACTTCTTGCTCTGGCCATAAAGATTCAGGTGTACAAATACGTACATCCATTCCAACGATCGCTCCACCAACTAGTAAGCTATTAGCAACATTATTTCGTCCATCTCCAACGTAAACGAGCTTCACATTTTTTAATTTCCCTACATGTTCTCTAATTGTTAATAAATCTGCCAGTGTTTGTGTTGGATGCCACATATCTGTTAATCCATTCCAAACCGGCACACCAGAATTTTGTGCTAAAGATTCTACAGTTTCATGATTAAATCCACGAAACTCAATTCCGTCAAACATGCGTCCTAACACTTTTGCTGTATCCTCTACGGATTCTTTTTTCCCAAGCTGAATATCACCTTTCCCTAAATATTCAGGGTTCGCCCCCAAATCTGTACATGCTACTGTAAATGCACATCGCGTACGAGTAGAGGTTTTTTCAAATAATAGCGCTACATTTTTACCTTCTAAATAATGATGTGGGACACCGTTTTTCTTTTTCTCTTTTAATTCTGCTGCTAAATCTAGAAAATATAATAATTCTTCTTGTGTAAAATCTTTTTCAGCTAGAAAACTTCTTCCTTTTAAATTTGGTCTAGTCATTAACATACTTCATCCCTACTTTCTCCGTTATTTATACTAAATATCTTTACGAACAATTGGCATACTCATGCAACGTGGACCCCCACGACCACGAGATAATTCCGAACTTAGCACCTCAATGACTTCTATACCATGTTCCCGTAATAAAGTATTGGATACATAGTTGCGATCATATGTAACAACTACACCTGGCGCAATTGCTAATGTATTAGAACCGTCATTCCATTGTTCACGAGCGGAAGCAATTGCATCTCCTCCTCCACAAGGAATAAGAACTAATTCACTTAAACCTAATACCTCTTTTAATGCTTCCATTAAAGAAGTACGATGTGTAATTTTAAGAGTTTCCACATCTGGACCTTTTTCTAAAATATAAATATTCATATTTCCTTTTGGCCCTTGAATGGCTGGGTGAATTGTAAACTTGTCATAATCAACCATTGTAAACACTGTATCTAAATGCATAAATGCTCGGCATTTTGGAATTTCTATTGCTAACACTTTCTTAATTTTATTTTGTCGGCTAAAAAGGTTTTTAGCTAAACGTTCAATTGCTTTAGCTGACGTACGGGCAGACACCCCAATTGCAATTGTTTCTTCATTTAAAATTAGCTCATCGCCACCTTCAATTGGAAACTTATAATCACGATCTAGCCAAACTGGCACATTGTGATTTGCAAATCTTGGATGATATTTAATGATGTACTCCATGAATAATGATTCACGTCTACGCGCCGGTTCTCTCATCTTATTTATCGTTAAGCCATCGCCCACGCTAGCTGCTGGATCACGAGTAAAATATAAATTAGGCATTGGGTCTAAGTAAAACGGATAATGATCTTCCATTAATTCGTATAAATGTGTCTTCTTACTTGTTTCAATTTCGTTTTTCCGTACACCACCCATAATTTTTTGAATTAATTCTTCATTTGAAAAGGAAAGTAAATATTCTTTTAAAGTTTGATGTGCAACATTTACGTCAGCCTGTCCTTCTTCTAAAATACGATCAACAAATTCTTCTCGAAGTTTTTTATCTACTAATGCCTCAGCAGCTAGTTTTTCTAAATAAAGAACTTCAACACCCCGATTGCGTAATGTTTGTGCAAAATAATCATGCTCTTTTTGAATAATTGGTAAGTATGGAATATCGTCAAATAATAATTGTTGTAAATAATCTGGCGTTAAGTTTTCCACTTCTTTACCAGGTCGTTTTAATAACACCGTTTGTAATTCCCCAATTTCTGAAGTAACATGTATCGGATGCTTCATTTGTTGTACCTCCTTTTAAATATGTTTGATGTCTTACAAGTACATAATAAATGCTACGCGCTTTCACCTTTGTGAAAACATCCACATTATCATTGTGAAATATTAAACAAGTTATTTTTTTAAAATCATATGAATTTGTATTTTTATAACACTCCATCCCGCTTTTTCAATAAAAAAATACATGTATTACGCATATATGTTGAATATTTAACTTCCGTATTTACACAAAAATCCTGTTTTTAATTTTTATTAAAAACAGGATTTTGCATCTAAATAATTAAATTTAACCTTTCTTCTAAAATCTCCCTATCTGATTTCGACTGAGAAATTATAAGGCATGTATCATTTCCACATATACATCCTATTTTTTCTTTCCAATCTAACTCATCAAACAAAACACCAATAACATGTGCATTACCGGGTAATGTTTTAATAACCATTAATTGATCTACACAATCAATTTTTACAACAACCTCTCGTAATTTTTTCTTTAACTTTATATCAGTTTGTAAATGCTCTTCTGAGAAAAATTTATATATCATTAATCCTTCTTGAGAAGGTACCTTCGTTAAGTTTAACTCACGAATATCTCGAGAAACTGTAGCTTGTGTTACTAATACATCTTTTTTTGCTAACAATTCTACTAATCTTTCTTGCTTCTCTATTTCATACTCCTTTACAAATTGTTTAATTAATCGTTGTCTTTTTTCTTTTTTCATAAAAGACACCCCTTTTAATATTATAGCTCGCTATAATTTTCATCCGAAAGGGACAGAAAAGAATGTTGCGGAAACGTTCATAGTTTATACTTTTTAACGTTAGATATTAAATCTAGCTAAAAAAAAGAGAAGAACAGCATTCTGTTCTTCTCTTTTACATTGAAAACCGTTCAATTGTTTGCTTTAAATCCGCTGATTGATTCTCTAAGTCTTTTAATAATTGATCGATTGCTATCATATTTTTAGACTGTTGTAATGTCACACGTGCCACTTCTTGTGAACCAGCTGACGTTTCATCCGCAATTGCTGCTACAGCCTTTGTTTGTGCTCCTGTTTGATGAATGTGACTCACTTGTTCATTCATATAACTACTAATTTTCTTGGTTGCATCGGCTACTTCCATAACACTTGATGACATTTCTTTTAAAATTAATTCTGTAGCTTCTCCGCGTTTCGCCTCTTCTTTAGCTTTCTTCACCTGCTCTGTCATTTTCAATGCGACTTGCTGTACTTCATCTTGCATATTCCGCAATAACTGCGATATGTTTTTTGCGGAATGATCACTTTCATCAGCCAATTTACGTACTTCTTCTGCTACAACCGCAAAGCCTCTTCCATGCTCTCCTGCACGAGCTGCCTCAATAGAAGCGTTGAGTGCTAATAAATTTGTTTGGGTAGCAATCTCACTCACAACAGAAACAATGTGTTCAACTTGTTTCATTCGCTCTTCTAATTTCTGTACATTTTCCATCGAATCTTCATTTTCTCTCGCCAATGTTTGAATACCTTGAATTAAAGAAGTAAATACACGTGTACTTTGTCCTAAAGCTTGAACCATTTCTGAAGACAACTCTTCAGACTGTTTTGCTTTTCCTTCATTTGCAATAGAAGTCGTTGTATCAACAGTAGAAACGATCGCTTGAATCGATGCTGCTGATTGCTCGGCATCGGAAGAAATCTCCGCAAGAGTTTCAGACACACCTTGTGCTTGTTTTGTCGCTTCACCTGTTTGTTTTCTAATTTTCTGAACTTGATTATTGGCATACAAAAATGTAGTATCAATATTTTTTACCCTACCTCTTAAATTTCCTAGCATCCTATTAAATGCAGCACTTAAAGACTTAATTTCATCATCCGTCTTTGGCAATGGGACATCTTCCCGAATATCACCCTCCGCCGCTTTCCTTGCAGCTTCTTCCAACTTCCGAAGTGTTTTAATTAAAAAAATTGCTGCTCCATATGCTAAAATTCCAGACCATACTACACCTAATAACATAACGATAATATTATAAACAGTTTGACTTACATAACTTTGAAAATAATCATATATAACGTAAATTAAAAATAAACTTGTTGAATATGTAATTAAAGCTAAAGCTGTCGTAAATAGCATAGGTCGTATACGTAAACCAAAGGAAAATGTTTTCCTTTCTTTTTCCATCTCTTCTTTCCCCTTCTTATAAGCAATATAAGTGCTATCTATATATTGTCATCCATATTTTCGATATAGAAAGGTATTGAGATTTTAAAAATCATAATTTCCTTGAATATCAAATCTCGCCAAAAAAATAAAGGATTCTGACAATTTATGACTAATTACAGAAATAAGGGGCAACATTTGTAAAATATATTTTTGACTGGGGGTTTTGTATGATTCAAGTTCGAAATCTAGTAAAATCATTCGGTTCACTTGATGTTTTAAAAGGAATTGATTTAGAAGTAAAAGAAAAAGAAGTTGTTGTTTTAATCGGTGCCAGTGGTTCCGGCAAAAGTACATTACTTCGCTGTCTTAACTTTTTAGAAATGTACGATGAAGGTGAAATTCATTTACAAGGTGAACGAATTGATCCAAAGCATTCAAATTTAAACAAAGTCCGTGAAAATGTCGGTATGGTTTTTCAGCACTTTAACCTCTTTCCTCATATGACCTCACTAGAAAACATCACAGAAGCACCTATTCACGTAAAAAAATTAGAGACAGCAAATGCAAGGGAAATTGGAAACCAACTCCTACAAAAAGTTGGCCTACAAGATAAGGCAGATGTAACTCCCCACCTCCTTTCCGGTGGTCAAAAACAACGAATTGCGATTGCACGAGCTCTTGCCATGAATCCTAAAATTATGCTATTTGATGAACCTACCTCAGCTTTAGACCCTGAACTTGTTGGAGAAGTGTTGCAAGTTATGAAAGAACTTGCTGAAGAAGGAATGACAATGGTTATTGTTACTCATGAAATGAATTTCGCAAGAGATGTAGCTGACCGCGTCATCTTTATGGATGACGGGAAGATTGTAGAGGAAGCTCCTCCCGCGCAATTCTTTTCAGCTCCATCACATGAACGGGCCAAGCAATTTTTACGCAACGTTTTATAATGTAACTTCTGTTTCAAACGAAAAGAAATACAGTCATACGGTGCACAACTAATCATCCAAATAAAATATCTCGATAACATACTTAAAACCATCCGTATGATCAATATATAGGAGGGGTTTTATGAAAAGAAAACTATTAACTATTGTTGCGAGTATTACACTGTGTACATCCTTCATACTAGGAGCCTGTAGCAAGGAAAGCACTACTACCTCATCTAATGGTGAAAAAGAATTTCGTTATGCGATGAGTGGTTTATACAAACCTTTTAATTATAAAGAAAATGACGGAAAGCTTGTCGGTTTTGATGTAGAAATAGGTGAAGCTCTCGCGAAAAAGATGGGAATGAAACCTGTTCCCGTTACAAATCCTTGGGAAACGTTAATTCAAGGTCTACAATCAAAAAAATATGATGTGATATTAGGAAGTATGGCTATTACAGAAGAGCGATTAAAAGCCGTGAATTTCTCAAATCCATATTATCGCTCTGGTGCACAAATTTTTGTAGCTAAAAAGAATACATCTATCTCTTCTCCAGAGGACTTGAAAGGTAAAAAAATAGGTGTTGTAAAAGCAAGTACCTTTAAAACTCTTGTTGCAAAACATACAGATCAAATTACAGAATATGATAGTGATATTACTGCACTTATGGACTTAGAACCAGGACGTGTAGACGCAGTTATTACTGATCAAATGGTTGGTCTTCGTATGATTAAAGAAGGTAAATCCAATATAAAAGAAGCTGGAAAACCATTAAACCTTGATGAAATGGGAATTGCTATTCATAAAGACAATAAAGACATGGTCGAAAAGGTAAATAAAGCGCTAGATGAAATCATTAAAGACGGTACGTATGAAAAAATTAGTAAGAAATGGTTTGGGCGTAATATTCTTGGAGACGAGGTAAAAACAAAGTAAGTTGGCCATTTAGAGATTTCATAAATCATGCCCCACTTTGTATGTGGGGCATTTTATTCACTACTAAAATCCATACAATATGAGGTGACACATATGTTTGAAATTTTTATCTCTACCTACCCCACACTCTTAAAGGCTACTATAGTCACATTACAATTAACACTAACATCCCTATTACTCGGTTCACTAATTGGATTACTAGTCGCTTTCTTTCGAATCTCTAACAATAAAGTTTTAAATAGTATTGCTCATGTATATATCGCCATTATTCGTGGTACACCTTTAATTGTTCAAATTGCCATTCTCTATTTTGGGATTACATCCGTTGTTGTTTTTACCCCTTTTTGGGCAGGCGCAATTGCTTTAGCAATTCATAACGGTGCATATATTACTGAAATTTTCCGAGGATCAATTCAATCCGTTGACCGAGGACAATTAGAAGCCGCTCGCTCTTTAGGTATGCCTTATCCTTTAGCGATGCGCCGTATTATATTACCACAAGCATTTCGCCTATCGCTTCCTCCTCTAGGGAACCAATTCATCATTGGATTAAAAGATTCTTCACTCGTTGCTTATGTAGGAATGTCCGAATTATGGGGATCAGGTTTATCCATTGCCGCAGGTAACTTCCAACAATTAGATACATATATAATCGTTGGTGTATATTATCTCGCACTTGTTCTTCTATTCACTTACCTTGTTAATCTTTTAGAAAAACGACTACAACGAAAAGAAACTAACTCTATACAAGTCAAGGCAAAGAACAAAAAAGAAGTTTCTTTATAACAAAAAGCAAGCTCTAAAAGAGCTTGCTTTTTCATCGTAAAATATATCTATTATTGATTTACTTTTTTAATACTCTCTTTTTCCTCTATATGATCCTCACGATATGAAATATTATGAGGGTCTAGTCCATTTCCTAAAGAACCATAGAAATGCTCCCTATGCGGATCAACTAATTCACTTCCTTGATAATACACACGTGGTGTATTCCATAGCGCTGCCAAAGCTTTGGTCATTGGCATCTCATGATAGCGTTCCGGCCACATTTCTTTAATTTTATCTTTTACTAACGGATAGTATTTAGAGCTCATAGCAGGAAACAGATGATGTTCCGTATGATATGAGAAATTGAAATGTAAAACGTCTACCCAGCGCGGCACTGTTACTGATAAACAGTTTGCTAACGGATCATTTACTGGAACAATTGGATTTAAGCGGTGATTTGTTGCGATATATGCCATTACAATGAAGTTAGCAATTAACAACGGAATCACATATGCAAATAACCATTTTCCAGGTCCCATAATAAACAATAAACTAATCCAAACTGTCCAAGGCAAAAGAAGTTGAAGCCATACAGATTTTTGATTGGATGACTTAAATTCTTTTATAAAATGAAAGAACATTCGAGTCGAATGCAATGTAAATTGAATTGTTAATGACAGAAAACTAAAGAATGAACGTACATGAAGAGGCATACGATATACCCAACTCAGAAACTTACTCTTTTTTAGCTTCTCAAGTGTCGGCCATGCATCTGGATCATTCTCTTCATGCTGCGTATGAACATGATGCGTTGCATTATGCCACTTTCTCCAAAGTTTAGGGCCTGTTGATAATGGCATAAATGCAATCGCGCCTAAGAAATCACGAAGCCATGCCTTTCTTACAACAGTTCCATGTAAAATTTCATGTCCTAAAAACCCAAGTGAAGCAAAACATAATCCGAGAACAATCGCAATTCCTAGATTCGCCCACACATTCAATTCAAATACACCAATCGATATTAACCCCGCCAATGCCACAAGCAAATAAGCCAGTCCACCAAATAAACGAGTAGGAACTGGTTTAAATGCTTTTTTCGGCAAATGTGGTGATACACGTGCTGCATACCACCCAAACGTATGAAGCTCCTTCATCCTTTTGCCCCTTTCTTATGCCGCGCCCTGCGCAACTTGCATATATTAATTCTTGCTTCCAGATTGATTTTACTAGGTGATCCAAAAAGCATCTATTATAAGGAAAATATACTCACTCTATCGTCACTTATTTTTCGCTTTTATTATCAATGAAAAACATTTCTCTTTTTACTCTCTATCAACCTTTCCACATGATGAATCATAACAATAGAATTTCTATATTGTCAACAACTTTTATGACCTAGTAATAAAAGTTGGTTATATTTTTATAATTATACTTTATTTCACTAAAGAAAAAACATAGATTTCATAAGGCTTTATCCGCTATATATACACATCCACTTACACACCATAGACTCTATCCTATTCAAGAACTCTCTATATAATCAACAAATCGAATCATTTGAATTGAGCTTTATATAAATCCTACTTCTTCATACTGCCCCTAATAAAATAATTATATTAAAATAATTTTATCTTTCGTTTAATAAGAATAGAATGCTACGAAAACAACATACATGAATTCCATATAATATGGAAATATTAAAAGGAAAATTGTTCTAATTCAGGAGGTTTCCAAAATGACAGATGACACATTTCCGCAGTTACCATCATCCTATTGGATTGAATCTACTCAATTGCCTACTTTTCCTCATCTATCCGAAAATATAAAGACAGAAGTTGCTGTTATCGGCGCTGGCATTACAGGCATTACCACCGCCTATTTACTCGCTAAAGAAGGAATGAGAGTCGTTTTAATTGATTCCGGCTCTGTTTTAAATGGAACAACTGGGCATACAACCGCAAAAGTAACAGCACAACATGATCTTATTTACGACGAATTAATAAATCATTTCGGTGTTGAAAAGGCCAAGCTTTACTATGAATCAAATAATCATGCTCTACAATTCATAAGTGACACTGTGCAAACATATAAAATCGACTGTAATTTCACAAATGAAGATTCGTATTTATATACAACTACCGATAATGGCCTGCGAAATTTAACGAAAGAATATGAAGCCTATCAAAAATTAAATATTCCTTGTGAATATGTTCAATCCCTGCCGATTCCTATTCCCGTACAATCTGCACTTGTGATGAAAAATCAAGCGCAATTCCACCCCCTTCTTTATTTAAAAACACTTTTAGAAAAGTTTGTGGAGATGGGCGGAAAGGTTTATGAACAAACAACAGCTATTGATGTGGAAAAAGGAGATTATCCACAAGTAATTACAAAGGGTGACCATCGCATCACTTGTAAATATATTGTCTCTTGTTCACATTTTCCCTTTTATGATGCTAATAGCTTTTTCTTTACGCGGATGTATGCAGAACGCTCCTATGCTCTCGCAATAAAAGCAAAAACGGATTATCCGGGCGGCATGTATTTAAGCATCGATGATCCAAAACGCTCCTTACGTTATATGACAAGCAATGGAGAAAAGTTGATATTAATTGGCGGAGAGAGCCATAAAACGGGACAGGGAATAAATACGATGCTTCATTATGAAGCACTCTATTCTTTTGCTGAAGCAACTTTTGGAGTAGATGAAGTTCCCTATAGATGGTCAGCGCAAGATTTAATTACTCTAGACAAGCTCCCTTATATCGGACATATTAACGAAAGGAATCCAAATATATTTGTTGCAACTGGATATCGCAAATGGGGCATGACAACAGGAACTGCTGCAGCTCATTTACTGAAGGACTCCATTCTAAAAATTCACAGCCCATATAAAGAGCTGTTTGCACCATCACGCTTTCATGCAAACCCAGATATAAAAACATTTCTCTCTCAGAACATTGATGTTGCTAAACATTTAATTGAAGGGAAAATTGAAACCGCATTACGTAAACCAGAAGATCTTGAAGTTGGCGAGGGCTCTGTTGTACATGTCAACGGTAAACGAGCAGGTGCTTATAAAGATACAGAAGGAAAATTACATATCGTCGATACCACTTGTACGCACCTTGGCTGTGAAGTTGAATGGAATAACGGTGATTGTACGTGGGATTGCCCTTGCCATGGTTCCCGTTTTTCAATTGAGGGCGACGTTATTGAAGGTCCTGCAGATCAACCATTAAAACGAGTCGATAACGAATAGACAATGCAATATAACTTGGCATGAAATTTTTCATTTATCCTCATTTGCGGGTCTTATCGCAGCTATATCGGTTTTCTTTACTCCTACAAAATAAAAAAGAGCACAAACTCACTTGTGCTCTTTTTCATATACTTCAAACAGCATATCTCGAAATAGTGTATTCAAACTCTCAATATCGATCCCCAATCCCTTTTTAATTCCTTTCACATATTGTTGATAATAATTAATTTGTTCCTCTAAAAATTGATTCAACACATTAATTTTCAATCCAATATCTAATTCAGTACCTGCCCTTTTCTTTATTAGTAGCTTTTCAATTTCATTCAATACATTACGCTCTACTGATAGTTCCGTAATTAACCGGTCAAATTCTACTGGGGGCAATGTCCCTTTCTCTTCTAACCATTTACAAGCTAAAATAGGACGTAATACATAAAAGTACTTTTTCAACTTTACATTCTCACCTTGCAAAAATTCACGATAATTTTTCGACGCCATATGTAAGTAATGATATATCGTTGCTTTTGGATCGAAATTCTTTTCACTCATTTGTTGAAGTTGCTCTGGAAAATTAGAGTTTTTCGAATAAAAAATTGGTGATCGAATCCACTCAAGTAAAGCTGGATTTGACTTTGCGAATAGCTGCAAAGCCTTTTTAATATCCCAGCCACTTATATCTAAATCATTACTAATCGGATATTCAATTACATCTCGTTTATCATGAATTGATAAATACCATTCTACTGGATGTATATAAACAAACCTAACATCATAATCACTATCTTTCGATGGAAATCCCCAAGCACGACTCCCTGATTCCACTGCAAATAAAATTTTCACATCATTCTCTTGTTCAATTCTTTCTAGCTCTAATTCAATTCTCCCTCTCATTTCATACCATCCCCATTTTTTGATTATTTCCTTGGAAATTCGACAAATATATTACTAATTTTACTACATACTAAAATAACTGCCAGAAATTTTCTGACAGTTCAATAAAGCCTACTTTCTCTTTTCAATTACAGTAGCGGTAATTCGTTCAAACTCTTTTTGAATTTCCTCTTTATATGCATCCACTTTTGAAAAATCCATTGCAGCAATATAAATTCGTTCTAATTTATCACGAACTGATTTCGCTTTTGCCAAGAAAGACATCGCCTCATTCATTTTTGCCTTATATTGAATGGAAACGTCACGAATTTCTTTAGCATATTTTTCATCCGTCCCCGGTGTAACAATAAGAGCATACATATCTATAATCTCATCACCCACGCGACTCGGAAAATATTCATGTGGTGCGGTACTATCAAAAATTGCAAATCCTAATTCTCTTACAATAACCATATCAAGACTATTTGGATCAAATCCGCAATGATATACTTCAACTTCAAACCCTTTTTCTTCTGCTGCCTGCGCTAACTTTTTGAGCATTGTTGATTTTCCTGAGCCAGGGCGTCCTTTTATAAAATAACGATGTGGTAATCCTTCTGTTAAATTAGGAACGAAATCAACTGCTCCTTTCGGTGTAGCAGCTCCTAAAAACCGATGTTTCACAATCGATTGTTTCCCCTTTTTATCTGTAAATAATTTCTGAATCAACTGATCTGTTAGTTCATTTGCTTTGTTAAAATCAATATTATTAATATATATTTTCTCCCACTCATCGTGTATAACTAATGCCTCTTTAAAACATCCGTAAGCAGATTGGAAAGCCTTGCTCGCTTCTGATACAAATCGTTCAATTTCTAACTTCTGCTTTCTTAATTTATCTGAGTCCCAAGCAACTCCTAAATTAATATACTCTTCCACAACCCCTGGCATTTTGGGCTCAATAACATGCGGTGATGTTCCATCAACAATTCCTACTTTTAATTTTGGGATAATCACTCCATCAACTGACTTATTATCAGAAGAACAATGCAAAAGTTCAATATCATATCCCTTTTCAGCCCATTCACGACCTATTGCCTTTATTAAAGAAGATTTCCCAGTTCCTGGACCACCCTTTAAAATAAACAACCTGTCTAGCTCTTTTAAATTCTCTTCGTATAAATTATGAAATCCTCTAGCTGTATTTCCACCGGCATAATAATTCAATACATTACCTGTCACTGCACTCACTCCTTCGCAGCATTCTATTTACATAAGCTACAATATGCGAGCAACTTTATTTGGGTGAATACCTATTTTGTATTGCACTGAAAAAGGAAATGAATTACAATTTAAATATTAAAAAATCAAAATATTAAAACTAAATATTTCTTTATCAAGAGAGGCAGAGGGACCGGCCCTTTGAAGCCCAGCAACCTCAGTTTATACAAACTGAATAGGTGCTAATTCCTGCAAAATGCAATGCATTTTGCAAGATAAAACTTAACCATTGTGTGCAAAGCTCATCTTTCTTGATTATGAAAGATGAGTTTTTTATATTTTAAAATATATATTGGAGGTATTCAAAATGAAAGTAATCGACCTATCACAAACATTTGAAAACAATATGTCTCAATTTCCTGGAACACCAAAAATCCAACTAGAAGCAATTACAAACGTTGAAGAGACGGGCTATCAAGTTACAGATTTTCATTCTGTCGTTCATGTAGGTACACATTGCGATGCCCCTGCGCATTTCATTTCAGGTGCAACCACTATCGATCAATTACCCCTAAAGCAATTTGTAGGTGAGGCCGTTCTTATCGATGTAACTCATATTCAAGAGAGAAAGTTACCTAAGGAAGTATTGCATAATACCGATATAAAAGAAGATGATATTGTCATTTTCCATTCCAATCTATCTAATAAGTGGAATACAGCCGCTTATGAGAAAGAAGCGTTTTATCTTTCCGAAGAATTAGCTGAAGAACTGGTTCAATTAAAAGTAAAATCAGTTGGTTTAGATTTTATTTCTCCTGATGAGGTAACGACAGAAACATCGCCGATTCATCACATATTACTAGGGAATAACATTTACTTAATTGAAAACTTAACAAATCTAGATGCTATTAAAGCGAAACGTTTCTTTTTCTCGGCAGCACCTTTAAAAATTAAAGATAGTGACGGCGCTTTCGCAAGAGCATTTGCTGTTATTTTTTAAACACGGCCTACAAAAAAAGCAAAGATCATTTTTGACCTTTGCTTTTATATTTTTTATTTAAGTTTAAAAAGAATTGTTCCACTCTTGGGCGTAACCAAGCTAAATAATCTTTATCTCTCTTCTTTGTACAAGCTATCTCTTCTCCATCCACCATTTCGACAAGTTCTAGCTCTAACAATTGCCTCGTAAATGCTACCATATTTACGTCTTCGGCCGGATACTCTTCTTTTAATTTCTCCTCTATTTCTCCCAATAAAAAGCCGTCACGCATCATTGCTAGTGCATCAATCCAAAGTGGCGGCATTTCATATGTCTCTCCTGTAATCGTATCTTTTACAATATAATTCTTTTGCTCTTTTCGAAATTGAATTGTGTGTAAACATACAGTTGAATTTAATGTTAATTCCATCATACCACCCCTTTCATCATATCTGCATAGAAAAAAGGATGCGCGTGCACCCCTTCTTTTCTTTTCATAACACTACCAAACCGTTACACGAGCTAAAAGCTCTATGTCGATATTTTCCTCCATTATAAACGAAGTGTTTTATAAAAAAAACCCTTCTTGAAACATTTTATAAAATGTTTATATTTACACAACAAGAACACTTTTCTGAAAAATAATTTCGTCTAATGTACTACACTGTTGGTAAATAAATTTCCACTTTCGTTCCTACGCCCACACTACTTTGAATCGCGATACTCCCTTGATGTTCTTCAATAATTTTATATGTAATCATTAGTCCAAGGCCTGTACCATTCTCTTTTGTTGTATAAAAAGCTTTTCCGATCTTTTCTATTTTCTCATTTTCTATCCCAAAACCTTGATCTTCAATAGAAATACACAAATTCTCTCCAGCTTTTTTATATGCACGAATCTGAATATCCCCACCCTTTGGCATCGATTCTATTCCATTTTTGATAATGTTTAATAACACTTGTTTTAATTGTTTATCATCACCATTTATAACGGGTAAATTTCCATCTACTTGCAAATGAAATTTCACTTTATATTGAGTCGCATAACTTTCCATTAACTGTACAACATATAAAAGGATTTCCCGTATATTACACCATTCATAATTTGTTGGTTTCGGTTTTCCTAATAACATCAATTCACTAACAAACTCATTAATTCTCTCAATTTCTTGCAGCATAATCTCATAACTCATCGTATCTTCAAGATTTCTTTCCTTTTGAATTTGTGTAAATCCTTTTAAAGCTGTTAATGGGTTTCGAATTTCATGAGCAATTGTTGTAGACATAGTCCCAATAACAGCTAAATTTTCGGTCTCTTTCATATTGCTCATCATCTCAACAACTGTTCTTACATAAGACTGGAAACGTTTTAACAGAGAATGTGAAATAATACAAAAGAATACACATAAAACAAGCGGAATCACAACTTTTATATCTTGCAATAACAGCGTGAAAAATACATATTTTCCAATTACACTACAGGAAACAAAATAAAAATATTTTCTATTCACGAAAATCGGTGCAAATAAAATTAAAAATATTTCAACCATATTTCCATTTTCAAAAACACGATCACTGTGTAAATAAATCATTAAGTTATTAATAAGGTCAATAAGCATGTACCCAATTAAAAATAAATATTTTACAAAATATACATAGCCTTGTTTTTGAAAGTATATCGAAATAGGAAATAAGGATATTACTAATATATATACGCCTATTCCCATACCACCTTCTGGCCACCCTATCCTTGCTTCATTAATATTCATAGCGGGATAAACGAAATAATAGATAATGTCATATGAAAAGAATATAATATAGAATAATAATATAAATACTTTTAAAGCTTCTCTTTCTTCATAAATCAAGCTCCTGTATTTGTTCATATAAAAACTCCTCTTGATCAATACCAACAAACATTTCAAATGTTATCCCTTTAAATTATAATTATGAAATTGCTTTCAGGGCAATATTAACCTTCTAATGCTAAAAAGGAAGGAGATATACACCTCCTTCCTTTTTAGTCACATTTTATATCATTCTTACCCTATCATGTAGTAATCCATCTGTAAAATCATTATGCCCTACTACAAAATCCTTCATATATAAATTTAAATATTCCCCATACTTACTTTCAGTATTTAATAATAATTCTTCTACATAATAAGCACCTTGTCCAAAAGCATCTAACAGTAAACTACATAAGCCAGCATAAATTCCACACCCTACTTGGAAGTAAGTCGCATTTGTTTTATATTTTTGAAAAACTTGGCTACTATTCATTACATTATACATGTATGTCTCGCCATTTTCATAAACGAGTAACACACCGACTAAATCTTCTCCTACAATATCTTCTTCTGCTGGATTAAATACTTTACGATTCCAATTCCATAAATCTTCTACTTTATCTAAGTTCTGTCTAATTAAGTTTGTTGTATACTCATTGATCCGATAAAGAAAACCAACTTCCATATTAAAAGATTTCCCTAAAATTAAAACTTCTTCATGCGGCATTAAGCAACCGTAAAATTCTTTTTCACCTAACTTTACCTTATACTCTGAAGCATATACATCCTCATAAAAGTAAAGTGGACGATGATGACTCATATACATAGGATAACTCCATATCGCTTCATCAAGAAAACGCTCTACTGCCCATGATGCATAAAGTGTATGAGGTTTTATTAGCCCTTTATCATTCAAAAACGAAGTATCATGTTCTACAATATAGCATGCTCGTGGCTTTTCATTTGGACGTTCTTTCATAAGTTCAACAACCATCCATTGAACAACACCAGGATTCATACCCGAGCCTATAATCGCTCTTGTATTTGTAAATGTTTCTTTCTCCTTCTCAAACCTCGTATACCTTTCCGTAAGCTGAAAACCAAGTAAACTATCGTCTTGATCTACTGCCTCATTTTCCAAAGCCGAATTAATGTAACAAATACCAAGGTCATTACAACAACTCAGTACCCTAATCGTATCTGCGCCTGAAACATCAATAACAACCTTCGTTCCTTTTTCTTTTAAATGTTGTTTAAATTTGACTACATCTTGAAGATTTATTTCATATAAAAAAAATTGCTCTTTCAAATTTGGAAACAACTCATCATAATAACTTTTATCTTTTTGTTTTATATCCACCAAATGAAAATTCACATTCTTTATGACGTCATAAATTGGATCTTTTTCATTTACTACCGCTTGATTCAAAATTGCTAACACTGCTTTTGCTGCTCCACCAGCACTGCCAAGCAACGTAATCGAAAACGAATTTGGAAACTGCTCCACAAATAAAACCCCTTTAATAAATTAGTTGAGCAGCACTTACTCAAAAAGTGAATTGAATACAACAAAAAGTAGCTCGTACATCTTTTTTTATAATGTAGTACAAGGTTACCTCTTTATAAGTAAAAACAGGAACATACTTATATATTCAATTCACTTCCCCCCTCATATCCAAATAACGGTAAAAAAATAAGCTCGACCTTTTCTTCCACATATATAAAAGAAAAAGCCAGCCCTTTAAACTAGCTTACGGACAATGGACAGATTTCACATGTTGAATATTCACATACATTTTTGCGTCACGTGCTTTTAATATTTCAATATGTCCTTCATCAATTTTCGCCATCTTTCCGATTTTGTTATATTCCTCACCTAAATCAAAAACCATAATTTTCCCAGCCATTTTAATAAGCTGTTCTTCAAATGTTCTAGCTAAAGTAATATTTAATGGATTTACGGGGAGTTCATTTTTGTTGAGGGAATAAGGTACTTGGTTCTCTTTATAAGGAATTAACCATTTCAAATGCTTTAAAGATATATATACCGTTTTATAAACCGGGCTATAAAAAACAATATAATCGTTCATTACACTTGTAACATAACCGTGTATTGGAGCATTTCCTGCCACATAAATTTCTGTAAAAATCCCTTTAGATGTGCTTAATACTTTCCTCAAAGAAATTGAAGGTGATTCTCTCTTAATTACAGAGTCCACATCTGGTTTTAATATTTCTTCATCATGCCCTCTCAAAAATTTATAATATTGGACATGGTATAAAGATATATACACATAGTCTTGTCCATTGTAAAGAACTACAATATCATTTCCTACATCAATTAATATACCTCTAAACCTTTTTTCACCGATTAATTTAACGTATATATTTTCCCCAATGTTCTTGTTTAACTCATTCATCTATATCCTCCTTTCTATGAAATTGCGCTTTTCTGTCTTCCATTTCAAAAAAATAATCAGGGGCAATGTTCTGTCTTTTAATAGTAAGAATTCTTTTTCATATACCGCGAAATTATTGCAGCGAAATATGAAATCGTTCTTCACTTTCAATCATAATGCCCCTCTTATTTATTAAACATTATTCTTCTTCATTCTTTTTACTTTTAACTACTTGACTCACACTCTTAATATGAGAATTAATTACATAAATGACCTCATCACCGTTTACTAGTGTAATACTTCCATCATGTATATCACTTAATAAACCTTCCACACACTCTGGTCCACCACGATTAATCTTTATCCATTTATACTTCAAGTCATTTAATACATCTAAAAAAGTATCTTCATCAGCATAGAAACATGAACCATATTCTCCTTGTGCTTCTTTCACTTTCCTGACTAGACTCTTCACATGTTTCAGCTGATAATACACTAATTCTCCATGGGGTAATTGTAGTGTAAGATAATCTTTTCCTAACAATAACAGTACACCTACTCGACTTTCCGGTCCGCGAAGATTTACTTTTACATTCTCACCGACTAAACCTTTGATTTGATCACAGCTTACTACACTCTTCAAGTTCATACCCTCCTTTCTGTATTATCTTCCTCTACTTGATTGTCTTAGTGCACGAGCTCGACTTGAATTATTGCTGTTTTCATTACTTTTCTCATCGCTACTCTCATCACTACTCTCATCGCTCTCTCCACTTACTGGTGCATTATAATTAACACTTTTAATATGAGATAGTGCAATTAATACAACTTCTTCTTTTATAATTAACGTTACATAATCGCTAGAAACATCTTGTAAAATACCTTCAATTTTCTCTGGACCGCCACGATTAATTTTCACCCAGCGGTATTTGAAGCCTTGAAGTAGCGTTTCAAAGTCTTCCGCACTGTCTTCTTCCGACCATACGGAATCACCTATCCCACCATCTTTCGTATTTTTTGTAATGCTTTTCAGATGGCGAAGCTGGTAGTAATGGTACTCTCCTTTTTCATTCTGTAATACGAAGTAGTCCGCATATACTGATACTATTGCTCCTTTTTGAGATTCTGGTCCACCTCTGTTTATTCTTACATAAGATCCAATTAAATTTTCCAAAAAATCCCAATTAAATAAACTCACGAGAAAACCCCTTCCATTAATTTATAAGCTTTTGCACTGATAGTATATGTATCTGTACAGGTTATGTTCGCTATGTTTGTCCCCGCTATGAAAAAATATGCTTTTAACTAATAGTACTAATCCCTATAAAATCTTCTTTCCCTTAAAGTAACTCTAAGTTTTTGAATGACTTTTTCACCCCTTAATATAAAAAGCCCCCGTATTAAGATACATTTCTGCATATCTTAATACGGGGGCTTTTTATAAATTTAATCTTCGTCTTTAACATCCATATCTTCTGGAATTGGTTCGTTTAATATTTCTTCCACTAACTGCTTATATTTCTCCATTTGTTCTAAATGTGTATTAAACTGTTCCTTGTTTATTAAATATTGCTCTCCATCAAACAGTGCACGAACTTTCTTTTGCTGAATTAAATCTTCAACGTACGATTTGGGTAAATTCAAATACTCCGCAGCCTCTTCTATCGTTATATACAATGTGTTCATTCCTTTATTATTTTTTCATATATATACTGTATCTTACTTTATTTTTGTAAACAAATAAAAAAGATTTTGTAAATACAAATTAAAAAGCAGGTAGATGCATTCCATATATTGTATAATAGTATAGTAAGTATTTTTTTAAATATAGAATGGTATTACCCATTTACACAAAGGAGAGTTAACATATGGCTACTCGTCACATCATTACAATGTTAGAAAAAACATTACGAGTTGAAACAGACAACACAATTTCTCATCTATCTAATTCTTTATCCGATCGTATTCTTTCACAAAGTGCAGCAGTACATGAAAACAATTGCTATCATACAATTGGCGAATGGTACAAAAATCATTTCTTATTCCAACAAGATGATTTCCTTTGGGCTAAATACGTTTTCTATGACGCATATTGTGAGGCTATAAAAAAACAAGGTCATCTTACAAAACGCGTTCGCCAAATATTAGAATCATTAGCTCGAAAACACGGAAAACAATACATTGCGTCTATACTAAATATGCCATTTCCTAATGAACAGGAAAAAGGGACAGCATAAACCAATCCTAGATTCATTGTTTTCTAGAGAGATTACAAATAAAACGTTCATGTCACATGAACTAATGAAACCGGTGTCATTATCATGATTGAAAATATAGTAAACAGGAAAACCCCCACTTACATCTCTCATCTAATCGAATAGAGAAGTAAGTGGGGGTATACTTGTTCCTTTATCCCGCTATTTGTGGGAAATAAAAGCCCGATTGGTGCGGGCTGATAATCAGTAGGGGGATGGCCCCCCACTAATTAAAGTTTCACCTTATTATTTTATCATCTGCTTAATCAATTCTCGATTTCTCTTCTTAAATACCTCATTATGAGAAGAAACCATACCATACTCACTTGCATCTGGTTGAATAAATTGTTTCGCTTTATTCACAGCATTTCCAGCATCTTGGAATGCCCCTGCAATTAAATGTAATTTTCCGTCATGCTTTAAAATATCTCCAGCAGCATATAATCCGTCTACCGAGGACTCACTATTTGCATTCCCTGCAATAAAGTAATTATCTACAATTGCGACATCTAGCTCACTATTTTCCAATAATGTAATGTCACGTTCATATCCATGATTAATAATAACTTCATCGATAGATAACTGAGAAACCTCTTCCGTTTCATGATTTGTTAATTCTACATATTCAATCGTTTCATGGTTATCACCAGCAATTAATTTTGTAATCGATGTATTAAAGAAACATTCTGCTGAACTATTCATAAGTTGTTTAACTTGTGCCTCGTGACCAGATAATTCTTCTTTTCTATATGTTAAGTACACTTTTTTCGCGATTGGTTCTAATTCATTTGCCCAATCAATTGCAGAGTTCCCTCCACCTGAAATAATTACCGTTTTATCTTTGAAACGTTTTAACGATTTAACTGTATAATTTAAATTTGAGACTTCGAATCTCTCCGCACCTTCAATTGACAACTTTTGTGGATTCAATATACCACTCCCAGTTGCGACGATCACCGTTTTTGAAAAATGTTCTTCACCATTGCTTGTTTTCAACGTAAAAATACCATCTTTATTACGAATAATTGATTCTATTTTTGTATTCAATACAACTTCAGGCTGAAATGTTAATCCTTGTTGTACAAGTTGCTCAATTAATTTCTCGCCAGTAACCGGTAATAATCCGCCAATATCCCAAATCATTTTCTCCGGATAAACATGTATTTTACCACCTAACTGTGGTTGAAATTCTATTATTTTCGTTTTCATCTCTCTTAGTCCACTATAAAAAGCTGAATAAAGCCCCGCAGGCCCTCCGCCTATCACGGTTACATCAAACAATTCTTCTTGATTCATTCGTGTTCACTCCTCAGCTATTAGTCATTGATTATCATTCTCAATAAAATATAACCTGTTTCCGCAAAATTTACAATCAAAATTACTATTGACAATACACCTATATAAAATTATATTATTTAAAGAATCAATAGTGATAATCATTATCAATTTGTTAATTATTAGCAACTGTGAGATTACATCTTCTCTCATTAATATGGTCAATACTATATTGTAAAATCTCATATTCAAGACTTTTGTATTACCACTACTCTTTCAAAGAGATTGCAGTTAAACAATTTATTGTATATCACATATCATCTATCCAAAGGAGAAAGACGATGAAAAAATTATTTATTTCACTAACAGTTCTGTTCGTCCTTGTTATGAGTGCTTGTAGCAATGGTTCAACAGACAAGAAGAACGACGCAAAAGGTAAGAAGTCAGAAACAATTACATACCAATCTGAAAATGGTAAAGTTGAAGTTCCAGCAAATCCACAACGTGTTGTTGTCCTATCATCATTCGCTGGTAACGTAATGTCATTAGGTGTAAATCTTGTTGGGGTAGATTCATGGTCTAAACAAAACCCACGTTTTGATAGCAAGCTTAAAAATGTTGCTGAAGTATCAGATGAGAATGTTGAAAAGATTGCAGAATTAAATCCAGATTTAATCATTGGTTTATCTAATATTAAAAATGTTGATAAGTTAAAGAAAATCGCTCCTACTGTAACATACACTTACGGAAAAGTTGATTACTTAACACAACACTTAGAAATCGGTAAATTATTAAATAAAGAAAAAGAAGCAAAAACTTGGGTTGATGATTTCAAGAAACGTGCACAAACAGCTGGAAAAGACATTAAAGCTAAAATCGGTGAAGATGCAACAGTTTCTGTTGTTGAAAACTTCAACAAACAGCTTTATGTATACGGCGAAAACTGGGGCCGTGGAACAGAAATTCTTTACCAAGAAATGAAATTAAAAATGCCTGAAAAAGTAAAAGAAAAAGCTTTAAAAGAAGGATACTACGCATTATCTACTGAGGTATTACCTGAGTTCGCTGGTGATTACTTAATCGTAAGTAAAAACAAAGATACTGATAACTCATTCCAAGAGACAGAATCATATAAAAACATTCCAGCAGTAAAAAATAATCGTGTATATGAAGCGAACATGATGGAATTCTATTTCAATGATCCACTTACATTAGATTTCCAGCTAGACTTCTTCAAGAAGAGCTTTCTTGGTCAATAATACAAACATGAGGAATTCTTAATTTAAGAATTCCTCTTCCTTTATTCTATGAAAAGAAAAGATGTGAAACGAATGACAAAAGATCACGATAATCCACGTTCCATGGCTTTTACATACAAATTAATTTTGAGTATCATTGCATTCTTTCTTATTTTTATGTTCGCAATGGTGTTAGGTGCTGCAGATACTTCTATAAAAGATGTATGGTTAGCACTCACTTCCTCCGCTAAAGGAGACAAAATATCTATTATTCGCGAAATACGTTTACCACGTGAAGTTGCCGCTGTTTTTGTAGGAGCTGGACTTGCTGTTTCTGGAGCAATTATGCAAGGATTAACACGAAATCCACTTGCAGATCCTGGATTATTAGGGCTATCTGGTGGAGCAAATGCTGCACTTGCACTAACACTTGCTTTCAACCCTTCTATAAGCTACCTTTACTTAACACTAGCTTGCTTTATCGGTGCTGCAATTGGCGCTATTATGGTATTTGGAATTGGCATGGTGAAAAAGGGCGGACTTTCCCCTCTTCGAATTGTATTAGCGGGTGCTGCAGTTTCAGCATTTCTACTTGCAATTTCAGAAGGCGTCGGCATTTACTTCAAAATTTCACAAGATGTATCACTTTGGACGGCTGGGGGCGTAATTGGAACGACTTGGAGCCAATTAAAAATTATTATTCCTGTTATTTCAATAAGTATATTTATCGCTATTTTACTTGCAAGGAAATTGACAGTCCTTAGTTTCAGTGAAGAAGTTGCTGTTGGACTTGGTCAAAAAATTATCGTCATTAAAACGATTTTATTTATCATTATTATCTTGCTTGCTGGCGCTTCTGTAGCACTTGTCGGAAACATGGCTTTTATCGGCTTAATGATACCGCATATGGTTCGTCCAATCGTTGGACCAGACTACCGTTTCGTTATACCAATGTCAGCGATCGCTGGTGCTTCCTTTATGCTGCTCGCAGATACAATCGGACGTACAATTAACGCTCCGTACGAAACACCAGTTGCTGCAATCGTCGCAATTGTAGGATTACCATTCTTCCTATTCATTGTACGTAAAGGAGGAAGAACTTTCTCATGATGCAATCTATTCTAAAGAAACAACGTCTTATCATACTCGCATTACTTATACTTACCATCACAACTATTGTAATTGGAATGGGGCTCGGTTCTGCCGCCCTCTCCTATGACAGGTTAATCCCAACGCTGATGGGACAAGGTACATTTAAAGAAGAATTCGTTTTATATTCTTTACGACTACCTAGAATTGTCATTACATTATTAGCTGGTATGGCTCTCGCTTTATCAGGGGCTATCCTGCAAGGCATTACCCGAAATGATTTAGCTGAACCTGGTATTCTCGGAATCAATTCTGGAGCTGGAGTCGCTGTTGCTGTTTTCTTTTTATACTTCCCAATAGACGTAGGTTCATTTCTTTACTTACTACCAGTCGTTGGATTTATCGGTGCGTTTCTAACAGCTGTTCTAATTTACGTATTTTCATATAGCAAATCCACAGGCCTTCAGCCAATACAATTAACATTAACCGGTATCGGTTTTTCATTTGCACTATCTGGAGCGATGATTGTCCTTATTTCATCCGCTGATCGTATGAAAGTGGACTTTATCGCAAAATGGATTGCCGGAAACATTTGGGGAGATGACTGGACATTTGTTTTAGCAATGCTTCCATGGCTAATCGTATTAATCCCATTTGTCTTCTATAAAGCAAATCGATTAAATATACTAGCACTAAACGAGCCAGTCGCAATCGGTGTTGGAATTGAAATTGAAAAAGAACGAAGATACTTATTAATCGCAGCCGTTGCACTTGCTGCCGCTGCTGTTTCTGTAACAGGAGGAATTAGCTTTATTGGACTAATGGCTCCTCATATCGCAAAATCTTTAGTAGGTCCAAGGCATCAAATCTTCATGCCAATCGCCGTTTTAATCGGCGGGTGGTTATTGCTACTAGCGGATACAATCGGACGAAATATCGTCGAACCTAACGGCATCCCCGCAGGTATTGTCGTTGCTTTAATTGGTGCCCCTTACTTTATGTATTTGTTGCTTAAGAAGGCATAGAAACACCCTCAAGAGTAAAATCTTGAGGGTGTTTTTTCATTCTACTGCTGCCCATACCCTTCAAACTTCTTCGCCAAATTCGCCATCTCATCTTCTGGCAATAATTTCGGCTCTCCGACGCTTTTCGTTTGATAATAAATTTGCGCACAAAACTCAATTTCTTCCGCAACAGTAAATGCCATTTTTATATTATTCGCTCCGGCCATTAAACCATGGTTCGCAAGTAAAACAGCACGGCGATCAATCATGCCGTCGAAAGCAGCCTCTGCTAATTGCTTCGTACCAAATGTTTCATACGGTGCACAGCGCACATTCGGGCCTGCGAAAGCAATTAAATACGATACAGCAGGAAGTTCCCATCCTAATGACGCAATCGTCTTCGCATAAGGTGAATGTGTATGCACAAGCGCATTTATATCTTCACGATTTCTATAATAAATCAGATGCATATCTAGTTCACTTGACGGTTTTCTCTCACCTTCTACTACTTCACCATCTAAGTTTAATATTACTACATCTTCAGGTTTTGTTTCATAATACTCTAAACCACTTGGGCTAATCGCAACAAGACCTTGTTCACGATTGAAAATACTAATATTACCCCCAGTCCCCTTTGTTAAACCACTAGAGATCATTTTCTTTCCATACGCTACAATTTCTTCTCTTTCGTTTTGTAATAACATATACATCCCCCTAAGTATGAAGCTTATGATGACTGACTATATATCTACTTACTAAAATAGCTTTTTTAAGTTCTCTGTAAACGGCGCTTCCACAATCCCTTTTTCCGTAATAATCGCTGTTACATTTTCATATGGCGTAACATCAAATGCCGGATTATATACTTTACTTTCTTTCGGAGCAGAATATTGTCCGAAACGATTGATTACTTCAGAAGCATCTCTTTCTTCAATTGGAATTTCTTTTCCTGTCGGTGTTTTCAAATCAATTGTCGGTGTTGGTGCTGCTACATAAAACGGAATGTTGTAGTATTTAGCTAAAATAGATACGCCTAATGTTCCAATTTTATTTGCTACATCCCCGTTTGCTGCTACGCGGTCACATCCAACGATTACCGCATCAATTTTCCCTTGTGACATGACCATTGCTGCCATATTGTCTGTAATGACCGTTACATCGATTCCCGCTCGCTGTAGTTCCAATGCTGTTAACGTTGAACCTTGTAATCTAGGGCGTGTTTCATCCGAATAGATTTTTAAGTCCCATCCTTTTTCTTTCGCTAAGTACATTGGAGCTGTCGCAGTACCGTACTTCGTCGTTGCTAACGCCCCTGCATTACAATGCGTTAATACTCCCATGCCATCACGGAATAATGTTAATGCGTGTTCTCCAATTTGACGGTTAATTTCTTCATCTTCTCTATGAATCTCTTTTGCCTCTTCTAATAATCTATCTTTCAACTGCACAATTGATAAGTGAGCATTCTCTTTCGCTACACTTTCCATTCTTTCAAGTGCCCAAAATAAATTTACTGCCGTCGGTCTTGAGGTTGCTAAATATGCACATACCTTTTTTACTTCCTCTATGAATTCTTCCGCCGAACTTTCAGCAACTTCCTTTACCCCTAAATACACACCATAGGCTGCTGAAACACCTATTGCCGGCGCTCCTCGTACTTTCATTACTTGAACCGCATCCCAAACACCCTCAGCCGTTTTAAAAGATTCATAGACTACTTCGTTCGGCAATACCGTTTGATCCAACAACACTAAAGCATCATCTTTCCACTGAATTGGTATTAATTGCTCTGCCATCATCTTCTCCCCTTATTTCGCACTATGCATTTGTTTTCTTAACGTTTCTACAAAGCTGCTACCTGTTTTATATCGATTCGCTTGTAAAATAAACTTCTTCGCTGCCTTAAGACAAATTCGCTCCGCTCTAGCACGCGCTGCATCATTCTCCATACAAGTAATATCCTTTACCTTCGCTAGACCAACAATACGACGAATTAACTCAAGACCCGTCACTGCAGCTGTATCCTCTAATATAGATTGTAAATAAACTTGGTTAAAGCCTTCTTCCTTCGCCATAACCTCTGTCACATGAATATCCCAAGCATCTAAGAACTTCTTCTTAAATAAATCAATTACATCAATCATGGTAGATTCTAGCCAGTTCATATATGTATCTTTCTCCATACCAGATTGCATCACTGCATCTGCATTCACCCATGCAAACATTAAATTTGCCATTATATTCCCAACGTCATATCCCATAGGTCCATAAAAAGCAAATTCAGGATCAATAACCTTTGTAGAATCACTTTTTACAAAAACAGAACCAGTATGTAAATCACCGTGAAGTAGCGCTTGTGCATTCGTCATAAAAGAAAACTTAAGTTTTGCTACTTCCATACGAAGTTCTTTATCACTATAAATATGCTCTCTAATCCAACCCTCATTTAATTGAAACAATTCGTTGCGTTTATTATGATTTGTAAACGGCTCTGAATATACGAGGTCCTCTGTAATCTCACATAACTCAGGATTTATATAATTTTTCACGAGTTCCTTCTTCTCTTTATGATTCATTACAACATCTGATGTTAATAGAAGAGTATTTACCATAAAAGTAGTTAAATCATCAGCAAGCCTCGGAAACATTTGATGATTTATGAGTGCTGTACGCAATATTGTGTGATCTGATAAATCTTCCATCACGCAACAATTCATCACACTATCAAACAAATATACATTTGGCACCAGTCCAGATGCTAACTCTCCTTCTAATCGCAAAACATCTGATTCTATACGGATTCGATTCGTCGACAACTTAAACTCATCTGAAATACGCGCTGTATCCCCAGCTTGCTTTACAATGACAGAAATGTTCTTCTGTTCATCCCAAACGCGGAACACATAATTTAAATTACCATCACCTATTTCTTTACACTTTAGCCCCTTTGCATGCTCGAACCTAGGTAATTTCTCTTGCACATATGCAATCACATCTTTAGCTTCCATTAAAAAATACTTCGTGAACTTAGACATGGTTTCCCCTCCACACTAAATGTAAACGTTTTCTAAAAGAAGTAAAAAATAATAGACTGAAGTTTTTTCAATCTATACTATATCTTCTCTATTGCAATACATATCTCGCTTTTATTATATCTTGTTAGAAATGAGCGTCAATGTTTCTATTTCTCATTGCAATATACTTCTTATTATATATATTTATGATGACAATAATTGTTCACAAAGATTCCGATACATTTTGTTTTATTTATCTCACAATTCTTTGTAAAATAGAAGTAAGCAGTTCCTTTTCAAATCTACAACTTCTAAGAAATATTTCCTTCCTAAGAATTTATACTTACACCATGTCTCTAACATACACACTACTCTTTCAAACACTCATTGAAAATTTATGACTTGAAAATTACCTTTTAATTCCCTAGTAGCCTTAATTGAGAATAAATATTAATTAAATTGGTATAAAGTTGGTTTATTCTCTTGACAAAATAACCACTTCTATATGATAATTAATATCGAATTAGAATTATTATAGTTAATTAAAAAATATATTTTATGAGCAAACTAATTTCCGATGCTCAAAACCAACCTTTAGGAGGAATTTTAATATGTTATTAATCGGCACAGAAGTAAAACCGTTTAAAGCTAATGCTTACCATAATGGAGAATTTATCCAAGTTACTGACGAAAGTTTAAAAGGAAAATGGAGCGTAGTTTGTTTCTACCCAGCAGACTTCACATTCGTTTGTCCAACTGAACTTGAAGACTTACAAAACCAATATGCAACTCTAAAAGACTTAGGCGTTGAAGTATACTCTGTATCTACAGACACTCACTTCACTCACAAAGCATGGCATGATAGCTCAGAAACTATCGGCAAAATCGAATACATTATGATTGGTGACCCAACTCGCACAATCACTACAAACTTCAACGTTTTAATGGAAGAAGAAGGTCTTGCTGCTCGTGGTACATTCATCATCGATCCAGACGGCATTATCCAATCTATGGAAATCAATGCTGACGGTATCGGCCGTGACGCAAGCATTCTTGTTAACAAAATTAAAGCAGCTCAATACGTACGTAACAACCCAGGTGAAGTTTGCCCAGCTAAATGGCAAGAGGGTTCTGCAACACTTAAACCAAGCCTTGACCTTGTAGGCAAAATCTAAGGAGTTCGATCAAAATGATACTAGATGCAGATATAAAAACACAACTATCCCAATACCTTCAGTTAATGGAGAACGATATTTTACTTAAAGTAAGCGCAGGAGACGATAACGTATCTAAAGATATGTTAGCTCTAGTAGACGAATTAGCTACTATGTCATCTAAGATTACAGTAGAAAAAGTTGAATTAGAGAGAACACCAAGCTTTAGCGTAAATCGCCCTGGTGAAGACACTGGTGTCGTATTCGCTGGTATTCCATTAGGACACGAATTTACTTCATTAGTGTTAGCTTTACTTCAAGTTAGTGGACGTGCTCCAAAAGTTGAACAAAAATTAATCGATCAAATCAAAAACATTCAAGGCGAATATCATTTTGAATCTTATATCAGCCTAAGTTGTCATAACTGTCCTGATGTTGTACAAGCTCTTAACGTAATGAGCGTTCTTAACTCTGGTATTACACATACTATGATTGATGGCGCTGCATTCAAAGAGGAAGTAGAAAGTAAAGACATCATGGCAGTACCAACTGTGTACCTAAACGGCGAATCTTTCGGAAGCGGTCGTATGACACTTGAAGAAATTTTAGCTAAAATGGGTAACGGTCCAGATGCATCAGAGCTTTCTGATAAAGATCCATACGATGTTCTTGTTGTTGGTGGCGGCCCTGCTGGTGCAAGTGCAGCAATTTATGCAGCACGTAAAGGCATCCGCACTGGTATCGTTGCTGAGCGCTTCGGTGGTCAAGTAATGGATACTATGGGCATTGAGAACTTCATCAGCGTAAAACGCACTGAAGGTCCTAAGCTAGTAGCAAGTCTTGAAGAGCACGTAAAAGAATACGACATCGATGTAATGAATCTACAACGTGCGAAACGTTTAGAGAAAAAAGAACTTATTGAAGTGGAACTTGAAAACGGCGCTGTTCTGAAAAGTAAGAGCGTAATCGTTTCTACAGGTGCTCGCTGGCGTAATGTTGGCGTACCAGGTGAAGCTGAGTTCAAAAATAAAGGTGTAGCATACTGCCCACACTGTGACGGTCCATTATTCATCGGAAAAGACGTAGCGGTTATCGGCGGAGGTAACTCTGGTATCGAAGCAGCTATCGACTTAGCAGGTATTGTTAAGCATGTAACTGTTCTTGAATTCATGCCAGAATTAAAAGCTGATGCTGTATTACAAGAGCGTCTTAAGAGCTTACCAAACGTAACTGTTCTGAAAAACGTTCAAACGAAAGAAATTACTGGTACTGATAAAGTAAACGGTATTTCTTACATCGATCGTGAAACTGAAGAAGTTCATCACGTTGAATTACAAGGTGTATTCGTACAAATCGGTCTTGTGCCAAACACAGACTGGTTAGGCGAAACAGTTGAACGCGCTCGCGGTGAAATCGTAACAGACAAGCACGGCGCTACAAACGTACCAGGAGTGTTTGCTGCAGGTGACTGTACAAATAATCCTTACAAACAAATCATCATCTCTATGGGTTCAGGTGCAAACGCAGCTTTAGGTGCATTTGATTACTTAATCCGTAACTAATTATATAGACGTGAGTTTAAAAAAAGCAGGTGCCTTGGCACCTGCTTTTTTTATAATCCTAATGTATAAACTAAAAATCTCTCATTCCCATTCTTCTCATAAGCACCCGGCAATCTAACCTCTCTCTTCAATTCAAACGCAGTCTGGTTCTCTAAGAAGAAAATATAATCTTCAGAAGGATAGTATAAAATGATATCTACTTCTCTCTCCGTTTCTTCTACCGAAAGTAAAATGTTATTTACTACGTTCATAAATACTTGGGCAGAAAATGGATTGAAGAAATAAAACCGGTTATCACGTGGATCAATCTCATATTCCTGCGCTAAACAGCATTCAAACCGAATTTTATCTTTACTGTTTCTCACTTTTCGCGCATAACGATCACGATTATCCATTGCTTCTTTATAAAACTCTTCATTCATTTCAATCCCAACGGCCGAAGCACCACACTTATGGTGCATGTAAAAGTTTAATCGTCCTTTTCCGCACCCAAAATCTACAACCTGGTCGCTACTTCTTATTTCATATTGATTCAATAACTCATCTAATCCGCTATATGGCGTCGGTTCATAACGGTGATAATGCATAGACTTATTAAATCCTTTTTGCTCGCCGACAGTTTTTATATTTAATACAGCATCGTAATATTGTTCGTTCATTCGTTTGCTCCTATTAAGAAATATTACTATTATTATACACCACGTACTGAATGCTCATTTTTATCAAATTAATTGGTACGCGAAATTATATTATCGCAAAATCGAATATATCGACTTAACAACAAATTCCTACAAAAAAAACAGGAGCTTTCTAGCCCCTGTTTTCTAATACTTTCAATACAGTTTGTTTCAATATTTCTACTCCATCCATTATGCAAGAATGGTCAAACTTCATATACGGATGGTGTAATCCAGGTTGTAGGTTTGCCCCTAGTCCAAGCATGACAGCTTTTAAATGTGGCCTCTTCACTGTGTAGTAATGGAAATCATCGCTTCCTGTCGTATACAGTGGTCCAGTACATCCCTCTTCCCCATACACTTCAAGAATACCTTTACGCATAAAGCGCTCAGCTTCTTCTGACACTTCAGCCCCTGGTGCAAGATCAATCCACTCATAAGAAAGTTTAGATCCCATTGATTCAGCTGACTGAATTACTTGCTCTATTTTTTGCTTTAATTCATTTAGTAATATGTTATTTTCTGCTCTTACATCTAAACTAAAATGTCCGTTACCTGGAATAATATTTAGATTATCACCACCAGCTTGGCATCTCGTCATCTTAACAGAATACGACGTCTGCGGTGGTAGCCATATATTTTTCAATCCAATATTAATCATCGTGATGACATCAATCGCATTTATCCCTTGATGCGGGCGTGCCCCATGTGCATCATCTCCGTGAATCAACCCTTCTAAAAATCCTGCTGCTCCGTGACGAATAGATGGGGCAGCTTGTTTCAAAGGCAGTTCTTCAATCGGCCTTAAATGAACACCAAATAAGAAATCAGCATCATCCACGGCGCCTTTCTCTACCATCTTTAAAGAACCATTTCCTTTTTCCTCTGCCGGTTGAAAAATAAATCTAACCGTTCCACTATCCCATCTCATATTTTTCAATTGTAAAATAAGACCCATTACAATCGTCATATGAGCATCGTGACCACATGAATGATTCGGTTTAAATTCTCCGTCTACTTCTTGCCATAGTGCATCCATATCAGCACGAATCGCAATAACTGGGTTCCCGCTTCCGATTTCAGCGATTACGCCTGGACAATCATCAAATGTTTTATATGAAATTCCTTCTTCTTTTAAAAAGTTAGTAATATACGCTGTCGTTTCATACTCTTTCCAACTCACTTCAGGGTTTTCATGCAAATGCTGAAAAATTTCCATTAAACGCTCTTGTAGTTCTAATGTTTTCAAAGCCACATTCTCCTTCCCAAATTACAAACCATTCAGGTTAATTATACTTATGAAAAACAGATGTTTTTATGAACATATTGAATTTTAAGAAAAAAGTCAATTATTTATTTTTAAATACTATCGACAACTCACTTTATACAGATAGAACATTCCTTATTTTCTGTTTTTTATTGACGCTTACATGTATTTTTAGTTATTATAACTTAATAAACGTCTATTTTGCGACAATTCTAAAAATACAAACATACATAATGAGGAGGCAGTTTATGAAAAAAGAAATACCTTTTGGCGTAGCAATAATCCCTATTATCATTACAGTTGCAGTTATGATGGTTACAATTGTTGTATTAAAACAAAGCCCTCACGTCCCACTTATTATCGGTACAACCGTTGCTTCTATCGTTGCCTGGCGTTACGGTTACAAATGGAACGACATTGAAGAAGCAATGTATAAAGGAATTCGCCTCGCATTACCCGCTATCGTTATCATTATTCTAGTAGGTTTAACGATCGGTGCTTGGATTGGCGGCGGAATCGTCGCAACAATGATTTATTACGGTTTAAATCTTTTAACTCCATCACTATTTTTAGTCTCAATTACAATTATTTGTTCTATTGTTGCATTAGCTATCGGTAGCTCTTGGTCTACAATGGGAACAATTGGTGTTGCAGGAATGGGCATTGGCCTAAGTATGGGAATCCCAGCTCCAATGGTTGCCGGTGCTATCATTTCCGGTTCTTATTTCGGCGATAAAATGTCACCGCTTTCAGACACAACAAACTTAGCCGCAGGATTAACAAATACAGATTTATTCACACATATTCGTCATATGTTATTTACTACAATTCCAGGTTTAATTATTACTCTTATCGTTTATGCGTTCTTAGGAAGAAGCTTTGGCGCTAACAATATTGATGCAAAAAGCATAGAGCAAACATTACAAGTATTGCAACAAAACTTTGTTATCTCGCCTTTCCTATTAATCATACCCGTAGTCGTTATGGTATTGGTCGCTAAAAAAGTTCCTGCTATACCAGCTATTCTTGTAGGTATTATTTTAGGATTCTTATCACAAGTCTTTATTCAAGGCGGTTCTGTCTCCGCATCTGTCGGTGCACTCCAAAATGGATTTGTCATAGACACTGGAAACAAGCTAGTAGACGAACTCTTTAACCGCGGTGGCTTAGATTCGATGATGAATACAGTTTCTATGACAATTGTTGCTATGACTTTCGGAGGAGTACTAGAACATACTGGTATTCTTCGCTCAATTGTAAATCAAATTTTAAAATTAGCGACATCAGCAAAAGGACTTATCGCTTCTACTATCGCATCTTGCTTTGCAACAAATCTTACTTGCTCTGAACAATATATTTCGATTGTTGTTCCCTCAAGAATGTACGCAAATGCATACACAGAAAAAGGACTACATTCTAAAAATTTATCCAGAGCATTAGAAGATGGCGGAACATTAACTTCTGTTTTCGTACCTTGGAATACATGTGGTGTATTCATACTCGCAACACTTGGAGTTGGCGCATTCGAATATGCTCCTTATGCTATATTGAATTTCATCGTACCTATTATTTCAATCATTTACGGCATAACTGGTCTCACAATTACGAAACTATCAGATATTGAAAAAGCAGAACTACTAAAAAAACAAAAGGCTCAACTAGAAGCTTAAAGATAACGGTAAATTCAGTTCATATATTGCGCGAGGGCGCCCTTGTTGATAGGGCATTTCCTCGCCGCAAATATGAGCATATCTATAATCAACTAGTTTCTTTAATAACCTTTCTGTTGATCGCCGAGTCACTTGTAAGTATTCAGAAAGATCTGCTGCTGTAAACTTCAATGACGGATGCGATTGACTAAATTGAATAATTTTTGACAAGTTTGCTGGACTAAGTTTCGTTTCCTTCGCTATTTTCATTAGTTCTGGGTTGTCATTCTTCAAACTTTGTACTCTCTGTTCTTTCGGGAACGGACCAAATAGTTCTTTATCACTTGTTAGTATATAAAAACAGTGGTCTATTGGATTATTCTTCGCGAAACCTTGAGCGATTTTAGCATTTTGCTCTGCTTCCTTCACAGTTTTTCCGTAACCAAATCCAATAGCTATCGTTCCTTCTATACTCGCAAATAAATTATTTATCATATTTGTTTTTATAATCGATTCAATATCACCACGAGTCGTATACAAAATGAACGTCATTTCATCAACTTTTTTAAATGAACCACGTAGTTCTTTTGAAATGACATCTAATTGCTCAAGCAAACCTTCTCGTAATTTTAAAGAAGAAATCATACAAGCACCAACAGTAGCTGAATGGCTTTTTGCTAACTCAGCTTTTATTTTCGCATCTTTTAACCCATGTATAATGGATTGCTTCGGATCTATCATACGCTCTGAAGGAATACCTATTTTTTGAAGTTCATCATAGACAGCGTGAATACTAGTTAAAGCTAAATGAGCATCTCCAGATTGATATTTAGCTACATGAAAATCAATAACTCTCTTTATCTCATCTTTACTCCAAAGCATATTTTCATAATCAAACACTTGTGGACTTTCTTTTATACCGATATCATGGAACACATTTATAATGAATGAGCGGTCTACTAAATCAATTGAAATTTTATGTGGTTGAATACGTTGGTGATACATGACAGAAAGAATGGAAGATGCGACAGTTGCCTCGTCTTGCTGTAAGTACGTACTTGGAATTCTTAATTGTTCTCTTATTTCTTTTGCCATATAATAAGGTAAAGCACCTGAGAAAAAGATGAAATCACAAGGCTTTAAACGCTTTAAAAGTTCCGAAGATTCCGCCGGATGAAGGTAAATATATGGATCAATCTCTATTTCTTCTAGTTTATGAGCAATAGGCAAAAGATTCTCCATAAACTCCTTTGAACCGACAACTGCAATTTTTATCATCATTTCTCTAACTCCTTATCATTAATTAACGACTATTTAACGTCAACTATATCAAATGTACAAAACTATTGTAAACAGGAAGGGGTCTCTACCCAATGAAAATTACAGCTATTCACCTTTATGCAATTCGTTTACCGCTTCGCGATCCGTTTGTTATTAGTTATGGTTCTTATTCTGATATGCCTTCTATTATCATCAAAATGGAAACAAATGACGGCGTTATCGGTTACGGTGAAGGCGTTGCTGATGATCACGTTACAGGCGAATCATGGGAAAGTACTTTCCATACTTTAAAACATACACTAGCTCCTACGCTCATTGGACAAAATCCAATGAACATCGAGAAAATACACGATATGATGGACAATACAATTTACGGTGTACCTACTGCGAAGGCTGCGATAGATATTGCTTGTTTTGATATAATGGGCAAAAAATTAAACCAACCTGTATATCAATTAATTGGCGGGCGCTACCATGAAGAATTTCCTGTCACTCACGTCTTAAGTATCGCAGACCCAGAAGACATGGCTGAAGAAGCTGTCTCTATGATTCAGAAAGGTTACCAATCTTTCAAAATGAAAGTCGGTACAAATGTAAAAGAAGATGTAAAACGAATTGAAGCAGTACGTGAACGTGTAGGAAGTGATATCGCGATTCGCGTTGATGTAAACCAAGGGTGGAAAAATAGCGCAAACACATTAACGGCACTTCGTTCATTAGGACATTTAAACATCGATTGGATTGAGCAACCTGTTATAGCGGATGATATTGACGCAATGGCTCATATTCGTTATAAAACAGACCTTCCGCTCATGATTGATGAAGGATTAAAAGGCTCTCGTGAAATGCGCCAAATTATTAAATTAGACGCAGCTGATAAAGTAAATATAAAACTAATGAAATGCGGCGGCATATATCCCGCTGTAAAACTCGCTCATCAAGCTGAAATGGCAGGCATTGAATGCCAAGTTGGATCCATGGTCGAATCATCCGTTGCCTCTTCTGCAGGATTCCATGTCGCTTTCTCGAAAAAAATCATTACGAGCGTCGAACTTACAGGACCATTAAAGTTCACGAAAGACATCGGGAACTTACATTACGACGTACCATTCATTCGCTTAAACGAAAAGCCAGGACTCGGCATTGAAATAAACGAAGATACATTACAAGAACTAATCGTCTTTCAAGACGTTGTACGCTAAAGGAGGACTAACACATGACAGTTCTATACGAAGGAACATTAAAACAAAATAACGATCCATTTCACGTTACATTACTATCTTTAGAACATATGGAACAAATTTTATCATTACAAAATGTTGTAGTTGAAGCATTAGAAGATAAAGGTCGTTTACAACCGCTCTCACTGGAAGAATTTCAATACATTCTAGAAGGAAACGGCATGATGATCGGTGCTTTTATCGAAAACGAACTCATCGCATTTCGTGCCCTGCTCGTCCCTCCTATTGATGATGAACATTTAGGACTTGATATTGGCTTATCAGAAAACGAACTACACCGCGTCATCTATCAAGAAATATCAAACGTTCATCCGAACTGCCGAGGAAATGGGATGCAAAAAATATTAGCCACAGTCATTATGGATGAATTACAAAAAGAAGACAGCAAATATGATTATGTTTGCTGCACCGTTGCACCTTTTAACATTCCTAGTTTAAAGGATAAATTTGCGCAAGGGATGGAAATTGCTGCATTGAAGGAGAAGTATGGTGGTAGTATGCGGTATGTTTTTGTGAAGGAATTGCGTGGGGATAAAGAAAACAATTGGACGGATATTAAAGATGTTCCGATGAGTGATGTTAGTGAAAAGCAAACGTTACTTTCAGAGGGGTATCGTGGATATGAGATGGAGAAAGTGGATGGAGATTTCGTTGTGAAGTTTGGACGATAGTTCCTACGCCCGACAAAAAGGAGATGTCTGCTGTGACATCTCCTTTTACTTTCTCCCCATTGAAAAATTCCTTGATAAATGAAATTATATCAACGGTTCGATAAGAAATATCGCTTTACCGACAAAAATCGATATTCCCTACTAAACCGTCATCTTCCAACTAGATAATGCTAACCAATTCTCCATTTCCTTATAATCAGGCATTATCTTCCCGACAAGGCGCCAAAAAGAGCGATCATGATTTAAATGAACCATATGGCACATTTCGTGAACGACTACATAGTCAATTACCCGCTGTGGCGCCATCGCTAACTTCCAATTGAATGTTAGCTGTAGATTTGAATCACAAGTTCCCCACGTACGACTACTATCTGTAATACGAATAGAACGCGGTTTTGTTTTAAAGTTATTTTGATGTGCTTTAATACTCTTCTCTACTAACGCCTTACACTGCTTATAGTAAAATCGTTTTAAAGCTTGTTGTATTTTCTCATCCTTAAATTCTTTCACATAAATATGTAGCTTATCCCCTTCAAACACCGCGTTATCTTGCTCTATACTTGCATCTTGAGAAATCTGTATCGGATATGTATGCCCTAAATACAGAAACCCCTCTCCTTGATCATAAGCCTTTTCCTGTGGACCACGCACTCTCTCCTGCATTTCCTTACGTGTTTTCTGAATCCAATCCCATTTCTCCTCTAACAATTGGACTAAGTATTCAACAGGCGTCCCTTTCGGAGCTTGCACCTCAACATTTCCGTAAGAATCTACAAAAAGACGCACGGACTTTTTCTTCTTATAAGTTATATGAAAATTAATTGTCTCACCTAAATATGTATGTACCATTTCATCACCTAGTGTATTATTTTTACAAATAAAAAAGAGTAGGATACAAACTTCCTACTCTACCTATTATATCATTTACCGTTTTAACGAACTTATTATCCTCTATACTTTACGCCTAATCCCTTAATGAAATTCCTTGCGTATCTATCGCCGCACTCTTTGTAATGCTTATGGCCTTTTTTTCTTAACAGAGCGCCTAACTCTCCTTTTGTTACCGTAACGCCTACGCTGTCTAATATATCAAGCACATCTTCACTCGTTAAAGATAGTGCTATTTTCATTTTCTTTAGAAGAAGGTTATTGGCACTCTCCTTGCTCTGTACAGGTGCCGGTTGCCCTGGTTTCGGATCTTGCTTCCCTCTTTTTAAAGTAATAAATCCATTTAAAAATGCCTCTAGCATCATCATGTCGCATGTTAATACGTACTCATCTTCGATTACATCATCATCTTCCGCTTCATGTTGTGGACTTCTCTTTACTTTTGTAAGCATATCAAGTACGTCCTCTTTCGTTACTTCCATCCCGCCAAGTTCAAAGATTTCTACCATATCTATATCTCTTATATCTAAAGCGTACCTTACTCTTTTTAATATATCGTTGTTGCTCATTGCCATTGTTTTTCCTCCTGAAATGTTGATTATAATAATGCTTTTAGCATGTGTAAATTAATGTCGTTAAGTTACTACTTTAACATTTTAGGGGGAGGTTTTGTAGTCTTAGGTGGATTAATGCTTTTGGGGATGATTTTAAAACATCAAAAAATAATGGGATAATCGTGCGAAACTACGGATGGGGATTTACTATTAATTAACACACTTGAAAATGGACTAACCTGATATAGGTTAGTCCATTTCTTTTTATGCAACTCTAATTTAGTGGGCAACTCAAACATGAATGTTACGCAAAATTCAGGTGAAATATATTGATTGTGTTTACTTAGGTTTTCCTTTTTATTTGTGGTACGGTTCACCGTAACTAATCTAAATAAGGTTATTGTTCATTATTTTCATAATTAAATTTAACAAAAAAGGTAGTGCCTTCCGATCCTGTTTGAATTTCTATTTTTGCATTATGACGGGCAGCAATGGCATAACATATGCCTAACCCCAATCCAGTTCCATTATCTTTGGTCGTGTAAAATGGAGTACCCAGTTTCTCTAATACTTCAGGCCTGATACCTTTTCCTTGATCCCGCACTGCAAGCACCACACAATTTTGACCTTCCTTGTAGGTACTAATGGTTAGAACTTTCCCTGTGCTCATCGCTTCTAAGCCATTTCGGTATAAGTTTATTAATAATTGCCGTATCTCATTACGATTTAAAAGTAATTCCGGAATGTCATTTGTATCGACTTGAATATATTTATTTTGATTATACGTATCAATTTTTATTAAAGGAATACTATCGTGGATAATTGAATTTAAATCGAACATCTGCAAATCTGATTTCCTTGTATTACCTATTGAGAGAAATTCAGTAATAATAGAATTGGAACGGTCAAGTTCTTCAATCATTAAATTAAAGTACTTATTATGTTTCTCATAGATGCTCTCTTCTTTTAATAACTGCAAAAATCCTCGTACTGTTGTCATTGGATTTCTAATCTCATGGCTGATACCTGCTGCCATTTGCCCTATTAAATCTATGTTGGATAACCTCTTCAATTCCTGCTCATATCGCTTTTTTTCCGTTATGTTTTTAAAAATACAACAAATACCATCATCATACGGGTATGCAATAACTTCGTGCCAATATTCATCAGAGGTAGAGAGAAATTCGAAATGAACTGTAGTTCGCTCTGACATTGCACGATGAAATTCCTTATACATGACTGTGTCGACGCTACTCGGGAAAACTTCCCGTATATTCTTGCCTAATACATCTTTTGCTGTTTTTCTTTGTGGAAAATATTGATGCTTATTTACGTACGTAAATTCCCATTTATTATTCAAAGTAAAGAATCCATCCGTAATACTTTCAATCACACTTGTAACTTTTTCATTAGCAGTAGCTAGTTCTCTCGTTCGCTCTTCCACCATGCTTTCAAGTCGATCCGTATATAACAAGTTTGAAAACGTAGGAGCTGTAGCATCAACGATAGATTTTGCCAGTTGAATTTGGGAATTATCGTAATTGTGAGCTTTTCCCTCTTTACCAACGACGATTACCCCTAATACTTCTCCCATTGAAACCAATGGAATCATCAGTAGACCCTTACTATCTATATTTTTTGTTTGAATAACCTCTTGGATCTTGGCTTCATAGCTTTTCTCCATCCAATACGCTTCTGCCCAATCACAGTCCTTGCTTAACTTCGTTGTTTTAATCGTCGTTTTGTCTAGCGGGTCTAAAAGGTGGATAGCCACGTTTTTACTCTCTAAAATCTGTCCTAAGTAAAAAAAACATTTATCAAAACTTTCCTGTATCGAGGAACACATTGATAAATCACGGGTAACATTTAGTAACAGCTGCTTCTCGGCAATGAGGTTTTCCTTTTGTGTTAAATTATTTGCGTTTTGAATTGCGACCGCAGCCATATTTACATAAGCTTCAACACTCTGAATTTCTGAATCTGTTAAGTTCATTGGAGTTCCATAATCAAATAAAAAAACCAGACCAAATAACTCTTGCCCAAATGAGATAGGCAGGGCTAATAAGGACTTAATTTTGAACGCATCAACTGGTCTCGGGTCCGGCCGATTATCCTTTGAGGTATCAGGGATATAGATGGTTTTTTTTGTTTCAATAACTTCTTTTGCTAGTAAATCTATTTCAGGATCAATTACCTGAGTATCAATCGTTACGCCACTTATGGTCTCTGGTTTTCCTGCAAACCCTCTAAATGTTCCATCTTCCTGAGGTAAATAAATTCCAACAGCGTTGCACCTAACAATCTCCTCTGATATCGCCATTGTTACACGCTGCAATACTTCACGTAGTTCTAATTTTGTATTTATTATCTTTGTTATATTCGCGAGCCTAGAATATCTCGTCTGATCACTTAACATTCACATAGCCTCCAAGTTATAGGCATAATAAAATAAACATGATAATATCAGTGAAAATCAAGACCAACCCGCCATTTTCGATTTTCTCCTGTATTCTTTTCTTACTCTTGTTTTACATAGAATACCTCACTTACTTATGATACAGTTCACCTTAATTAAAATGAAACAGTGTAACTTTCAAAAGTTACACCGTTTCACTATTTTCTACCACATCAACGCTCGCCTCAAACTTATCAAGCAACGCACGCACTTCATCAGTTGATTTCGTGCTCATTAATTGATTTCTTAGTTCAGCAGCTCCAGGGAAGCCTTTTACATAAATTTTGAAGAAGCGGTGAAGCCCTGTGATAGAGCGTGGTAATACTTCTGCATATTGATCTTGAAGATCAAGCTGCAGTCTTAGAAGATCAAGGTGTTCTTTACTACTATGCTCTCTTGGCTCTTTTTCAAAAGCAAATGGATTTTTGAAGATACCTCGTCCGATCATAACTCCATCAATACCGTATTTTTCAGCAAGTTCCATTCCAGTTTGACGGTCAGGAATGTCTCCATTGATTGTTATTAACGTATTTGGTGCAATGCGGTCACGTAATTTTTTAATTTCTGGAATTAGTTCCCAGTGCGCGTCTACTTGGCTCATTTCTTCTCTTGTGCGTAAATGAATAGAAAGGTTCGCAATATCTTGTTTGAAAATGTGCGTTAACCAATCCTCCCACTCACTTAACTCTTTAAAGCCAAGTCGTGTTTTTACGCTGACAGGTAGTCCGCCTGCTTTTGCTGCTTGAATAAGTTCTGCCGCAACGTCTGGACGTAGAATAAGGCCACTACCTTTTCCTCTTGATGCTACGTTCGGTACAGGGCAGCCCATATTAATATCGATGCCTTTAAATCCTAACTCTGCCATACCAATACTCATCTGACGGAAATATTCAGGATTATCTCCCCAAATATGTGCCACTATTGGCTGTTCATCTTCTGTAAAAATTAAACGGCCACGTACACTTTTCATACCTTCTGGATGACAATAGCTATCCGAATTTGTAAACTCTGTGAAAAATACATCTGGACGACCAGCTTCGCTTACTACGTGACGGAAAACAACATCTGTCACATCTTCCATTGGTGCAAGTACGAAAAACGGTCGTGGTAAATCATTCCAAAAATTATCTATCATTTCAAATTCAAATCCTCTCAATATGAATACAATTTCAAACTCTCAATTTATAATTTGTAAAAATCAGCAATATTTATTTTGACTAAAAGCGTTGCTGAATGGTATTTTTATAAACCAAAAAGCAGGTGGTATAGATTTTTTCTATATCAACTGCTTTTCTATTATACCAACTTAAGCCAAGCTACACACTCTACATGAGTAGTATGCGGGAACATATCAACAGGTTGTACTTCCTGCGTTTTATATCCGCCTTCTTCTAGTACTTTTAAGTCACGTGCTAACGTTGCTGGGTTACATGATACGTATACGACGCGTTTTGGCTTCATATCGATGATTGTGTTTAGTAGTGCCTCATCACAACCTTTACGCGGTGGATCTACGACCATTGTGTCAGCGATTACGCCTTCTTTATACCATTTTGGAATAACTACTTCTGCTTCTCCTACACCAAATTCAGCGTTTGTCATGTTGTTTAGTGCTGCGTTTCGGTTTGCGTCTTCGATTGCTTCTGGGACGATTTCAACACCGTACACTTTTTTCGCTTTTTGTGCTAGGAATAAGGAAATTGATCCGATTCCGCAGTATGCGTCGATTACAGTTTCGTTACCATCTAATTGTGCGTATTCTAACGTTTTATCGTATAGCACTTTCGTTTGTTCTGGGTTTACTTGATAGAATGAACGTGCTGAAATCGCAAATTTAATGTCACCGATAAAGTCATAAATATATTCTGATCCGTACAGTACTGTCGTTGTGTCTCCGAAGATTACGTTTGTACGCTTCGTGTTTACGTTTTGTACAATCGATTTTACTTCAGGGAATTTCGCTGCAATTTCTTCAATGATTGCTTTTTTATTCGGCAATTCTGCTGTACGAGTAATGAAGACAAGCATAATTTCCCCTGTTACTTGCCCGTAGCGAGCCATTACGTGGCGAAGTGTTCCTTTGTTACGCTCTTCATTGTAAGCCGAAATACCGTGCTTTTCACAAATACGTTTTACTTCTTGAATTAATGTATCGTTTTCTTCCGCCTGAATTAAGCATGATTCCATATTAATGATGTCATGCGTTCCTTGACGATAGAAACCAGCCACAAGTCCACCTTCACGTTCTCCAATTGGCACTTGTGCTTTATTACGGTATACCCACGGGTTTTTCATGCCAAGTACAGGATGAACAGGAACATCGCTTAGTCCGCCGATGCGCTGCATAACGTCGCGTACTTGTTTTTCTTTCGCTTGTAATTGTCCTTCATATGTTAAGTGCTGAAGCTGACAACCGCCGCACTCGTTGTACACGGGGCATTCTGCATCTTTACGATATGGACTTTCTTGATGAAGCTTCATTAAACGACCAAACGCGAAGTTTTTCTTCACTTTAATAATTTTAATTTGCGCTTCCTCACCTGGTAATCCGTTTTTAACGAAAATAGGATATCCCTTTACTTTCGCAACACCGGCACCATCATGTGTTAAATCTTCAAACACTACATCTATAAACTCGTTTTTTTCAACTGGTGGCGTCATTTTTGTACTCATTTTCCGACCTCTCTTTTTCATAACACTGCGTTACATTTTATCATACTTATATGGTCTATTTCTATTGGAAGAAAAAAAGCTATTGACGATAGTTCTCTAGTAATGTTACGCTACTACTAATTTAATACGGACGATGTTACCTCATATATAGTCGATAATATGGATCGAGAGTTTCTACCCGGCAACCTTAAATTGCTGGACTATGGGGAAAACTAATGAATATTAGCCTATGTATAAAAAGACTCCTATTGATTAGCTTTCTCTCATAGATGAAAGTGAATCCATAGGGGTCTTTTTTTATTTTTTATTTTCAAAAAGGTCAGACATCTTACGTATGACATAAAACCTCTATTACTTTATTTTTAGTAATATAACGAGCGTTTTATGTACAAACTTTATACGAACTTCTGAAAGGGGCAACTACATGCAATATGTAATGAGCATTATCGGCATTCTTGTCGTTTTAGGTTTATGTTTTGCTTTGTCAAACAACAAAAGTAAAATCAACTTCCGTGCAATTGCTATTATGATTGGTTTTCAAATTTTAATCGGTTGGTTTATGTTTGGCACAAAGATTGGTCAACAAATCATTGTTTTCATTGGTAAAGTTTTCAACAAACTAATTAAACTTGGTACGACAGGTGTTGATTTTCTCTTTAATGGAATTCAAAGAGATTTTGTCTTTTTCTTAAATGTATTATTAATTATCGTATTTTTCTCAGCACTACTTTCAATCTTTAGTTATCTAGGTGTTTTACCATTCATCGTTCGCGTTGTCGGCGGTGCAATTTCAAAAATTACTGGTTTACCACGCGTTGAATCATTCCACGCAGTAAACTCTGTATTCTTCGGTTCAAGTGAAGCGTTAATCGTTATTAAAAATGATTTACAACATTTCAATAAAAACCGTATGTTTATCATTTGTTGTTCTGCGATGAGCTCAGTTTCTGCTTCTGTTACAGCATCATACGTAATGATGTTGGATGCGAAATATGTACTAGCAGCCCTTCCGCTAAACTTATTCTCAAGCTTAATCGTTTGTTCGTTATTAACACCAGTTGATACGAAAAAGGAAGATGAAGTGATTCAAAAATTTGATAGAAGTTTATTCGGAGACAGCTTTATCGGCGCAATGATTAACGGTGCACTTGATGGTTTAAAAGTAGCTGGTATCGTTGCCGCATTAATGATCGCCTTTATCGGTGTTATGGAAGTTGTAAACTACGTAATCAGCGCTGCTTCAGGTGCAATGGGACATGCTGTTACTTTACAACAAATCTTCGGTTATATACTTGCTCCATTCGCATTCTTAATGGGTATCCCAACTCATGATATTATCCCAGCTGGTGGTATTATGGGTACGAAGATTGTCTTAAATGAATTCGTAGCAATCCTTGATTTAAAAGGCGCTGCTGCAACATTAGATCCACGTACAGTTGGAATCGTTACTGTATTCTTAATTAGCTTCGCAAGTATTAGCCAAATTGGTGCAATCGTTGGTACAATCCGTGCCCTTTCTGAAAAGCAAGGAAGCGTCGTATCCAAATTTGGTTGGAAAATGCTATTTGCATCAACACTTGCTTCTATTTTATCTGCAACAATCGCTGGATTGTTTATTTAACAAAAAATCACCTTACTTGTTTAAGTAAGGTGATTTTTTGATGCTTTATGAAACTGAACGAAATTCAACTACTTCTTCTTTACTAATAAGCTTTCCTTCATGTATACCTTTTACTGAAATATCAATAATGGATTTATTCTCTCCTTCAAGTTTCCCCAAAGAAAATACGTAAATTAAATTTTGTTCTTTTAGCATCCATTGCTTGCCATGCCAGGGCCCCGTTATCTTTTGTTCCAAAGGTGTTTCCTCTTCTCCAACATACTGACATTCTCCAAACGAAGTTTTCACTATATTTTTCTCCGTATCAATTACTATATTATGAAATAGCTCCAGATTTTTACTTGAAATAATTTCTATCTCATGGTTACTTTTTTGCTTAAATTTAAGTTTCCCATCACTTGTATTAGATAAACTACTATTCTCAACGGCATTTCTAAAAAAATTATATTCTTCTTCCGTAACACCAAAATTAGGATGATAAGGTTTCACCTGTTTATCTATATGCCCCGATATGTAGTTTACATACCATTCTTGATCATTTTCCACATGATTTCTCATTTTTTTAGTAATACCCTCTACTTTTTTACGGGTATCACGATCCATCTCAATCGTCATAATATCCGCCGTAACTTCCGCATTCATAAGGCGTGATGGAATATACTCCTCCACACTATTCGCTTTACTCACTTCACTTTGACAACCGACTATGAATAGCGATATGAAAAGTATATATACTAGTTTTTTATATTTCATTTCTGTTCTCCACTCCGTACATCATTCTTGCTTACATTTATAGCGGTTCTTATTATAGTCTAAAATCCTAATATTTAAATAGAAATCACTCTATATATGCAAAATTGCATATTAATAAACCTTTCTCTTACTTTAAAATTAACTTAAAACATTTACCAAAATATACAAATCACAAACGAAAAATGTTATAATTTGTAAAAAATATTGGAGGATATTATGAAAGCCCACGCCCTTTTCGACTTCTTACATTTACTAGTCTTGACCATGAAAAGCTATTATTTATGGGGAATGCCTATCTATGTCTTCATTATTCCTCTTATCTTTGTAGTCGGTTATATTATTATCAATTCTAATAAAAAACGAAAGAATACATCTATTCAGAGTCACTAACCTATCCCATATCTAAAAATGATATGATGAACAAGGGTATATCCCCACCTCTCTTATAGCGGTGGGGATTTTAATGTAAGTATGCAACATAATACACAATAGAAGGTGATTTCATGAGAAAATATGCAGCAATTGCTTTATGTACGTCTGCCATTCTAGCAGGCTGTAACACAAATAATGCTAGCCCAGAACCTGCAAAAGAGAAAAAGGTACAAGAAGTAAAAAAACAAGAAGAGACTGTACAAACACAAGGTAAAATTTCTTATAATCCAATTACGCACGAATCTACAAACACAGCCATTCATATAACAGATATAAAAGATTCTTTAACCGAAGTGCAGTATAAAATTTGGCGTACTGCTGATGGAAAAGAAAATACTAAATCTTTTTCTTCTAAAGAAAAGGAGAAACAATTTACACTTCCTTTTGATATAAAAGAATTTGAAGGAAAACGCGGTGAATTCCAAATTGAAGCAACAGGAATAATAGAGGGTGGAAAAGCTATTCCACTTACGAAATCTACTATTACTTTCGAGCAAAAAGTACCTGTTCTCATGTACCACGCAATTGATGATTATCACGGGCAGGGTATTAAAGATTTATTCGTATCGCCTGCTAACTTTGAAGCTCAAATGAAGTATTTAAAAGACAATGGTTATACATTATTAACATTTGAACGTTGGGGCGATATTAATAAAGTAAATAAACCCATTTTCGTTACATTTGATGACGGTATGAAAAATAATATGAATGCATTTCGCATTTTACAAAAGCTAAAAGATGATACTTTCAAACCGACAGCAACTGAATATATGATTGTTGATAACGTTGATGTAGAAGGCGCTCTTTCTACATCTGAAATAAAAGAAATGGTTGATTCAGGTATTTTTTCTGTACAATCTCACACAGCAACACATGCAGACTTGCCGAAAATTACAAACTATGAAGAAGAATTAAAAGGATCGAAAGAGAAGCTCGAAAAAATAACAGGTAAGCCTGTTATCGCAATTGCTTATCCATTCGGTCATGTAGACGATAAAGTTGTCGCAGAAACAAAGAAATACTATCAATTTGCAACGACAACGAAACCTGGACAATTCATTACGAAGGGTGAACCTGATGAGTTGTTAAAAATGAAGCGTGTTCGCATACACCATACAACGACTGTAGAACAATTTGCTTCTTCGATTAAATAACTATTAGAGCTCAATACATTTTGAGCTCTCTTTTTACTTTATATTTATATATATTTTTAGAATTTTCTTGTATTATATATAGTAAGAAATCTTTCAAACTAAAGGAGATTATACATATGTCATTTGAACAAACGTTAGAGAAATATGCTGCTCTTGCAGTCAATGTTGGTGTTAATATTCAACCCGGACAAACTTTATCAATTAGTGCACCTCTTGAGGCTGTACAGTTTGTACGCCTCGTTACAGAAAAAGCATATAAATCTGGTGCAAAACACGTATATGTTGATTGGAATGATGAGACGTTAACACGCTTAAAGTTCGATCTAGCTCCTGAAGAAGCTTTCTCTGAATTTCCTTCTTGGAAAGCACATGCTCGTGAAGAATTAGCAAAAGAAGGCGCTGCATTTATGTCTATTTATGCAGAAAATCCGGATTTATTAAAAGGCGTAGAACCAACTCGTATCGCAACTGCTCATAAAGTAGCCGGTGAAGCGATGAAAGTATACCGTGATTACGTACAAGCGGACAAAGTAAGCTGGTGTGTCATTTCTGTTCCTACGAAAGAATGGGCTGCGAAAGTATTCCCTGATGTAGCGCCAGAGGAACAAGAAGCTAAACTATGGGATGCTATCTTCAAAGCTACTCGTGCTGATTTAGAGAATCCTGTGGAAGCATGGAAAGAACATGATGAAACGCTACATACAAAAGTAGATTACTTAAATGAAAAGCATTATAAAGCTCTTCACTATACAGGCCCTGGAACAGATTTAACGATCGAACTTCCAGAAAAGCATGTATGGGCTGGTGCTGGTAGCTTAAATGAAAAGGACGTACCATTTATGGCTAACATTCCAACTGAAGAAGTATTTACAATGCCACTTAAAACAGGTGTGAACGGCCAAGTATCTAGCACAAAACCGTTAGCATTTGCAGGTAACATTATCGATCACTTCACGTTAACATTTGAAAACGGACGTATCGTAGACTACAAAGCTGAAACTGGTGAAGAGTCTTTAAAACATTTAGTAGAAACAGATGAAGGTTCTCACTTCTTAGGAGAAGTGGCTTTAGTACCTCATGACTCACCAATTTCAAACACAAATATTTTATTCTACAATACGCTATTTGATGAAAATGCATCTTGCCACCTTGCAATCGGAAGTGCTTATGCATTCAACTTAGTTGGCGGAAAAACAATGTCTAAAGAAGAACTTGCTGAAAACGGAGCAAACACTAGTATTACACACAATGACTTCATGATCGGATCAGCTGAGCTTGATATCGATGGTATTACAGCTGATGGAAGACATGAGCCTATTTTCCGTAAAGGTAACTGGGCATTTTAATACAAATAAAAGGCTATCTTCCACACCGGAAGATAGCCTTTTATGATGCTGATGAAACCTTAAGTCCAATTACTCCTAAAACAATAAAGAGAATACAAAATGCTTGGAATAAATTAATATGCTCTTTAAAAAAGTACACACTAATGATTGTAATAAGTAGTGTTCCTACACCAGACCAAATTGCATAGGCAATACTTAAATGAATCTTTTTAACAACGATAGCAAACACACTGAAACAAATTCCATAGAATACGAAAATAAGTACGCTTGGAACGGGCTTTGTTAAACCGTTCGATAATTTCATCGCAATCGTTCCAGCCACTTCAAAAATAATTGTTACGAGTAATAATAGCCAATATACCATACTAGAATCTCCTTCTCTGTTACCTTATCGAGATTCTAGTATACTACTTATAGCCCTAACGAAATATATTTAATTTCTAAATATTCCTCGATACCGAAATGGCCTCCTTCACGGCCGATACCACTTTCTTTAAAGCCACCAAATGGTGCTTGTGCAACTGATGGAAGTCCATCATTTAAGCCGATAATTCCGTACTCTAATGCTTCGCTAATTTGGAATGCCTGACTAATATCTTTTGTGAAAATATAAGCAGCCAAGCCATATGGTGTATTATTTGCGCGTTCGATTACTTCTTCAACCGTTTTAAATTTAGCGACTGGTGCAACCGGCCCAAATGTTTCTTCATTCATACAAAGCATCGTGTCATTTGCCAATCCAATTACTGTTGGCTGAATGAAATATCCATCTAACTCTGCAAATTTATGGCCACCGTATAAAACTTCTCCACCCTTTTGAATTGCATCTTCAATATGTTCTTGTACTTTCGAAATTGCATTCGCATCAATAAGTGGACCTACAGTTGTTCCTTCACCGAATCCGTCCCCAACTTTAAGCTGCTCTACAGCTTTTGTGAACTTTCCTGCAAATTCTTCGTACACTGCTTCTTGAACGAAGACGCGGTTTGTACATATACACGTTTGTCCTGCGTTACGGAATTTCGAACCGATTACCGCTTCTACCGCTTTATCTAAATCAGCATCATTCATAATAATAAATGGAGCATGACCACCTAACTCAAGTGAAACCTTTTTCATCGTTTGTGCAGCGCTAGCCATTAATTCTTTCCCAATTTCAGTTGATCCTGTAAAGGAAACCTTTCGAACACGCTCATCTTCCATCCACGTATCAGCAATTGCTTTTGCACTACCTGTTACAATATTTATTACACCTTTTGGAATATCTGCTTCATGTGCTAATTCAACTAACTTCAATGCCGTTAATGGTGTTTGGCTCGCTGGTTTCACAACCGCTGTACAGCCCGCTGCAAGCGCTGGAGCTACCTTTCTCGTAATCATAGCAGCTGGGAAGTTCCATGGTGTAATAGCTGCCATAACCCCAACTGGTTGCTTTATAACTAAAATACGTTTATTCGGATGAGAAGCAGGAATCATTTCACCGTATACTCTCTTTCCTTCTTCTGCGTACCATTCAACAAAACTATTTGCATAATTTACTTCACCAAGTGCTTCTGCAAACGGCTTTCCTTGTTCTCTCGTCATAATTGCTGCAATTTCTTCTTTATTTTCATCAATGAGTGTGAACCATTTTTTCAACTTAACTGCGCGATCTGCTGCAGTTAATTTTGACCATGATTTAAAAGCTTCATGTGCAGCATCAACTGCTTGCTTTGCCTCTGTAATCCCGCCCTTTGGCACAGTTGCAAATACTTCCTTTGTCGCTGGATTATTTACTTCGATTTGTTCTTGCAGTGTAATCCACTCACCATTTATATACATCGCCTTTTTCTCTAAGTTTACGAACGTCGCTTTTTTATCCAATGTTTTCTTCCTCCTCTATATCTTCATTCTCATTAGAATTGTTCTTATACTTATCAAACAGCATTCTCATAAAGAAATAACCACCTAAAATCGTCCAGCCTAACACCATTAGCCATTCGTACGGCCAAATTAATGCAGCAGGCATCCCTGGCATATACAATAAAATAAAACCAATACTTAATATTACTGCTATACTCCCGACTACTTTTCCATTCTTCACGCGAAACGGTCTAGCCATATTAGGTTCTGTTTTGCGTAACTTTAAAAATGATAAACTAACTAATAAATATGAAACAACAATCCCAAGTCCACCTGCATTTACAATCCATACAAGTGCTGGTCTTCCAAGTAACGGAGCAAAAAATGATAACATCCCTAGGAACATAATCGCATTAGTAGGTGTTTTATATTTCGGATGTACTTTTCCAAACCAAGCTGGAATCATTTCATTTTTAGCCATCGCATATAACACACGACTACCTCCAATAATAAAAGCATTCCAACTTGTAACAATTCCAGCTAACCCGCCAAAGATTAAAATATTCGCAAATATTTTCGATCCAAATACTGCTCCCATCGCATCAGCAGTTGCCAATTTTGTATTCAAGAGTGCATTTTGATCTAATGCCATCGAAACTCCAACTGTAATAAGTAGATAGAATACGACCGCACAAACAACAGAGAATATTAAAAGTTTTCCAATTTCTTTAAACGGAAGATTCACTTCTTCCGCTACTTGCGGGATTACATCAAATCCGACAAACAGAAATGGAACCATTATAAGGACAGCCATTACTCCGCCTGCACCATTTATAAAAAATGGCTCTAAATTTTTTGTATCCCCGTTAAAACTAGATCCAAAAACGAGCATAATGCCCGTCGCTACAATAAATATTGTAAATATACTTTGAAATACAGCGGCTGTTTTGACACCAAAGTAGTTAATGATTGTAATAAGTAATGCCCCGCCCATTCCAATCATCGCCCACGTCAAGTATACATCCCAACCTCCTATCGTCCATAAATAAATACTTTGATAATTTGGCAGTATATAATCTACCACTGTTGGTAAAGCAACAGCTTCAAAAGTAACAACTGATACATATCCAAGTACCATTGCCCACGATGCGATAAATGCTGATTTTTTCCCAAATGCTTTTTTTACATATAGTAAACCACCGCCTGTTTCCGGCATGGCAGAAGCAAGTTCAGCATATGTTAGTCCAACGAAAATAACAAGTAATCCTCCTATAACGAAAGCAATAACTGCCCCTATAGAACCAGCCGATGTAACCCAATCCCCTGAGAGTACAACCCAACCCCATCCAAGCATGGCGCCTATCGCAAGGAAAAGAACATCAAAACGTGATAGCACTTTTTTAAGTTCCTTCTTCTCCTCCAACTATATAATCCTCCTCTATAAACTTCTTAATTTTCCTAGTAGCAGCAGATTGGCTTATTTTCAAGAATTCTGCGACTTTATAACTGGATCCATGTGTTTTGTATGTTTTTAAGATAATGTTTCGTTCCACTTCTTCTAACATTTTATAGAGACTTTGACCCGATTGCTCAACTGTAGACTCCTGCATCGATATCGGTAAATCTTCTATCGTGATAACATCGTCAGCAGTTATAACAATCCTCTCGATTACGTTTTCTATCTCTCTATTATTTCCCTCCCATGAATACCCTACAAACATTTGTAACGTACTAGGAGCTAGCTTCACATCACGTCCATACTTTTTATTAAAGTGCTGTAAATAATGATAGACTAACGGTAATATATCTTCTGTTCTTTCACGAAGCGGAGGAATTGAAATTGGGATTACATTTAGGCGGTAATACAAATCCTTCCTAAATGTTCCCTCTTTTACCATTTTACTTAAATCTCTATTCGTAGCCGCGACTATACGAACGTCTACTTTTTTTAAGTCTCTTCCTCCTACCGGCCGAAATGTTTTCTCCTGTAATACTTGCAAAAGCTTCGCTTGAATTTCAAGCGGCATTTCACCAATTTCATCTAAGAAAAGGGTCCCTTTATGTGCTGATTCTAGTAATCCCTTTTTCCCTTCACGATTTGCCCCTGTAAAAGACCCACCTGAATATCCAAAAAGCTCTGATTCAATTAAATTCGTCGGCAATGCCGCACAATTAATTTCATAGAAACTTTCATTCTTCCGGTGACTTACTTCATGCAAATGGCGTACTAATCGGCTTTTTCCTACTCCCGTCTCACCTAATACGAGAACAGTGCTATCCACCACAGATACTTTTTTGATTGTTTCGACTATTTTTTGCATAGCGATACTTTTAAAAATAAGTCCTTCGTGTTCATATGTTTCTCTTAATTCCTTTTTATATGTTTTTAACTGATTATCCATTTCCTCTACCTTTTGACGTAATTGATAGAGTTCTGTAAGATCTCGGGAATAACTAATCACTCTTCTTAAATTTCCCTCATCATCAAAAACAGGTCTTGTACGAACATGCAAATACTCTCCTGATTTCGTTGTTTGAACAAGTTCAACTGGCCTTTTCTTTTCAATTACTTCTAACGTTGCAGACGGATAAAAAATCCCTTCTTTTTGTAGTTCTTTTACATGCTTTCCTACTAATTCCTTAGCAGAGAGCTGGTAATGTCTTTCACACATACTATTTACACGCACAACGATTCCTTTATCATCTGTAACAAAAATTTCGTCAAATGCATATTCAAATACATCTTGTAAATCCATCAACACTCGTTCCTTTTCTGCAACCATCCTAGCCACTCCCTACTTCATATCCATCGATTCACTTTACTACCTTTATTATAAAGTGAATTTTCTGCATTTTATATAGAGTAAGCTAGAATGTTTGCGATTTATAATTTAGTTTTTAAACACGAGCGATGTTTGCTTGCTCATAACAAGCTTGCAATGATTCTTCAATTATTGTTAAACCTTCCTCTAGCTGCGCATCTGTAATAACTAATGGCATTAACACACGAATAACATTTCCATATGTTCCTGCTGATAGTAGAAGTAATCCGCGTTTATTTGCTTCCGCACATAAATTAGCTGCCAATGTTTTGTCAGGCGCTTTCGTCTTACGATCTTGAACGAGCTCAAATGCACACATTGCTCCTAAACCGCGCACATCACCAATGCAATTATATTTATTTTTCATCTCTTCGAATCGGCTCATTACGACTTTTCCTACTTCTATCGCTCTATCATTTAAATTCTCTTTTTCTATTACATCAAGTACTGCTAATGCAGCCGCACATCCTAGTGGGCTTCCTGCATACGTTCCGCCCAGTTCTCCCGGTGCAGACTCATTCATAATTTCTTTACGGCCAATAACACCACTAATCGGTACACCAGCACCTAATGATTTAGAAACCGTAATTAAATCTGGAACGACATCATAATGATCAATTGCAAAGTATTTTCCGGTACGACTAAAGCCTGTTTGAATTTCATCCGCTACAAATAAAATACCGTGCTCTGAACAAATGCTGCGTACTTCTTGAACAAATTTCTTACTTGGAACGATAAATCCACCTTCCCCTTGAACAGGTTCCATTACAACAGCTGCAATTGTTTCTGGTGCTACTTCTGATATGAAGAAGTTTTTAAACTCTTCAATGATAAAATCATCATACTGCTCTTCTGTTAATCCTTCTGGACGACGGTATTCATATGGGAATGGCGCTTTATATACTTCTGGAGCAAATGGGCCAAATCCAAATTTATATGGTTTTACTTTACTTGTCATCGTCATTGTCATTAATGTACGCCCGTGAAACCCTTTAGAAAATGCGATAATCCCAGGTCTCTTCGTATATTTACGAGCGATTTTCACCGCATTCTCAACTGCTTCTGCACCACTGTTTAAAAACAGGACTTGTTTATCAAAACTTCCTGGCGCTAATGCAGCAAGCTTTTCCGCTAATTCAATATATGGCTCATACATCATGACATTAAATCCCGTATGAATATATTGATCTACTTGTTTATGAAGTGCTTCTTTAACAGCTGGATGACAATGTCCTACGTTAATTGTCCCTATCGCTCCTGCAAAATCAATGTACTGATTACCATCAACATCTGTTACAAGAGCTCCATCTGCAGACTGTACGAATGTTGGAATACCATTACTTACTCCTTTTGGTACTATATTTTGGCGGCGTTCTAATAAAGACGCTGCTTTCGGTCCTGGAATTTGTTCATTTACTTTAGCAAATTTTTTTGTGTTCATTGTGTACCCCATCCTTTTCTATACAATGTTTTCTCTTTATATTGCAAGATGTATGCCAACTTCCCCTTTCTAGTATTCATCCCATTCTCTTAATATCGCGGCATAAAAAATAAGTCTATAAAGACTCATAAAGAGTCTTTATAGACTTATCCGTTTATACATTAGACTTTCCTTGTTTCCAAATAAACTCACTTGAATGAGAAATTAAATCTTCAACAGATTGTAACACTAAATCTGCAAGTGGTTCTAACGTTTGACGATCACCCGTACCAGATAGTACGCCAATTGCATAGCAGTCGCCACCATTTTTCGCTAAATGTAAATCCGTCGGTGTATCCCCGACGACCGCTACTTCATATGTTTCTAAATTAAATCTCTCACAAAACGATTCTACAATTCTTTTATCTGGTTTCTGTGCCGGAAACGTATCTGAGGCTATGACACAATCAAAAAAGGGCTCTAATTGATACTGCTTTAAAAATAATTCTGTCGGTGCAAAATCATCAGCTGTGACGACACCTAAAATAAACCCTCTATCCTTTAATACTTGTAAAATTTTTGGTAAATCTGCCGTCATTCTCATATGTTCTCGATGCTCATACATAAGAGAAAACAATTTTTCACTTACCCATTCATGCATCTCTTCTTCTCTAGATGATACGATATATTTACAAATCCCCTTCGCTACATCAAGGCTCGTTCCTGCTGCTAGCGCACTATGCGGATGAACGACTGCTCCGTCCACGCCAATCTCTTTTAATATAACCTGCTGCATTGATTCTGGTAATTGATATAAATTTATACATTCAGCTACAAGCTCTTCTGCTACTTTTATCCAAATTGAATGAAAATCCATTAATGTCCCATCTTTATCAAATAATATTGCTTTTACCTTCTCCATAGCATCCTACCTCTCATTTCTTATCTCTTCTAGTTTATCAATAAAATATGGATATAAAATAAACGGTTTGTAAAAATACCATGAAAATCAAACTAACTTCCAATTTACAATTCATCTGTATAAAGTGAAACTTTAATCAGCGAGAGAGTCTTATTACTCGCAAATAGTGAGATAAAAGCAAAAAAAAGATGCCTTTACAGGGCATCCTCTTGATGTTCAGGAACAAATAGTTCCAGACAATGATATATATTTTCGAATTCCATCGGTGCATCTCCACCATATTCACCATCTAAATTAATCATTAGTTTATCTGGTGAATGCACTTTAATTCGATTCGCTTGTGTATATAGCACTTTTGGATTGTTAATATGTTCCCCACGCTGCGCTTGTGTTGCTGCTTTAATTAAATCAGCGATAGAACCTTTTTTCAGCACTAATAAATCAAATAACCCATCGTTAATAGACGCATATGGTGCTACCTTTTCAAATCCACCAACTGAACGAGTATTTGTAATTAAAAACATCGTAATTTCTTCTTGTAGTAACTTCCCATCATACTCGATTTCAACATATGTTGGATGTAATGATGGTAACATTTCGATTCCTTTTAAATAGTAAGCAAGTTGACCTAATACCGTTTTCAGCTTACTTGGCACTTCATATGTTAATTCTGTAATACGGCCGCCACCAGCGATATTAATGAAATATGTATCATTCGCTCTACCAAGATCTAACGGAACTGTTTTCCCTTCACAAATAATATCCGCAGCCTCTTCAATAGCACGAGGTACACCGATCGCACGCGCAAAATCATTTGTCGTTCCAACTGGAATAATTCCAAACTTTGGACGATGTTCATGTCCTACTAAACCGTTCACCACTTCATTTAACGTACCATCACCACCAGCTGCGATAACAACATCAAACTTACGATCCGCAGCTTGCCTCGCCGCCACAGTTGCATCTCCAGGACCAGTTGTCGCATGACAAGATGCTTCATATCCAGCTTGTTCTAATTTTTGTAATACTTCTGGTAAGCTCTTCTTAAATAACTCGCGTCCAGAAGTAGGGTTATAAATAATCCTTGCTCGCTTCATCATGTATTAGCACAGGAAATTCTTTATTCATTGAAAAAAGAATACACCGAACCCTTATTCAGTATCCCTATGCCTACCTCCTCTCATCTTCCTATCCTTCTTTTATCCCGCTCAAACAGGCAGTAAGAACCCGATTCGTGTAGTCCATCATAAGTAACATTCTCTCATAATGGTTTTGCTTTATTTGACAAAAAAATTTATGTCCATCTATTTCCTCACAACAATTTACATATAACGAATAATAATTATCTATTATTTCATGAGATGAAAAAAACCTCTATGTCTAGATTTATCATTATTCCCACCTTTTTGCAACTATCATACCATAGTTGCTATACAAACATTTTTTCACTTTTGACAGTTAATCAAACGTTTATTTAAATTATTTTTCACCATTTAAACAAACGTTTGATTAACTCAGAAAAAACACCCAAATACGGGTGTTTTTTCTGTTTAATCTTTAAGAATCTATACTATTTTAGCGCTCAAAAATAAGAATTCCTCTTTTATTTTTATCGCTTATTAATCTCTTCAAGTAAGATTTTGTTAACAAGCGGTGGGTTAGCTTGTCCTTTTGTCGCTTTCATAATTTGACCAACTAAGAAGCCAATTGCACGGTCTTTACCGTTTTTAAAGTCTTCGATAGATTGCTCATTATTATCAAGAATTTCTGTTACAACCTTACGAAGTGTACCTTCGTCAGAAATTTGAACAAGACCTTTCGCTTTAACGATTTCTTCTGGGTCTCCACCTTTTTCAATTAATTCGTTAAATACTTTCTTCGCGATTTTAGAAGAAATTGTACCTTTTTCAATTAATTGAACCATTTTAGATAAACCAGCAGGCGTTAATGCAACGTCTTTTAATTCTTTTTGCTGTTTGTTTAAGTATGCAAGCACTTCACCCATTAACCAGTTTGATGTTAATTTCGCATCTGCTCCATCTTCAATTGCTGCTTCAAAGAAATCAGACATCTCTTTCGTTAATGTTAATACGTGTGCATCATAAGCTGGCAAGCCAATTTCTGCAACATAGCGAGCTTTACGTGCATCTGGAAGTTCTGGAATCGAAGCACGAATTTCTTCTTTCCACTCATCATCGATGTAAAGTTCAACTAAGTCTGGCTCTGGGAAGTAACGGTAATCGTCAGATCCTTCTTTCACACGCATTAAGATTGTTTTCTTCGTTGCTTCATCATAACGACGTGTTTCTTGTTGGATGATACCACCAGATAATAATTCTTTTTCTTGGCGCACTTGCTCATGCTCAAGACCTTTTTGTACGTAAGTGAATGAGTTTAAGTTTTTCAGTTCTGCTTTTGTACCGAATTTCTCTTGTCCAACAGGACGAAGTGAAATATTCGCATCACAACGAAGAGAACCTTCTTCCATCTTACAATCAGATACGCCTGTATATTGAATGATTGATTTTAACTTCTCTAAGTATGCATATGCTTCTTCTGGAGTACGCATATCTGGCTCAGATACGATCTCGATTAAAGGCATACCTTGACGGTTGTAGTCTACTAATGAACCATCAGCTGTATGCGTTGATTTACCAGCATCTTCTTCTAAATGAAGACGTGTAATACCGATACGTTTCTTTTTACCGTCTACTTCGATTTCAATCCAACCATTTTCACCAATCGGCTTATCAAATTGAGAGATTTGGTAAGCTTTCGGATTATCTGGGTAGAAATAGTTTTTACGGTCGAACTTCGTTTCCGTTGCGATTTCACAGTTTAATGCCATTGCAGCTTTCATTGCAAAGTTAACTGCTTCTTTATTTAAAGTAGGAAGTACCCCTGGGTATCCTAAGTCAATTACACTTGTTTGTGTATTTGGCTCCGCTCCGAATTCTGTTGGACTCGCAGAGAAAATTTTCGAATTTGTTTTTAACTCAACGTGAACCTCTAAACCAATAATTGTTTCTAAATTCATCTATGCTCGCCTCCTTACAGACTTGCTTTTTTTGTATGATAGTCTGTTGCTTGCTCAAACGCATGTGCAACGCGGTAAATTGTCGATTCATCGAAGTGTTTACCAATGATTTGTAGACCAAGTGGCATGTTGTTAGCACCGAATCCACATGGGATAGAAATCGCTGGAACACCCGCTAAGTTTACTGGGATTGTTAAAATGTCATTTGCATACATTGTCATTGGATCGTCCACTTTTTCGCCCACTTTAAATGCCGGAGTTGGCGTTGTTGGTCCGATAATAACATCATAGTTAGCAAATACATTTTCAAAGTCGTTTTTAATTAATGTACGTACTTGTTGTGCTTTTTTGTAATATGCATCATAGTAACCAGAGCTAAGAGCAAATGTACCAAGCATAATACGACGTTTTACTTCATCTCCGAAACCTTCGCTACGTGTGTTTTTGTAAAGATCTAATAAGTTATTTACATTATCAGAACGAACACCGTAACGTACGCCATCAAAGCGTGAAAGGTTAGCAGATGCTTCAGAAGAAGATAATAAGTAATACGTTGCTAGAGCGTATTTAGAGTGTGGAAGAGATACTTCCTCCCAAGTTGCGCCCATACCTTCTAACACTTTTAACGCAGCTAGTACTGACTCACGAGCTTCTTCGCCAACACCTTCGCCTAAGTATTCTTTCGGTACAGCAATGCGTAAACCTTTAACGTCGCCTGTTAAACCAGCTAAGTAGTTTCCAACTTCAACGTTTGCAGAAGTTGCATCCATACGATCAATACCTGAAATAGCTTGTAATAAGTATGCATTGTCTTCTACTGTACGCGTAATCGGTCCGATTTGGTCAAGTGAAGATGCGAATGCTACTAATCCGTAACGAGATACGCGTCCGTAAGTTGGTTTTAAACCTACAACGCCGCAATATGCAGCTGGCTGACGGATAGAACCACCCGTATCAGAACCTAGAGAGAATAATACTTCTCCTGCTGCTACAGCTGCTGCAGAACCACCACTAGATCCGCCTGGAACGTAATCTAAGTTCCATGGGTTTTTCGTAGCGTAGAAACCTGAGTTTTCATTTGAAGAACCCATTGCGAACTCGTCCATATTTAATTTACCGATTGTAACTGTGTCAGCAGCTTTTAGCTTTTGTACAACTGTCGCATCGTAAATTGGATCGAAATTTGCTAACATTTTGCTCGCACAAGTTGTACGAAGACCGTTAGTTACAATGTTATCTTTTACACCGATTGGCATACCGAATAATAAGCCATTATCCTCAGCACCAATCTTTGCATCTAATTCTTTCGCTTTCGCGCGTGCATTTTCTTCATCTAATGTAAGAAAAGCTTTTACGTTATCTTCAACATCCGAAATACGTTTGTAAGATTCTTCTACTAAATCCGTAACGGAAATTTCTTTGTTGTTTAATTTCTTATGTAACTCTGATACCGAATGATCAAATAATGACATCGAAATTCCCTCCTCTATTCTAATACTGCTGGAACACGGATTTGATTATCTTTGTGATCCGGTGCATTTTTTAATACTTCTTCTACTGGTAAACCTTTTTCTGGTACATCTTCACGCATAACATTTTTCATAGTTAATACGTGAGTTGTTGGTTTTACATCAGTTGTATCTAATTCATTTAACTGTTCTGCAAATGTAACAATTGCATCTAGTTGTTTTTGGAATTTTTCTGCTTCTTGATCAGTAATTGCAAGACGTGCTAAATGTGCTACGTGCTTTACATTCTCAACGGAAATTCTTGACACGGCTAGGCCACCTCCATAATATATCGTTCAATCTACAATACTATTGATGATACCAAATTTTCAGTACTTCAAGCAAGTCAACACACGGCACTTACGGTATTTTTACATAAAAAAAGAAAGGCAAATGCCTTTCTTTACGATTTACTCTTTATCTAACGGTTTATTTTTTGGAAATCTCTCGTTATCCTCTTCATTATCACGAATTGTTTTTTGTAACACAAAACAAGACATTGTTAAAAATAATGTTCCAATTAAATAGTATCCTTTTACACTAAGCGTTTCATCTAACGTATAAATCCCAATTAGCATACCTGAAAGCGCGCAAACAAATGAAGTCCATGCTAAAAACGTGAACGCTTGCGTATTTCGTCTTCTCATCGTTCTCCCCCTCGTTAGCTATACACCCATTATAGATAAATATATTTATCATGATGGATTTTTATGTAAATTCTATTTTGCTATTTATAAATCTATCATAAAAAAATATTATTTTAAAGATAGATTTCTGTCTAATCTGAAAAAACAGTTAAAATTATTGACATTTATTTCAATTCCACATAAAATAAAAACAAATATTACGAACCTCGAAATATACGGGAGTGGAAATAATTGCTGCAATATGAACATTTTTTAGACTTACTGCTAGATAACGCCAAGAAACTTTTCTATCCTGAAGAATGGGTAAGCCTTGATTTAACACTTTCTAAAACAGAAGTATTTTGTTTACTTTGGATGGAGCGCAATACAGATATTACAATGACAAAAATCGCCGACCTTCTTGATATACCGATGAGTACAACGACAGGCGTTGTAAACCGTCTTGTAAAAAAGGGGTATATTGAGCGCTACCGGAATGAAAGCGATCGACGTATTGTATTAATTCGCTTAACAGAAAACGGCGTAATGCTCGTTCAAGAAGTAAAACAAAATGCAGCCCATTACTTTAGCCTAGTGACAGACGCATTGTCAGAAGAAGAAAAAGCATTCTTACTACAAATATTCCAAAAGATCATGAATCACATTGCTACGTCACAGCAAAAAACAGAAGAAAAGGTTTCTACACCTAAAATGAAAAACATTCCGATTGAATAAGACCCTAGTTGGGTTTTTATTCAATTAAATATTTCGACACTCGTAATATTCGATATTCGAAACAAAGGGGATATTAATGATGAGAATTATTCTGTATACAGGTAAAGGCGGCGTAGGAAAAACTAGCATTTCAGCAGCAACAGCAATCCAAAGTGCAAAACAAGGATTAAAAACATTAGTAATGAGTACAGATCCTGCTCATAGCTTAGGAGATTCATTTGGCATAAAACTATCTTCTGAGCCATTAGAAATTCGTAAAAATTTATGGGCACAAGAGATTAATACGATTTATGAAATGGAAAAAGGCTGGGGGAAATTGCAGAAATATATTACACTACTCTTCACTTCCAAAGCAGCTGATGATATTACAACAGAAGAATTAACGATGTTCCCTGGTATGGAAGATTTAATTAGCTTACTTCGAGTACTCGATTACTATAAAAACAACACTTACGACGTCATCATTATTGATTGCGCACCGACTGGAGAAACTTTAGCAATGCTTAGCTTTCCAGACATGCTCGGCTGGTGGATGGAAAAACTCTTTCCTATTAAAAGGAAGATTTTAAAAGTTGTTCGTCCTGTAGCTCAACCACTTCTTGGTGTCCCCCTTCCAACCGATGATATTATGGACGAATTAACAAATACACTTGAACAGCTTGGAGAAATGAGAGATATTTTATCAAACCGAGAGGTAACAAGTATCCGCATCGTTGTAAATCCTGAAAAAATGGTCATTAAAGAAGCTCAGCGCAGCTTTACGTATTTAAACTTATACGATTATAACGTTGATGCCATTATGATTAACCGCGTCATCCCTAACACTGTTACCGACCCTTACTTTCAGGCATGGAAAGATACACAAAAGAAATATAAGGCGTTAATTAAAGATAGTTTTCAGCCACTTCCTATTTACGAAGCTCCCATGTTTGAACAAGAAGTTGTTGGTTTACCTATGTTAGAGCGTGTAGGAAATGCTTTATTTAAATCAGACCCTTCTCCTACTGAAGTGAAATTTAATGGCCGCACACAATATGTGAAAAAAGATGGCGATGAGTATATTTTCGTTCTATCCATTCCCTTCTCAAACAAAAGTGAACTTTCATTAAATCAAAAAGGTGATGAACTTATTATTCGAGCTGGTTCTGTTAAACGGAACATCACATTACCAAAAACATTAACACACCTTTCTATTCAAGGAGCGAAGTTTGAAGAAGATGTACTAAACATTCGGTTTGGAGGTGTAGTGCATGCATGAGGAGCTACTAAGAAGAATAATTCGTACAAAAATAAAAGTCGGTATGCGTATATTAGAAGAGCTACCGAATCCGATTCAGCAATCAGCTAAGCAAGCACTAAATATTTTGCAAGAGGAGCTCTCCTCTTATGCGGAAGAACAACCGCAACCTGAGAGTAATTTAAAAAGCATCATAATTGAATAACTATACCCTTGTAGAAAGCCTTTTCTTATAGGCTTTCTATCCCTTTATTGGAGCTGATATAAGTTGATTAAAACATCTTCAACAAGACATTTCACCACTAATATAATCTGGCTAATCCCCCTTCTATTCTTTTTTCATAACCTCGAAGAAGCTTTCCGAATGCCACAATATATCGCTAATCGATTTTCAATCCATTTTATAACTAACAAACAATTTTTCATTGCAATTTCCATATTAACAACCTTCGTCTTAATCATAGTCATTCTATATCAATTAAGCATCATATCTTCTATTTACTTGATCCTTTTTATACAGAGCTGTATCTTCTTTAACGCCGTTCAGCATATTATCTTGTATTTCATTTATCGTTCTTATAATCCTGGGGTAATATCAGCCGTTTTCATTGTCATCTTTTCTATTTTCTTCTTGTTATCCGAAAAATACTTCATTCATAAAAAGCAATTCGTAATTACACTCCTTTTCAGCTTATTTTCTTATCCCGTTATAACTTGGATTACCTTACTATTTGCTAGCTATTTTCATTAATAAAAAAAAGACCAGGAAAACTCCTGGTCCATCACTCTACTTAACAAACATTGGATTCTATGTTATACAAAATTGGAAGGTACAGAATTAGGGTTTTGTTTGTTAAGTAGATTCTATGTTGAACGAGCTAACAGCGGAGGGGTTCCTACTGTTAGTCGTTAAACCCAATAATTATTTTACGATTTTTTCAAGCTCCTCAAGTGAAAGATCTACTGAAATTGAACCATCATTCGTTTCTTTCTTAATTGCATCTGTTACTTCTTTTGAATGATACAATTCAATTACTTTTTTCAGCGTTGGATCATCTTTGTCTTTCGTACGAGCTGCGAAAATATTAATATAAGGTTTCGCATTTTCATTCTTTGGATCTTCTAAGAAAATAGGATCCTTCGCTGGATCTAATCCAGCTTGACCAGCAACACCATTATTAATAACTGAAGCTGCTACATCTTTTAATACACGAGGTGTTTGCTGTGCGATAACCGGTGTAATCTTTAGCTTCTTCGGATTTTCAGCGATACCACTTGGATCCCCAAATAGGCCGAAATCTTTCTTAAGCTTTAATAATCCAGCTGCATCAAGAAGTTTTAATGCGCGTGCTTGGTTCGTTGGATCATTTGGAATAGCAATTTCTGAACCATCTGGGATTTCATTTGCTTTCTTATATTTTTCAGAGTATAAGCCCATTGGTGCAATTTGCGTTGTACCGACAGCTGTAATATCTAACTTATGCTCCTTTTTAAATTGCTCTAAGAAAGCGATATGCTGGAATGAGTTTAATTCAATATCTCCATCAGCTAACGCTTTATTTGGCGTTGTGTAATCAGAGAACTCAACCAGTTTAATTTTAATCCCTTCTTTTTCAGCTTTTTTCTTCAAAATTTCCCAAGCGTCTCCATCTGTTCCAGTTACACCGACGCGAACTACTTTCTCTTTCGCTCCTGCACCCGTATCTCCACCTGAGCAGCCGCTTAAAGCTGTAATTCCTACGATCGCTGATAATGCAAATGCTAAAATTTTCTTCATTTTCTTTTCCCCTCTTCCTTTTTATGATCTACGTAAAAAGACTTTTGCAAAGTAGTTTCCTAAATTTTGAGCTATTTGTACGAGAATAATAAGTAAAACAACCGTTACAAACATAACTGACGTATCAAAACGTTGATAACCATATGTCATTGCTAAGTCACCAAGACCGCCACCACCGACAAGCCCAGCAACTGCAGAAAATTCAATTAAACCAACTGTCATAAACGTAACACCCAAGATTAATGGCGCTAACGCTTCTGGCACAAGAATTTCAAAAACAATTCTAATTGGTGAAGCTCCCATTGCTTGCGCTGCTTCAATTACCCCTTTCGGAACAGAAACCAGATTTGTTTCAACCATTCTAGCAATACCAATTGATGCAACTAACGTCATTGGGAAGATTGCTGCTGCTGTTCCAATCGTCGTTCCGATAACACTTCTTGTTAGTGGGCTTAAAGCTACTAAAAAGATAATGAATGGAACCGGACGAATTGTATTAATTATGATATTAAGAATAGAAAAGACCCATTTATTTTCTAAAAAGTTTCCTTTTCTCGTTACATACAACAGTAAACCTAGAGGTATACCGAGAATTGTAGCAAATATAAGAGTTACAATTACCATTAAGAGGGTATCCCCCGTCGCATCTAATATGCGAGGCCAAAATATACTCCAATCAACTCGCATGAGCTTCTACCTCCTTCAGCTGCACTTGCAGTCTTAGATGTTGTAATGCTTTTTGAATCTCTCTTTGTTCACCTTGTAGTTCTACTAGAAGATTTCCAAATAAAACATTTTGGAGTTCAATAATATTTCCGTAAAGAACATTTACATCAACGTTATAATTTTTCGCAATATATGATAGTACAGGCTGTCCTGTCTCCTCACCAGTAAACGTTAAGCGGTAAATCTGACCTCCGTTTTGAATTTTCGCTAGCACACTTTCCGGTAAGTGATCATTAATAACAGAACGTACAAAGTTTTGAGTTGTTTTTGTTTTTGGTTGTGTGAAAACGTCAAATAGTTTCCCTTCTTCAATAACTTTCCCCTTCTCCATTACAGCTACACGGTGACAAATTTCTTTCACCACGTGCATTTCATGTGTAATAAGAAGAATCGTTACATTGTATTCTCGATTTACTTTCTTTAATAAGTTTAATATCTCTGTCGTCGTTTCTGGATCTAAAGCTGATGTTGCCTCATCACATATAAGAATATCTGGCGATGTTGCAAGTGCCCTAGCAATACCAACACGTTGCTTTTGACCACCTGATAGTTGCTCTGGATAATAGTTTGCTTTATCTTCTAATCCTACAAACTTCAGCAGTTCATTTACTCTTTCTTTTATTTCATTCTTTGATACTTTCGCTAACCTTAATGGATAAGCAATATTCCCAAACACTGTTCTTGAATTAAATAAATTAAAACTTTGAAAAATCATCCCGATTCTTTGTCTTAGCTTCCTTAATTCTTTCGTCGATAATGATGTAATATCTTTATCATCTATTGAAATCGTTCCCTCAGTTGGTCTCTCTAGCATGTTTACTAAACGTAATAACGTACTCTTTCCAGCACCACTAAATCCGATAATGCCAAAAATTTCTCCCTTTTCAACTGATAGCGTTACATCCTCCACTGCATGAACAAATTGCCCACCTGATTCATATACTTTACTTATATTGTTAAAAGAAATCATTTTCTTCCCTCCTATATGCTGTAAAACTTGAAGTAGAGCTTTCGAGGTAAAATAAAAAGTGCTCTCCTTCTTATCACTTGTAAAAGATAAGAAGGAGAGCACTTATATGTACTCGTTCACATCTTCTCATCTTCCAAGCTTACTTTAAGCTTGCTGGAATTAGCACGGTATTAAAAAACCCGTTGCTGAGGTATCGTAGGGCCAGTCCCTCCACCTCTCTGGATAAGAGTGTATCGATTTAATTGTCATTTAATTAATTCTCATTATAGAACTCAGAATAATAAGAGTCAATACATTTTTCGGAAAAATATTAATTATTTCTCTATTGAAATTTTCAAATAAAAAATTACAATACAATATTATGTTAAATTCTCCTCCCTCATATTTTTTAAAAGGAGAATCCTCTCTATGAATTGAATAACATTATTTGAATATGAAACTCGGAGGAAGATGAATATATGAAAACAGCCCTTTTGCTCGTCGATATTCAAAATGATTATTTTCCAAATGGAAAGATGGAATTACGTAATCCAGTAGAAGCAAGTGAATATGCTAATCAGCTACTGCAACATTTTAGAATAAGAAACGAACCTATTTTTCATATCCAGCATGTAGCTATAAAAGATAACGCTACTTTTTTCCTACCCAATACAGAAGGTGTCCATATTCATGAAAATGTCCGTCCACTTAGAGAGGAAACCGTTATCCTTAAACATTATCCAAATAGCTTTCGAGAAACTGATCTTCTAGAACGATTACAACGTTCAGGAATTGAGCACGTCGTAATATGCGGGATGATGACCCATATGTGTATTGATGCTACGGTAAGGGCTGCTTTTGATTTTGGCCTTCACTGTACCCTAATACACGATGCTTGTGCTACAAAAGATCTTTCATTTAAGAATGCTACTATACCAGCTGTTTATATTCATAATACAATTTTGGCGAGTTTAAATGGAGTATACGCAAATGTAACGAGTACAGCAGAGTTTTTGGCGACGTAAAAAAACACCCCTTTCAGTGAGCAAAACCGAAAGGAGTGTTCTCTTGTCTAACCATAGATTTTCTTTCAAATTGTATTATACAGGAAATTCTCAAAATGAATACTAAAAAATATGACTAATAAGTCAATTTTTCTCGCTGTTTTGTTTCTATTTACATGTTTATCCCACTATTAATAGGGTTTAACTAATTCCAAAGAACAAATAGTAATATTCGGTAACCCTTTCTTAATTGAAATTAACTAGCTTCTATTATCGAGAGTTTCTCAAAAAGAAAAGATCTTCACAGTCTGTGAAGATCTTTTCTACTATTTCTTATAAAGTTTCAGAAGTAGTTTTTGCTTGCATGTGAAGTGCTAAGTAATCAGGGCCACCAGCTTTAGAGTCTGTACCAGACATGTTAAAGCCACCGAATGGTTGGTAACCTACGATTGCACCAGTACATCCACGGTTGAAGTATAAGTTACCAACGTGGAAGTCTTCACGTGCTTTTTCAATATGGTCACGGTTGTTAGTAACAACTGCTCCTGTTAAACCGTATTCTGTATTGTTTGCAATTGCAAGTGCATGATCAAAGTCTTTTGCTTTACAGAATGCTACTACTGGTCCGAAGATTTCTTCTTTCATTAAGCGAGCATCTTCTGCAACGTCAGCAACGATTGTTGGTTGGATGAACCAGCCTTTAGAGTCGTCTCCTTCGCCACCTGATACGATTTTACCTTCTTCTTTACCAATTGCAACATAGCTCATTACTTTATCGAATGCAGCTTGGTCATTAACAGGTCCCATGTTGATATCTTTCGCCTCTGGGTTACCTACTGTTAATTCTTTTGTTAATTCAACAGCACGATTTAATACGTGATCGTATACATCTTCGTGGATTACTGCACGAGAACATGCAGAACATTTTTGTCCTGAGAATCCGAATGCTGATGCAACGATAGATTTAGCTGCTAATTCAAGATCTGCTTCTTTATCAACAACGATTGTATCTTTACCGCCCATTTCAGCGATAACACGTTTTAACCAAATTTGGCCTGGGTTTACTTTCGCTGCACGCTCATAAATACGGATACCTACATCACGAGATCCAGTGAAGCTAACGAAACGTGTACGAGGGTGATCTACTAAGTAGTCACCAACTTCAGAACCATTACCTGGAACGAAGTTTACTACGCCAGCTGGTAAACCAGCTTCTTCTAATACTTCCATAAATTTCGCTGCTACTACAGGAGTTGTACTAGCTGGTTTTAGTAATACTGTGTTACCAGAAACTAAAGCAGCTGTTGTCATACCTGCCATAATTGCGAATGGGAAGTTCCAAGGAGAAATGATAACACCTACTCCTAATGGAATGTAAGAGAAACGATTATATTCAATTGGACGGCTTTCTACTGGAATACCGTCTTTTAATTTTAACATTTGACGAGCATAATATTCCATAAAGTCGATTGCTTCTGCTGTATCAGCATCTGCCTCATTCCATGGTTTACCTGCTTCTTTTACAAGAATAGCAGAGAACTCATGTTTTCTACGACGAACGATTGCTGCAGCACGGAATAAAATGTCTGCACGCATTTCTGGTTTTGACTTTCTCCAAGTTTGGAATGTTGCATCCGCTACTTGCATTGCTTTTTCAGCTAATTCACGGCTTGCTTTTGAAACGCGACCAACAAGTTCCTCTTTATTTGCAGGGTTTACAGAAACAATTTTGTCTTCTGTAGTGATTTTTTCTCCCCCGATAATTAATGGATAGTCTTGTCCAAGATAAGATTCTACTTTCTTTAAACCCTCTTCAAACGCTAATTTGTTAGCCTCTACTGAAAAATCTGTAAATGGCTCATGTTTGTATGCTACTACCATTTTTTTAGCCTCCCCTTAGAAAAACGTTTACATTTTACAACATTATTCTACACGATAATTTAGATTTATTCAAATATTCCTAGACTTATATTTTAAAAATTAATAAATTTTTAAAATATAATAAAAAAAAAGAGATTCATACATACGTATGAATCTACAAAATATGAGTATATTCCAAAACATTTTTCCCTATCAATAAAATAGTAACTAATAAAAATAAAGTCCTTACATATCCAACACCTTTTTGAACCGCAAACTTCGATCCAAAATAAGCACCTAAAATCATTGATAACCCCATAATAATACCGTATTCAAAATGAATCACATCTAAAAATAAAAAAGTAATTAAAGATACGATATTACTAACGAAATTCAAAAGTTTTCCAGATGCTGCCGCTTGAATAAAATCCAAACCAATTAATAAAAATGCAAAAATTAAAAAGGATCCTGTCCCCGGTCCAAAAAATCCATCATAAAACCCAATCATTAAAATAACAAAGAAAAACATTAATGTTTTTCCTTTTGTCATCTTTTTATAGGTAGATGCACTTCCCCAATCTTTTTTCGCAATAATATAAATGGCAATAAAAACCAACATCACAAGTACTAGTGGACGCAAAATATCAGGCGGAATAAACTTTACTACTAAAGCACCTGCAACTGCTCCAATAATAGTTAACGGGATTAACTTTCCTACAATTCGAAAATCAACCTTACCTGATCGAATAAAATAAATTGTACTCGTAAGCGTCCCCATCGTTGCAGCTAATTTATTTGTTGCGATTGCCGAAGCTGGTGATAAACCGACAAACATAAGTGCAGGAAGCGAAATTAACCCTCCTCCTCCAACAACCGAATCAATAAAAGCAGCTAAAAACCCGAATGCAATTAATAAAATAATGACTTGAAAGCTTAGTTCTTCCATGATCTTACCCCTTACCCCTTTATTTGTAACATTTAAAATTATAACAAAATTTTTCAAGAAAAAAAGCTGTTCCTTTATAGAAACAGCTTTCATCTTTAATCTAAAATTTTCACAAGTGGTTCATCTTGCTTCGCTTCACGTATAATAATTGCTTCTGGACGTTCCACTGATTTAATTGTCACTTGTACTCTCATATAATTTGGGAAGTATTCCATAACAAGTCCCGCTACATATTGTGTAAAGCCAATCACTTCAGCTTCCCCATTGAATTGAACAGGAATATCGAGCTTCATTTCTTTTAATTCATCATCTCTATACATTCCAGTACCGATAACAGCTGTATAATCGCCTTGGAAATACTCACTTAATTTCGCTTTAAAGTTTGACACCCTTGCAAGATCTTCACGTTTATTATCCGATTTTGCTTGTTCAGACGGGAACAAATAGTATTTCTCATTAATCGGCTTCCAATCCTCAACCGTTTCACTACCTTTTTCTACCTTAGCATAAGAAACAAAATTCCCTGGCACAAGTGAAGACTTTGGACCTTGACGATAAATTGCAAATGTAACCGGAACATCTTTTATTCCAGGGCTTTTTTGCTGCATGGCTTTCAAGATTTCTTGTGCCATTTTTTTCCCTTCAGCTAACATTTTTTCTTGCTCGATTTTAGCCTCACGCGGATAACCATGCTCTTCCTCGTAATAATGAACCGAATTCATCGCTAATCCAACTACAACACCATCAGGCTCAGTACTTTTATCACCATTTTGTAAGTAATAGTCATGTTCCAAAATATTTGAGATATACATTGGATTTTTTGTATTTTTTACTTCTAGTGACTCCGAACCTTCACTTAAGGCTGGATTCAGTCCGATATTTGGAAATTTAACTGCATCTTTTTTCAACTTATCCTCTAGCTCTTTTTGTTCGGCATCTGTACGCTTTCTTTTTACAAGCATTTGTATATCTTGAGCCTCTAGAAACTTTCCGCCTTTAAAGAAATAATCTTTCGTGCTAAATGATTCTTTCGCAATGCGCATTAGTCCCGTTTCAAATTCATCTATATCTAGACGATTGTTCAAACTTTGTCCAACTAAACCACGTGCACGACCTGGATCAAATGGAAATGTTGTCTTATAATATTCATCCGAAATGGAATATTTTGAGATAACAGCTTGCTCTTTCGCTTTCCCTGATTTCTCAACTGTTTTTTCATCTTTGTTAGAACCCATGCTACACCCACTTACAAGTAGGCTAAGACTTAATACCGCTAACGCTATTTTTTTCATCGTAAGTTTGCACCTCTTACTTATTCAGCTCTTGTAAGAACCTCTCTTCATTCCAAACTTCAACATTGTGCTTCTCTGCTTGTGCTAACTTCGAACCAGCAGCTTCACCAGCAACAAGTAAATCCGTACTTTTACTAACACTTCCTGTTACTTTTCCACCTAATGCCTCAATTTTCTTCTTCGCTTCACTGCGGCCCATAACTTCTAATTTCCCTGTTAAGACGACAGTTTTTCCTGCGAAGTACGATTCAACATTTTGTAAATCAGCAATTTTTATACCTTTGTATGCCATGTTCACGCCATACTCTTTAAATTGTTGTAATAGCTCTAATACGTCTTCATTATCGAAATACGTTACAACGGATTGAGCCATTTTTTCACCAATCTCATTAATTGTTTTTAGTTCTTCTTCCGTCGCTTTCACAAGCTCATCCATCGTTTCGAAATGCTCAGCAAATGTGCGTGCCGCTTTCGCACCGACATGACGAATACCCAGACCAAATAATAACCGCTCTAATGAGTTTTCCTTAGAACTCTCAATTGCTTGGACTAAATTTGTTGCTGATTTTTCACCGAAACGTTCTAGCTGTAGTAACTGCTCTTTCGTCAATGAATATAAATCAGCAAACGTACGAATATAATCCGCATCAAAAAGTTGTGTAATTACACGTTCTCCAAGTCCATCAATATTCATTGCATTTCTTGAAACGAAATGAATTAACCCTTCACGAATTTGAGCTGGACAAGCCGGATTTATACATCGAAGTGCTACTTCTTCTTCTAAACGAACAAGTTCACTCTCACACGCTGGACAATGCGTTGGCATATGATATTCTTCTTCCTCACCAGTACGCTTATCAAAAATAACGTTCACAACTTCAGGAATGATATCTCCAGCTTTTTTCACAACAACGTAGTCACCGATTCGAATATCTTTTTCACGAATTAAATCTTCGTTATGTAAAGAAGCACGACGAACAACAGTTCCAGCTACTCGCACTGGCTCTAGCTCTGCAGTTGGTGTTACAACCCCTGTGCGGCCGACACTTAATTCAATCCCTGTTAATCTCGTAACAACTTCTTCAGCCGGGAATTTATAAGCAATCGCCCATCTTGGACTCTTTGCTGTAGTTCCTAAGCTTTCTTGAAGAGCAACATCGTCTACTTTTATAACGATTCCATCAATCTCATAATCAAGATGCGGGCGTTTTTCTTGCCATTCTTCTACATAGGCTATTACATCTTCGATTGTTTCACATGTGCGACGATTTGGATTCGTCTTAAATCCAAGCTCACCTAAGAAATCCAGTGATTCACTATGGGATGGAATTGTTTTTTCTTCTACATTAGCAAGACCATACACAAACATAGATAAATTACGCTTTGCTGCAATTTTTGGATCAAGTTGACGTATCGATCCTGCTGCCGCATTACGTGGATTTGCAAATACATCTTCACCATTTTGTTCTTTCTCTTCATTCAACTTAACGAATGAACGCTTCGGCATATAGGCCTCGCCTCGTGCTTCTAACGTTACTTCTTCATTTAAACGCAGTGGGATAGCTTTAATCGTTTTTAAGTTTTGGGTAATATCTTCACCCGTTATACCATCACCACGTGTTGCTCCTTGAATGAAGCGTCCTTTTTCATAATGAAGTGAAACAGCAAGTCCGTCAATTTTTAATTCGCATATATATCTTACATTCGCATCATCAATTCCTTGATGTACTCTTCGATCAAAATCACGCAAATCTCCTTCATTAAACGCGTTTCCTAAACTTAACATTGGTGATTTATGCGTTACCTTTTCAAATATATCAAGAATAGTCCCCCCAACGCGAATGGAGGGAGAGTCTTCACCCATAAACTCTGGGTTCTCTGCTTCTAATTTTATAAGCTCCTGCATATTACGGTCATACTCCGCATCAGAAACAGAAGGATTGTCTAATACGTGATATTGATAATTAAATGTATTTAACAAATCACGTAGTTCTTCTATACGTTTTTTTGCTATCTCTTTTGACATATCCTCATTCCTTTCCTATTGTTTCGTCACAGGTGCAAATTTTGCTAATAAACGTTTAACACCAATTGGGCTTGGGAACGCAATATCTAATTCTTTTGCATCACCTTCACCTTTTACACTTACAACTGTACCGACTCCCCATTTTTGGTGGGAAGCTTTATCACCTACCGCCCAGCCAATTTGTTCGCCGCCCGTTGTCTTAGCTGCAGGACGTACGAAAGCTGAACGAGAACGTGTTGTAGTTGTACTTGTTGTTGTACTTTTCGTTCTTCCTTTTGCCCCAAACGAAGTTTCACGCTTCGGCGCTGTTTCATTTAATGATTCCACTAGTTCTGCCGGGATTTCTGTAATAAATCGAGATGATGCGTTCATACTTGTTCTACCAAATAAAGTACGCATTTGTGCATTGGATAAATATAATTCTTCTTCTGCACGAGTAATACCTACATAAGCAAGACGACGTTCTTCTTGCATTTCATCTTCTTCCATCAGAGAACGAGTATGCGGGAATATCCCTTCCTCTAAACCAACAATAAAGACAACTGGGAACTCTAATCCTTTTGCTGAGTGCATCGTCATTAAAATAACTTCTTCACCAGCAGTTGGATCTTCATCTACACGATCAATATCAGCAACAAGCGCTAAGTCTGTTAAGAATGCAACAAGGCTCTTATCTTCGCTTTGAGATTCAAATGTTTGCGTAACAGATAAAAACTCATCTAAGTTCTCTAGACGACCTTCTGCTTCTAAAGTACGCTCATTTTTCAGCATGTCGCGATAGCCTGTCTTTTCAATAACTTCTTCAACCAATTCTGTAACAGATAAATACTCTTGCATATTTACCCAGTTGTGTAATAAACCTGCGAATTCTTTTACTGCCTTTGTAATTTTCGCACTTACTCCAACATGTTCAATCTCATCGAACACAGCAGTTAATGAAATTCCATTTTGTACACCGTAATTAATAATTTTATCGATAGAAGTTGCACCAATTCCACGCTTCGGCATGTTAATAATACGTGCGAAACTAATCTCATCATCTGGATTCCCAATTAAACGTAAGTACGCCAAAATGTCTTTAATCTCTTTACGATCGTAGAACTTCGTACCGCCGACAATTTTGTAAGGAATATTAGATTTCAGGAAAATTTCCTCGACCATACGAGACTGGGCATTTGTACGATATAATACTGCAAAATCAGTATATTTTCGTTTCCCCATTTGAATATCGTCACGAATTTTTTTCGCAACAAAATATGCTTCGTCTTTTTCCGTTGCAGCACGGTAATACGAGATTTTGCTTCCAACTTGATTATCTGTCCATAATTTCTTCGGTTTACGATTCGTATTTTTTTCGATAACAGCATTCGCTGCATTTAAAATATTTTGTGACGAACGATAGTTTTGTTCTAACAGAATAACTTGCGCATTCTCATAGTCTTTTTCGAATGACAAAATGTTAGAAATGTCAGCCCCACGCCAGCGATAAATAGACTGATCTGAGTCACCTACAACGCATAAATTTTTAAAACGTGTTGCTAAATGTTTAACAAGAAGGTACTGCGCTTTGTTCGTATCTTGATACTCATCCACGTGAATGTATTGGAACTTACGCTGATAAAACTCTAGTACTTCTGGAACACGTTCAAATAGCTGAATCGTTGTCATAATTAAATCATCAAAGTCTAATGAATTATTTTTCAAAAGACGTTTTTGATACTCTGTATATACATCGCTCGTTAATTTTTCATATGGATCAGCGATTGTAATTTTTTTCGCATATTTATCTGCAGATAACAATTCATTTTTCGCATTACTAATACCAGCTAAAATAGAGCGCGGCTCAAATTTTTTCGGATCAATATTGCGCTCTTTCATAATTTTCTTGACTACAGTCAACTGATCGCCTGAATCTAAGATTGTAAAGTTACGATTAATACCAATACGATCGATATCACGTCGTAAAATACGTACACACATAGAGTGGAACGTAGAAATCCAAATATCTTCTGCTTCTGGTCCGACAAGTGTATCAATACGCTCGCGCATTTCACGAGCTGCTTTATTTGTAAAGGTAATAGCTAGTACATTCCATGGTGCTACACCTTTTTCACCAAGTAAATACGCAATACGATGTGTTAACACACGTGTTTTACCACTACCTGCACCTGCCATTAATAGAAGTGGTCCATTCGTTGTTTGTACTGCTTTTTGTTGCTCTGGATTTAAACCATTTAATAACCTATCTGTCGTACTCATATACGCCTGCACCTACTCTCCTTTTACTGCTTTAACTGTTTTTAACGCGGATTTTATATCATCATAAATAATATTTCCAACAACTACTGTATCAGCATACTGCGCCATTTCTTTCGCTTGCTCTGCATTAGAAATTCCACCGCCATAATATAGCTTAGCTTGTTTCAATTCTGCTTTTACATTTTTAACAAGTTCAATGTCTCCATACGTACCGCTGTATTCTAAATAAAATATCGGTAAACGTAATAACTTGTCTGCTAAACGCGCGTATGCAATCACATCATCTTCTGTTAAATCACATTTCGCATCTGTAAGCTGGGCTACTTTCGCTTCAGGGTTTAAAACACAATACCCTTCCATGAAAATTTCGTCCCAGTCCATAATATCCCCAAATTCTTTCAATGCCTCATGATGAACACCTGTTACCCATTCTACTTTTCGGCTATTTAAAACGCTTGGGATATAATAAAAATCAAATCCTGGTGTAATTGCCTCCACATCAGAAACCTCTAACACACAAGGAACTGCATATCTGCGGATGCTAACTAGCATGTGTAATACATTATCAATTGTTATACCATCACTTCCGCCCACAATAACAGCATCCGTTCCAGACTCACAAATCATTTCTAAATGTTCATCGCTTAGCTCCTTATTTGGATCTAGCTTATATACATGTTTCCATTTGGAAATATCGTACATGAAAACACCCTTTCTTTTTTTCTAATCATATCTATATCCCTGCTCAAAAAAGCAGTTAGTTTTTATTAGGATTTTTGAAGTTCTTCTACTACATCTGTTCACAAAGGCGAGTCAAGTTTCGCGCTCCCTTTTATGCATTCTTTCATTATAACAAAAAAAGCTACTTACACACACGCCCATTCCAACATCTTTTTCAACGTTAAATGTTGGATTACATATCAAAAAACTTATACGGAATACTAACAAATGAAATAGTATTTCTATTTCGAAGTTCATCAAAAAGGAGTGTTTTTCTAATGAAGCAAAACATCGGTACAATTAGTGCTCTAATTCGAATCACACTCGGACTTATCCTCTTCGGTTGTAGTACAGCTAAACTCGTACGTAAACCTAGGTGCACTTGGTCTAAAGTTTTACTATGGATTGGTGCCATGAAAATTGCAGAGGGCATCGTTCGTTTCTGCCCTATCGTTGAAGCATGTAAGTTTGGAAAATATATGAATATGGGCGCATTTAAAATGCCTAGCATGAATTTTACTGAAAAAGGACATGCTAAAGAAGAAGTGAATCAAGCTTCCAGTCATGACAAACCAAAGTCAAATGGAAGTTATGATACTTCTGACAAAGAGATTGAGTCAGCGATTGAAGAATTAATCCTGGCAAAACCGCTTTGAATCATTTGTCACGATGCAAGATGCTCTCAAAGAGACTTAGCTGCTGCAGTGGGCGGTTAAGTCTTCTTTATTTTACCACAAAACAGAACGTACATTCTTATTCTCACCCCTAAAACATACATAAAAAACATCAAGCGATAAAATTCAGAAAATTAGGTGTAAACCCCTTGCATAGAATGATATAAAAGTGATATCATTTTTATATCAGGAGGCGATCATATGAAAGAAAAACAAGTATTTTATGTTAATGGATTTCTCGGCGTTATTGGAATTTTATTTTTAGCCGCTATCGGTGTATTTTGCCTTGTACAAGAAATGTTTGTAATAGCTATTTTAGTTCTCATATTAGCATCTGTTTTAGCTACAGGTATCGGTATCGTTCAACCGAATCAAGCGAAAGTTATTACGTTCTTCGGTAATTATTTAGGAACAATTCGTCAAAACGGTTTATTTTTAACAATTCCGTTTGCATTCCGTCAAACTGTATCTTTACGTGTTGAAAACTTTAACAGTAAGAAATTAAAAGTAAATGATGTTGAGGGAAATCCAATTGAAATTGCAGCTGTTATCGTATATAAAGTTGTTGATTCTGCAAAAGCAATGTTTGGTGTTGAACATTACGATCGATTCGTAGAAATTCAAAGCGAAACAGCAATCCGCCACGTTGCAACAAAATATCCTTATGATAATTTCCAAGATGAAACTTGTATCACGTTACGAGGAAACACTGAAGAAATCTCTGAAGAATTAAAGCGTGAGCTAGAAGCACGCCTTGAAATTGCTGGTGTAGAAGTATTAGAAACTCGTTTAACACATTTAGCTTACGCAACAGAAATTGCCCATGCAATGCTCCAACGTCAACAAGCAAAAGCAGTATTAGCTGCTAGAAAAGAGATTGTTGAAGGTGCTGTGAAGATGGCGAAAGATTCAATCCATATGTTAGATGAAGAAGGCGTACTGGAACTCGATGACGAGCGTAAAGCAAATATGGTGAACAATTTATTAGTTGCCATCGTTTCAGATAAAGGTGCGCAACCAGTTATTAATACAGGAAGCCTATATTAAAAGGTTGTAAATAATTATGGCTAAAAAGAAAAGCTTTCCATTACGTATTGATCCTGAATTACACGCAGTCATCGAAAAATGGGCAAATGATGAGTTTCGTAGCGTCAATGCACACATCGAGTATTTGCTTCGAGAAATGGCAAAGCAAAAAGGAAAATTGAAAAAAGATAAAGATGAATAAAAAATCCCGCTGAGAAATCAGCGGGATTTTTATATTAGCTTCTCGTCATCTCATGCCCAATTGCACGATATCCTATATCACTTCGATAAAATAGACCATCACTCTCAATTTTACCGATTTCTTTATATACTTTGTCTTTCGCTTCTTGTAAACTATTCGCCTTACAAGCAACAAATAGTACACGGCCACCGTTTGTTACAAAGTCACCATGCTTCATCGCTGTGCCTGAATGGAAAACAATCACATCTTGCAATGCGTCTAATCCGTTAATAATGTCACCTTTTTTATATACTTCTGGATATCCTTTCGAAGCAAGTACAACACCAATTACCGCTTCCTCTGACCATTGCAATGTTAACTCACTTTCATCTAATACAGCGTTACATACATCAACTAAATCATTTTCTAAGCGAGGTAATACAACTTCTGTTTCTGGATCGCCAAAGCGTGCATTAAATTCAATTACCTTTGGACCATCATTTGTTAAAATAAGACCTGCGTATAAAATACCTGTAAACGAACGGTTTTCTGCAATCATCGCCTTGGCAGTTGGGTGTAATACTGTTTGAATCGCTTCTTGAACTGCTGATTCTGGAATTTGTGGTACTGGAGAATATGCACCCATTCCACCTGTATTTGGACCTTTATCCCCATCAAAAGCCCGTTTATGATCTTGAGCAATTACCATCGGATGCACAGTTGTTCCATTTACAAATGCCATTAATGAAAATTCTTGTCCATCTAAAAACTCTTCAATAACGACCTTCTTGCTCGCTTCGCCGAACTTGACATCTTGCAGCATTTCTTTCACAGCTTGTAATGCATCTTCAAGCGTCATCGCTACTGTTACACCTTTACCAGCAGCTAAACCATCTGCCTTAATTACAATCGGTGCACCAACTTTTTGAATATACTTTACTGCTTCTTCATAGTCTGTAAAAGTTTCATATGCCGCAGTTGGAATATCATACTTTTTCATAAGCTCTTTTGTAAAAGCTTTACTACCTTCAATAACAGCAGCCGCTTTATTAGGGCCAAATACACGAAGTCCCTCTTCCTTAAAACGATCCACAATTCCGTTCATAAGCGGAATTTCGGGTCCAACGAAAGTTAATTCAACATTCTTCTCTTTTGCAAATAAGACTAATGCATCGAAATCATTCTCATCAATATCAACTGGTGTTGCAACATCTCGCATACCTTCATTACCTGGCGCTACATATACTTTTTCTACCTTTTCAGATTGCGCAAATTTCCAAGCTAAAGCATGCTCACGCCCACCACGGCCAATTACTAAAACATTCATATTTCATCCCCCAATAATTAAATAAGTACAAACTAGAAGCTATGCTCCTAGTTTGTTTTCATATCAATGTAAGTTTAAAAAGGAGGATCAAGAGAACCGAGCAGGTCGAGGCGCATTTGCCAGGAGGACACGGAGTGTAGCTTTCCTACATGAGTACCGTACTGGCAATGCAACGACGACATGCGACAGTTATCTCGACCGGGCTTTTTAAACATCCGTATCAATAGAAGTTTAAAAGGGAGGATCGAGAGAACCGAGCAGGTCGAGGCGCATTTGCCAGGAGGACACGGAGTGTAGCTTTCCTACATGAGTACCGCACTGGCAATGCAACGACGACATGCGACAGTTATCTCGACCGGACCTTTTAAACATCCTCTATTAGTGTTTGAAATGACGTACGCCAGTGAACACCATCGTAATCCCATACTTATCTGCCACTTTAATAGAATCCTCATCACGGATTGATCCGCCTGGTTGAATGATTGCTGTAATACCAGCTTTTGCTGCTTCTTCTACTGTATCTGGCATCGGGAAGAAAGCATCAGATGCAAGTGCGCTACCTTGTGCTTTTTCGCCAGCTTGTGTAATTGCGATTTTTGCAGAACCTACACGGTTCATCTGTCCCGCACCTACACCAACTGTCATGTTATCATTCGCTAAAACAATTGCATTTGATTTCACATGCTTTACAACTTTCCAAGCTAGTTTTAAATCTTTCCACTCTTGCTCTGATGGTTCACGTTTCGTTGGAATTGAAATTGTACTTTCATCTAATGATAACGTATCTTCCTCTTGAACAAGAAGTCCACCTTGTACAGAAGTTAGCTTTTTACTTGCGCTTGTTGCCTTTTCAATATTTACAGTTAGTAAACGTAAATTTTTCTTACTTTGCAATACTTCTAAAGCTTCTTGTGAGAAAGAAGGTGCGATAACAATTTCTAAGAAAATTTCATGTAACTTTTCAGCTGTAGCTTTATCAATTTCACGATTAGCTGCAATAATACCGCCAAAAATTGATACTGGATCCGCTTCATAAGCACGAGTGTATGCTTCGTGAATATCAGTTCCTACTCCAACGCCACATGGATTCATATGTTTTACCGCTACTACTGCTGGTTCTGTAAATTCTTTTACGATGCTAAGCGCTGCGTCTGCATCGTTAATATTGTTATAAGATAATTCTTTACCGTGTAATTGTTCTGCGTATGCAACAGAAGAAGTTGCAGCGAATGGCGCTTTATAGAATGTTGCTTTTTGATGTGGATTTTCTCCATAGCGTAAATCTTGTTTTTTCTCAAATGTCACCGTTAATGTTTCTGGACTTTCTTCACCCATTTGCTCTGTTAAGTAGTTAGAAATTAACGCATCATATGCCGCTGTATGACGGAATACTTTCGCTGCTAATTTACGTTTCGTTTCTTCTTTGACTTCGCCGTTCTCTTTCAGTTCTGCTAATACAACATCGTAATCTACTGGATCTACAATTACCGATACAAATTTATGATTTTTCGCAGCAGAGCGAATCATTGTTGGGCCACCGATATCAATATTTTCAATTGCATCAGCAAATGTTACATCAGGCTTAGCGATTGTTTCTTTGAATGGGTATAAGTTAACAACAACAAAGTCAATTGGTTGAATGCCTAATTCATTCATTTGCGCTACATGTGTTTCATTATCACGAACTGCTAATAGACCACCATGAATATTTGGATGTAATGTTTTTACACGGCCATCCATAATTTCTGGGAAACCAGTTACTTCAGAAATACCGATTACTTGTAAACCGTTTTCTTCTAGTAATTTTTTCGTACCACCTGTTGAAATAACTTCAATCCCTTGTTCTAGTAAACCTTTAACAAATTCTACTACTCCTGTTTTATCTGAAACACTTACTAATGCACGCTTTTTCATTTATCCTTCACCCCTGGTTGTATGTTAGTTAACAGTTGGTTCTTTCACAGACTGAACAATTTGATTCACTGTATTTACGTATAATTTATGTTCAACTTGTTGAATTTTCTTTTGTAAGCTTTCTCTCGTATCCCCTTCAGAAACAACTACTGCTTCTTGCGCAATAATCGGACCTGTATCCATACCTGCATCTACATAATGAATCGTTACTCCAGTTACTTTCACACCTGCTTCTAACGCTTGACCAACAGCATCTTTCCCTGGAAAACTCGGTAATAGTGATGGATGAATATTAATAATCTTCCCACCGTACGCTCCTAGTAAAGTCGGTCCAATTAAGCGCATATATCCAGCTAAAATAACATAATCAATTTCATACTCTTCTAGCTTCTTTAATATTTCTTTTTCAAATGCTTCTTTTGACTCATATGCTTTCGCTGAAAAGGCGAAACACGGAATATGATGATAATGTGCCCGTCCAACAGCACGTGCTTCTGGTTTATCACATACTAATAAACTAATTTCTGCATCCAATCTTTTTTCTTCTACCGCATTAACGAGAGATTGAAAGTTAGATCCACTTCCAGAAGCAAAAACTGCTAATCTACTCATAGTGCTGTGCCCCCATTGAAAGTAACACCGGTCCCTTGTAGAGTACGTCCAATAATACGAGCTGTTTCTCCTTGCTCTTCAAGAAGACGAACAACATCTTTTGCATCTTCTTCCTTCACCGCTACTACCATACCAATACCCATGTTAAAAATATTGAACATTTCTTTCTCTTCTAGTTTCCCAACTTCTTGAAGTAAACTGAAGATCGGCTGAATTTCCCAAGCTCCTAGCTCAATTTCAGCACCAATTCCTTCTGGCAACATACGTGGAATATTTTCAATGAATCCGCCACCTGTAATATGTGCCATACCGTATACTTCATGTTTCTTCAATAGTTCTAAAATAGGTTTGACATAAATTTTCGTTGGTTTTAATAATTCTTCACCAAGAGGTAGCTCTAAGCGTCCATAAATGCGATCTAAAGATAGTTCGCCATCTTCTAGTAACACTTTTCGTACTAAAGAGTAACCATTACTATGAATACCGCTAGATGCTAGGCCAATTAATACTTGACCAGCTTCAATTTTTTCACCTGTTACAATTTTCTTTTTATCAACAATTCCAACTGTAAAACCAGCTAAATCGTATTCTTCCGTAGAATACATCCCTGGCATTTCAGCTGTTTCTCCACCAATTAATGCACAACCAGCTTGGCGACAGCCCTCTGATATACCTTTGACGATGTTTTCAATTTTACTAGGTTCAGCTTTACCACAAGCAATATAATCAAGGAAGAAAAGCGGTTCTGCTCCTTGGACAACAATATCATTTACACACATTGCTACTGCATCAATACCAATTGTGTCATGTTTATCTGCCATAAAAGCGAGCATCAATTTCGTTCCCACGCCATCTGTTCCAGATACTAATACAGGTTCTTCTAATGCAAATTTTGATAGATCAAACATACCTCCAAAACCGCCTAAACCGCCTAGTACTTCTTTTCTCATTGTTGTTTGTACGTGTTTTTTCATGCGAGATACCGCTTCATATCCAGCTTCAATATCTACTCCTGCTTGCTTATATGCATTCGCCATCGTTATTTACACCTCGTCTTTTAATTTCTCCCCATCCAGGGCGGGCCGTTTTAAGAAAGAAGCTAGCTTCTACATCAAAGGAAGTAGAAGCTTTTTTCTTCTTATTTCATACTTTCTAAAAGCTCTTGCTCATAATCATAAAGAGCTGTTGGATAGTCACCATTGAAGTAAGCCATACATAGACCGCCATATTTCCCTTCATATGGACGTCCAATTGCATCTACTAATCCATCTTCACTTAAAAATGTTAGTGAATCTGCACCGATTATTTCACGGATTTCTTCTACTGTATGATTTGCTGCAATTAATTCTTTTCTCGTTTGAATATCAATACCATAGAAGCATGGATATTTAAGAGGTGGTGAAGCAATTCTTACATGAACTTCTGTCGCTCCAGCCTCACGAAGCATACGAACAATTCGTTTACTTGTTGTTCCTCTTACGATAGAATCGTCAATCATAACAACTCGTTTTCCTTCAACTACACCTCTTACTGCTGAAAGTTTCATCTTAACCCCTTGCTCTCGCAGTTCTTGAGAAGGTTGAATAAACGTACGTCCAACGTAACGATTTTTAATTAGTCCTAACTCATATGGAATGCCTGTCGCCTCCGCATAACCAATTGCTGCTGAAATACTAGAGTCTGGTACACCAGTAACAACATCAGCTTCAATAGGTGCTTCCGCCGCTAAACGTTTTCCCATGTTTTTACGTGCTGCATGGACGTTAATACCTGCAATATTAGAATCCGGACGTGCAAAGTAAATGTACTCCATACTACAAATTGCATGATCTACTTCATTTGTAAAACGATCTACGTGAATTCCTTCATCATTGATGATAAGTAATTCACCAGGTTCTACATCACGAATGTATGTTGCACCTACTACATCAAAAGCACATGTTTCTGATGCTACAACGTAAGCATCCCCCATCTTTCCAATTGAAAGAGGACGGAATCCATTCGGATCTAGCGCAACAATCATTTCATTTCCAGTTAGTAAAAGGTATGCGAACGCACCTTTCACTTTATTTAGAGCTTCTTTTACACTTTCAATTAAAGAATCTTTCGTACTACGTTTAATGAGATGTAAAAGTACTTCTGTATCTGAACTAGTTTGAAAAATACTTCCTTCCGCCTCTAATTCACGGCGAAGCATTTTTGCGTTAATTAAATTTCCGTTATGAGCTAACGCCATACTATGATCGGAAAAGCGGAATAATAATGGTTGAACATTAGCAACTTCACTTCCACCAGCCGTCGCATATCGTACGTGTCCAATTGCCGATTTTCCGTTTAATCCTTCTAGCTCACCTCTTGAAAACACTTCTGATATTAAACCTAACCCCTTGTGACCGATGATTTTTTCCCCATTATTTACGACGATGCCTGCGCCTTCTTGACCACGGTGCTGCAAACTATGCAATCCGTAGTACGAAACTTGTGCTGCATTTTCATGCCCCCAAATTCCGAAAACGCCACATTCTTCATTTAACCCCTTTATTTCAGCAAGCATGGGATTGCCCCTTTCCAAGCCTTTCTCATTTCATCTACATTTGCTGTAAGTAATACTTCATTTTCTTCATTATGAATTGTTACTTCATTTGTATTTGTTACTTCTCCAACTTGAATTGCTTCTACCACTTTCTCGAATGCTTCTTTATTTTCACGTTTTACAGTTATAACAAAGCGAGATTGTGACTCAGAGAATAATGCTGCTGTTGCTTCTCCATCTAATTTCACATTAGCACCTAAACCGTTAGCACCAATTGCACTTTCAGAAATTGCAACTGCTAAACCACCTTCAGCAACATCATGTGCGGATTGAACAAGGCCAGCTTGAATTGCTTCTAATACTTGTTTTTGGCGTTTTAATTCTACATCTAGATCGATACTTGGTGATTGGCCGAAAATTTTGCCGTGGACCATTTTCTGTAATTCACTTCCACCAAACTCAGCTTTCGTCTCTCCGATTACGTAAACTAAATCGCCAGCTTGCTTAAACTCTTGTGTTGTTACATGTTTTAAATCGTGTACAAGTCCAACCATCCCAACTGTCGGTGTTGGATATACTGCTTCACCACTACGCTCGTTATACATTGATACGTTTCCGCCGATAACTGGCGTTTGTAATGTGCGACAAGCTTCACTCATACCATCTACTGATTTTTCAATTTGCCAGAAGATTTCTGGTTTTTCTGGATTACCGAAGTTTAAGCAATCTGTAATTGCAAGTGGCTCTCCCCCAGAACATACGATATTACGTGCTGCCTCTGCTACTGCAATTTTACCGCCCACTTCTGGATCTAAATAAATGTAGCGAGAGTTACAATCTGTCGTCATTGCTAATCCTTTTTCTGTACCGCGTACACGTACAACTGCTGCATCTGAACCTGGTGTAACAACTGTGCTTGTGCGAACTTGATAATCATATTGATCATAAACCCACTCTTTACTCGCAATCGTCGGTTGTTGTAATAAAGCGAATAACGTTTCTTTATAATTTTCTACTTTTGGTGTTTCCATTTTCATCTGCTGGAACTCAGCAAAGTATGCTGCTTCTTTTGATGGTTTATGATAAATTGGTGCTTCTTCTGCAAGAGCATCTGCTGGTACTTCAGCTACCTTTTCACCTTTATGGAATAAGCGAAGCATTTTGTCTTCCGTTACTTTCCCCATCGTAACTGCTGCAAGACCATACTTCTCAAATAAATCTACTATTTCTTGCTCTCTACCTTTTTTTATAACAATTAACATACGTTCTTGTGATTCAGATAGCATCATTTCATATGGTGTCATTCCTGTTTCGCGCTGTGGTACATCATCTAAGTACATTTCAATACCCATACCTGCTTTACTTGCCATTTCTGCAGAAGATGACGTTAAACCAGCAGCTCCCATATCTTGAATTCCAACAAGTGCATCCGACTGAATAAGTTCTAAGCAAGCTTCAATAAGAAGTTTCTCCATAAATGGATCTCCTACTTGAACTGCCGGACGTTTCGCTTCTGAGCTTTCAGATAGCTCTTCAGATGCGAATGTTGCACCGTGAATACCATCACGACCAGTTGATGCTCCTACGTACATTACTGTATTACCAGCACCGTGCGCTTGCCCTTTTTTAATATCTTCATGGTTAATTAAACCTACGCACATTGCATTTACAAGTGGATTTCCTTCATAACATGGATCAAATTGTACTTCGCCGCCAACAGTAGGAATACCGATGCAGTTACCGTATCCTGCGATTCCTGCTACTACTTCTTCGAATAAATATTTCACACGTGGTGATTGTAATTCACCGAAGCGAAGTGAGTTTAATAGAGCTACTGGACGTGCTCCCATAGAGAATACGTCACGAATAATACCACCAACGCCTGTTGCTGCTCCTTGATATGGTTCAATAGCAGAAGGGTGGTTATGGCTTTCCATTTTAAATACAACCGCTTGATTATCACCGATGTCTACAATTCCAGCACCTTCTCCAGGCCCTTGTAGAACGCGCTCACCCGTCGTTGGGAATTTACGAAGTACTGGCTTCGAATTTTTATAACTACAATGTTCAGACCACATAACAGAGAATAATCCTGTTTCTGTATAATTTGGCAGACGGCCTAAAATCTTTTCAACCATGGCAAACTCTTCGTCTGTTAGCCCCATTTCCGCATATATGCGCTCTTCTTTAATTTGTGTTGGATTTGGTTCAAGCATTAACGACATATGTTTCCCTCCACTGTTTTAAGATAGATTGAAAGACTTTTAACCCTTCAGCACCACCAAGCAATTCATCTACAGCACGCTCTGGGTGTGGCATCATACCAAGTACATTTCCCTTTTCATTTACAATACCAGCAATATCTGAAACGCTACCGTTCGGATTTTCTACATAACGGAATGCGATTTGATTATTCTCTTCTAATTGTTTAAGAGTCGCTTCATCACAATAGTAATTCCCTTCACCATGTGCAATTGGAATATTGATTACTTCATCTTTTTCATATTGTGATGTAAACATCGTTTCATTATTTTCAACGCGTAACTGAACAGTGCGACACATAAATTTTAAGTTTTCGTTTCTCATTAGTGCTCCTGGTAGTAATCCTGATTCAACAAGAATCTGGAATCCATTACACACTCCTAAAATTGGTTTTCCTTGCTCAGCAGCTTTTTGCACTGCTTTCATTGCGTTAGCAAAGCGAGAAATAGCACCACAACGTAAATAGTCACCGTAAGAGAATCCACCAGGTAGTAAAATTGCATCATATTCATCTAAATTCTCTCTATCGTGCCAAACGTAATCTACTTCTTCACCAAGCTCATCTTTAATTGCATGGAACATATCGACATCACAGTTCGAACCTGGGAATACTATGACTGCAAATTTCACTGTGCGACAACCTCCTCAACTTCATAACGGAAGTCTTCCATTACAACGTTTGTTAATAGTTTTTCACACATTTCTTTTACCTTTGCGTCAAGGTCAGATACTGATTTATCAATTGTTAATTCCATATATTTTCCGATTCGAACGTCTTGTACTTCTGTGAACGAAAGACTATGAAGTGCCCCTTTTACTGCTGTTCCTTGTGGATCTAATACGCTTTCTCTTAACGTTACATATACCTTAACTTTATACATGTGAAATTCCCCCTAAACGTTTTAAAATCTCTTCATAAGCTTCTGTTAAATTTCCAAGGTCACGACGGAATACGTCTTTATCAAATTTTTCATTGCTCGTTTCATCCCATAAACGGCAAGTATCTGGTGAAATTTCATCCGCTAAAATGATTTCTCCTTCATCTGTTACACCAAACTCTAATTTAAAATCTACTAATCTTACACGACAGCTTGCGAAATGATCAATCAACACTTGATTGATTTGTAGAGCCATATCTCGTAATACGCTTACTTGCTCTGGTGATGCAACGTTTAATACACGAATATGATCTTCCGTTACAAGCGGATCTCCTAAATCATCATCTTTGAAGTAAAATTCTACGATTGGTTCTGCAAGTACAGTTCCCTCTTCCATTCCTAATCGTTTTGAAAGACTTCCTGCAATTACATTTCTTGTGACAACTTCTAGAGGAATAATACTCACTTTTTTAACAAGTTGCTCTGTTTCAGATAACTTCTCTAAAAAATGTGTTTTTATTCCTACTTCTTGTAACTTTCTGAACAATAAAGTTGTAATCTCATTGTTCAAACGACCTTTTCCTGTAATCGTCTCTTTTTTCTCCCCATTGAAAGCAGTCGCACTATCTTTGTACTCTACCCAAACCATATCTGCTGATTCTGTACGATAAATTCTTTTTGCCTTACCTTCATACAGCAATTCTAGCTTTTGCATTTCGCAAGCCCCCTGTAGTTTGAAAAATGTGAATAATGTTTTTATAAAGAATGGCACAGAATGACTCTATTCTGTGCCATATGAAATTTTACGCTTCGTTTAACCCAAGGCGTTCAAAGATTGTATCAACGTGTTGCATATGATGCTCATAGTTGAAGCATTCATTAATTTCTTCTTGTGATAACTTGCTCGTAATACGCTCATCAGCTTCTACAAGCTCTTTAAATTGTACTTGTGTTTCCCAAGCTTCCATCGCTTTAGGCTGTACGATATCATAAGCTTCTTCACGTACCATACCTTTGTCGATTAATGTAAGCATTACGCGCTGAGAATAAATTAAGCCGTATGTTCTTGTCATATTGCGTTTCATATTCTCTGGGTATACAGTTAAGTTTTTAACGATATTACCAAAGCGATTTAACATGTAATTTAACGCGATTGTAGCATCTGGTAAAATTACGCGTTCTGCTGAAGAGTGAGAAATATCGCGCTCATGCCATAATGGAACATTCTCGTAAGCTGTCATCATATAACCGCGGATAACACGAGCTAAACCAGTCATATTTTCAGATCCAATTGGATTACGCTTATGTGGCATTGCAGAAGAACCTTTTTGGCCTTTTGCGAAAGCCTCTTCAACTTCACGTGTTTCACTCTTTTGTAAACCACGAATCTCAACTGCCATCTTTTCAATAGATGTTGCGATTAGTGCAAGTGTTGACATGTAATGAGCATGGCGATCACGTTGCAATGTTTGTGTAGAAATTGGTGCTGCTTCTAATCCTAAGTTTTCACAAACAAATTTTTCTACGAATGGATCAATATTCGCGTATGTACCAACCGCACCCGATAATTTACCAACGCGAACTGTATCAGCAGCTTGTTTGAAACGCTCTACGTTACGTTTCATTTCTTCATACCAAAGACCAAGTTTTAAACCAAATGTTGTTGGTTCTGCATGAACACCGTGTGTTCTTCCCATCATGATCGTGTATTTATGCTCTTTCGCTTTGTTAGCTAAAATGCTTACAAAGTTTTCTAAGTCTTTTAATATGATTTCATTCGCTTGTTTTAAGATGTAAGATAACGCTGTATCTACTACGTCTGTAGATGTTAAACCGTAATGAACCCATTTACGTTCCTCACCTAATGCTGGTGTTTCTGATACAGCGCGAGTGAATGCAACTACGTCATGACGTGTCTCTTTTTCAATTTCATAAATACGATCAATATCAAATGATGCATGCTCACGAATTTTTTTAACATCTTCTTTTGGAATGTCGCCAAGCTCAGCCCATGCTTCACAAGCTAAAATCTCAACTTCTAACCATGCCTTAAATTTGTTTTCTTCCGTCCAAATTGCACCCATTTCAGGGCGTGTATAACGATTAATCATCTTTTTCCCTCCAACAGTTGTTCTTGATGGTCCCAAATATGCAAACTCTTCGCTTTTTCTAGAGCGACTTCAATATTATCATTTAAAATATTAACATGCCCCATTTTTCGCTGCGCTTTTGCTTCTTCTTTTCCATACAAGTGTAAATAGCACCCGGTTAGTCTATTCACTTGTCCTAGGACCCCTTCTATATGTTCGCCTAAAATGTTTACCATGACAACTGGTTTTAACAAATTTGTTTCGCCAAGAGGTAAATTACAGATTGCTCGAATATGTTGACCAAATTGACTCGTTTCACATGCATCCTGTGTATAGTGTCCTGAATTGTGAGGTCTTGGTGCTAATTCATTAATGTAAATCTCACCGTCAGCTGTAGCAAACATCTCTACCGCTAGTGTTCCCACAAGTTCTAGTTCATCCGCAAGTACCTTTGCGTAAGCAATTGCTTTTTGAGAAAGTTCTTCTGTAATGCGGGCTGGAACGATAGATTCATGCAAAATGTTATTTACATGAATATTTTCCGCTACCGGAAATACTTTCGTTTCACCACTTACACTACGAATCACAATAACTGATACTTCTTTTTCAAAAGGCACCCATTTCTCTAAAATACACTCTGCTGCATTCGCAAGCTCTCGCGCTTTATCAACGTCAGCCTCACCTCTTAAAACAACTTGACCTTTCCCATCATATCCGCCTGTCGTCGTTTTTAAGACGGAAGGATATGATAACTCAGTGATTGCTTCAGTTAGCTGATCTTGATTTTGAACCAATCTATACGTTGCTACTGGTAGCCCAGCTTTCTCAATCGCATTCTTTTCTGTAAAACGATTTTGTGTTTTACTTAACAACTGACTGCCTTGCGGTAAGTAAGCATGTTTTTCAAGCCATTGTAAACATCTATAATCAATATTCTCAAATTCATATGTGACAACATCACTGATCTCCGCTAAATGCTGAATTGCTTTTAAATCGTCATATGGTGCAACAATTTCAATATCAGCAACTTGTGCACATGGTGAATGCTTTGTAGGATCTAAAACAGCAATTTTATATCCCATCTCCTTAGCTGCCAATGCCATCATTCTTCCTAGCTGGCCGCCTCCAATAATGCCGATTGTTTTTCCAGGTAAAATGATTCTCGTCATACTAGCTCACTACCTTCGCGCACATCTTTTTCAATAGCTTCTCGTCTCAACTCTAATGCATCATGTATATCATCATGAAATGATCCAAGTATTTGTGCAGCAAGTAATCCAGCATTCGTTGAACCAGCCTTACCAATTGCAACAGTTGCAACTGGAACCCCTCCTGGCATTTGGACGATGGATAATAATGAATCTAAGCCGTTTAACGCTTTTGATTGAACTGGAACTCCTATTACAGGAAGATTCGTCTTCGCTGCAACCATTCCTGGTAAATGCGCTGCTCCACCGGCTCCAGCAATAATAACTTTTAATCCACGTTCACGAGCTGTCTCTGCATATTCAAACATATAATCCGGAGTCCGATGAGCGGATACAACTTTTTTCTCATACGGTATATTTAATTCATCTAAAATGTCACAAGCATATTTCATTGTTTCCCAGTCTGACGTACTTCCCATTATGACTCCAACTAGTGATTTCATATTAGAATCCCCCCGATTCAAATAAAAAAAGCCTGAAATAGAACAGTTTCTCTTTTACTATGAGAGAAAGCGCTCTACTCAGGCATACGTATCCCTTGTGAATAGAAAAATACCGAGTGACTTTCCCTCATAGTCTAACGAATAACGGTCGTTAGGTAGAGACTTGCAGGCCATATCCCCGCGATTATATGAGGTCTTATATATTATTGTTTCTATGGCTATATTAACAATATTTCATAAACAATGTCAACAAATAATCGAATGTTTTTTTTATTAGCAATCGATAACGTTCGTGTTTTAGTTATATTCAAAAGAAGAATTGCAACTATATGCAAGAAGAAAAGGGAATTAGAATATATATTTCTAGAGATCTATTTTATGTCTAATTGACTTCAGTATGTTTCAACCAAAGTATATATACTCTTGTATTCTATACATCAATAGAACTTATATTATAACCATTTAATTTCTAAGGAGGAATAACCGTGAAAAAAATACCTGTGCTATTATCCTATTTATGTTTCTCTATCGCGATAATTGCTGTAATTATTGAATACTTATTTATATCATCCCATTTTTTCTACTCTCATTATTTTAGATATATACTTATGATAGAAATAATACCTCCTATCTTAGGTATTATTTTAGGAGCATTCGGAAAATCAGGAGCACAAAAAATCATTGCTATTATTTTAAACAGCCTCTATTTTATTCTTTTTTCATCTTTGGCGTTATTAAATTTATAGATTTTAACATTCGGTAAATAAAAATAAACACAAAAAAACCTAAGTCGAAACGACTTAGGTTTTTGCTTGGCGACGTCCTACTCTCACAGGGACAAGGTC